>JBAQQX010000002.1:0-557998 GCA_049295575.1 Saccharimonadales bacterium (SeqCode)
GCGCAAGATGCGCAGCGTCACGATCAGACTACTTCAACCTCGTTAATTAGTGCTATAATCTCCCTTGTAACTAAAGGGAGATTTTTTTATGGCAGATAAAAAGCCAATAAAGAAGACGGCCACAAAAACGGCTGCAGCAAAACCAGCAACAAAGAAGGCGAAAGTTGTCTCTCGCGTACAGCAGGGTGCTGCTGCGATTAAAGGACAGGGTGGAGGATTTCTGATCTTTGTTCGCGAACAGGGCGTTGTCGGTCTTGCTGTTGGTCTTGCAATTGGTACTGCGGCGGGTGCAGCCGTTAAGACAATTGTCGACCAGTTAGTAGCACCAGTTGTCGCGCTTCTTACACAAGGCGTCGATCTCAATAGCCTTAAGTGGGTGATTATTGCTAAGACTGCTGACAAACCAGAAGTGGCGATTGGATGGGGTATGATCATCTCAGCACTCATCACCTTGCTTGCAACGGCAGCTGTTGTATACTGGGCGGTTCATCTGGCGAAGCTTGATCGTCTTGATAAAAAGAAGGGTGCATAGAATCCGTCTCTTTATCTAAAAACCACCTCAATGTTGAGGTGGTTTTTTAATGAGCGTATACTAAAGGTATGAATATGCGTGATAAAACCGAGAGTGAATGGGAAGACGAGCTGACGCCCGAGCAGTATCATATACTGCGAGAGAAGGGAACGGAGCTGCCATTTTCGGGCGAGTATGACTCATTATTTGACGCAGGCACATATAGTTGTGCGGCGTGTGGCACAAAGTTATTCGACAGCGAAACGAAGTTTGATGCTGAGTGCGGCTGGCCGAGTTTTTACGATGCGATCGAAGGTACTGTTGAGCTACATGAAGACGACAGCCTTGGCACAGTACGTACTGAAGTGACCTGTGCGACCTGTGGCGGCCATCTTGGCCATGTATTTGAAGGTGAAGGTTTAGGTACGCCAACTGACCAGCGTTACTGTATTAATTCTTTGAGTCTGCAGTTTACAGAGGACTAGCTCATCCCGAGTATGCAATAATACATACAATGGATAAAAAATTAGCAAACAAGAAAATTGATCGCATCCTTTGGGTGGATCTAGAAATGACCGGCTTGGATCCAATCGAGGATCGAATCTTGGAAGTCGCTGCTATCGTGACTGACTGGAAGTTTAATGAACTAGCAACCTACGAAGGTGTTATAAAAGTTGGTCCGCGCCTGCTCGAGCGCCGAATGCAGGTAGGTAAGGCATTTTGGGACGCAAATCCTGAAGCGCGCGACGGCCTCATTACGCAAAACCTTGAAAAAGGTCGCTCGGGCCGAACCATTGAGAACGAGCTACTGGCATTTATCGATGAGCATTTTGACAAGGATACGCCAGTTCTTCTCGCGGGCAACTCAATTCATCAGGATCGTCGTTTTATTGTGAACGAATGGAACCGTCTTGATGCACGGCTTCATTACCGTATGCTCGACGTAACTGCATGGAAAGTAGTGTTTGAAGGTAAGTATAAGAAGAAATTTGCTAAACCGGAAGAACACCGGGCGCTTGGTGATATTCGCGGTTCGATTATGGAACTTCAGTATTATCTTGCTAAAATAAAAGCATGACACATACCGACGTTGAACAATACCTTTTAAGTTTCCCGAATACGTGGCTCGATTTTCCATTCGGCGAAGATACTTTTGTATATAAAATTGGACACAAAGAAACTGGCGAGGGCAAGATGTTTGCCATTATTCAAGGCGACAGCAAGCCGCTTCGCCTGAGTTTGAAATGTGACCCACAGCTTGCTGAGATCCTACGTGAAAAATATGAGACAGTACTCCCTGGCTATCACCTAAATAAGAAACATTGGAATACGATCCTATGTACCGGACAAATGCCAGAAGATGAATTGTTCGATCTCGTTCGACTAAGCTACCGACTCGTATCGGGCGAAGAAGTCGCAACCGTTTAAGCGTTAGCGGCGTTTAGCTCTGAAAATCTTTCCTGGAGTGGCTGAATGTTCTTATAGGACGTATCGAGGAATGTCTTGAGAGACTGACTCGATGTCCTACTATAGAGATCTTTCATTTGAATAATAATTGTCTCGAGTTGATATGACATCTCGCGAGCATAGATGCGATCGTACGTTGCGTTTAAGCGAGCGTCTTCAAGTGCTGCTTTGATTGTCTCGCCGTTTTCTTTAGCAACGATTGCCCTATCGAGCTTCTCGGCATTAGCGCCGCTTAGCTTTAGCGGCTCGGCGATATCACGATTGGTGTTTGCAAGAAGAATAGTGAGACTGCCATTGATAGAGCGAAGTTCGCTTGATTTAAGATTTCTCTGGGCATCAGTGGCGATTGTCTCTGTCGTCGCAAGACGGGCAGCGAGTTGTTGGATATTAGGTTTTGATCCAGCAGACAGGCTACTGAAAATAACCAAGATAATTGTAAGTAGGGTGGCGATCCCAAGGATCAACGCAATTAGTCGAAACTTTGGATCAAATTGCTTCTTGTGTGACTGAGGCGCAATCTGATTGAGATAGTCGATCGAATAGTTTTGTGGTTGTTGATCTGGGTACATAGTGTCTTCATTTAAGCACAAACACTAACAGAGGTAAAGAGTGCTATACTGTGAGTATGCAGGATGCTAAAGAAGAAGTCCGCGCCAAGCTCAATATTGAGGACATAATTGGCGAATACGTGGTGCTCAAACGAGCGGGGCGTAACTTCAAGGGACTTAGTCCATTTAGTGCTGAAAAGACGCCGAGTTTTGTCGTTAGTCCCGACAAACACATCTGGCACGACTTTTCGTCGGGTCGTGGTGGCGATATCTTTACTTTTGTCATGGAAGTCGAGGGAATGGACTTTCGTCAGGCGCTCGAGCACCTCGCTCGTAAAGCAGGAGTGGATCTGACTGTCTATGACAACAAGGGCAGTCAGGAGATTGCCCAGAAGAAAAAGCATTTGTTACGGGCGCATGATTTGGCTGCGAACTATTACCAGCATTCCCTATTGAAGAACCAACATGCGCTCGAATATGTTTTTGGCAAACGTGGACTCAGTAAGGAGATTGTTCAAGAATTTCGAATTGGCTATGCTCCAACGACGGGCGACGCGCTCGTGAAGTTCTTGTCCCTCAAGGGCTATACCAGCAAAGATCTAGCTGAAGCTGGCCTGACGAATCGTTTTGGCGGTGATATGTTCCGTGGGCGCATGATGGTGCCGCTCATGGACAGCGTGGGGCAGGTGATTGGCTTTACGGCTCGTATTATCACCGATGATCCAAAGGCGCCTAAATATCTCAATACGCCACAGACAATTCTCTATGATAAAGGCCGACATGTGTTTGGCCTCAGTCAGGCAAAAGAAGCGATTCGAACAAATGATTACGCTGTGATTGTCGAGGGAAATCTCGATGTTGTTAGTAGCCATCAAGCAGGTATCACGGGAGTTGTAGCGACTGCAGGTACGGCTATGACCGAGCATCATCTGCGCGCATTACGTCGACTTAGTGGAAATGTTCGACTGGCATTTGACGGCGACAAAGCGGGTCTTGCGGCAACCGAGCGTGCGATTCCCATTGCTCAGGAGACCGGTGTGGATCTGACAATCATTAGCCTGCCTGGTGACGCAAAAGATCCAGACGAACTTATTCAACAAGACCCCGCCCTTTGGCAGCGTGCAATCGATACTGCCGAGCCTGTCATCGACTGGGTATTGGCTCAGTACTCCGCAAGAGAAGATGTCACGACGGCCGCCGGCAAGCGCGCCTTTACGACCGCCGCTCTAACAGTTATTGGCTCACTCAAGGATGATGTCGAACGTGAACATTATATGCAGAAGATAGCGGGTATGATCAATGCCTCGACCGATGCTCTCAAGTCGAAGCTCGCCGGTATGAATGATGCGTCCATAAAGCAAGCCCCGATGAAGCAGGTTAGTGCGAATCGTAGT
Organism: Saccharimonadales bacterium (SeqCode); assembly: GCA_049295575.1. Lineage (GTDB taxonomy): Bacteria > Patescibacteriota > Saccharimonadia > Saccharimonadales > Saccharimonadaceae > UBA6022. The sequence continues at coordinate 3,921 of JBAQQX010000002.1, forward strand.
GAACTGACCACCGACGAAGCGGCCTACCAAGATAATGTTCTTTCCGCGGCGCTCGCGGACGGTGCGACACATGAACTTTTTGCGCATATTGATCCATCGATGTTTGTTGGTGAGGAACGCCGGGCGGTAGTGGATTATCTTGTTACTCATGGTGGCAAGGCGATTACCGACACCCCTAAGGAGTTGCAAAAGTACGATACCTATGTGAAAATAGTATTACTAAAGGCCGACGCTCGCTATGCCGACTGGAACGATCAAGATCGTTACTTCGAAACGGCTCGATTGCTCCGCCAAGTTGCAACAAAACACAAGGAAAAACAAAAAGATATATTAACCGATCAGCTACGCGAGGCCGAGACGACCGGCGACGAAGCAAAGGCGACTGAGATTCGTACGCAGCTGTACACACTCATTAAGGAGATTAATAGTGGTAAAAAGTAAAGATACTGAAGAGAAAGTTGTTGACGAAGGTGTGATTGACGCAAGTGGTGGACCACTAAGCGACATCGATGAACCGGCGATTGATGAACTGATTGACGAAGAAGAAGACGATATTGATACGCTTAATAGCGGCCAGTATTTTGATGACGTGTCTGATGACAGCGTCCGTCTTTACTTACGTGAGATTGGTAAGATTCCACTTCTAAACTCCGAAGAGGAGCTAGCGCTAGCTCAAAAAGTCGTGGCTGGTGATAAAAAAGCTAAAGACAAGATGGCCGAGGCGAATATGCGTCTTGTCGTATCGATTGCTAAGCGCTACTCGGGCCGTGGGCTTGATTTCCTTGACCTTATTCAAGAAGGTAACACTGGCTTGTTACGTGCTGTTGAGAAATTTGACCCGGACAAGGGCTTTAAGTTTTCAACGTACGCAACATGGTGGATTCGCCAGGCGATTACGCGTGCGATTGCTGATCAGGCACGTACAATCCGTATTCCTGTGCACATGGTGGAGACAATCAATAAGTTGCTTCGTACTCAGCGTCGTATGACCCAGGAGCTTAACCGTGAGCCGACCATCGAAGAGCTTGGTAAAGAGCTTGAAATGGAGCCGGAAAAAGTTGAATACGTTATCAAGATCAAGCAAGACATTACCTCACTTGATGCAGGTGTTGGTCGTGACGGTGAAGATGAAGACTCGGTTCTCGGTGACTTTATTGAAGATGAAGATGGTGCAACACCCGAAGAGTCGGCAACAAGCCAACTTCTTAAAGAGCAGGTTCAGGCCGTACTTTCAACATTGTCTGAGCGTGAGCAGAAGATTATTAAGATGCGTTTTGGACTCGAGAACGGTAAGAGCCACACCCTCGAAGAGGTTGGACAGGAATTTGCCGTAACGCGTGAGCGTATTCGTCAAATCGAAGCTAAGGCGCTCGCTAAGCTTCGCAAGCACAAAGATGCTAAGAAGCTTCATGAATACCTAGGGTAATAGCCCTCCTCAATAAAACACCCTCGTAAAATACGGGGGTGTTTTATATGCTACTTAACATCCGTTAGTCAGCGATGACCATGTAATTCATAAAATACGGAGAGGCGGCGACAGTATTTGAGCTGCAGGTATTAGCGCCGCCATCAAAGCTAGTCAACTTACTGCTTTCGTCTTTTGTCTCGAGTCGAGCGTAGATTATACTGATCGTGTCACCGTTGTAAGTACACGTGTACTTCATATATGCGTATCCTGTTTTTGTACATGTATATCCCGGTGCGGCTGTGCCAGTAGTGGAGGCGCATCCGGTAGGGTCTACGAAGCTATCATTTAAGTATCCTTTAAATGTTAGGCAGTGTAGTACGGAGACTGAGTAGTTGGTTGTGCTGGTAGTCTCGTAGTTAAACCAGCCAGCCCCTGCGTTACTAGAGCCGCCACCCATTGGTATAGTGTTTGTCGGTGGATTCTCGTAGCGGCCGCAGTCGGCTTTTACACCACCAACAGTTTGTACGTCGTGGCCTACTTTAGTGCGGTAGAGCTTAATTGCATCGGCGATTTCGTGAAGGTCATTTATGCGGTCGGCATCGCGCGCCTGTGCCTGGACACCGTTATATGCCACGATAGTAATACTTGCGAGGATGCCAATTACGGCGACGGTGACGATAAGTTCAACGATCGTAAAGCCTAGTTTTTTCATGATCCACCCTGTCTTTGTTTAGTTGTAGAAGTTGATGTGTTCGAGCTCGGTGTCAATTTGTTCATGGAAACGGTCAAGATTGCCGTCATTCATAATGTAGTGATCAGCAATGGCGATCGGGCCGCCTTTTTCGAGATTTTCAATTTCAGACCAATCGCGCTGGTTGGCTTCTTCAAGCGTATACGGACGCTCAGTTCGCTGTGTTAGGCGACGATGACGCAGGTGCTTTGGCGCAACGACCGCAACGGTAGTGAGTTCGCCAGGAAACTCTCTTTTTAGGATTTTATATTCTGTCCAGGTATAGAGTCCATCGGCGATAATTCGACGTTGGCCGGCATCTATAAGGTCATTGATTTGTGTGACGATACGCTTAACGACAAAGTCTTTGCCTTCACGCTCACGAATTTCTTCGCGGAAGATTGTTTCACTTTCAGCTGTCCGTTCGATGCCGGCTTCTTCCATTGTCTGGTAAATAACGCCACCAAAGTATACTTTTGGGTAGCCTTTAGCGGTGAGATAATCGACGGCTGTGCTCTTGCCACTACCGGTCAGACCGACGAGTGCAACGATTTTTACATTTTCATGGTGTTTCATTACCTTTAGTATACCAAATAGATAGCGCCTATGCTTGTGAATAGCGGGTGAGGTGAGTATGATAGCCTCATAATCTACCATAAACGACAAGAGGAGTTGCTATGGAACGGGAAGTGATGCAGGAGCGTAGACAAGAACGAGCACCTAAGGCGCTAAGCCAGGCGAAGAAGCAGGAGTTGGCAGTGCTTGCTCTTACGGAAGTTGCAGCGAATGATGATGAGCCGTTGGCATGGCAAGCAGATGCGCTGTGTGCTCAGACGAATCCCGAGGCATTCTTCCCTGAAAAGGGCGGATCAACACGCGATGCGAAAAAGGTCTGTGGTAATTGTGATGTTCGTTCAACCTGTCTTGACTATGCAGTGAGTAACGACGAACGATTTGGCATCTGGGGTGGTCTTAGTGAGCGTGAGCGCCGTAAACTGCGTCGTCGCGCCTCTTAGCCACCTCAGATGATATACTGAGACTATGACAAAACGCCTGGCAGTTATCGACGGAAAATCAGTATTTTATAGAGGCTACTACGCAATGCCGGGGCTCAGCCTTAAAGATGGGACGCCAACTGGCGGCGTGTTCGGATTTGCCTCACTAGCGATCGAGCTTATTAAGAAGCTCGAACCCGACTACGTTGCCGTAGCGTGGGATAAAAAAGGCACCAATATTCGTAAGCGTCGTGAAATTTATCCTGAATATAAAGCTGGACGTAAAAAAGCCCCGGATGATTTTTACGCACAACTACCAATGTTGTTTGAGCTGCTTGATGCGTTTGGCTGGCCACTCTATGAACTTGATGATTATGAGGCTGATGATATCCTTGGCGCCTTTGCCAAGCAAGCAACGGCTGAAGGTATCGAAACGTGCCTACTAACAAGTGATCTTGATGCATTGCAGTTGATTAGCTCAACGACAAAAGTCTACGCCTTGAAAAATGGCCTAAGTAACATTGAAGAATTTGACGTGGACTACTTCGAGAACAAGTATGGTATCGATGTTGAGCAGTTCCTAGATCTAAAGTCACTCAAGGGTGACTCGTCAGACAATCTGCCAGGCGTACCGGGAATCGGTGAGAAGACGGGCGTTCAGCTTCTGCGGGAATATCGTACGCTCGAAAACATCTATGAGCATCTTGATGATATAAAACCGAGCGTCGCCAAGAAGCTAGATGCCGGCAAGGACCTGGCGTTCATTAGTAAAGAAGTGGGGCGTATTTGGACGGATGCACCTGTTACGCTCGACTGGGGCAAGGCCGACGTGACGAATACAAACCTCGAGACGGTGGCGGCGATTTTGCAGAAATTTGAATTTAGCTCACTTGTTCGGAGACTCCCGAAGCATATGCGTGAAGCTCCGTCTGACGCTAACCAGATGGGACTATTTGGTGCGCCTACTTTATCATCATTAGTACCGTTAACGATCACTCCGTGGCCGACCACATTATCTGTCGATGGTCCGGTGGCATTACATTTTGACACCGGCTCCGAGGAGTTGTGGCTGTCAACTGATACTAAAACAGTTCACAGCCTGCCGATAGGGGACGTTGATACTAGCGTCTGGCGCGTCCTTGAGCTTACCCGCGTGATTAGCTATGATAGCAAGCTTCTCTACCATCAGCTGGCTGATCATGGTATTAACGTACGTTTTCATGAACTTCATGATGTTCATCAGGCGGCATTTTTGATCGATTCGTTGCTGCGTGATCGTAGTCTAGAAGGTCTCATTGGCGAGCCGATCATCGGTTCGGCGGCAACACTTGCAGCACTCTGGAAGCTTTATGATCAGCAAACCACCGCATTTTCGAGTGAGCCGAAACTTGCCAAGGTCGCTTATGAGCTGGATTTTCCGTTAACGTATCATCTGTTCGCTATGGAGCGTCGTGGTATTAAGATTGATAAAGAGTTTTTGGCACGCATGAGCGATGAGCTCGGAGCCGAGCATGCTCAGCTCGAACAAGAAATGTATACAATGGTCGGCCACGAGTTTAACATCGCAAGCCCAGCGCAACTGTCCGAGGTGTTATTTTCAACGTTGCAGCTGCCGACAACTGGCATTAAAAAGGGCAAGACTGGCTATAGTACCGGTCAGAAGGAGCTCGATAAACTTCGTGGTCAACATCCGATTATTGAACTCATCGAGCGAACACGTGAACTCGCCAAACTAAAGAATACCTACATCGACACATTGCCGAAATTAGCCGATACGCAGGGGCGTGTTCACACGACATTTAATCAGGATGTTGCGAGTACTGGACGCTTGTCATCGACCAACCCAAACCTGCAGAATATTCCGGTACGAACCGAGCTGGGCCGTAAGATTCGTGAAGCATTTATCCCAGATGGTGATAAGGTCTTTGTCAGTGCTGATTATTCACAGTTTGAGCTTCGCTTAGCAGCAGTCCTGGCAAATGATACAAAGCTCATCAATGACTTTAACGGTGACGTTGATATTCACACGAAAACCGCAAGTGAAGTATACGGCATTCCAATGGATGATGTTACCAAGGCTCAGCGACGCGACGCTAAGGTGATCAATTTCGGCGTGCTCTATGGCATGAGCCCACATGGCCTGTCTGCTGCGACAGGCATGAACTTTACCCAGGCAAAAGAGTTCATCGATCAGTACTTCGCGATTCGAGCGCCAATCCGATCATTTATCGATGAGACACTGCGAAAAGCAGCCTCAGAAGGCTACGTCGAAACCTATTTTGGTCGACGTCGACCAACGCCAGATGTAAATAGCAGTAACTTTATGGTTCGCGAAGGGGCAAAGCGAGCCGCAGCGAATATGCCAATTCAGGGTACTGAAGCTGATCTGATGAAGATGGCGATGATTGAAGTTGATAGGAAGCTAGGTGATCTGGGTGAGCAAATTTTGCAAATCCACGACAGTATTTTGATTGAATGTCCGACTGAAAATGCCGATAAAGTAGCTGAACTACTACGATCGACGATGGAGAATATCTATCCTGAACTCGCAATTAAGCTCAACGTTGATGTATCGACCGGTAAAAACTGGGGAGAGCTATAGATGGGTGTTCATATCAAGGTCGTCGCCCTTCACGAAAATACGCAGCTGCCGCTGTATCAGACAGCCGGATCGGCTGGTATGGACTTGCACGCTCGGCTCGACGGTCCGCTAACGCTAGGATCGCTTGAACGTGCTGTCGTCCCGACGGGTATTGCCATTGCGCTGCCCGAGGGGTATGAGGCGCAGATCCGCGCTCGTAGTGGCCTTAGTAGCAAGCATGGTATCACTATGGTTAATGGCGTTGGAACGATCGACAGCGACTACCGGGGGGAGGTGGGTGCGTTAGTTATTAATCTTAGTCACGAGCCATTCGTGATCGAACCGGGAATGCGTATCGCTCAGATGGTAGTTGCTCGGTATGAACAGGCCGTATGGGATAAGGTGTCGACGCTCGACGATACCGATCGCGGCGCGGCTGGCTATGGTAGCACTGGCGCGCACGGTGTTAACTAGGTGTTTCCTTGATTGACATATTGACATAAAGATGATAAAATCGACACATGCAACGAGGTAAACTTACACGAATTATTCCGATCGCTCTTGTCGCGATCATTGTTATTATTGCCGTTGCCGCTATAGTGTCACTTGGCCAAGCGGTATTTAAAGGTGGCGATAGCAGCCAGCCACAAGCTGATGTTGGACGCGAATCACTGCTTAATACCGGTGTCGATCGTTCGGTTACCATGACTGTCCGTGGGCCAATTGTAGCTGACGAGAATTTCCGTTCGTATCGCATTGCTGTTAGTCCGAGTTCTCGTACGATCACAACCTACAAAGGGTACCTACAGACAGTGATCGACACAAAGGCGCTTAGTAATAATACTCGCGCGTATGACGAGTTCGTACATGCACTCGACCTTGCTAACGCGATGAAGGGCACGGCATTCGAAGGAGACAAGGACGATACTCGCGGTATCTGTGCTACTGGCGTTATCTATGAATTTGAAACTGTCCAATCGGGCCAGACAATTAAGCGGCTTTGGACTTCGACATGTAGTGGCTCAAAAGGCTCACTTGCAGCCAGCGTACAGCAGCTGAAGAAACTATTCGTTGAGCAGATTCCTGATAACGAAACTCTTCTTCGAGCCGTTAATCTTTAACGTCCAAAACAGGGTATAATGAGGGCATGATACGTGCCCTCATTTTTGATTGTTTTGGCGTGCTTTACCATGGCAGCCTCGGCCACTTGCGTGAACTGTTGCCAGCTGATCGTCGACAGGATCTCATGGATCTAAATAAATGCTCCGATTACGGCTATATTTCTCGACAAGAGTATCTTGATGGCGCCGCTGACATCTTGGGTATGTCACCGGCGGAGCTCGAGTCAATCACTGCACAGCAGCATATCCGTAACGAGCAACTTGTGGAATATCTAAGGTCTATGAAAGACCGTTATAAAATTGGTCTTTTAAGTAATGTAGGTAGCGACACGATGGATAGCTTATTCAGTCCTACGGAGCAAGCAGAACTATTCGACACAGTAGTACTCTCGAGTGATATCGGCATGACAAAGCCAAGCCCTGATATTTTTGAATTCGCAGCTCATAGGCTGGGTGTTCAGCCGGAAGAGTGTCTCATGATTGATGACTTACTGGGTAACATTCAAGGAGCGGAGCGAGCTGGGATGAAAGGAGTTGTCTATTCGACCTTTGAGCAGGCGACGAGCAGTATAGAGGACTATCTTGAGGGTCGTCGTTAATGCCCGAGCTACCAGAAGTAGAGACGGTTCGTCGTGGTCTCCATGAGCTGATTATTGGTCGCGTTATAGAGACCGAAGTTCACGATACGCCAAAAGGTTTTCCGAATGCACCCGATGAAGTGAATCGGTTTATGATCGGCGCGACGATTACTGCTGTACGTCGACGAGCTAAAGTCTTAATGATAGATATATCGACAGGATATACGCTGGTTATTCATTTAAAGATGACTGGTCAAATTGTGTTTCGCGGCGAGGAGGCGTTCGGCGCCGGACATCCGAACGATAGTCTCATTGGAGAGTTGCCAGATCGTTCGACTCGAGTAACGCTCACGTTTACGGATGGGTCAAAGCTGTTTTTTAATGACCAGCGCAAGTTTGGCTGGATGAAGTTGTTGCCAACTCTTGAAGTAGGCGATATGTCGTTTATGCAAAAAGTTGGACCTGAGCCGCTCGAAGATGACTTCACTGCTGAGGCCTTTTCAATTCGGTTTACTCGTCGCTCGAAGACCAGTATCAAGGCGGCTCTTTTGGACCAGTCTGTCGTAGCGGGGGTCGGTAATATTTACGCCGATGAGAGTCTTTGGGGCGCTAAGATACATCCTCGTCGTCTCGTGGGATCAGTCACGGTAGATGAATTTAACCAACTCTTTATTGAGCTTCGTGCGGTGATGAACCTGGCAATAGAAAAAGGCGGCAGTACTGACAGAAACTACGTCAACGCTGAAGGTAAGCGAGGTAGCTATATGGATTTCGCTCGTGTGTTTCGACGAGAAGGGTTGCCATGTCCGCGCTGTGGAGCCGAGATTATCAAGTTCAAAAGTGCTGGACGAGGAACGCATGTCTGCCCGACTTGCCAACAAGAGGCTAGTGTGTGAAAAAAGAATTAGCTATGATTCGCGACAACCAGGCAATTGTCGCGCAGTACGCTCCGCCGACCGATCTTACTCCTGCTGAGGTAGGTCTATTATATGATTACAAGTTTGAGGATCGCGAAATAACAGCGACGTTAATTGATCTCGCCATGCGCGGTTTTATCGCGATTCATAAAGTTGATCGCAAGCATCTGTTTGGCGAGTACAGTGTATATGAGTTTGAATTACTGCGAGAAGATGAGGGGCTTCTCGATCTTAAAAAGCACGAACAATCAGTCTTGAATGGGCTGTTCGGTGTGGTGAACAGTATTTCGACTGCTCGCATTCAGGCAACCGTAACGGATCCACAGGCGCAAGAGAATATCGAACGCTACTATGCCGGTAGGGAGCGGGTATCAATGATAGGTAATCGCGTAAGCGTTGATCAGCTCAAGCCATACTTCCACCAATATATTAGTGATGCCTACGCTGATACGCATTTTCAGTTAGAAAAGGCGGGGTATTTTAAAGATAGTTTTTCGTGGGCGGGTGGCTTGTTCGTATTGTTCGGTATCTGCCTGGGGATTAGTGCTCAAATGGGAGTGTTTAGTGTATGGCTGCCCGTTTGGGTGGTGTGGCTATGTGCGGTAGTGATGTTGTTGATCGCTAGCGTATTGCTAGCGCTGCGTCGCTTTGCGAGACAGCGTGCGCCCATAGGTCATAAGGCAAAACGATACCTCGAAGGGTTTATGTTGTATTTGAAAACAGCAGAGATAGATCGACTCAAGGGTGTTCAGGCACCTGAGACTATTGAGCAGTTGTCTCGGGGTATTAATCTGTATACGACGTACTTACCCTATGCAATCGCCCTAGGGCTTGAGGGCGATTGGACTAAGAAGTTTGCTGGCTCGTATGCCGCATCGCCTACTTGGGTGATTGGTGACACGCTAACGACTGTGGGCGATTTGCAGCAAAGCATCGTCGTAGCACTGCGACATAGTGTGTAACGTGGGCTATACTAATAGGGATGATTACACTATTAACCGGTGAGAACAGTTTCGAGCTTGAGCGAGCGCTACGAAAGATCGTTGACGATTTCGATGGGGTTGTCGAGAGGATCGATGGCAGTGAGCTCGAGCTGCGTGGTGTCCCTGATCTACTGATGGGTGGTACGCTTTTTTCTTCCCGTCGCCTCGTTGTAATAAAGGGACTATCGGATAATAAGACTATTTGGCCAACTTTTAATGACTGGCTGTCTCGTGTATCCGAGGATGTTCATCTACTATTGGTTGAATCAAAGCCTGATAAGCGAACGAAAACATACAAAGATCTCCAGAGGGCAGCTGCGGTCCACGAGTTTAAGCTATGGGGCGATCGAGACAGTGGCATTGCCGAGAAATGGGCCCAGAGCGAGGCTCAGGAGCTCGGTATGACGCTTGACGCGTCAAGCGTACGTTCGCTAGTCTCTCGAGTCGGTATTGATCAGTGGGCTCTGTATCGCTCGTTAGAGAAATTGGCAGTTCTTGACGTGGTCACGCCGGATGTTATTGCCGAGGTGATTGACCTTAGTCCAACTGAGAATGTATTTAACTTGTTCGAAACAGCGCTTCGTGGTGACGCGAAGGGTGTTTCGCAGATGATAGCGACACTCGAGCTGACTGAAGATCCGTACCGCGTGTTCGGATTATTAACAGGGCAGGTAGTGCAGCTGCTCGCACTTGCACTAGGAGATAAGCCAAGTGGCGATATTGCTAAAGATGTTGGTGCGCACCCGTATGCGATCTCCAAACTCAGTTCGTATGCCAGGAAACTTGGCGGGCCAGGTAGCGCCAGGGTAGTGATGGCTTTTGCCGAGGCAGATACGGCGATGAAGACGTCTGCCGCTGAACCATGGCTGCTTATTGAGCGCGCACTTTTGAACACGGCAACTCTATAGATCGAATCAATAAAGATATATAAAAATACGCCGATAACTCGGCGTATTTTTATATGAGCGACAGAGAATTACTTGTCAGCTTTTTTAGCAGCAGGCTTCTTTGCAGCAGGTTTCTTGGCCGCAGGTGCTTTTGTTGCAGCAGGCTTCTTTGCAGCGGCTGGCTTTGCAGCTGGCTTAGCGGCTGCGGCAGCTTTAGGTGTAGCTGTCTTTTTAGCGGCAACAAGCTTTACGCCAGCGTCTTTAGCGATCTTAGCAAGACCAGCTTTGCGACGAGCGACAGTGTTTTTCTTTAAAAGTTTTTTCTTAACAGCAGTGTCAAGTTCGCTGTGTGCTTTTGAAAGAGCTTCAGCAGATGGCTTGGCAAGAAATGCCTTTGTTGCTTCTTTGATATCGCGCTTGATACCAACGTTACGCTCGCGGCGAACGATGGTTTGTTTAGCTCGTTTGATGGCTGATTTGATGATTGGCATGGTGTTCCTTTTGCTTATAAGATTTATATATACAATCAACGAGTGATTATAGGGGAAAAACACCAAAAAGTAAAGCCATAGGCCATGTTGACGATTGGAAACTACTTATGGTATAGTGACAGCAAACTCTAAAAAGACATAAACACTTAGGAAAAACACCCACATGAACGAAGGGACGAACGTCAAGCAGCAGATTGTTGAGCGAATTAAAAATTCGACCAATATTTTAGTGACCGTTAGTACTGATCCATCGGTTGATGAATTGTCGGCTGCGCTTGGCCTGACGTTACTTCTCAATAAGCTCAATAAGCATGCGACAGCTGTTGTGAGCGGGGCACTTCCACCTGCTATTACATTTCTTGACCCTGAGAAAACATTTGAAAATAGCGTCGACAGTCTTCGTGATTTTATTATTGCGCTCGACAAAGAAAAAGCTGACCATCTCCGCTATAAAGTAGAAGGTGATGTTGTTAAGATTTTTATTACGCCGTATCGGACAACGATTAGCAACGAGGATCTCGAGTTTAGCCAGGGTGACTACAACGTTGAACTTGTGATTGCGCTTGGCGTGAAGAATAAAGATCATCTCGATACCGCATTGGCTGCTCATGGACGTATCTTGCACGATGCAACCGTCGCAACGCTTACTGCAGGTGATGAAATAAGCGACCTGGGGAGCCTTGCATGGCACGATGACAACGCAAGTAGCCTGAGCGAAATGCTAGTAGGATTAAGCGAGGCTATTAAAACTGAAAAAGCTGGTCTTGATGAACAGACGGCAACCGCATTTTTGACAGGTATCGTTGCTGCGACTGATCGTTTTAGTAATAATCGTACGTCATCACGAGTAATGACAATGGCAGCGCAATTGATGGCAGCTGGCGCTAATCAGCAGCTAATTGCCGCGAAACTCCAAGAGGCACATGAAATTGGCCCAAAGGAAGAGGTGATCCCACCGTCCATCGACGGCACGACCGACCTGGAAGAAGGGCAGTCGACGAAGCTTGATAAGACTTCCGCCGCTCCGGCTGAGGTGCCGGAAAAGAAAAATGACGGTTCACTATCGATTTCTCACGAAAAATCTGGAAATATTGAAGCGGTTGGCGCTGAAGTTATTGCCGAGAAGCAAGAAGAGGCTGCTCGTGTAGCAGAGGATCAGTTAGCTGAACAGCTCGAGGCGACAAAAGCCGCTACTGTCACTGAATTACCATCTGTCGATGAACTACAGCAAGATATTGCAGATGCGAGCGAAGAGGTTACCCAGGCAGCCGAATCAGCTGAGCCAGCAGCTCCTAGCGGCGCTATCAGTAACTGGCAGCCATCACAAAGTGAACCGCAACTTGGCGGTACGCTGAATGCAACTTCAGAGCAGGCGGCTGATGACCGTCGTCGAGAAGAAGACGACGATCGCAATCGTACGATTTTGACTCATGGATCAGGTAGCTATGTTGGCGATGCGCAGCCAACCTTCCAGTCGCCGATCAATGCCACGACTGCGGCTGATGCTGAGCCAGAAACGGTTGATCCGTTCGCCGAAGCAGTTGCGCCAGTTGATCAACCAACTTCTCATGCAGCACCGCTCCAGCCTATAAGTGAGCCTGTTGCTACGACAGAGCCTGAACCAGCGGCTATGTCAGCTCCAACATTAGCAGATATTGATCAGCAGAATCGCGCTCAGCACGACGATGCGCGCGCCGCTGTCGAGGCTGCGCTTAACAGTGCTCCGGTAGACAGTCCTGCTACGCCATTTGAGCCTGCCCAGCCGTCGTTCGAGGCGGCACCGGCACCGCTAGTCCAGCCAGCAGGCGGTCTACCTCCACTGCCGGATTTTTCAACGTTGCCTCCATTGCCACCGCTGCCAGACTTTAATGCATCACAGGGTCCGAGCGGAGCAGTTCCGGCCGACAAACTCGGCGACATCTTCGGGACGCCGCCACTAGCAGCACCAGAGGAGCCATCTGCGCCAAATCCTGGCCAATTCCGTATTCCTGGACAATAAAAAAAGCCCCACGGGGCTTTTTTCTTAGTCGCGAATCATAAAGTGGTTTAAGCCGAGGTCCTGGCCACGCCGATTGATACTAGCGTCACCGTCAGCGCGCTGTGAGTTATGTGTCCGAATTACCGCAATAATGTCATCATTGAGATGGCGAGCATCAATGATCTCGTCTATTTCACTCTCGGGGTGACCTGGCTCCATATAGAGCCAGTCAGTGTTAACTGCCGGGAGCTGGCTTTCGGGTAGGCATGCGAGACGAACGCGGTAATAACGACTATCTTGTGCCTTTAGCCGATAAAACGCGAGGCAAGCAGCACGAGCAGCGACGATATGATCGATATGTCCCGTGATGCCGTTTGTGTCGATTGTCATGAACTCAATTTCTATCTCATGGTCATGAGTATCAATGATACGGGTGACAATATCGCTGATCTTTTCGGCCGCTGTGATTAACGTTATATTGCAAAGCTGACCGTCCATGAAGCCAAGATCGTGCATACTGGTTGCGCCGAGAAGAGCGCCAGCTTGCTGCCACTCTTGATGTCGGACGGCTCCGAGGTCTGAGTGATTATCTGGGTTAGTACCGGCTTGGCCGGAAGTGAGTGTAATAAGGTGCAGCTCAGTGCCGGCCCTTGTTTCAAGCAGTAGGGTGCCTGCTGGTCCAAATGCTTCATCGTCGGGATGAGCAAAGATTCCAAAAATAATCTTTTTCATGAGTCTAGTATACTAGGTAAGATATGACAGATGGAATTATTCTTATAGACAAGCCAGACGAGATGACGAGTTTTGGCGTAGTAGCGCGGGTTCGTCGTGTACTGAGCAAGGCGGCTGGCAAAAAAGTAAAAGTCGGCCACACGGGTACGCTCGACCCGTTCGCCACTGGTTTGATGATTCTAGTAATTGGTAAAGAGTGTAAAAATGCCGGCCACTACACGAAGCTCGATAAGGTGTATGAAGCAACGATTCGCCTTGGCCAAACAAGTACGACGGGTGATCCGGAAGGTGAATTAACTGATGTCTCTAATCGCCGGCCATCAGAAGCTGAGGTTGTAGCTGCACTCAAGGATTGGACGGGAGAGATCCAGCAGCGTCCGCCTATCTTTAGCGCTATCAAGATCGATGGCCAGCGCGCCTATAAACTGGCGCGTGACGGGCAAGAGGTAGAGATTCCTCTTCGCACAGTATCTGTTTTTAGTCTCGAGCTTGTCGACTATGCTTATCCCGAGCTAAAAGTGCGCACTCACGTTTCGAGCGGGACCTATATCCGCAGCTTGGCGAGTGATATTGGGACTACACTTGGTACTGGTGCGTATTGTACGCAGCTGCGCCGTACAAGTATTGCCGAGTGGAAGATTGCGGATGCTCAGACATTAGCTGACTTTGGCGTTACTAGCTAGGACTTGAAAAACCGGCTAAATACTGGTACAATCACTGAGATGATTACTAAAGAGAACAAATCACAGGCAATTGCTTTGACTCAGGTTTCAAAGAACGACGTCGGTAGCCCACAGGCTCAGGTGTCAATCTTGACTGCTCGTATCAAAGAGGTGACGGAACACCTAAAAGCCAACAAACACGATCATATGGCCCGACGCGGTCTGATCCAAATGGTTGGCCGTAGGAAGCGCCTCCTCAAGTATCTCGAGCGTAAAGACTTTGAAGCTTATAAAGCTGTTGTCGCCACACTAGGACTCCGCAAATAATTGCGGAGTTTTTTTATGCAGTTATCTTCTAATTTCTAGCAGATGCTATACTACGAAGTATATGAATGAGCTTACGGTTATTGATGTCGTCAATGTCACTAAGCGCTTTGGCGACTTTCGGGCCATTGATAATGTCAGTTTTTCAGTCAAAAAAGGCGAGGTCGTTGGGTTCGTTGGACTTAACGGTGCGGGGAAATCGACAACGATCAATCTTATGCTTGGATTTTTACGTCCGACAAGTGGCTCGGTCAAATTGTTTGGAAAAACTATTCTTCCGGAAATAGCCCATCTAACACATCGCGATATTGGCTTTGCGAGTGGCGACATGGCATTATTCGATAATCTTAGCGGCGATCAGTACCTTGCGTTTCTTTCTCGTCGCTATAAGCTCCGCGATCAAACTCGAGTCAAGGAGCTGTGTGACCGGTTTGAACCGCAGCTTCACAAAAAGATTAAAGAACTCTCCAGGGGTAATAGACAAAAAATCGCTCTCATTGGTGCTTTTATGGCGAGCCCGAAACTAGTGGTTCTCGACGAGCCAAGTAGCGGTCTTGATCCTTTGATGCAGCAGGCTTTTTTGGAGTTAGTGCGCGAAGAGGGAGGGCGCGGGACGACAATCTTCATGTCGTCTCATTATCTCGGTGAAGTTGCAGATGTCTGTAGCCGCGTATTACTGATGCGCAAAGGACGGCTAGTGACGGATATTTTGGCACATCAGATCGAAGCGGCTGGCGGTAAAATGGTTCATGCGACAGCAAAATACGCAGTCGTGCCGCTAAAAGGGGCGCAGTCGATTCAACATCGAAAGACAGCCGAAGGTCACGAAGTTAACTTTATCTACAAAGGGCCTGCTTTGGATGTGCAGAAATGGCTAGCGAGCGCACCGCCACTGACCGACCTGGCAATTACCGAATATAGTCTCGAGGCGGCATTTAGTGAGCTGTACGCTAAAGACGCCGAGGAGGAGCCTCATGTATAACCTGTTTACGAAAACGCTTTATGATAAGCGAGCTTTTGTTGTCGGCTGGGGGCTTGGTCTGGCGTTTCTCGGCTTCTTAATGATGATTTTTTATCCAGCGTTCCATCAAGATATGGGACTCGATCAACTAATTAGCAGCTTACCACCGGCGCTACAGGGGTTAGTCGGCAATCTTAACGATCTAAAGGAATTACCGAGTTATATAGGTAGCCAACTATTTGAAGTCAGGATTCCTATCTTCGTGAGTATCTTGTCAATTATCTTAGCGGTTGGGCTTACGGTGGCAGAAGAAGAAAAAGGACAGCTTCGAACGCTAGCCGCGTTGCCGCTCGGACGTTCGCGAATTCTTATTGGCAAATGGCTTGCGATTATAATAATTAGTTTCACGGCAACTCTCGCAACAATAGTAGGTATTGTAATCGGTCTCGTTACTATAGGCGAGACGCTCGATCCTCTTGTTGTCCTGCGGCTTGGGGCGATGATGTGGCTCCTGTCTATTTCGCTCGCTACAGTGGTGTTTGGTATTGGGCTTGCGAGCGGCAAGCGTGGCCTGACGATGGGGCTCGGAGTGCTGATTGCAGTCGGAAGCTTTATATTAACAACCTTTGCTAAATCGGTAGACTGGCTGCAGCCGTACGAGCACGCCTCGTTGTTGCATTATTTTCCGGCAACCGCAATTGCCAAGGGCGATATCGCACTTCTTGACGGCATAGTCCTTTCTGGTGTGACTCTCGTCTTTTTGCTAATTGGTATTATTTTCTTCCGTAGACGGGATATCGGTTAGTGATATGAAGCGGTGGACATCCGGACGAGAATCTAGTCTTCTTGACGACATTATAGCTGGTCGTAAAACAATCGAGGGGCGACTAAATAGGGGGAAGTTTGCCAACTATGCAGTAGGTGATGTTGTATCGTTACGACGAGATATTCGCGGCGCGGACGGTGTTCTTCATGACGGAGAGCCGAACCAAGTACAAGTACAGATCGTCGCTATTCGACAGTATGCCACATTTATTGAAATGGTTATGGCCGAAGGATTCAGCGCTGTTATTCCGAATGCGAAGAGTGCCGCCGAGGCAGCCGACGAGTACGATAAGTTCTATTCAGCCGAAGACCAGTCCCTCTATGGCGTAATGGCTATTGAGATACGGACGATCAGCTAAGTTAGGGCGTGGCGGTTTGATATGCGTAAGTTGGAGTGTTGCTACTTAGTGAAGTCTATAGCTCGCTATCAATAAATACAGGAACTGAATCTTTAATATAATGTTCGATATCGATTGTTTGCAGTAAAGCAGGGAGTACGTGGTGGGAGCGAGGATCGATAAACTCAACATTGGTAATCTCAGCTTCGCCGTGTGTTGTTTTTGAAAGATCTATTTGCTTGAAGTCTTCTGAGTTTTCAATATGGAAAAAGAACTCGAGTTGTTCTTTTTTGCCATCATGAAACTGCTGAACGAAGAGCAGCTTACCGATTTGAGGAGTAACGCCTGTCTCTTCGATCATTTCGCGATGCAGCCCCTCGTGAAGTGACTCGCCGTCCTCTAGTCCGCCACCTGGCGTACACCAGTAGTCGCGGACAATACCATCATCGCCGGGCGTTAGCTGTTGGCAAAGTAGCTCGCCGTTTTTAAAGATAATACCTCGTACATTAACACGTCGCGGCGCTGTCATAGATGCCTCCTTTATGAGAACAAAAAATAATATAAGAGGCGTCAGCGGTTTGGCTCGTCCAGACGTGCACGCATAGTGGATCCCGCGGGATCATAGTGTTTTTTATTATAGCAGGACTCTGTTATATTCTGCCTAATGCGCGGGTTGTTATGAATAAGCACAAGTGTTTTAATAGAGCTAATGAAGCGACGCGAGTATGGGACTGGGTTTACGATTGTCGAGCTACTTATAGTCATCGTTATTATTGGTATTTTGGCGGCTATTACCATTGTTGCCTATAACGGTATTCAGGAGCGTGCGCGCATGGCGTCTGCAATGTCGGGCGCGACGCAGATTACACGATCACCAGATATCTTAAACGCGATTGCGTATTATGATTTTGAGCAGGGAAGCGGTATATCGGTACCCGATAGAAGCGAAAAGGCTAATACTGGCACAATTACAGGAACGACAACCTATTCAACTGATACTCCATTTGGGACGGGTCGCTCGTTTTCGTTCAATAGCGCCACTCGTATTAATACAACCATCCCTTTATTGCCGTCATATTATCTCAAATCAGCCTGGGTGAAGCCGACGGGTGGCTGTAGTAACATTATTTCCGCCGCCAGTGGAGCATCGGACGCATTTTATCTACCGTCGTGCCGTGTTAATGCTGGACATAACGGGTCATGGGGGCATGTGACGGATAGCTTTGCTCTTAATGATGGGAAATGGCATCACCTTGCTCTTGAGTTTACGCAGACGAGTGGTACGGTCGGGACGCTTAAACTGTGGCGCGATGGCGTCGTCGTGGCTACTAATACGAGTGCTCCAGTGCCAACTGGATTGGATCTGACGACGCCCGTGGTTGGCGCTTACGGGGCGGGTAACTTCTATACTGGTCTTATGGACGACGTCATTATCATTACGCGCTAGGTATGCGTGTACTATAATGGGGCTATGCAGCGCCTGACTATAACTATATTCTCGGATCTTTTGCGCGAGTCTGGTCTGAAAAAGAAACTTGTAGCCGAGCTAAAGTTTCAGCCCGAGCTTATAGGGAGTTGGAGTGAGCGAGACTTCATTGCGATTACCGATCGTCATCGCTCCAAGGGTGTTATCGTCGCAGATCTTTCTCGTCGATATATAATGCCGTTTCGTCTTCAGCCAAGAAAAGCCAGCAGTACAACTGGTCGCATCGAGGCAATAATATGCGATCTTTGTTCGACATGGCAGCGCGGCTCGCATTCGGCGGTTATTACGTTCGATCGTAGTGATAAGAGCTCGCGGTCATATCTCTGCTGCGCGGATCTTCAATGTAGCTTGCATGTCAGGGGCCTGACACCCCAAGCAAAACTATCTCGCACGCAGTTACGCGAACAGGCGACACCGGATCGACGAATCGAGCGACTGCGTGAGAATCTTGAGAAGATTCTGTCTGAACTATAAGTGTGTTCGTCGCACCGATATCTTCTAAGTGCGGTATAATGGAACTATCACTCGCCGCAAGAGCGACGTAAGTGGTGGATAGAGAAATTTGTTATTCACAAATTCCTGTACCCGTTACTTATCGCTCACATAATACAAGGCGAGTAAACAAAAAGGAGGACATATCATGTCTACAATCAACCCTATTGGTAAGGATATTATTTCCGTTACCACCGAACTATGTGGTCGCCCACTTAAGCTTGAAGTGAACCGTGTTGGTTTTCGTACCTCGGCATCAGTTCTTGTTACTTACGGCGAAACGGTCGTACTTGGAACTGCTATGGTCGGGAAGAAGCCACTTAGCGGCATGGACTATTTCCCACTTAGCATCGACTATGAAGAAAAGTTTTATGCAGCGGGTAAGATCAGCGGCAGTCGCTTTATCAAGCGCGAGGGTCGTCCAAGTGATGAAGCTATTTTGATCGGTCGTCTCATCGACCGCCCAATCCGTCCACTCTTTCCAAAAGGCTATCGTCAAGAAGTGCAGAACGTTGCGACTGTTCTTTCAATGGATCCGACGTTCCGCCCAGATATGGTTGCAATGATTGCTGCTTCAACGGCATTAATGCTAACGGGTGCACCATTTGACGGTCCTGTAGCTGGCCTTCGGGTTGCTCAGGTGAATGGAGAATTCAAGGCATTTGCAACGCCTGAAGAACGTCATGAGAGTGATCTTGATCTTGTTGTTGCTGGTATTGAAAGCGGCATCACGATGGTCGAGGCTGGTGCAAATGAAGTATCTGAAGAAGTAATTGCTGATGCGCTCGCCTGGGCATTTGACGCTTTCCAGCCAGCAATTGCTGCGCAAAAAGAGCTTGTTGCGAAAGTTGGTGTTGAGGCGCTTCCATACGAGCTCGTGCTTCCAAACGAAGAGATTCAAACTACGGTTGATACATGGATGAACGATAAGATCGGCGAAGACCTGCGCCGTCCGTATCCTGAGCGTAACGAACTTATTTCGGTTCTTCGGGATGAATTTCACGCTGCGATGATCGAGCAGCTTGGCGAAGATGACTACAAAGAACTTCGTGGCGAGTATGATGAAGCCTTTACGATGGCTCTTCATAAGGACGTTCGTCGTGGAATCGTAGAACACCGCCTTCGCCCAGATGGTCGTCAGCTTGATGAGATTCGCCAACTATCGAGCGAAGTCGGTATTTTGCCACGCACACACGGTTCAGCTTTGTTTACTCGTGGTGTGACCCAAGGTATGAATATTGTAACTTTGGCGCCACTGAGCTTTGCGCAGATGGTTGATACAATGGAGCAAAACGACTACGAGCGTCGCTATATGCACCATTACAACGCACCCGGCTACACTGTTGGCGAAGTTCGCCGACTAGGTTCTGCTGGACGACGTGAAATTGGCCACGGCTACCTGGCTGAGCGTGCCGTACTACCAATGCTTCCGACTGAAGAAGAATTCCCGTACGCTATTCGCAGCGTGACGGAAATTATGAGCCAGAATGGTTCGACTTCAATGGCGGCAACATGTAGTTCTGTGCTCGCACTAATGGATGCCGGCGTGCCATTGAAGCGACCGGTTTCCGGTATCGCCATGGGGCTTATGATGGACGGTGACACGCCATATGTCATGAGTGATATTGCTGATGCGGAAGATTTCGCCGGCGATATGGACTTCAAGGTGACAGGTACCGAAAAGGGAATTACAGCAATTCAGATGGACATGAAGGTTCATGGTCTCTCTGTCGATATCTTGAAGCAGGCACTGACCGCAGCGAAGCCTGGACGTGCGCATATTCTTGCGCACATGATGACGACGCTTGCTGCGCCAAAGGTGACACTTAGTCCATACGCCCCGCGTATTGAAAAGATTAAGATTAATCCAGACAAGATCGGTGCGGTTATTGGTAAGGGCGGTGAAGTGATCAACAAGATCACAGCCGAGACCGGCGCTCAGATTGACATCAAGGAAGATGGTCTTATTACCGTAGCGGCAGTCGATACGGTAAATATCGAAAAAGCACTCAACTGGATTAAGTCGTTAACTGAAGAACCGGAAGTCGGCAAGATTTACGAAGGTAAGGTTGTGAGTATTAAGGACTTTGGTGCATTCATTAATATCATGCCTGGTATCGATGGTATGGTGCACATCTCACAGCTTTCAGACGAGCGTGTTGAGCGTGTTGAAGACATCCTGACCGAAGGCGAAATCGTCAAGGTGAAACTTACGGGCATCGATGAGCGTGGACGTCTTAGTCTTAGCCTCAAAGATATCTAGTTGCAGTAGTCTAAATTAAAACGGCATCGATTTATCGGTGCCGTTTTAATTTAGTACTTTTTACCGTCTTGCAAAACGAAGTTCTAGGCAGCTTACCAAAAATAAATTGACATAGCTTGCATAAATACCCGCCAGAGGAGTGAAATTGTAATATATATTACGGCCGCTATAGAGAAAACCTCGTAATATAAAGATGCAAGGAGGCATCATATGTTACAAAAATTACTTCGTTCAACGCTGTTTTTAAGTATTGCTCGTTGGGCTATTCCAAAGATTTGGGCGTATATCAAAAAGCGCCGAGCAACCACTGGTAAATAGCCTGGTTACTTTTTATATATTTTCCAGAGTGTGCACCACTGCGCAATGCTTAGTTGTGATGGTGAAAAATCAAGCGTTATGCCAGCTTTCGATCGTGGGGTGGTGGCGAAGAACTTTTGCTCAGCAAAGCAGCGGCCGACAAAGTCTCGGTATGCTGGCAACTGTTCGCTCGGTAGGAGCGGTTCGCCGCGTAGTTTCAGTTCAAGTAGGACCGTATCTACGGCTGGCGGCGGAGTGAAGTCGGTACGTCGTAGAGGCCGACGAATACGAGCGATGAAGCGCGGTCCAAGCTGTGCACCAAGCTGGGCAGTGAAGCGCTCATTGCTCGGGACGAGCTTTTGGGCAAACTGTTTTTGTACAATAAAATATATTGCCTCCGGTGCGTGATCGGCTTCAGTGTACTTTCGTACGATTTGCGCGCTAAGGCTAAAGGGGATATTGGCGAATATTTTGTATGGTTTCGAGGGAGGTGTTAGCTCAAGAATGTCTTTTGGGACGATTGAGACATTTGCATAGTCTTTCATGTTTGCGCGCAGTTTTGTGAGCGCTTGCGGCTCGATTTCAACCGCGACGACTTCTCGGCAGCGCTCGGCTAGGACGCTCGTAATAGCACCACTGCCGGCACCAAGGTCGTAGACGATATCATTTTTGCCGATATTTGAGTGACCAACTAGTTCGGCAATCAAATGCGAACCACGAAGGAAATGTTGAGAATGGGTGTGGAGTCGCTTCATGCTCTTATTTTACTATGAAATGGGTGTAATAGATTGGGCTATACTAGGTTTATGGATAAACAGTCGCAAATACGGCAATTAAGGCATGAGATTGTTATTAATGACATCTGCCATGAACTTGCTGCGCAAGCAACTAATTTGGTAATGGGTGACGGGGATCTTGATGCCGATATTGTTTTTATTGGTGAAGCGCCAGGTAAGAACGAAGACGAGCAGGGACTGCCGTTCGTGGGTGCTTCAGGTAAGTTTCTCAACGAGATGCTGGCACAGGCCGGTATGGAGCGGAGTGACGTCTACATTACTAATATTGTAAAATACCGCCCGCCAAATAATCGCGACCCATCACCAGCTGAAAAACGGGCGTTCTTACCGTACCTACTACGGCAACTCGAGATCATTGGTCCTAAAGTTATCATTACGCTCGGGCGTCATAGTATGGAGTATTTTTTGCCTGGCGCGAAGATCGGTGAGGTGCATGGCAAACCGAAGCGTATCCAACTCGATGGCCATTCTCTCGTGATTGTGCCGCTCTATCATCCGGCTGCCGCGCTATATAATGGCAGCTTGCGCCAAACGCTAATTGCCGATTTTCTATCTGTTCCTAGTGTCGTAGAGCAGCTGTCTCACTTGCCAGATTAGTTCGTGTTTGCTATAATAGTAGACACTTACAAAGAGGGTAACGGCTGCCATCTACAGATAAACCCCTCTCCTCGTATTTTATTTTTGCATATATAACTTATTTCAAAACAAAGGAGAAATAATACATTATGGGTCAACGAAGACTCGGTAACGCTCAAGCAGACGACCAAAACAAGCGTCCGCAACAACCACAGCGACCAAAATCAAACAATACTGTACTAAATAGTACAACCACACGCAAGGGCGAAGTATTTCGCGCTCAGCGTCGTACAAGTGAGAACGTTAATGTTCGCGCTAGTCAGCATGTTATTAACGTGCCTGTTAACAAATCCGTTTTCAACGGTTATCAAGGACGTCAGTTTAGCCTTGCTGATCAAAAACGCCAGCCACGTGGTAGCAATGCACCAAAGCTAAAGATTATGCCAATTGGCGGTCTTGGCGAAATGGGCATCGGTAAAAACTGTATGGCAATTGAATATGACAATGACATTATTGTTATCGACATGGGCTTCCTATTTCCAGGCTCAGACTACCCTGGCATCAACTACATCACACCTGATATCAGCTACCTAGAAGAGAATAAGCACAAAATTCGTGGCGTTATCTTTACGCACGGACACCTTGACCACATCGGTGCATTCCGTCACATTATCGACAAGATTCCTGCACCGGTTTACGGAAGTAAATTTACTCTTGGTATGGTTAAGCGCACGATGGAAGAAGCGACAAGCGGCTACGAGCCAGACTACAACGAGCTTGATCCTGAAGCGCACGAACAAGTTCAGCTTGGCGATAGCTTCAATATCGAGCTTGTCCGAGTTAACCACTCGATTCCAGACGCAACAGCGGTTGTTATACGTACGCCACTTGGTGTATTGATCGATACTGGCGACTGGCGTTTTGAAGATGCTCCAGTTGACGGTAAGAAGTTCGACCTCGAGCGAATGACTGAAATTGCTGCAAAAGAAGGCATTTTGATGCTTATGAACGAATCGACAAACTGTGAGTCCGAGGGTGGACATGATCATGGTGAATTTGATATTCAGGTCTCAATGGGTCAGGTGATGGACAAATATCCAAACAGCCGTCTTATCTTGAGCTGTTTCTCATCTCAGATTCACCGTATGCAGGTTATTCTTGAAGAAGCCAAGAAGCATGATCGAAAGGTCGCATTCGCTGGCTACTCAATGATCCAGAACCTTGAAGTCGCCTTGCGCGCAGGTGTTATTAAGATTCCTAAAGACGTTGTCGTTAAGATGGAAGACGTCGTGAAGCTCCCTGACGGTAAAGTGACAATCGTCTGTACTGGTTCACAAGGCGAGTTTAACGCTGTTCTTAACCGTATGGCAACTGGTTCACATAAGTTTATTAAGATCAAAAACTCAGATGTAATTGTCTTTAGTTCAAACGCTATCCCTGGTAACGAAAAATATGTTACTCGTACGGTTGACGGTCTTATGCGTGAAGGTAGTGAGGTTATCCAAAATGGTAAGACTCACCTTACTGGTGTCGGTCCACTCCACCTTTCCGGTCATGGTTACTACGACGATCACGTTAAGCTATTGAACGCTCTAAATCCAACCTACTACATGCCAATCCACGGAGAATTCCACATGCTTGTCCACAATGCTGAGCTTGCGGAAAAAGAAGCTGGTATTCCACGCGACAACATCTTTGTATGTGACAGCGGCGACGTGATTGAAATCGACGTTGACGGTGCTCGAAAGAACGGTCGTATCCAAGTTGGTGGCAACATGTACGACGACAGCGGCGCAATCGTCTCAGAGGTTGTTCTCAAAGACCGAATTCACATGGCGGCTGAGGGTATGTTCGTTGTTGTACTGACACTTGCTCGCGGTAGCGGTCGTTTGATGACGAGCCCGGACATTATCTCGCGTGGGTTTATCTATCTTCGTGATAGCGAAGAGCTCATGGGAATGATTCGCCAGTATCTTAAGCAGAAGGTTGCCCGTATCGGCGGTAAGCGCATCGACATGGACGTTCTGAAGAAGGAATTGAAGGATGAGATTACTCACATCCTTTACGACCAGACTCGCCGTACGCCAATCGTCATCCCGGTGATCAACGAAATCGGTGGTGGTGGCGGCGGTCAGAACCGTGCACAAGGTCAAGGCCAGTCGCAGGGAAGTGGCGAAGGTCGTCCGCAGCGCCGCAATAATGACAATCGCGGTCCGCGCCAAGAGCCTCGTAAGTTCCCAGCTCCACAGGTACCTGATACTGAAGCAAACGATACTCAGGCTCGACAGGCACAGGATTCACGTCCTTACTAAAAAGCCCAGTTAACTGATATAACGATAACCCCTCTTTCAGAGGGGTTATCTATTGCTTTATTATAGTTCTTATGTTATTATTATAGTAATAATCAAGCAAATATAAACAAAGACAATTCATGGCTCCTATTTTTATTCTATATACGATTGCGTCTATCGCGGGTATTGCCGCGGGCATACCTCAATTACGTAAACTCATTGCGACGAAACAATCCGATGAGTTTAGCGTTGTGACTTGGATGACCTGGGGCGTCGTGCAGTGTATCTCGTTGCTGTATGCCTTAGAAGTTAAGGCGACACTATACGCCGCGATCTGTGTCGTGTGGATTGTATTTTATGTCGTGATGGTTGTGCTGATCATTAAGTATCGTCAATCGAAGACTGTATTTATTGCCGAGCCTATTGATGAAGTAGGCTAAGGATTATATCCATAAGCCTCTTGCAAAATATTGTAATTTTTGCTATAATATGCCGTATCAATCAGTCGCGAAAGCGCTTATAATAAAGAATAGTTTATGGCACAAAAGAGAAAATCAACACGTAAAAAAGCACCGGTTAAAGCAACGCCGCAGCACAGTCTCCCTGATGGCTTCTGGGCACAGGTGGGGGCCGTGTTTCTTATTGCCATCTCTATTTTATTTGTCGTCGCCTGGTTTGGCGCAGGCGGGCCAATCCTTGAATGGCTTCATCAAGCGGCAATAAATACCGTTGGCTATGCAGTGTATATACTACCTCTTTTATTTGTGTATATCGCTGTCGAGATTTTTCGAGCTGAGAATAACCGTATTTCATTCGTAGTGAAGTTCGCTGCCTTTCTAATGAGCGTCTGGTTTGCTGGCTTATTTGGCCTTATGAAAAGCGCCGAAGGAAAGACGACAGGTGGTTTTATCGGTGATATCACTAATAGTGCAATGCTAGCGCTTGTGGATAGTGGAGTCGCCGCATTTGTCTACGTTCTGTTGATAGCTGTAACTGCGTTATTTGTTTTACGCATTTCACCAATCACTGTCATTAAGAAACTGTGGGAGCTATCTCGACGCGATATGGCCGAGCAAGATGCCAACGTAAAGGTAATGCGTAGCGCAGCTGCTGCGTCGGAGCCAAAAGTGGCAGCGCCAATGGCCGAGATCAAGCTTAATGCCGGTGTGCCGATGCTCGATGCGACTGAAGTACGTAAAGAAGAGAAGAAGTCGGCTCATCGCTCCAGTCTTCGCGGTAGCGTTGCTCGCGATAAGGGTGCAGAGGAACAGTCTGCGCTTGTATCGATCAACGATCCGAACTGGAAAGCCCCGAGCATTGAGCTCCTTGAAAAGAAGCAATCTCCAGCTGATGCAGGTGACGTGCAGCAGAATGCCCAAACGATCCGCGACACTCTAAGCGAGTTTAGTATTGACGTCGAAATGGAAGGTGCCAATATTGGGCCAAAGGTTACGCAGTACACGTTGCGTCCGCCGAGCGGCGTTAAGCTAACCCGCATTACCGCGCTTGAAACGAACATTGCGCTCAATCTCGCCGCTCAGTCGCTTCGTATTGAGGCACCGATTCCTGGTCAGCGTGCTGTTGGTATTGAAGTGCCAAACCGTAAAGCTGCCGACGTGCGTTTGTACGGTATTTTGTCGAGCAAACAGTGGAAACATGGTCACGAACCACTAAGCTTTGCCATAGGTAAGGATATCTCCGGAGAAGCTGTCATCGGCGAGCTCAATAAGATGCCCCACCTGTTGATTGCCGGTCAGACTGGTTCAGGTAAGTCGGTTATGATTAATACGCTACTAACAAGTCTTTTGTATCGTAACAGTCCGAGCCAGATGAAGTTGATTCTCGTCGACCCAAAGCAGGTAGAAATGGCTCCGTATGAAGACATTCCGCACCTCCTTACGCCTGTTATTACTGAACCAGAAAAAACAATCAGTGCTCTTAAGTGGGCGGTTAATGAAATGGAGCGACGCTACAAGTTGCTGGCTGAAGAGAAACTCCGTGATATTAAGAGCTACAACCAGAAGCTAGAGTCTGGCGGTAAGAAGATTTCTATTGAAGATGAAGACGGTAATTCACAGCAAGTCGACGATGGTGCAATGCCATACATTGTTATTGTCATCGATGAGTTGGCTGACCTTATGATGGTGGCGGCTCGAGATGTTGAAGCGTTGATTGTTCGATTGGCGCAAAAGGCGCGTGCGGTTGGTATTCACCTAGTACTTGCCACGCAGCGTCCGTCGGTTGATGTCATCACGGGGCTTATTAAGGCTAACGTTCCTGCTCGCATCGCCTTTACGGTTGCCTCTCAAGTAGATAGTCGCACGATTCTTGATCAGGTGGGTGCTGAAAAGCTACTCGGTCAGGGAGATATGTTGATGCTGACATCTGGTATGAACAAGCCAAAGCGTATCCAGGGTGCGTGGGTAATGGATGAAGAGGTGATGAAGATTACCGACCATCTCCGTATGCAGTCTGCTCCGCAGTATAACGATGAGATCGTATCACAACCAGTACAGCTTAATGGTAAAGGCGGTGTCGTAATGGACTTCGACGCTGGTAGCGGCGACGATATGTACAAAGATGCGCTAAGGGTTGTAATTGAAAGTCGAAAGGCAAGTACTAGTCTCCTGCAGCGTCGCTTGCGTATCGGTTATGCACGCGCCGCTCGTATTATCGAGGAGATGGAAGAGCAGGGTGTTATTGGAGCCGCTGACGGCTCTCGGCCGCGTGACGTGCTAATCAACAGTCTTGATGACCTTGCCAGCGACAACCTCTAGGTTGTCGCATTTAGTACCGCCGTAGTATAGTAGTCATTAGCATGATGGGCATTCACAAAAAGCAAACCGGCTTCACGATCGTTGAACTTTTGATCGTGATCGTCATTATTGGCATCCTCGCGGCAATTACGATCGTGGCATATAACGGCATTCAGGGTCGCGCACGAGATACGCAGCGCGCACAAGATATGCAGACTATCGTTAAGGCTCTCGAGCTATACAAGGCTACTAACGGCGTCTATCCCGCTGCGGTTGGCACCGCAAATGCATCTGGCTGGGAGGTGTCGCATGACGGTACTGCGGCAACTAACTTTCTTTCGGCTCTTTCTTCAAGCAAGACGATATCAGTCGTTCCTCTTGATCCTAAAAATTTCGGAGTTGTTGTTAGTACGAGTAGCCTCGCTCCTTCATGGACGGCAACGAATAACCTCTACTTCTATCATCGCTACGCAGCGGGCAATGGCGGCTGTGATGTAAATCGTGGCAACTTTTACGTCCTAGGTGTTACGCGATTTGACACGGTCGCTTCAGGCCAAAGTGCCTCAAATAGCCCTGGCTTTAGCTGTCCTGGGCGTAACTGGGCTCAAGAAGGCGCTTGGGTAACGGGAGGGTATACCAACTAATGAACGATAGGCGACAAGTAGGCTTCACGATCGTTGAGTTATTGATTGTCATCGTGATTATTGGTATCTTAGCCGCGATCACTATCGTGGCCTACAGTGGCATTCAGCAACGAGCACGGGACAGCGCGCGAACGTCCGACATTTCGGGCATTCAAACGGCGTTAGAGTTATATCGTGCAGACAATGGTAATTATCCGTCAGCAGGGACTGATAATGTCGGTTATAATCTTTCAACGCTATCGGCAGCTCTTGTTCCTACGTACATTAGTTCGATTCCTAATGACCCCAATACGAGCCTAACAAATTACCAATATGTTCGAGGTGCGGCCACTAGTGGTGCGTACGGCATCAGGATTTCATACGAGGCACGTACTGCTTGTCATCGCGGCGTCGCAAACTCAGGTATAAGTTGGTGGTCACTGCAGGCATGCTAATGATAACTAAAAGACGACCTGCTGGCTTCACGATTGTCGAGCTTTTGATTGTCATCGTGATTATTGGTATCCTCGCCGCTATTACCGTTGTGGCATACAACGGTATTCAGCAGCGTGCTCAGAATACTAAAATTAGCAGCGATCTTGCAATATTTAGTAAGGCAATTCAGGCGGCCCGAACGAACTCTGGTGAGCAGGCGCTACGTTTTATTACGAATTCAACGGGAACTGCAGGTGTTTGTATGTCAAAACCGGCAGGGACAGATCTGGCTACGCTCAACCAGACGACAGACAGCTGCTGGATAAATTATCGCGCCGCACTTAATGCAATTTCAACTGCGTCGAACATTAATATTACTAATCTTGTTGACCCATGGGGGCGGCCGTATGTTCTTGATGAAAACGAAAAAGAAGGCGCGTCCGTACCGTGCGGGGCGGGCAGGGATTACATAGGAGTCTTCACACGACCTCTTACGGGAACATGGGCGACAAATAATTCACAGTTTATTCCGTATATAACACCAGGATGTTAATGTGTAGTCTGGCACTCGTGGTAGGTATTGCAAAAAAAGGAGATCATGACATGAAAAAACAATCAGGCTTCACAATCGTCGAACTTCTTATCGTCATTGTCATTATTGGTATCCTGGCTGCCATCACGATCGTGGCGTACAACGGTATTCAGGAGCGGTCAGAGTTCTCTCGTCTACAGTCTAATCTTGCGAGCGTAAATAAGGCGGTGAAGCTCTACTATGCGGACAATGGCTCGTATCCTGTAACTGGCTCTGGCGTCTGGAGCGGCTACTATAGCGCGACCAATGACAGCTTCGTACCCGGATTGGCACCTAAATATATATCGACAACGCCTCAGGTGGGCGGTACGACGCAACACCCGTCGTTTATTTATCGCTCCGACACGGGTTCAGAGTACAAATTAATATACATCGTGGCAGGGACTGCGACGCTGCCGGCTTCGCATATGACTAATAATCCATTGATTGATCCAATTCGGACAACGCGCGCGTGGGGCTACTGGTCTTCCGGCGGCCAGGGAATGTAGGGCACTAGCTTTTATCCACAGTTTTTGCTATAGTTAAAGGGTTATTAACTCGGCTTATGCACGACATAAGCATCCAAAAGGATTCCAGAGGAGGAAATCTATGAAAGAATACGAACTAACTGTTCTGATTCACCCTGACCTAGAGGCTGATATTGAAGCACCACTTACAAAAGTGCGTGACCTTATCGCAACTCATGGCGGTGAAATTATCCGCGAAGACAACTGGGGTAAGAAAAAGCTTGCCTACAAAATCAACCGTGAAGATTTTGCAATCTATGTTTACATGGATGTTAAGCTTCCAGCTGAAGCACTTCTAAAAATTAGCAACACGCTTAACATTACCGATGAAGTACTTCGTTACCTTCTCGTAACTGTTGACGAAAAGGGCCGTAAGGCACTTGAAGAAGCTAAGAACCGATCTGCATCTAACGACGAAAAAGAAGAGGAGTAGGAACCATGGCAAAGTCAATCAATCAAGTTATTTTGATGGGACGCCTAACTCGCGACCCTGAAGTACGCACAACGTCAACCGGTAAGACAATTACAAGCTTTAGTATTGCAGTTGATCGCGGTGGTCAAGAAGATGCGGCTGACTTCTTTGATGTGACAGCCTGGGAAAAACTTGGCGAGCTTGTTAGCCAATATCTTTCAAAAGGTCGTCGCTGCCTCGTGCAGGGTCGCCTGCGACAAGATAGCTGGGATGACAAAGAGACTGGTAAGAAGCGTTCAAAGGTAGAGGTTGTTGCCACTGATGTAACATTCCTTGATGGTCCTGCTGGCGATTCACAAGGTCAGTCAAGCTACTCGAATTCTGGTTCGAGCCAGAGCAAAAAGTCTGACGATGTAGTTATTGAAGACATCGATGACAAACCTATTGATTTAAGCGAGATTCCTTTTTAGGGAATAATTTAGGAGAACTATTATGGCTATTAAGCGATTTAAAAAAGATACACCAGCGTATTTTGACTACAAAGACGTCAAGACACTTCAGCGTTTCATTAATGTGTACGGACAAATTGAACCTGTTGCTAAGACTGGTCTTTCAGCAAAGCAGCAGCGTCAGCTAGCTGTCGCTATCAAGCGCGCTCGTCACTTGGCACTATTGCCATTCGTGACATCTAACTAAATATATTAATTGTGTTAGAAAACGTTGTGGCGCATATCAATCGATGTGCGTCACGTCGCATTTCTAAGGAAGGGTAATCCCAATATGTACCAACCAACTGATCTTAAAAAAGGCGTCGTCTGCCAAATCGACGGCAAGCCATATCGCGTTACCGACTATAACCAGAAAGTTATGGGTCGCGGCGGTAGTATCGTAAACGTTAAGCTGAAAAACCTTATTGACGGCAGTGTTATCCCTAAGACATTTAAAGGACAGGATAAGATTGAACGCGCTGAGGTGAGTACTAAAACTGTTCAGTATCTATATACTGACGGTGACCTGTATTACTTCATGGACCCTGCAACATTTGAGCAGTTTGAACTTAATGCTGATATTGTCGATGCTGCATCTGGTTACCTTAAGGAAGGTGATGAACTAAGCTTGCAGTTCTTTGGTGATCGTGTCATTAATGTTGAGCTGCCAAAGAATCTTTACCTTGAAGTTACCTATTCGGAAGATGTGGTAAAGGGCGATACAACCAGCAGTGTCCTAAAAGATGCAACACTCGAAACTGGCATTACTGTTAAGGTGCCAGCGTTCATCAAAGTTGGCGATGTCATCTCTGTTGATACCTCGACCGGCGAGTACCGCGAACGCAAAAAATAGCCGTCAGTGGTAAAATAGGTGGTATGGTAATCAACGATAGTCATTTAAAGTGGCTTGCCGCTACTAAGCGTTTCATAATGCGATATCGTCGGGTATTGTTGATCGGTGGTATCTCAATCTTTGCCATGGTAATTGCGGGCCAACTCCTATATCCAACAGGGAAAGGGTTACCTCTGGCTCGAATTGGGGGTGCTTCTGTTGCACTTGAGTCTGAAGCGGTATTATCCGAGAAGGTGCACGCGCTCTTTCAAGAGGCTACGGTAACTCTGCAGGTCGGAGATAAAAAAATCGAATCGACACTCGCTGAGGCGGGCGCTGAACTTCGTAGTGATGCAATGGTTCGTCGAGCAACTGACTATCCGCTATGGCAGCGTTTTGTACCGTTCTCTTTCTTATTCACGCAAGTTGACTTAGCGCAGCTACAGGTTTCGTTTAATAATGAGCAGCTCACGGAGTATACCCAGAAGGCATCGAGTCAATTGACTATCGCTCCTATTGACGCAGGCTTGACGATTAGTGATGGCAAATTGGCCGTGACGGAACCTCGTGACGGATCTCTAGTTACCGCAGATATGATTCGAGAGAAGATGACAAATCGTCGATACGATGCGGTGGAATCGATTATACGGATTGAACCAACAGTGGCGTCACCGATGCGTAGTATGAAAGACATTGAACCGGTTCGCACCGAAGCGGAGGCGTATATTGCTCGTAAGCTTACTTTAGTGAGTCATGACGGCAAGACTATAGAGGTAGCACCGATTGACATTGCGTCATGGCTGTCGGTTGAAGAAGGTGAGGATAAGCAGGTTCAACTGGTGCTTAAGGATGAAGCAGTTGCTGCATATGTTAGTGGCGTTGCAAAGCGGGTGGATGTTGTTCCGGGCGTCGCCCAGGCTCGTGTGGTCGACGGCATAGAGGTGAGTCGAACAGGTGCGCCGAGCGGACTGGGCGTCAAGCAAGCGGAGCTGGTTAGTAGCCTAAAGGGT
This sequence comes from Saccharimonadales bacterium (SeqCode), assembly GCA_049295575.1. Classification (GTDB taxonomy): domain Bacteria; phylum Patescibacteriota; class Saccharimonadia; order Saccharimonadales; family Saccharimonadaceae; genus UBA6022. Next base: position 36,288 of record JBAQQX010000002.1, read on the forward strand.
GCTGTTGCGAGCGCTGATGAGCCTAAGGCTATTAAACTTCCTATGGGTCCAGTCGCGCCGACGGTTCGTTATGAGCGTAGCTACTCATCATCACGTGCTGGATTGCAGGCATATGTAGAGTATGTTGGCCAAAGCTCAAATACACGCATAGCCATTACGCAGCTTGATGGTAGCGGCTGGTCGGTCGGAGCGCGAGCCGACGAGGGTACTGTGGCCGCGAGTACTTATAAGACATTCTTATCACTTGTACTGTTTGATAAGATACGAACTGGTGAGCTTCGTTGGAGTGATTCAATTCAAGGCTATGATATGGCGACGTGCCTCGAGAAAACAATCGTTCTATCCGCTAACGAATGCGCCGAGGAGTTGCTTGGTAAGTTCGGGCGTACGAATATCAATAATTTTCTCTATAGTAGGGGTGTCAGTAGGGCGACCACTTTCACAAATCCAACAGCCACTCAAACTTCAGCGGCAGACTTGAATCGTTTGATGATCGGTCTCTATAATAGCTCGCTGCTTAGCGGCGATGAGCGATCGAGTCTTCTCGACAAAATGGGACGACAAATCTACCGCCGCGGTATTCCAGCTGGCAGTAAGGGCGTCGTTCAGGATAAGGTCGGCTTCTTGTGGGATTATCTCAATGATTCAGGTATTATTCGTCACCCCAAAGGTACGTATGCGATGACAATATTAACAAAAGGCAGCTCATGGGAAAATATAGCCCAAATTACCCGAGATGTAGAAGGAATTATGTACCCATGACAAAACAACGATTAGACATTGAGCTGGCAAAGCGTGGCCTTACGACAAGTCGCTCGCAATCCGAAAGCTGGATTAAGCTTGGTAAGGTAACTGTGGACGGGAAGGTGGTGACCAAGCCAGGTCATTTTGTACGTGATGATAGCGTAATAAAATTGACGGCTGAACAGCAGTACGTCAGTCGGGCAGGGCTAAAGCTTGCAAGTGTGTCGGATATCCTAAAGCTTGATTTCAAAGATATGATCGTTCTCGATGTTGGCAGTAGTACGGGCGGTTTTACTGACTACGCGCTGCGCTCTGGTGCAAGACTGGTTTATGCAGTTGATGTCGGCACCGATCAGTTACATCCCAGTCTACAGGGGCATCTTCGCATTAAGCTTCATGAGAAAACCGACATACGAGATTTTTACATAGAAGGTGACAAGCCGAATATTATCGTTATGGACGTGTCGTTTATTAGTGTTCGGGAAATCTTACCTCATCTCGTGAACTATCTCAGTACTCAGGCAACGCAGTTTGCGATTATGTTAAAGCCGCAATTCGAAGCAGGCAAAAATCAAACGAACAAAGGTATTATTAAAAATGATGCTATTCGCCGCCAGATTCTAAAGGACTTCGAGGCTTGGGCAAAGATGTACTTTACGATCATCGATAAGCGCGACAGCGACGTCGCAGGTGCGAAAGGGAACCAGGAGCGGTTCTATTTACTCCGACGCCTTAAGTAGACAAAATCAAGTATTTATGATAAAATAGTACTAAGGCAGAGGAACGGACATCGTTTAGGTTGCCGTTCTTTCAAAATCCATTCTACGTTTAGGAGATATCATGGGGACACATCGTCGAACAGACGATAAGCTACCGCTGTGGCGCAAGATGTTGGCATTCTGCCTTATCATCTTAGCTGCAGCTGTGTTGTTGGCATGGTCGCTTTCGGCGAAGATTGTCACAGCTGCGACACCATCAACGGCGCAGTCTGCGACAGCTACGCCGGCACCGAGCGTATCATCGTCATCCGTGGCTGAAACCTCGAAGGCGATGCCAATCATCGGTCAAGAGCCTACCTCGGAAGCATCAACTCAGGTGGATGCAACGGGTATTCCATTGACGATCACGTCAGCCGAGCTTGGCTTTCAAGATACGCCGCTTTCAGTTATGCAGGCCGGTCCGCCTGGTACTGCGATCGTGCCACCGGTCAACGCAACTAATCCTGTCGAAAGCTTTAAACCGTACTATATTAGTAGCTTTGGTCCCGTGGGGTCAACCTCTCAGGATACCAGCTATATCATTGGGCATGCTTGTTCAGCGGGCTGCACGCCGGAGATGCTGCGGTTTAATCGCCTTAGCGATCTGAAACCCGGTAATGTTATTGGGTTTGCTACGGAAAAAGGTGCGGTTACGTGTAAGGTGACTCGTAGTGTCACTTATGATCAAGAGGCTCCGGCTAGTGAGAAAGGCGACACTTGGGGGTATCACCCGGGTTACGTTGTGATCATTAGCTGTTCTCCTGAAGACTTTCACGGCAAGAGTACCTCGGTATTTGCGAAGTGTGGAGAGGCGTAGTAATGAGCCCGTGCGGGCGGCGTGAACGAGCAATTCGCTTGTTCACGCCGCCCGCTTTTCATATCTAAACGTTGAAGCGGAATTCAACGATGTCGCCGGGCTGCATGACGTAGTCTTTGCCTTCGGTGCGCATTTTTCCAGCACTCTTGGCGGCTACTTCGGAGCCAGCTTCGATAAGGTCATCGAAATCAACAATTTGAGCGGCGATGAAGCCACGTTCGAAATCACCATGAATTACACCAGCCGCCTGTGGGGCGGTGGCACCTTGTTTGATTGTCCAAGCACGGACTTCTTTTGGTCCGGCGGTGAGGTAGCTCTGAAGTCCGAGGGTGTCGTAGGCGGCATGGATCATTTGAAGAAGGCCAGTTTCCTTGACGCCGTAGCTTTCGAGGAGTTCGCTCGCGTCTTCGGGGGCGAGGCCCTTAATTTCTTCCTCTAGTTTGGCGCACACAAAAAGTGTTCGAGCTGGCGCAACGAGGGCGCTGAGTTCGGCTTTTTTTGTGTCGTCAACCAGTGTATCCTCGTCGACATTAAAAGCATAGATAACCGGCTTTGCCGTCAGAAGGTGAAGGTCGCTTATGTATTCAAGTTTCAGATCACTGAGAGCAGAAAGAGGCGTGCCGGCTTTGAGGTGATCAAGCAGTGTCTGTAGGTAATCTGCCGTGGCTCGCAGGGCAGGCTTGGCTTTGGCTTCCTTGGCTACTTTTGGCAAGCGGGTTTCAATCGTTTGCATATCAGCTAAGATTAGCTCGGTGTTGATCACTTCTATGTCATCACGTGGGTCGATTTTATCTGACACATGAATAACATCACCCTCGTGGAAGGCGCGAACAATATGAACGATAGCGTCACAGTTACGGATGTTCGCTAAGAACTTATTGCCCAGTCCTTCGCCTTTGCTGGCGCCAGCTACGAGTCCGGCAATATCAACAAAGGTAACGGTAGCAGGGAGAAGTTTTGTTGATCCGTAAAGATCGGCTAGTTTCTGTAAACGATCGTCAGGTACTGGCACGATACCGGTGTTTGGCTCGATAGTCGCAAACGGGTAGTTGGCCGCCAAAATATCATTGTTAGTGAGGGCGTTGAATAGGGTTGATTTGCCGACATTTGGAAGGCCGACGATACCGATAGATAGACTCATAATTCCTCTATTGTATCAGAGGTGGATGAAAAAGGTAACCTGACTATTTACAAAATACGTAAATAATGTTATGATTGCGCTTAGTGTGGCACATTCGTGCTGCTGATCGAGCGAACCTAAGTAGCTCGGTAGTTTTTGAAAACTCATTTACTCAGACGAAGGACGTCTGGATGCTTTATGAAAGGAGGTGAGTGGCGTGATGCTACTCGCCAATCTCAAGAAGTCGAAGGCGTATGCCGTACTTGGCGTCCTCTTCCTCGTCATCGCTGTCTGCTTCAGCACAGTACAGGCGGCCCCCGCTAAGGCGGCTGCCGTGTTTTGCTGCAGTGGCACGTTCTCTGTAGACTCGGCCAATCCATCTGTGGCGACCCTTACGGTCTCCAGTAGTTCGGCTGTGTCGCTGGATGTTGAAATTGTTGTGTCGGCAAGCTCATCGGCTGGCTCGTCACAACAGGTCTTCATTGTGAAGACGCAACCGGCAACACCGGAGAATGATCCGAACACCCCCGCAGTGGTTGTGCCTTGGAGTGGCTCATTCGGTCCCTACACGGTGCCGTCTGGTGCTACTGTCAGCGCTACCCTTGGGGGAACGTTGCTCGATAGCTACACCAATACCGATACTACGGTGACTGTAACGCCAATCGCTCCGACGAGCAACGGCACCACTGTCACCATTCCGGTAGCAGTTGGCGGCAGCTATGTCTACAAGGATGCGGCAACCAATGAAGTGCTTCAGCCGGGGCATCACTCATTGGTTCCGGGTTCTCCTTTGACAGTCATTGCCGCTCCGGCGTTGCCGGGAGTGGTACTGACGACGACGGGGCCGTGGACTTTCGAGTACGTCCCACCTACTCCAATTCTGGAGCGGGCTCTGCCGCCGCATGCGCCGACCTTTGTCGACAAGTGTGGTACGGCGGATGACACGATTCTCTACCCAGAGCTTGTCAGGGGGATCGCGAAATATGTCACGGGCGACCAGCCTGGTGGCTCCGTTGTGGTGACGGCGGCCCTCTTGGAGGGTTTTGCGCCGCCTCGCGCACCAATGAGCTGGCCTTACACGTTCAGTGCTGAGCCTTGCGCTCCGGCCACGAACACCGGGTCGAAGCCTGATCCAAAACCAGAGGTCAAGCCGAATCCAGCTCCTGCGGTTCCGCATCTCAATCAGCCGGCAGCGACGACACCCGTCGTTACGCAGGCTGTTGAAGCGGAGAAGGCGCAGGCAACGGCGGTTACGTCGACCGACCGGAACTACACCATTCGTGGTGCAGCGTCGGGTGTGTCGCAGACGGGGCTGTCGATGTGGCCACTGGTCGCAGTTGGCATTTTGGTGCTGGCAGCGGCTTTGCTGATGCGTCGTCGCTCTGTTGCAGGAGCATCTGAGTAAATGAGTTCGCCGGTAGGCGCTAGAGTCGATGAGTGTACCAATCCAGGTGCGGCCATCCTCTAGCGCCCCGGCGCTCTCTTATTTATGGACATATGTCAGCCAATAGAAATTGACGAAGATATGGTCATAAATGATAACTAGCAGTTGCGTAGAGTACCGTAAGTATATTATGCTTGTGCTATGAACAAAAAGGCGGGCCGATTCTCAAAAAAAATAATAATTATCAGTAGTATTATTGCTTTGCTCGTCGTTGCCTCGCTGGGGGGCGGATTATATTATCTAAACGTGCAGCGGCAACAGAAACAAGCAGAGGCGGCTCGCCGCGATATTGCAGTTCAGGTTGAGCGAAAAAAACTAGATGAGGCTGCATTTAGGGGTAATCGGGACATAGCCGCTCGTTACGCAGAAAAGGTAGCGAATAACGAGTCAGAGGCGGCCTATCAATTATATACGCAAGAGGCAAATAAACTGACCGACACTAATGAAAAGATAGCCATGTATGAGCAGGCGGTTATGATCGCTTATCGTACAAACCGGACAGATGATGCAGTGCGATTTTCCGTTACACTAAGTGAGCTAAATCCGGACTATCGTACATTTGCCAACTTGGCAGATCTGTATGATCGACAGAACGATACTGTTCGAGAGAAAGAATATCTCCAAAAAGCCATCGATCAGCTGGAGACCTTCCCGCAGGATTCTAGTGAATATAAAGATTTGCTACCATATTATCAATCGATTCTTGAGAAGGCCGAGGTAAAATAATGCGCTTGCTACGATACGCATACGGTGGCATCTTATCTATAGCAGCGCTATCATTGCTCGCAAGCGCACTTTTGCCAGCCTCGTCTGTCGGTGCAGCGACCTATAGTCCGAATCTCCAGGGTGCACGCGACTGGGCGAATGTCTACTGTCCAGATCCTAGTTACAAGGAAGATAAAATCGCTGACTTTATGTGGATTACGGGCCCGGGTGGAGGCACCGACATGAGTGCTGTGAGGGGCGGGTCTGATCAGGTTGATATTACGATTAACTTCGTTGCCACTTACTGCTCTAACTGGCCGAAAGGATATATAAACGGAGCGAAGCAGCTTTCTGTTGACGACGCTAACGGCACGAACAGACTAATAGGAGGCCCGGGCGCTATTACCTACGAGGATAGGTGGAATCGTGCAGGAATTGGAATTCGAGATGAGCGAGGCGTCTATCCGTATGCTGCCAAACTGAACGTTAGTGGCTGGGAGACGGGTTTACACGAGGTCTGTACGGGATTTGGTACGACTACGAATCGGCCTGGCGCCACCTTCTCAGCTTCTCCGAATGCTTGTTTTAACGTTAACTTTACGCGTATTGATCCATGGACTACGGACGGAAGGTCTCTTATTGGAGTAAATGCTTCTCCAAATGTCGTCAATTGGCCAGCAGACCCACCGGGAGCGGGGGTGCCTACGCAGCCTGGCTCAGTGCTTAAATGGAATCACAGACTATGGAACAATAGCGGTTATAACATGACTCGAACTATCTATTGGTCGGTTCGACAATCTGGCTTTAGTGGCGGGGCTGGTTGGAGGAACGGAAGTGCAGACCCTCAAGGTTGGAATAGCGGTAGTGCAAATGGTAGTGTAAATAGTCCATTTGTCAACGAAGGTCCTGCTGTCAATGCAACGCAGTATACAGTCACTCAAGATGATGTTGGTAATAAATTATGTCAGTGGCTCGTATGGACACCTCAAACATATGATACGCCGATTGACACTCAGCCGACCGGCATGAGCCCAAAGGCATGTACTGAGGTGCCGTATAACTTTAACCTTTCTCCCTCTATCGGAGATCTTGGTATGGATATTGGCGATCAAGATGGAACAATACCGTCCGTACGAGCGATCGTTGCAAACAGCGGTCCAACTAAGAGTTATGTAGATATACGATGGCAGTTAAGTAAGACTATTGTGAGGTCTGGCAATACGATTCCAAAAGGCGCGGACAATAGACAAGAAAGTTGTGAATATTATGGCAATGAATGTACGTCAACTGAAGGAAGAGGTTCTGGAAGTGGTGATACGAGCTTTGGCGTCACCTCTACAACCGTCAGTCAACTATTAAACCAGCCTATCGGAGATCTTGAAGTGGGTGATCAAGTCTGCTACGGCTTGTCTATTACAGCCTATCGACAAGGTCTTGATAATAACTCCGGCGAGTGGCGCCATAGTGCTCCTCAATGCGTCATCGTCGGCAAGAAACCGAAGGTCCAAATTTGGGGTAGCGATCTATCTGTCGGTCGTCGATTTGATAATGACACTAGTGCTCCTTCGGGTAGCAATGTCGATGTCAGTACCTCAATAAAAGCCGGCAACACGAAGGTGTTTGGCAGCTGGGTAGAGTACGGTGTATTTGCAACGGGCACTATTACGGGCGGGTCTGCGGCAGGACTAGCAGGCCAAGATGGTCACGGTCCGGGTACGCAGGCAGACTGGAGTAAGTTGACGTTTGCCAATGCTGGGCATACGCCAGTAAGTGGTTGTAACGGAGCCTTGAAGTTTGGTTGTTACGCGACAGCGGGGAACCTAGGCACGATTCCGAATGTTGCTGCCCGTCTTGCTCCAAAGGCGGTCACGAGCACTCCGTCATTAAGTGGAAGTACGTCATTGGATAGTCTCAATGATACCTACTACGTTAACGGCAATCTACAAATTACAGGTGGGGCGATCGCTAAGGGCAGGTCAGTTGTTATCAAGGCGTCTGGCACCGTATTTATCGATGGTGATATTCGCTATACTACAGACTCGCTTGCTTCAACTGACGAGATTCCACAAGTTGTGATTATCGCGAACAGTATCCAGATTAAAGATACTGTAACTAATGTTGATGCGTGGCTTATCGCGAATGGCACTCAGGGAAGTGTACATACATGTAATAATCGCACATTGACGAGCACGCCTGTCTTAACAAGCGGTATTTGCGACAAGAAGTTAATTGTTAACGGACCTGTCATGGCAAAGAAGCTGTATCTTACTCGAACAGCTGGTTCTGGAACGGGTACGGCGAGTGGTGAGCCGGGCGAAGTACTTAATCTGCGTGCAGATGCGTACCTATGGGCAATTGGCCGCGCAGGCGGCGAGGGAAGTGTTCAGACAATCGATACTCGTGAACTAGCACCGCGGTTCTAATAACACTTAACAATAGGCTTGTATTTTATCATCTTGCTTATGTATAATGAAGGATAATATGGCATTACTAAAAGGCGTGGGCGACTTTTTTGCACTAGATATCGGTTCCAATGCGGTTCGGGTGGTTCAGCTAGCAAACAACGGAACAGACAACTGGACATTACTTCATTATGGCTATGCGCCATTAGATTCTAAACTGGCGACAAGTTCTTCAACTGAATCACAGCGCCGACTAGGCGAAGTTATTATGACGGCAATTGGCCAGAGTGGTATCAAGACAAAGAATGTTGTCATTGGTCTGCCATCAAGCAAAACATTCACGACCGTGATTGATGTGCCGACAGTGTCGCCGGCCGAACTTAAGGCAACATTGAAATACCAAGTTGATCAGTATATTCCAATGTCAATTGATGAAGCTAAGGTAGACTGGGCGTTACTTGGACAATCACTTCACGATCCTCAGAAGCAGGAAGTACTTCTTGCTAGTACGGCAAACTCCTATGCAGAAGAGCGACTTGAATTTGTTGAAGGGCTTGGCCTGAATGTAATCGCAGCCGAACCGGATCCACTCGCTATGGTTCGCTCTTTGTTGCCAAGTGGTGTAAAGGACGCGCGACTTCTTATTGATGTCGGGGAACATTCAACCGACCTTGCGATTACCTTCAATGATTCACCGCGATTGGTTCGAACTATCCCGACTGGACTTAACTCGCTCGTGAAAGCGGCAGTCCAGAACTTAAATGTACAAGAAGACCAAGCAAGGCAGTTTATTCTTAAATTTGGTCTTGCACCGGATCGTCTCGAGGGCCAGGTATTTCGCGCGATTGAAAGTGTGCTCGATAACTTTGCAGCGGAACTTGTTAAGTCTATTAAATTCTTCCAGACTCGCTACCCGAATACTTCAGTAAGCGGCATATTGCTTTCGGGCTACGGTGCAGTTGTACCGAAGCTAGGCGACTATGTTAGTGCCAAAACAGGAGTTCAATCCCAAATCGCTAATCCGTGGCAAAAAGTACGTGTTCAGCAATCAGATCAGCAGCAGCTTGGTACGATTGCGACTGAGTTCGCGACTGTAGTAGGACTAGCACAGCGGAGTAATAAGTCATGATCGAAATTAACCTTATACCAGATGTTAAGCAGGAGCTAATTAAGGCCGAGCGTGTTCGTAGCGGTGTGATATCAACTGCGATCCTTGTCGGTATCGCGTCCGTCGCAGTCGTAGCGGTGCTAGGTGGGGTAATTGGCGGCCAAGCGATCGCCAGTAAGATCGCCGATGACAGTATTAAGGATCAGAATGCCGAGCTTATTGGTAAGCCTGATCTGACAAATACGCTCACGATTCAAAATCAGCTTACGAAACTATCTAAAATGCACGCTGATAAGAAAATTGACTCACGTTTGTTTGATATGATGGTCGCAATTAATCCAGCCGCCCCAAATAATGCGACATTTTCAAGCATCAAGCTCGACCCTGCCACTAAGACAATTAGTATTGAAGGACAGTCATCCGGTGGATTTGCTGCCGTAGAAGTGCTTAAGAAAACAATCCTTAACACTAAAGTTACTTACCTTAATCAAGTTGACAAGAACGCGGATGATAATGACGTTATACGAGAAGCTGCTTTGGCGAGCGCCGTGGACGTAAAGGAAATTAGCTACGGCGAGGATTCATCAGGGCAGCGAGTTCTCCGATTTGTTATATCGTTTACGTATCCGGCTGAACTATTCCAATCTGGCCTCCGAAATGTAGAAGTAAAAGCACCTAATCAACAAGAAAACGTGACCGATTCACGTGGTCGTATTCCAGAGAGTCTCTTTTCTGACCCGGCTGACGATTTGAAGGAGAGTAACTAATGCCTACTAAAGAAGTTGCGCTTAGAAAGCGTCAACAAATTGCAAAAGCGAATCGAACGATGTTCCTTTGGGTCGCTGGTGTCTCGGTGATTGTAGGTTTTGCGGCGGTTGGATCTATTTTCTTAGTCCAGAAATTGGCTTTTAATCAGAAGGTTATTAATGAAAAAAATAACACCGTATCTATCTTAATGAAGAATAATAAGGCCGTTGCCGAGCTAAAAGACAACATTCGTCTACTCGACACAAACGAGGGACTTAATAGCGTCAAAGCAAAGTCTGACGATAAAGCACTTCAAGTAGTGCTCGATGCACTGCCGGCTGACGGTAACTCACTTGCGCTTGGATCCTCACTGCAGCAAAAGCTTATTGAAGGTATTCCGGGCTTGACGCTTGAGTCATTAAACATGACCCCAGTTGCTGGTGTGGAAGTATCGTCTAGTGCTAATGTGCAAAGTGCTACACCTGTAGCTAGTAGTAAGGAGAAGAATAAGAATAAGATTGTATTTAAGCTTGCTGTATCTGGCGACGCTAATGCCTTGAAACAGCTGCTTGATCGATTCGAGCATTCAATTCGTGCTATCGACGTGACAAATCTGGTACTTGAGCAGACAAACGGAAAGCTTACGATGACAATTGATGCAAATGCATTTTATGAGCCCGAACGTGTCATTGAACTAACAGATAAGGTAGTAAAGCCATGAAAAAAACAGATATTGCTATGATTATTCTTATCGCATCGATGAGTGTCTTGGTGGCCTACTTTATCGCTGGTGCATTGCCGATGTTTAAGACAAATGAAAAGCCAGTAAAAGTAAAGACCGTCGATGTTATCAAAACCGACGTTGTCGAGCCGGATCCTGCTATCTTTAACAAAGAGGCTATTAATCCGACAGTTGAAGTGCTGATCGGTGGTGGCACTAATGCGACTCAATAAGATAAGTAGGAGTTAAGTCATGGCGCTGTTAACGAGTGACATCCAGGATAAGCTGATTGATCTACTTGTCGGTGAGGGTCTGGTTCGCAAAGAGGTGATCGATGAAGCGAATGCTGAAGCGGCCCAGACAAATAAGCCGCTATTTAGTATCTTGGCTGAAAAGCATATCGTCGATGACGAGTTGCTGGCACACGCCATTGCCCAGGTATCTGGTGTACCTTATGTCAATCTTAGCAATAGCCTGATCGACCAGAAAGTTCTTAGTTTACTTGCTGAAGATATTGCCGAGCGATTCATGGCAGTACCGCTTGCCGAGGTTCAGAATCGACTCGCAGTGGCGATGATTGACGCAAATAACGTCCAGGCGGTCGATTATCTAGCCAATCTTATTCAGCGTCCAATCAAGGTATTTATGGCATCGGAAGTTGGCGTTCGGCATGTGCTTGATCAGTATCGTACCGACCTCTCGAGTGTGGATGCCGCTGCTGAAGCTTCGCAAATGGAAGCGAGTCAGGACTCCGCCAAGGACATTAAAACGCTTGTTCAGGACTCTCCAATTAGCCGTGCATTGAGCACTATTTTGGAATATGCAGTTAAGTCTCGTGCTAGCGATGTGCACGTTGAGCCACTTGAGAAAACACTCAAGATTCGTTGCCGTGTCGACGGCGTTCTGCGTGAGATTATGCAGCTACCAAAGTCAATTGAACCAGCGCTGGTGAGCCGTATAAAGATCTTATCCAATCTCAAGATTGACGAGCACCGTATCCCGCAGGATGGCCAGTTTACAGTAAAGGTAGCGAATAAAGAAGTTGACCTTCGTATTGCTATTAGCCCTGTCGTCTGGGGTGAGCAGGTTGTTATTCGTTTGCTCGATAAATCAGGTAACAGCTTTGATATTGAACAAATGGGGTATGCGGGCCGTTCGCTTCGTACTATTCGAAAAGGTATTCGCCGCCCGAACGGAATGGTGCTAACATCTGGTCCAACCGGCTCAGGTAAGTCGACCAGTCTATATGCGCTTATAAAAGAGATTAAAGATGACTCAGTTAATATCGTAACGCTTGAAGATCCAGTCGAATACAAGATGGATGGAGTGAACCAGATTCAGGTGAACGCCGACGTTGGGCTGACGTTTGCCAGCGGTCTACGCTCTATTCTTCGTCAAGACCCCGACGTCGTGATGGTAGGAGAGATTCGTGACTCGGAGACGGCTAACCTAGCTGTGCAAGCAGCACTGACAGGGCACTTGGTATTTAGTACCCTGCACACCAACTCGGCAGCGGGTGTACTGCCGCGTCTACTTGATATGGGTATCGAGCCGTTTCTCATCGCAAGTACCGTGAACACGATTATTGGTCAGCGGCTCGTGCGACGCGTGGCGCCAAAGCGCGAATCGTATCAATCGTCTCCGATAGAGACGCAGAATATTCTTGCGACTGTCGGCCATTTGCTCCCTAAGACCCCAGCCGATGTTTTGAAAGTTTCTGAAGATTTAGGGTACAAAGACTTGCCACTGGCTGGCCAAAGCGCTTATACTTTAGTCAAGGGTAGAGATACGCCGCAAACACCGCGAGGCTACTCCGGTCGGGCCGGCCTATATGAAGTCATGGACGTGACCGAATCAATCCAGGACCTCATTGTAAAACGGGCGACAAGTGGAGAAATTCAGCGTCTGGCCATTTCGCAGGGAATGATCACGATGCGACAGGACGGCTACTTAAAGGCACTACAGGGCATTACAACAATCGAAGAAGTAAACCGCGTTGCGGCAGATATTGCATAAAGAAGGGTGGATGAAATTATGAATAATCAAGAGCTACGAATCGAAGTACTCCTCGAAGAAGTTGTTCGCAAGCGTGCGTCCGACCTTCACTTGCAGGTAGGATTGCCGCCAATGCTACGCGTTGACGGATCTCTTACGCCAGTGCCGGGTTTTAACCCACTTGATGAACAACAGGTTGAGGCGTTAATTTTTGCTATCCTCGACCAGGATCAGCAGCAAATTCTCATGAAAGATAAGGAATTTGACTTTAGCTTCGCGTTTGGCACACTTGGTCGCTTCCGTGTGAATGCCTTCCATGAGCGAGGTAACTTGGCTGCTGCACTACGTCTAATTCCAAATGAAATTAAATCAGTGACCGAGCTTGGTATGCCGTCAGTCGTGATGGGCTTTGCCGATTTTCCGCGCGGACTCGTGCTAGTAACCGGACCAACTGGTTCAGGCAAGTCAACCACACTAGCTGCGCTACTCGATAAGATTAATACAGAACGCTCGCATCACATCATTACGATCGAAGATCCTATCGAGTTTACTCACAAGTCGAAGCGATCAGTAGTCGTACAGCGTGAAGTTCACTATGATACGTATTCATTCTCCGCTGCACTACGATCAAGCCTTCGCCAAGATCCAGACGTCGTTCTAATCGGTGAGATGCGTGACCTTGAGACTATCTCAGCAGCAATTACAATTGCGGAAACTGGTCACTTGGTGTTTGCGACCCTCCATACCAACTCGGCAGCACAGTCGATTGATCGTATGATTGATGTGTTCCCGCCGCACCAGCAGCCTCAGATTCGTGCGCAGCTATCTAATATCTTGATGGCAATCTGTTCACAGAGGCTTGTGCCGGCAATCGGCGGCGGTCGTGTTGTGGCCGCAGAAGTGCTTATCGCTAACCCAGCTGTTCGTAATATCATTCGCGAAGGCAAGAGTCATCAGCTCGATGCGGTAATTCAAACCGGTGCTGACCAGGGTATGCAGACTATGGATCGTACGCTCGTTAGCCTGGTGCAAAGTGGCACAATTACCTATGACAACGCCCGCGAGTATGCGGTCGATTTGACTGAATTTGAAAGGTTGATGAGAGGATAAACTGTGAAAAAGTTTAGCTATGAAGCTCGCGATGGCGCAACGAATAAGATTGTTAAGTCAATCGTTCAGGCGGATACCGAAAATTCGGCCGCACGCCTTTTAATTGAACAAGGATTTGTGCCGATTGATGTTAAAGAAGTGATCGAGGGCGGCAATTTTCTTGGCAAGCTCAACGGTCGCATTACGACAAAAGATAGAATCGTCTTTACGCGCCAGCTTGCAACACTCGTTGGTGCCGGTTTGCCGTTGTCGCAAAGTATGCGCACGGTACTTGAACAGACAGAGAACAAAAAGCTGCAGAGCGTGATCCAAGAGATTATTGCTGATGTTGAAGGTGGACGCCAATTGTCCGATTCGTTTGCAAAACATCCCGAAGTATTCGATAAGGTATTCATCGCACTTGTCTCTGCGGGTGAGGCATCTGGAACGCTCGACGATGCGCTCAAGCGTGTAGCTGCACAGCAGGAAAAAGATGCGGCTACCATGAGCAAGATTAAAGGTGCGCTAACGTATCCGGTTATCGTACTATTTGTTATCTTTGGCGTCATGGGATTCATGCTCTTCACTGTGGTGCCTCAGGTTGAGAAGCTATATCGCGATATGAAGATGGAGCTGCCGTTTTTGACGCAGCTCATGGTGGACACGACGGAAATAATTAAAAGCTTCTGGTGGCTCATCCTGATCATCGCTGGTATCGGTATCTACTTCCTCCTCCAGTACCTCAAGACAGACAATGGCATTAGAGTGAAAGACACATTCAAGCTCAATGTCCCGTTATTTGGAAAAATGTTCCGTAAGTTATATATGGCTCGTTTTACGCGAACAGGCCAGACGCTGCTTAGTACTGGTGTTGCTATGCTCGATATGCTTAAAATTAGTAGTGAATCGGTCAATAACACTATCATTGCCAAAAGTATTACGAGGGCATCTGAAAAGGTTAAGGGTGGTAAGGCGTTATCGGTCGCTTTGCAGCCGGAAGACTATATTATGACGATGGTACCGCAGATGATTAAGATCGGTGAGCAGTCGGGTAAAATTGACGAAATGATGGGCAAGACGGCGCAGGTGTATGAAGATGAGCTCGACGAAGAGATCCGCACAATTTCAACTGCGATTGAGCCTATTCTGATGGTTGTATTGGCGATTGTTGCCGGTGGTATGGTAGGGGCAATCCTTCTGCCAATTTACGGTTTGGTAAACGGCACGAACACCTAGACAAAGAAAATATTATAACGTACTATGAGCATAAGCGTTTTGGCGCAAAAATAATTTTTGTTCATAGAAAGGTGGAAAAGATTTTATGAACGTACAGCACAAAAGCGAAAAAGGCTTTACAATCATCGAGGTTGTATTGGTACTTGCGATTGCAGGACTAATCTTCTTGATGGTGTTCATCGCCCTTCCTGCATTGCAGCGAAACCAGCGCGATACAGCACGTAAGAACGATGTGAGCACAATTGCCTCAGGTGTTAGTTCGTATACCGGCAACAACAGAGGTAACTTCCCAGACGCAGCCGATCTTCAGGCGTATGTAAAAGATGTATCTGACAACACTGACACAGATGCGATCACAGTTGACTCTGCGCCGACGTCAGATGTGTCAATCGCACCTGCGGATGCAGCTGTGGTTATTACTCCAGCATCAGTCTGTGGTGAAAGTAGTGGTGGTGATGGCGCAAAGCAAGAGCTTAAAAAAGGCACATCTCGCCAGTATACAGTTGTGACGAAACTTGAAGCAGGTGACGGCCAGTACTTCTGCCAGAATAGTTAATCTTTATTACGTTCAGTAATAAATGGGGGGCCGCTTACGCTACGTAGGCGGTTCTTTTTTGTGACTCTATCTGTTATGATTGTGCTTATGGAACAGCTATGGATTTATGTTGGACTGACACTGTTTGGTCTATGTCTCGGAAGTTTTGCCGGTGCGTCAGTTTGGCGACTTCGTGCTCGACAGCTTGAAGAGGACAAGGCTCAAGGTGAGAAGGTTGATGCAAAGGAGTATACTCAGCTTAAGTACCTTCATGGTATCAACAAGGCCAAGGACAGTTCTCGTTGCCTGCACTGTGGGCACGAGCTCGCCTGGTACGATTTACTACCACTTGTGAGCTGGCTGTCTCTCAAAGGTAAGTGCCGTTATTGTCGTAAGCCGATTGGACGATTGGAACCGCTCATCGAACTAGGCGTGGCCGCATTCTTTGTTGTGTCATTTATATTTTGGCCGTTTGATCTAGTGACTCCGCTTGCGATTACTCAGTTTATCGTTTGGCTACTAGCTGGAGTTGGCCTAGCGATACTCTTTGTGTACGACCTTCGCTGGTTCTTATTGCCTAATGAAGTAATGTTTAGCGTTATTGGACTTGGTGTCGTGAGCGCGGTACTTGTGCTACTGCAAGTGCCAGACGTGCTTGACGTATTAGTTAGTATTCTGAGTGCCGTCTTTATCCTCAGTGGTATCTATTTACTTATCTATGTTATGTCAAAGGGGCAGTGGATTGGTTTTGGCGATATAAAGCTTGGTCTTGCGCTCGCACTATTTCTAGCTGACTGGCAACTCGCACTATTGGCTCTATTTATCGCAAACCTTGTAGGATGTCTAGTCGTTATACCAGGTATGCTAACTGGTAAAATTACACGTACGACTCGTATTCCATTCGGTCCGTTCCTGATTATCGGCATGGTTATCGCGTTCTTTGTCGGCAGGCAAATTCTAGCTCTGTATTTCAATGGTCTGACGCTATAGAACTAATCTCGCTTATGCTATAATTAAGCGCAAATGGGCACGCAGAACAAACACGGATTTACGATTATCGAAGTTATGCTATTCCTGGCAATAACAGGAGTACTAACTGTTGCTATATTAGTAGGAGCTGGGACGTCTATCTCGCAACAACGCTATCGTGATAGCGTAAATTCCTTGTCGAATCTTCTGCAGCAACAATACAGTGAAGTAACGACCGTCCGTAATGACCGTGATGCTAACTGGGTATGTGACAGCTCTTCTGGGCCAGTAGAGGCGCCCGCAGGTGGTGTATCGCGCGGTACGACTGACTGCGTCGTAATTGGTAAGTATCTTAGTCTTGAGGACAAAAAGCTGACAGTCCAAACTATAGTAGGCAGGGTGTCGACTGGAAGCGAAGGTGATGATGACATCGCCGCATTATTAGCCGCTAACCTGACCTTGAGTGATATTGATAGGCAAGAACATGTCGTAGAATGGGGTGCGGCAATGCAGGATATCGACAAAACGCCAACCGCAACAACGATGATGATCGTACGATCTCCGACAACAGGTTCAATTCGAACATTTATCGACCAGGAGGATGGTGCTACGCAGTCGCCTGTGGCGATGGTGACGACTGAGAATTTAAGTACTAATGGATACGTCTGTGTAGAGTCGGACGGTCTATTTAGTGGCAAGCGTTTTGGTATCGAGCTGATTGCTAACGCCTCAAGTCCAACAGGTATAAAAATGCACGGTGATGGAACATCGCAATGCTAAATTCAATCAAGTGGAGCAGGCGAGATAGAGGCGACACGATTGTTGAAGTTCTTTTTTCAATTACAGTGTTTAGCCTGCTTGCTGTTGGCAGCTTGTCGATCATGAACCAAGGGACGGCAGCGGCGCAGCGGTCATTAGAACTAACGCTGGTCCGTCAGCAGATCGATAGTCAGGCCGAGGCTCTGCGATATATGCAAGCGTCATATGTTAGTGCCGTAGCAACCTCAACGACTCCGGCTGACGGTTCTCCTGCGAAGGAGTGGCAAACGATTGTCACCGAATCAATTGACGGTGACGCTACGTCATTTGGTACCTGTGATGCCCCGTCGAGCGCATTTGTCGTCAATACGAAGACTGTCAAAAAGTATGTTGGTTATTCACAAGCTGATACGTATGCTCGCATTTCGTATCTACCCGCATCAGTTGAAATTGATAAGGCGGCCGGTATTTGGGTAGAGGCGATTCGATCAAAGAATTTCTCAGGTATATCGCGGTATATCGATTTTCATATTCGTGCCTGCTGGTACGGGCCTGGCCTGGACCAGCCAATGACAACCGGAACGATCGTGAGGCTTTATGAACCAACCATATAATCAGCGTCGTGGCCGAATAGCCCAAAAAGGATTCACGCTCATCGAGCTGATGCTGTCTATGTCGGGCGTTGCATTTTTACTGCTTGCGATCGCAATGACAACGATGCAGATTAGTAACATTTACAGTAAAGGCATTACGTTAAAGTCGGTCAACCAGACTGGCCGCGACTTGAGCGACGTGTTGCAGCGTGACATCAAGGGTGCGAAGCCGTTTGACGTCACACCGGGATCGTCAAAGTACATAAGCACAGAGCACGGCGGTCGTCTTTGCCTTGGTAAATATAGCTATGTCTGGAACTATGGCAAAACAATTACCGCAGGTGTCTCGACCGATACAATTGTGTATGATGATTCAGAAAGTACTCCAGTGCGCATGGCCCGCGTGCTCGATACGGGTGGCCAGGTTTGCGCGAGCGCAAGTGCTAGCCCGACGCCACCGATTAAGCGCAGTGATGCAACCGAGCTGCTAGTGAGCTCTGACAAGCTCGACTTAGCGATTCACACCTTTACTATCGCATCATCGAATACCGATCCCGGGACTAACCAGGCATTATATTCAGTCGGATTTACTCTCGGTACTAACGATCAAGAGGCTTTGGCAACGGGTGATGCTTCATGTAAGCCACCAAATGACGATGCAGCCAATTGGGAATTTTGCGCAATAAATGTGTTCGATTTCACGACGCGCGCGGGTAATAGAACGTAATGAAAAAGATAGGGCAGGGTACTATGCGACAGACAATACACTCACGAAAGCATGAACAAGGAGCGGTCTCATTGTTCGTGGTGATTTTTTGCGCCCTCTTGATGACCGTGTTAACAATTAGCTTTATTCGTATCATGGTGCAAGAACAACAACAGGCTGCAACAAATGACCTGTCTCAAAGTGCCTATGATTCTGCTCTGGCGGGAGTTGAGGATGCCAAGCGGGCCCTGCTACTATGTGAGAGCAGTCTTGCAGCTGGTGATGCAGCGCTATGCGATAAGCTCGACACACAGACCTGCGAATCAGTTCCGGAGACCCTCGCAACATCAGGCGTGGTCTCGACCGATCCTGTAACCGGCAATAAAGAAGTTAAGGTTCAGACGAGCGTCACGGGTTCAGATGAGGCGTTGAATCAAGCCTATACCTGCGTAAAAGTGACACGCAAAACAAATGATTATACATCTACCCTTGACGCTTCAGCTGGCGAGGGTAGCTCGAAAATTATTCCGTTACGAGCCCCAGGAGGTGAGGACTTTGATGCAATTGAGTTGAGTTGGTTTGCCTATAATGACTTTGCCAGTGCAGGTCTAGCCGATCGCAGTATTGCACTGCCATCAAGTGCTTCTCCTGTTGCCCTTCCGCCGACATCAACAAATAGCTGGGCAAAAAACAGGCCTCCAGTGCTACGGGCTCAGTTGATGCAATTTGGCAGTAACTTTACTCTTTCGCAGTTTGATACAACGACCGGCTCTGGAGAGAGTAATGCTAATACTGTCTTTCTGTATCCACATCAAAGGGTTGAGCCTAAAAGCATGAAGTTTACTGACGATAGGCGTCAGGAGCAAGATGTTGCCGCTGGGAAGATAGGAGTAGTGACATGCGAGTCGAGTGTAAATGTCCTTCCATACGCTTGTAGAATACGGATCGAATTGCCAAGCCCAGTTGGCGGAGACGCCACGAATCGTTTAGCATATCTGCGTCTTAGCACACTGTATAATTCAACAAGCTATTCAGTTAAATTGCTGAAGGGTGTAGATGTAGTGCAGTTTGACGGTGTTCTACCAGTGGTTGACTCAACGGGCCGTGCTAATGACATCTTCCGTCGAGTAAGTAGTCGTGTTGAAATGAATCCAATCAACTTCCCATATCCAGATGCAGCTGTCGATATTACGGGCAGCCTCTGTAAGAACTTTACAGTGACAGATGGCGCTGGTCCAAATGGCGGCTATGCCTCTACAAGTTGTACGCCGTAATCACTACTCGGTATCGCTATGAAATTTTTCGTACACGTCACGTAAGTGCTCATCTGTGACGTGTGTGTAGACTTGGGTAGTACTAATATTACTATGACCAAGCATTGATTGGACGCTACGGATGTCGGCACCATTCATAAGTAGGTCAGTGGCAAAGCTATGGCGCATTGTATGTGGGCTGACATGCTTAGTGATGCCGGCCAGGCGAGCATATTTTGTAACCATACGCTGAATACTACGCGCGGTTAAGCGCCGATAGTCTCCGGTCATGCTTGAGATATTATTTCGGCTATAACTTAGAAAAAGCGGCGGCAAGTTATCAAGTCGAGCTGCCAGGTAATCTTCGACACGAAGTGCGGCTGCCTCGCCGATAAATACGGGGCGATCCTTTCGGCCTTTACCTCGCACCATAAATTCTCGTCGCTTCGTGTTTACATGATCGCGATTTAGATTTACTAGTTCCGAGACGCGCAATCCGCTTGAAAAAAGTAGTTCAATAATCGCTCGGTCGCGTAGGCCGGTTTCGTCATCAAGTGATATAGCCTCAAGGAGACGAGAGACTTCATCGAAGTGAAGGAACGTGACTTGCTTACGGGCAACTTTAGGCAGCTCAATCCTATCGGGGCTGAGGCTGATGATGTCTCGTTTTGATAGATAGCCCAAAAAACCGCGCAGGGCAATAAGATGGTATCCTTGGGTGATCGTAGCCAGTTCACCTTCGTTGTCGTTTTTATAGCGATTTAGCCAGAGACGATATTTGCGAACTACTTCAGCTGTTATTTTCTCAACAGCAATATCATCAGTAAATTCAACAAAACGCTCGAGATATAATTTATAGTTCTCGGCTGTCTTAACAGACCGCCCACCTTCAACCTCGAGATGCTCGATATAATCCAGCAAGAGTTCTGACATATACATACTATAAGCATAGCTTAAAAGCGGGTAAATTGGGTACAATAGGGTAATGAACATACTCGAAACAATTATCCTTGGCCTTATTCAGGGATTGACTGAATTTATCCCAATCAGCAGCTCTGGCCACTTAGTCATAGCTCAACAAATATTTAACGGTGGATCTGATCATTTATTCCTTGAGTTTATCAATATCGGTACCGTACTGGCTCTTATCGTTTTCTTCAGAAAGAAGATAGTTGATATTTGTAGGGACGTATTTATACACAAGAATTACACACTTGCTCGAAATATCCTCATTACTGCTATACCTGCAGGCGCAATCGGCTACCTCCTTGCTGGATTCATAGCGTCATCACCTTTTTTTGGCAGTCTTTTGACCGTAACCGTCACACTCGCTGTCGTCGGTACGATCATGATACTTATCGATAAACTTCCTCATGCTTCACAGATTGATGATGGGGCAAAGCTTCCGGCAAGCAGGGCGCTTATCATTGGTCTAGCGCAGGTATTCGCACTTATTCCTGGCGTTTCTCGATCTGGTTCTACAATTATTGCTGGTCGACTCATGGGGCTAGCGTCTGCTCCGGCTGCGGAATATAGCTTTCTAGCCTCACTGCCAATTATGCTTGGTGTGACGCTGAAGGTGTTCATCACTTCAGGGGATCGCGCGTACTTCATGGAGCATTTACCTGTGTTATTACTGTCGAACGCGTTCGCCTTCATTTCTGGTCTTTTGGCGATTGGATTCTTGATTAAGTACCTCGGCAAGCATGGATTATCTCTATTCGGTTGGTACCGTGTAGGACTGGCGGCTATCTTGGCTGTATATCTTTTGTTACAATAGGAAATATACAATCGAAGGAGTAATATGAGCGAAAATAATGTCCAAAGAACCCTAATTATCTTTAAGCCCGATGCTGTTCAGCGCGGTATTATTGGTGAAATACTAACTCGTTTTGAACGCGTCGGTCTAAAAATTATTGCAACCAAGATGCTTGCGCCTGACCGTGAGCACTACTACAAGCACTACGAAGAGATCGGCCAAGTGATTACTCGTCGAGGTGAAGCAACTTTCAATAACGTACTCGATACCATGAATGAAGGTCCAGTTATCGCGATGGTACTTGAGGGCGTAGAGGCTGTAGAGCTAGTTCGTAAGCTAGTCGGAACGACTGAGCCAAAATCATCAGCCCCTGGCACGATTCGTGGTGACTATTCACACATGAGCTACGGCTATGCGGATGAGGCTAACAAGGGTATCCCAAACCTTATTCATGCTTCTGGTGATCTTTCGGATGCCGAGAAGGAAATCCCACACTGGTTTAGTGAAGCCGAGCTTTACGATTACTCGGCTCTTAATGAGAAATTCACACGTTAATCGGTGATATCCACAAAACAATACGGCCGATCTAATTCGGCCGTATTTCATGCTAGAATATTATTAGTAGGCCTCGGTAGCTCAACTGGATAGAGTAGATCCGTCCTAAGGATATGGTTGCAGGTTCGAGTCCTGCCCGGGGTACCACAAAAAAATATGACAAAACATGAACAAGCAACTCGGCTAGACTTTGACGGCCAACGCGATGGAGAGCAACTTTTATTTGTTTTTCGTCGACACATCATTGCCATGCGCAAAGGTTTTTATTTGCTGCTTGTTCCTTTTATGATATCCGCTGTTCCGCCACTTATCTGGCAAACAAACCTTGAACTTTTCTTATTGCCGATTGCCGGCTTACTGCTCGGACTCATTCTATTCTCATACCATTTTCTTATGTGGTACTTTACGATGTACATCGTGACCGATCAGCGCATCCGCCAGATTACTCAAAAAGGATTCTTCGGAAAGGACGTTATCGAGCTGCGGCTGTCAAAGATCCAAAACATAAGCTATAATATACCAGGGTTCAGTGGTGAGTTATTTGGCTTTGGCACTATCGTAATACAGACTTTTGTCGGCGATTTGGTGATCAATAAAGTGGAACATCCTGATAAGATTTATAACCAGCTGCAAGATGCTGTCAGTGCAGCGTCGGCTGATCGAGGAGATTATGAAGAAACTATCGCTTAAATTGCGTAAAAAAACAGTTCAGCAGCCATCATCGCGTATTACGAATGAAACGGTTGCTGAGCATCGTGAACGTATCCTAGCTGGGGGTCGCCGGTTCAAGTACCCAATGCAGTACGCGCGCCACCGACTGGTATTTAATACAATTATCATCAGCTTCATTGCGCTACTGCTGATTGTTGGTATTGGCTGGCAGCAGCTATATGTAGCGCAGAATACCGGTACGTTCTTTTATCGCGTAACCAAGGCGCTGCCACTTCCTGTAGCGTCAGTTGACGGTGAGCCGGTTCGTTACAATGACTATTTAATGCAGTATCGTTTCAATATGCATTATCTTCAACAAAAAGATAAACTAAACCTATCTAGCGTAAGTGGTAAGCAGCAGGTTATATACCATAAGAATCAGGCGATGGATAAAGCGATTGCCTACGCCTATGCGTCAAAGTTAGCGCGCGAGAATAACATCTCACTGACAGAAGACCAGATCAATAGTCTGATCGAGAAGCAGCGTCATGTTGGCGATGTTACTGTCTCAAAGGAAGCCTATGATGCTGTCATTTTGGATCACTACGACTGGACACCCGATGAGTACGAACACGAACTAACTAATCAGCTTCTTCTTCAGGAGGTGACCTATAAAATCGACCAAACGGCTAACAAGAAAAAAGACGCTGTTGCACTTGCTGTGAAAGACCCTCAAGCTGATTTCGATAAGATTGCCGAGGCCCAGGGGGGTAAAGGCGTTGAAAAAGTGACCGTAGGAACATCAGGCCTCGTCCCGAAGAGTAATCGAGACGGTGGTCTTAGCGAGGTGGCTAGTAAATTAACCAAGGGGCAGATATCTGGTCCGATCAAGCCAATGGCGGGGCTTGGTAAGCCTATCGCTGGCGATGGTTTTTACTTCGTCAAATTATTGGACGTCAATGACACGCAGTTGAACTATAGCTTCATCCGTATTCCTGTTACGGAATTTATAAATAAACTGAAGACCATAAAAGAGCAGGGTAAAGTGCATAATTATATTACTCTACCCGCTGTTGATACAAGCGCCCAGGGCGGCAGTCAGATAGGGGAGTAAATATGTACCAGTTACCTAAATTATCATATGCTTATGATTCACTTGGCAATTACATTAGTAAAGATATTATGCAGCTGCATCACGCCAAGCATCATCAAGCCTACGTGGATAAGCTCAACGCAGCTATCGATCAGGCTCCGGCTCTTCGCGAGCGACCACTCGAAAGTTTACTAACCGATCTTGATTCGCTACCTGATGCGATTCGTACAGCAGTACGTAATCATGGGGGTGGTCACTATAACCACAGTCTTTTTTGGCAGTGGATGTCACCTGACGGTGGAGGTGAGCCGAGCGGCGAGTTGGCTACGGCCCTTACTGATCGATATGGTAGCTTTCAGAGTTTTGTTGATGAATTTACGACAAAATCACTTGGTGTGTTTGGTAGCGGTTGGGCATGGTTACAGCCAGATATGGAGATTATCACCACAGCTAACCAAGATACACCGATTATGCAAGGTCTTGATGCGCCGCTACTTGGGCTGGATGTTTGGGAGCATGCGTATTATCTTGATTATAAAAATAAACGTGACGATTATGTTAATGCGTGGTGGAACGTCGTTGACTGGACTAGAGTTAGCGACCGATTTGACGCTAAATAGTACGAAGAGCAATAAAAGACCGTCATCTGGCGGTTCTTTTATTTACGGATCGCCGTTATCGCTTGTGTCGTGGTAGCAAGTTTATTTGTTGAGAAAATGATGGCGCAGTAAGCTGTACTAAGAAAAAAGACTATCGATTGATAGTCTTTTTTCTATGGCGCGCTCGACCGGATTTGAACCGGCGATCTCCTCCGTGACAGGGAGGCGTGATAACCCCTTCACTACGAGCGCATATCACGTTAACCTTCGTATGATAGCAGTTTTTGGCCTCTGTTGCAACACTCTGTGGCCATTTATTTTCGCGTACTAGGGTGATATAATAACGAAGATGCATGTACGCCGCTGTAGCTCAGCTGGTAGAGCGGCGCTTTCGTAAAGCGTAGGTCACCGGTTCAAATCCGGTCAGCGGCTCCATGAGCAGGGCGCAAGATATAAAACACAAGTGGGGTTTCTAGGAAATTATTTATGAAATTACGAACTCTCGATGCGGTTAAACTAATCTTAGCAGACAGGGTTGTTGCAATCCTGCTCGGCGCCTTTTTGCTGCTTGTTGTGGCTTTTTGTATATCGATTGCGGTATCTCTTCGTCCAAGCGAGCTTCAAGTCGTGACGCACTATACAGCCTTTGGTATTACTAATTTTTATCGCGATAAGTGGTTCTACTTCTTGAATTTTATAGCCTTTGGCGTTGTGGTTGGCGTACTTCATGCATGCGTAGTGGCGAAACTCTACAAGGAGAAAGACCGTAGCTTTGCAATCGGCTTTACGTGGCTAGGAATTGTTACAGTACTTATCGCATGGGTGCTTGCTCACTCTGTACTACAGGTGGCGTCGTTGTCATAATCATGATTAATCTTGAAATTCCTCTCGGCAAGCGAACACCTCTATATCGATTTTTTGAAATGCTGCCAGCGCTTTTAAGCTATGGTGCATTTATTCTTCTGTTTGTTCTCTCGTTCTTTAGTCCATTACTTGCTGCGATCTATTTAATGCTCATTATTACCACGGTGCTCGTTAAGGCTGCTGGTATTGCTGTCCATATGATAAGCGGGCAGCGACGACTTGAGGGCGCCCAGAAGTTAGATTGGTCAAAGCGTCTTAAGGAGCTTGAGGATCCACGTGCATCATATGCTAAGGATCATCATGTTGCTTCTGATGAGTTCGGATATGAGGCCCATCGCGAGAACCTTCGCCTTATGGCTGCGGCTGAGGACGGTAATTTTCCGCGACCTTCGGAACTATATAATGCAGTTATTATTGCTGCCTATAACGAAAGCTATGAAGTGCTTGAGCCGACAATCCAGTCTGTTGCTGATACGCACTACAATAATAAGCAGCTAATCTTGGTTCTTGCCTATGAAAAACGTGGCGGTGCCGGCATGAAGGCAACTGCAAAGGCGCTTCACAAGAAGTTTGGCAAAACATTCAAAGCGTTTCATTTAGTCGAGCATCCTAAGGATCTTCCAAATGAGGTCGTAGGCAAGGGTGGTAATATTACGTATGCTGGCAAATGGCTGCAGGGATGGATCGAAGCCCAGAATATTCCATATAAAGACGTTATTGTAACGACACTCGATAGTGACAACCGTCCACACCAAACTTATTTCGACTACGTCACCTATGAATATATTGTTCACGAAGATCGCAAGCATCTATCATACCAGCCAGTTTCACTCTTTCTTAATAATATTTGGGACGCACCTGCGCCGATGCGCGTAGTTGCGACGGGTAACTCATTTTGGAACATTATTAGTTCAATGCGCCCTCATACGCTTCGTAACTTTGCATCCCACTCTCAGCCACTCGATGCGCTTGTGGAGATGGACTTCTGGAGTACTCGCACGATCGTAGAGGACGGACATCAGTATTGGCGCAGTTACTTCCACTTCGGTGGAAACTATAATGTAACGCCAATTTATGTGCCGATCTATCAGGATGCGGTCTTGTCAGACACCTACGCCCGTACACTTAAGGCACAATTCGTGCAGCTACGTCGCTGGGCATATGGGGCATCCGATGTCGCCTATGTCGCGACTCGTGTCTTGCCGGCGAATCGCAATGTGCCGTTCTGGTCGGGCTTCGTACGCTTGGTGCGACTGATTGATGGACACCTGACGCTTGCTTCGATCTCACTTTTAGTCGCCTTTGGGGGCTGGGTGCCGTTGTTTATAAATAGTGAAGCAGCGCACAGTATTGCTGCTCATCAGCTACCTGATGTTGTTAGTATCATGCAGCGCGTTGCGTTACTTGGTCTTGTGGTGACTATATTCTTGTCATTTAAGATGTTGCCTCCGCGGCCAGCTCGCTACAAGCGTCACCGTACTGTTGGCATGATCCTGCAGTGGGTACTAATGCCTGTAACGGCAATTGTCTACAGTACCGCTTCTGCGCTGTATTCTCAGACACGTCTGCTATTTGGTCGCTACCTTGATCGATTTGATGTCACCGAGAAGGCTACTGCCGATTCCGTGGCGCGCGCGAAACAAGCGAAGGTCTCCCGCGCTTCTTTATTGAAGAAATAAGCTGGTGTTGCGCCGCATACTGCATGGCGGCTAGTTCATCATATTGCTTGAGTACTTGGTGGGCTACTGCTTCAATGTCCTCGGGTGTAACGATTTTTAACTGGGTAGATAAGGTATCTTCGACCGTCTGCGCCAGTGCGAGCGAGCTATACTCTGCCTCGTCCGGAGCGTGATGAAAGGCCTTAGAGATACTAATCGTCAGTTTCCCTAGGTTAAATACATCTTCACTGCCATCGCTAAGTGTAATCGGCTTATTGTCAGATAATGACGGTCGCTCGTGAGTTGTAAATACAGCTCCGCACTTACTGCAACTACGCCGTCGCCATACCGACGGTCTTTTTTTATGTGGTCGCGAGTTAGCAACGGCCGTTGAAGAGTGAAAACAATTTATGCAAAACATGTCTATATATTGACATACCGCGAGATAAAAAGCTAGTGGATAACCTGCGAGACAGTGGGGATAAAAAATCCCTCAGGATAACCCGAGGGGGTGAAAATGGCAGTAGTGATAGACAACTACTAATTCGTATGTGTACGATTTTTAATTGCTTGTTTGGCTTCTTGCCATGTAACGTCGTACTCAAAACTAAGCTTGAAGACTTCTAGTGATGATGGCTTTGTTGTATGGTCTTTTGACATGCATTTATAATAGCATAAGGAGTATAAAAAGTCAATGACCAGGCATGCATAGTGCTATACCATGTATGGTATATTATTTCGATTTTCTCTATTTTACTCTAGTGGAAAACTTTTGAGCACTGGGGACAACCATAAGGATCATGCTATACTGAGCCCATGAAAATAATTGAAATAAACAGTGAACAGTGGGAAATAAAAGAGAGTGGCATTGTTACGGTTATAGCCGGGACTCTTATCGCGATCAGTGGAACTGTAGCGTTGGGTTGGGTGTTACTTCATCTTGAGAGTATTGCGTGGTGGTGGACGCTCGTGAGCGCCGGTGCTATCGCTTTGGGTGGATTGATTATATTCTCAGCTTCTAGTCGTCGAGTAGTCTTGCGCCGACAGGGCGCATCGGAGGTGATCGTAACTAAGCTTATTGGCGGGAAGCAGACGCATGTTGCTTTTGACTCTAGTCAAATTGTTTCAGTCAACTTGGATACTTCGGACCAGTACTCAACCACCGGTAGTGGCGAAGACCGAACGACGACGCGAGAGCGCGTCAGTATCTTATACGTACTACTGCGCGACAATAGCGAGGTGATGCTTGCGACAAGTAAAAAAGATAATAATAACGGTATATCAATAAATGGCTTTAGCTTGAGCGGCCTTAGTAAGGCACCTTTGGCCGACGAGGCGCAACGTATAGCTGCTTTTTATGGCCTACCTCTTAATAGCCGAGTTGATAATGCAGGTGGTGTTGCAGCGACAGGTATCTTTAGCGTGATTAAGGAGGGTATTGCCAGCTCGCAGCAGCCAGGAGTAGTGAACACTACGGAGCCGCCGGTCCAGCCACAATCTCAGCCAACGGTGACACCAGCCGCCATTCAGCCAGCGATGCCGGTCGTGGGGCCTATGCAGGACGGCACCATACCAGCTCAGCCAGTCTCGCCTGAGTCGACGAGCACTAGCCGGCAGTTGCCGCGATAGGGATATCGCTCAAGGCATAGAAAAAGACCAATCGAAAGATTGGTCTTTTTCTATGGTGGACCCTAGAGGACTCGAACCTCTGACCTCGTCAACGTCAATGACGCGCTCTAGCCAACTGAGCTAAGGGTCCATAGCTTTCTAATGATACCAGACAGGGGCGGACGTTGCAATAATAGGGTACCTTGCTGTATGATGAGTGGGAATGATGACGCGACCTAACCAATCGTCGAGTTCCGTGGGAGTTGGAGCGTACGATAACGTTACTTCATAAGTGCCTGCACTAGCAGGAAGTCCGGTGGAACCACCCTAAGGGGTCCGAGACATGCGATCTATAGCTTTGAATTTTTCAAAACTAGTCATCGCATGTTTTTTATTTATTAAAAAGGAGAAAATGACATGAACGACGAACAACTACATGCAATGCGACACAGCTTGGCGCACATTACCGCCGCTGCAGTGCAACGTCTATGGCCAGAAGCTAAATTCGGTGTTGGACCAGTGGTAGATAATGGCTTCTATTACGACATTGATCTTGGTGAGCGGAAGATATCCGATGCTAATTTTGCAAAGATCGAGAAAACTATGCGTGGGATTATCGAGTATGGCGATGATTTTGAGCGTTTTGAGATGCCAATCGACCAGGCTATCATGTGGGCGCAAGAAAACAAGCAGCCGTATAAAGAAGAGTTACTAAATGACTTGAAGCGCTCCGGTACGACAGTCGCTAAGGATCTTGATACCGCCGAGCTAGGCCTGACTACTGATGGCGATGCTATGGTTGAAAATGTTTCATTCTACAAGAATGGTAACTTTGTCGATCTCTGCCGCGGTCCTCACGTCGCTAATACAAAAGATGTTGGTGCTTTTAAGTTACTGCGGGTAGCGGGTGCGTACTGGCGCGGAAAAGAAACTAATCCACAGATGCAGCGGCTTTACGGCGTAGCGTTTGCTACTCAGGAAGAGCTGGATCATTACCTTGAGATGCTTGAGCAGGCTAAGCTTCGTGATCACCGTAAGCTCGGTAAGGAGCTCGATCTCTATACGGTATCTCCTTTAGTCGGTGCGGGACTACCTCTATTTACTCCTCGCGGGACTGTGCTTCGAGATATAATGTCGCAGTATTCTAATCAGCTACGCCAGGCACATGGGTTCGAGAAGGTTTGGACACCGCATATTACAAAAACAGCTCTTTATGAAACGTCTGGCCACTGGGCAAAGTTTGGCGACGAGCTCTTCCTGGTCACGAGTCAGGAGACTGATGACGAGATGGCTCTTAAGCCAATGAACTGCCCTCATCATACGCAGATATTCGCTAGTAAACCACGTAGCTATAAGGATATGCCGGTTCGATTCCTCGAGACGACAACTGATTACCGAGATGAAAAGACGGGTGAGCTCGGGGGTCTAAACCGTGTCCGATCACTTACACAGGATGATAGCCATGTTTTTTGTCGTAATGATCAGATTGAAGCAGAGATCAATGGACTACTTGCGAGTGTTCGTGAATTATATAAGACTATCGACATGAAGCTTCGGGTTCGTCTTAGTTACCGCGACGACAGTGACGGCTACCTTGGCGAGATGGCGTTATGGGAGTCGGCTCAGCAGCAATTGAAGAATGCAGTTATCGCAAATGAACTCGAGTACTTCGAGCAGGAAGGGGAAGCGGCGTTCTACGGTCCAAAGATCGACTTTATGGCAACCGATGCACTCGGTCGTGAGCATCAACTAGCAACTGCTCAGCTCGACTTCGTACAACCAGGTCGCTTTGGCTTGCAGTACACTGATGCCGAGAGTACTAATCAGACACCTGTCATGATTCACTGTGCGCTTCTCGGTTCGATCGAGCGATTCCTGAGTGTCTTCATTGAGCATACGGCTGGATGGTTTCCGGTCTGGGCTGCGCCTGAGCAGATTCGAATTCTGACAATTAACGACACTGTTCTTGATTACGTGCAGGAAATTGAAGCTATTCTTAAAAATACAGTTCTTATGGCGCCCGTTAGGTACAATGAACTACGATTTAGCCGTGATGATCGTAACGAGTCACTCGGTAAAAAAATCAGAGAAGCGACTACATGGAAGATACCAGTCCAACTGATCGTTGGTCCAAAGGATAAGGAGGCGCGAGAGGTTAGTATCCGTACTCAAGCGGGTGAACAGAAGATTTCGCTCGACGCACTTGCGGAACATCTAGCTACGCTGTAGGTACTAGGATGGTTGATACGTCATTTCGAGATACAGTCTATGCATTGATCGCCCGGGTGCCAGCTGGTCAAGTAACAACATATGGCGACCTGGCCGGTCTCGCTGGACATGCCGGTGCATCTCGCATTGTTGGCGGTATTGCGCATGCCGGCCCAGAAGAGCTCCCCTGGCATCGACTCGTGAATCGATTTGGCGGGCTTGCATCTGGCTTCCATGGTGGTCGCGAAGTGCAGGAGCAGCTCCTTGCGAGTGAAGGGGTCATGTGTACTAATTTTATTGTTGATGAATTCAAGGAGCGACGATGGCAAGCGATCATTTAACCCAACCGCCACTGATTGTTATCGCTGGGCCGACGGCAAGCGGTAAAACAGGCCTGTCTATTGAGCTTGCGAAGAAATATAACGGCGAGATAGTTTGTGCGGATTCACGAACAATCTATAGAGGTATGGATATCGGTACCGCTAAGCCAACACTGCAGGAGCGCCAAGGAGTAGTCCATTGGGGTCTGGATCTCGTAGAGCCCGGGGAGCAGTTTAGTGCAGCTGACTTTAAAGCCTATGCCGATGAGAAGATTGCCGACATCCGCCGCCGAGGGCGTGTACCGTTTTTAGTGGGTGGAACAGGTCTCTATATCGATGCGGTGATTTTTAATTACCAGTTTGGCAACTTAGCCGATCCGGTACTTCGTGCTCAACTTGAGCAATTATCTGTTGAGCAACTGCAACAACATTGTATAAATAACAATGTAGAATTACCTGAAAATAAGCAGAACAAACGATACCTTATACGAGCCATCGAGCAGAAATCAATTAACCATAAGCGTAGTACTGCGGTAGACGACAATACTATTGTTGTGGCTATAGCTACAGATAGAGATGTATTGCGAACACGAATCGAACAACGTACTGAACAGTTTTTTGACAATGGCGTTGTTGAAGAGGCAACTATGTTGGGCAAAAAGTATGGTTGGGAAAATGAAGCAATGACCGGTAATATCTACCCGTTAGTCAATCGCTATCTTAAGAGCGAGTTGAGTCTTGAAGAAATGAAAGAAAAATTTACAACACTGGATTGGCGTCTGGCAAAGCGACAGATAACTTGGTTGAGGCGTAATTCCGAAGTGAAATGGCTATCCCTAACAGATGCGGAAAACTACCTTCATACTGTGCTCGCCAAGACCATGTAGCCATGGTATGATAGAACACGAAAGCTATACGACATTTATTACGTATAGAACACGAAAGTTATCCCGAGGTAGACATGATTGACGCACTATTTGGTTCAAAAACTCGAGTAAAATTACTACACCTGTTTCTTAATCATCCAGGTCAGTCTTTTTATGTAAGAGAAATTACTCGAGTGATTGATGAGCAGATCAATTCAGTTCGACGCGAACTGGCTAACATGCTTAACGTCGGCATTATTACGAGCGACAGTGCTGATAATAAATTGTACTACGAGGTAAATCAGCGATATGAGCACTATGTGCCACTTCGAGCGATCTTCGCAGATCAGCATGTTGAGGCGGTTGTCGATACTGATATCACGGCAAGCTGGCGTGATGAACTGAAACAGCTGCCTGGTGTCCGGATTGCGCTGACGGCTGGTGTGCTTGTTAAGGGCTCAACGAGCGCTGTTGACATCCTCTTGGTTGGCGACGTACAGGCAGCCAAGTTGAAGAAAGTTATGAAAGACATCGAGAAGAGCGAAGGCCGTGAGCTAAATTATAGCCTTCTGTCATACGATGAGTTCTATTATCGACTTAGCGTTCGTGATAAATTTATTACAGAGATACTAAACGGCAATCATGCTGTCCTTGTTGACACTGATGCTATGCTGACAGACCAGAGCAAATAAGGAGATATATAATGTTTGATATTGAATATAAAGGCGGAAATACAGTAGTTATCTCGACAAAGAAGTCGACTGCGGTGTTTGATCCAAAATTGTCACTTGTAGGACTAAAAGATGTTGTCATTAAAGATGCTATCGAAATCGCAACCGAAGCTCGTTTCGCACTTGATAGTCCAGTGGCGAAACTGCACATCGAAGGTCCGGGTGAGTACGAAGTTGGCGATTTTTCTATCCGCGCTACCGCGGCAACTCGTCATATCGATACATCTGATACTGAGCCTCTATCGACAATGTACCGTGTCGAGATTGGCGATGTCCGCATAGCAGTGATTGGCAATATCGCCGGTAAGCTGAGCGAGGGTCAACTTGAGAGCCTGGGAATCATCGATCTCCTGATTCTGCCAGTTGGCGGGGGTGGGTATACGCTCGATGCTACCAGTGCGGCCGCTGTTGCGCGACAAATTGGTCCAAAGGTAGTAGTTCCTGTCCATTATGCAGATAGCGCTCTCGCATACGAAGTGCCACAGGATACGCTCGAAGTCTTTACGAAAGAACTCGCTGCTCCTATTGAGACGGTTGCTAAGTATAAAGTTAAATCAATCGCCTCTATTCCTCAGACATTGACAGTGATTGAAGTGACTCGAAGCTAAGCGCGAGTCACAAGGCATCAAAAAACCTCCCGTACGGGAGGTTTTTTGTATAAAAGGATAATTTAGCTGGCTTTTGCCAAGATGCCTTTTTTCTTTAGCGTACGAATAGCCTGAGTACTCAAGATCATCGTTACTTTCTGGCCATCTACTTCAAAAGTCTTCTTCTGAAGATTTGGCTTAAAGACGCGCTTAGTGCGACGCAAAGAGAAGCTGACATTGTGGCCAAATTGTTTGCCTTTTCCGGTGAGTTCACATCGTGCTGCCATAATTGATTACTTCCACTTATTTTTTACAATCTGTATCAGTATACCGTTTGTGACGCCTTTCGTCAAGGTGAAGCTGACTTTACTAGATTTAGATGCACGTCTTTGGTTATGCTTGGGATATACGAAATATTGAGAGATACTAAGGAGAGAATATGACATACGAACCACAAGCCCACGATATTCAGATTGCTATAATGCGACATCTGCTATTTACGCCATCGGCAACATTTGCAGATATACAAAAAGCGACCGACCTAACAAGTGACCATTTTAATTTTCATATTAAGCGACTTGTACAAGAGGGGTATGTCCAAAAAGACGACAGAGCCTACCGTCTAACTGGCAAGGGTAAGGAATATGCCAATCGGATGGACACGGACGAGAATGAGATTGAGAAGCAGCCAAAAGTATCGATTGTCGTTACACTTGAGCGCGCCAATAAAGCAGGCGAGCGAGAATTCTTATATCAGCAACGCCTGAAGAACCCGTATTACGGCTTTTGGGGCCGCCTAGGAGGGAAAATGCGCTGGGGCGAGACCGTTATAGAGGCTGCCGAGAGAGAACTGCTTGAGGAGACGGGTATGATGGCAAAGTTTGAGTATAAGCTTCTTTATCATAAACGTGATTTTGATAAACAATCAGGGCGACTGCTCGAGGATAAAATATTCCTTTGTGTTTATGCGACCGAATTTAGTGGTGAACTTGTTCAAGAGTTTGAAGGAGGCCGTAATCGATGGATGACTCAGGCTGAGTTCCATAAACAAGAGAAGCGCTTTGAAAGCGTTGACGAATTCATGGATCTTATGGACCAAGGTGTAGCATTTGCGGAGAGGGAGTTCTATTATGACGAGTCGGAATATTAATAGTAGAGCAGCCGCTACTTCTATTGAGGTGGTGGCCGATGAACTAATAGCATTAGCTCGAATTGTTGATCGTTTTATGGATGTACCGCGAGCTACGATGCGTCATGATCGGGCTGAGACTGATGGCGAGCATACGCTTCGGCTTCAGTTTATTGCCGTGAGCTATGCTGCTCGCTTTCATCCAGAGCTTGATCTTGGTAAGGTTTCGCTTTATGCGTTAGTTCATGATTTTGTTGAAGTTTACGCTGGTGATGTGAATAGCTTAAAGGCAACTTCCGACGCTATTGCCAAGAAAACACAGACAGAGAAGGCGGCTTTTGAGCAGCTCGAACATGAACTTGGGGATCTATGGCCTGACCTTATTGGTCTTTTGAAGCGTTATGAGGAGCTGGAGGATTCGGAAGCACGGTTTGTGAAGTGTCTTGATAAGTGCGACCCATCTTTTACTCATTATGCTAACAGAGGCCAAGCGCTGATGAATATGGGACTTATTGACTACGATGAATTTACGGAGTTATGTGAGCGAGTTCGCGTTCGCGTGATGACGTACGCTCATGAGTTTCCTGATGTCATGGAGCTTCGCGAAGAGCTCATTTCACGAGTAGCTCAAACAGCCTACACTCCTGTATAATAAGCGTATATGGATATAGTTTATATTGGCATTGTCATCGGAGTTATTTTGCTCTCGATGACACTTCATGAGGCGATGCACGCGTTTATGGGATATTTTCTTGGTGACGATACCGCCAAGAGAGAAGGTCGACTAACGCTCAACCCGATCAAGCATATTGATCCGTTCTTAACGCTACTGCTGCCTATCGCGCTCGCCATAGCCGGCCTACCGATCTTTGGCGGTGCAAAGCCAGTACCATTCAACCCTGATCGCGTTCGCTATGACGAGTGGGGGGCTGCGCTCGTAGCGATTGCCGGTCCACTCACCAACCTATTGATTTCATTTGTCGCCTTTGGTGTGCTTGTAATGACAAACTCGGGATTGTCGAGTGACGGTACGTTATTGAATCAGATTCTAGTTACTGTTGTAACGGTAAACCTCGGCTTCTTCATCTTTAATATGATACCGCTTCCGCCGCTCGATGGGTCGCGCGTGCTGTATGCTTTGGCGCCTGAGTTTGTGCGTCGTGGAATGGAGGCTCTGGAGCGCCTTGGTATAATTGTTATCTTTGCAATTGTCATTGTTGCCAGTCCATTTATAGGTGCGTTTATGCGCCAATCGATCAGCTTTTTTATCGAGCTGTTTAGTCGCATCTTTGGCATTAGCTAGCCCTAAAGTGTTATAATAAGAGTGTCCCAAAGTCACCTAGACGTATATGATTTTCCTGAATATCATATTTGATCGGGAGTTCAAATGATTCATTTCCGTGGAAATGATTTGAGAGCACCCACCTTGCATAATCGCGGGGAATGTCAAGCGTCGACAGTGATACTTGGGACTTTTTGTTGCTTTAACGCAGCTCTGTCCGGCTTATCCGGCTTACGATTGTCACTTCATGATAAAATAAAGAAAACACCGACAAACACAGAAAGTAATACATATGAAACAGAGACTTTCGGTCCGCGCTATTATTCGACAAGATGAGAAGACTCTCTTGCTGCGCCGGGCAAACGGCCGCGAAACTATTCTTGGTCAGTATGAGCTACCAGGTGGCCGACTTGCTTACGGAGAGCAGCCAGAGGATGCGTTACGACGCTATTTGCACGACGATGCCGGCTTGCATATTCAAACCGCTCAATTGTTTGACGCAGTCACCTATATTGATCATGATGAGCGCGATATACAGTATGGAGTGATCGTGTATCTAGTAGCGATAGCTGGTAGTCGTTCGGTCACCTTAAGCCCAAATTATGATAAGTATTTATGGCAAAGAGTTTCAAATATCGCACAAGATAGCGTCACCGATCTATCGCAACTTCTCTTAGGAATTATTCACCAGAAGCAGATTACTGATACGGCCAATAGTCTCGTTCAAGATCAGTCGTCTACTCGTAGTGATCATCAAGATAAGGTTATTATCTACTCCGATGGCGGTTCGCGTGGTAATCCTGGTCCATCTGCCGCTGGATATGTCATCATGGATCATAATCAGGACGTTATCGATCAGGGTGGTGAGTATCTTGGCGTTACGACCAACAACCAGGCGGAGTACCAAGGGGTTAGAATTGGGCTTGAGAAAGCCTTGTCACTGGGTATAAAGAGAATCGACTTTCGCATTGATAGCATGCTGGTTGTGAATCAGATGAATGGCGTGTACAAAATCAAGAACCGTGAACTATGGCCAATTAATGAACGTATTCGAGCCCTAATGACGGAATTTGAGAAGGTGACATTTTCTCATGTCAGGCGTGAGTTTAACCAGCTGGCTGACGGTATGGTGAATCGAACACTTGATGAGCATGCGGACGATCGATAGGGTATAATAGACGAAGGCAGTTCATTAGACGATCGCTTGCACCTAGTGTAAGAGGAAAGTCCGGGCAGCGTAGAGTAATGGCAGTCGCTAACGGCGACCGGGGGTGACCCTAGGGAAAGTGCCACAGAAACCAAACTACCCCTTACGGGGAAAAGATGAAACGAGTGAGGTAAGAGCTCACAGTATGCCGTGGTGACACGGTGTAGAGGTAAACCCTGCCAGCTGCAAGGAGATCTACGTTAAGGGCGACTCGTCCGTAGGTCGCTACCCGCTCGACTGTATAGGCAACTATATGGCTAGATAGATGATCGTTCACGACAGAACCCGGCTTATCGATGGGCTGCCTACTAAAAAACACCGCGAATGCGGTGTTTTTTAGTGTAAGGAGTGAAAGTGATTAGGCTTTAACGCTCTTTACGATAGTTTCAAACGCTTTTGGCTCATTAACGGCTAGTTCAGAGAGAACTTTGCGGTCGAGCTCGATGTTCGCAGCTTTAAGTCCGGCAATAAATTTACCGTAAGTAACGCCGTGCTCGCGAGCAGCAGCGTTAATACGTGTAATCCAGAGACCACGAAGATCGCGCTTTTTATTGCGGCGGTCGCGGTAGCTGTATTGTAGGGCACGGATAACGGCTTGCTTTGCAAGACGGTAGCTACGGGTGCGGTTGTGCTGCATACCCTTAGCTAATTTAAGAATCTTTTTGTGCTTAGCGCGTGCTGTGACGCCTCGTTTTACTCGCATACTATACTCCTAGTGCTCGTCTTACGTTTTTCGCCATTGCACCTGTGACGAGTGCGCTGGTGTTAGTTGCTCGCTTGCGGCTCTTGCTCTTCTTTGAAAGAAGGTGAGCACCGAATGCGCGGCGGCGTGTCAATTTACCAGTACTGGTAATTTTGATGCGCTTTGCCGTACCTTTGTGGGTCTTCATTTTTGGCATTATTTACTCCTTACTACTATGCTCAGATTGCGACCAGCCATCTGAGGCTTTTGCTCTAAAATTGCATCATCCTCTAGAAGAGCGACGATCTTATCGATCATGACGTATCCAAGTTCCTTGTGGGCCATCTCGCGACCACGGTAGAAGATTTGAATACGAACTTTGTGACCAGCTTCTAGGAAACCACGGATCTTGCGAAGCTTGATTTCTAGATCACCAGAGCCGATTTTTAGTCCGAATCGCATTTGCTTAAGCTCGCTGACTTTACTGCTTTTGCGATTTTTCTGTAGCTCTTTCATCTTTTGGTACTGGTACTTACCCCAGTCGACGACTTTTGCGACAGGCGGAGCGGCGTTTGGCGAAATCTCAACGAGATCAAGACCAGCGTCTTCGGCTACCTTTAGCGCATCAGAACGAGATAGAATGCCTAGTTGCTCTCCATCTGCTCCAATGACACGAAGTTCATTAGCGCGAATTGCCTCATTGATACGAATTGATTTATTGATCTCTGCTCTCCTTATGTGAGTGTGCAATTGTAAAGCGTTACTCAGATAAGTATTTTAACAGATTCCGGTCTGTAGTTCAAGAGTTTTGGCTATATTGGAGAGGCTCGCTGGCGTGGTGCTATTTTTGGCGTGTTTGAATATTTGAAGGCTGTCGTTTTTTGAGTTGTTTTGGACGTAGAAAATTACAGCTATTGGGGCTGAATAGGCGAGCGTAGACAGGGAAGTCAGAGAGGGATAAAACTAATATTTTCTAAATATACATTGTCATTACGACTACAGTTATATCTGTTATGATGTTTTTAAATCTACGATATGCATAAAACATAAGCAATATTATGTTGTATATTTTATCTTAATTTATTACGGTTCATAATGTTAAGTCTGGACTTTCCTATTGAGCGTCGGTTGTATTATATAGCGCAATCTAAGGGTTTGCGATCGGTGGATTATTTAATTGAGTTTGAGCCTAATGCTCGGCTGTGGTCCGTATAGTTCGAGATGTGTATTCTAGCGTAATGTTGTCAGTATCTGTCCGCACGAGGCTTGTTGGCCTCTGTAGGTAGTGGTATACTAAATGTATCTATTGGGGCTGATTTTAGCTTTCGACGGAAGGAATTTAACAGGTTATTTTGCAAGTCGACCATACGCGTAACGTATATTTTTTAATTGCAACATTTACTGCAAAAGCAAAAGCTGGTCTTGCTCAGTTGGCTAACGCCTTCCGCATGCCTGTTCTTGCACCAATCGCAGCCTAATACGCTCGATCATCATTTTCTACAGGCGACATAGTAGGGGATGGTGCTATACTCATGTCGCTTACGTACTTACTGGGAAGCAACGGTAGGTAGGGACAACTTATTGCGCGACAATTGAAGTATTTTTGTTTATACCTTAGCTTCATGAGTCGTTAACAATCGGTATAGACTAAACTTGTAGACGAATAACCAGTTACCTTTCGGACCCGGGGGCAGTGCCCGGCAGCTCCACCAAGATGATATCAATTAGCAGCCTCCCGGCTGCTTTTTATTTTCTGAATGAAGAAGTCGGTGGTGCGAGAACGTGTCTGACGCGACTATATCGCACTACTCAGTTGAGCTAGCAGGTGGGCCTCCAGGCTTTACTTAGACTGGGCGGAGTAGAGCTGGCTATAAGCGTATTTATACAGTTGGATTAGCGGTGAATAGGCCTAAAAATAAAACAACCACCTGCGAGTAGTGGTTGTTTTGTGGAGTTTTTGATTTCTTGTTTATTTTGGGCTTCTGTATAATTTATTTATTCAGGAGCTACCCCTATAATATGACGGCAAAGCGCTTGTGTCAACGATTTTATGAAAGATTGTTTAAGTAAAAAATACTACGTGTGGAAAAGCCTATATGTAGTGTGTCGGCATTAAAATGATAGGATATCTACCGTGTCGCGTAGTCTGGGTCATTGCGTTACTTGAATCGGCGACGGGAAGCTGTTTCGCGGATGGTTGATACAGGCGGCTCACAGCTGTGCATGGGGCGGGATCTCTTATGTCTGAAAGCGGTCGGCAATTTCGACAGTTTGCCCGTTAATCAACTGAAATGTATTCTTTTGTATGTGTCTGGTGACTAGACCTGGACGCACTGCAGGTCGTCTACGGTTTTTGGCATAAAGTGACACTTCATATTAATGCTAAGGCCCCGGGTTGTTTGCTGGGTCCGAAATGGCTGTCTCGAGCTATTTGTTGCTCGTGGGGCCGAGGCCATTGATCATACAGAACGAGAGCTTCGGCTGTATACGCCAAGGCTGAGATCGAGAAGCCGAAGTAAGGATGGGGTAGAAGCGCAATGCCGTGAACTGGGAGCTGTTGAGTCGCGGTGTCTTGTCGCTTAGGGGTCGAACGCGCATACTGCGTTTGTTTTATCTATCAATCGAAGCTACGGTTAGTTAGATTAAGTAAAATACAGTGTATAAAATACTACGCTAGTTATATCAAAATAATATATATCTACATCTGTTAAACTTATATGTTGTTGTAATAACATTATTTAAATACATCGTATTATGACGGCTTTGTATTGACCAAAGTGAATCATTATGCTAATGTTAAGACAAGCTTTTAGCAACACAAACAAAAGCAAAAAAACACCTTAACAATTTGAACGAAGAGAACCGACACGAGCGCACGATTTGGCGTAAACTCGGCGATGACACTATTCGCATAGCCATGGTTTACATTTGTAAGCCACGCACCTTTTATATAGTTATGCATGTGGCGTTGCCGATGCTCCGCCAAATGGCATTTTGCCAAATGACGTGTAAGCGCCGGTATTAGTACCTGTGCGTCTAGTTAAACCCTGTTAAATAAAATAATAGTGTAACTACTAGACGTACCGTGGAATATACCGAAGTGATTTATGCCCAGGGTTTTCCCTGAGCGGTCAGTTGCCCTTGAGTGGATGACTATTTCAGAAGCACGCGCCCTATTTTATCCAGCGGCGGATGTCGCAACTGAAGTATATATGTCTTCCACTCGGGCTCTCTTGTTCTTATTGATAATGGTATAGTGGGGAATATGTTAGGGAAAATCTTGTCGATTGGATCGGTTGTAGCAGCGATAGCGCTGGTA
Organism: Saccharimonadales bacterium (SeqCode); assembly: GCA_049295575.1. Classification (GTDB taxonomy): domain Bacteria; phylum Patescibacteriota; class Saccharimonadia; order Saccharimonadales; family Saccharimonadaceae; genus UBA6022. The sequence continues at coordinate 77,107 of JBAQQX010000002.1, forward strand.
CTTTTGCTCAATCAGACAACACCCAACCAGGCTGGTCCACTCGGTGTACTGATGATTTTTTTGTTATTGTATATTGTTGCGCTAGCGAGCGTGACTTTCGCAATTCATGGAGGCAGCCGGCTTATCGCTCGACTCTCATCCTCAATTACAGTAAAGCGACCATTTCGAGTAATTGATCTCAAACAAGCTTATTATTATGGATCTATTATCGCCTTGGCACCCGTCATGCTGGTCGGCATGCAATCGGTTAGCGGTATTAATATCTATGATATTTTACTAGTAGGTTTCTTTGTTGCAATTGGTGTCGTTTACATCAGTAGAAGAATGACGTAAACAGCGCTATTTGTTTGTTGTGTTTATGCTATAATTACAGATATGGAATCTGGATCTCAAGCCCCACAGCCTCGCTTTGAGCAAGCGCCCGTGCCGACAGGACAGACTGTTGAGCGTGCACCTCTGCCGTATACTCCTGAAACCGGCATTGAATCAGGCGCTGAGCGCCGAGAATCTGCTGCCGAATCTGCTGCGCGCCAAGCTGATGGAACCCCAGTATTACCGACTCCAGTGCTACCGACAACTGTTCCGCAGGCTCCGGTAAGCGACGCCACTGTCGCTCAAGATGATACGCCGCTCGTTGCAGCTGACGAGGATTTGATCGAAAAGGAGTGGGTAGATAAGGCGAAGAAGATTATTCTTGAAACAAGGGACGACCCTTACGCTCGCGAAGCAGCTGTAACGCAGCTTCAGGCCGACTATCTACGTAAGCGATACGGTAAGGAGCTTGGCTCAGCCGACTAGGCGGGGTAGCATTTTATTATGGTTGGCCTTTTAATTACGATATTTATTGTACTGACGCTTGGACTAGCGGCGGGTTCTTTTATTTTTTCTCAATATCGTAAAACTCTCCGCGAGGCCAAGAATTACGAACGCGGTCTTAAGATGATTCCACTGCTCATTCATTTGCCTCCATCAAGTGATGACCTGCAAGGTGGCGGTCGTGATGAACGAGATATTACCGAAGAGGTACTTTCTCAAGGGCAGGTAATGTATAACATCATAGCCAGTACGGCAACCAAGGGCTTCAAGAGTAGGATGTATGGTCAACGACATCTATCGTTTGAAATTATTTCACACAAAGGCTTGGTCCATTACTATGCTGTCGTTCCGTCTGTACTCGAGGATGTTGTCCGTCAGGCGATTGCAGCGGCCTATCCGTCAGCTCGACTAGAAGAAGTAGCAGAACATAATATCTTCAGCCAAGTAGGTAAGATGAGTGGCACGATTGGTGGTGAATTTACACTTAAGAAAGAATTTGTTCATCCGATCGCAACCTATCAGGAAACGAAGCGCGACGCCGCGCGTGCACTTTTGAATGCATTATCAGCGGCAGGTCGTGAGGACGGAGTGGCTGTTCAGTTAATGTTGCGCCCGGCTCAAGAGGGTTGGACAAAACGCTCGATTGATGCGGCTGGACGTATTAAAAAAGACAAGGGTGTTAAAAAGGCAAGTGTCGGCGGTCTGCTAGCGCCAAAAGGTCTAATGGAGGCACTTTGGAAACCGCCAGAAGCTAACGACGTGAAACCCGAGGACAAGCAGCTAACATCACTTGAGCAGGCGCTTGTTGACTCAATTGAAGAGAAGACGCGCTATCCAGGCTACGAGGTTTTAATCCGCGTCGTCGTTTCATCTAATACAGCCGTTCGATCACAGGCGCTTTTGAAAAATATCGTTGCCGCCTTTTCGCTTTTTGACTCAAGCACGAACAATGGATTTAAGTTTAGTCTATCCAAGAACATTGAAGAACTAGTGACAGCCTATGTCTTTCGGTTCTTCCCGCAGACGGTCACACAGAATATTCTCAACAGCGTTGAGCTTGCGACAGTATTTCACCTGCCAGACCAGAGTAGTATTCCAACCTCTCAAGTGCAGCGCCAAATGGCGAAACAGGTCGACGGTCCGACACACGTAACGGAAGAAGGGGTACTGCTGGGCTACAACGAGTTTAGGGGTACTAAAAAACAAATCCGCCTCAGTACAGGCGATCGTCGTCGTCATACGTATATGATTGGACAGACAGGTACTGGTAAATCAGTGAGTCTTGAAAACTTGGCATATCAAGACATGATGGACGGCCGTGGCTTCGCATTTATTGACCCGCACGGAGATTCTGCCGAGGAGCTACTAGGTATGGTGCCAAAAGAGCGTGTCGAGGATGTGATCTACTTTAGTCCTGGTGACATGGATAATCCAATTGGTCTTAATCTATTTGAATTTGAGAATCAGGACCAGCGAGACTTCTTGATTCAGGAAACAATCGCTATGCTCTATCGTCTGTATGACCCGGGGCATACGGGTATTATCGGTCCACGCTATGAGCACTGGTTCCGTAATGCCGCTCTGACTATCATGAGCGATCCTAATGGCTCGACGTTTATCGATGTGCCTCAGGTGTTTAATGACCAGTCATTCACTGACGAGAAGATGAAATACATCACGGATCGTACGGTGCTTGATTTTTGGAACAAGGAAATGGCTCAGACGAGTGAAGCGAATAAGTCTGAAGTACTAGGCTGGTTTGTCAGTAAGTTTGGCGCTTTCTTGTCGAATGAAATGATGCGTAATATTATCGGTCAAACAAAGAGCGGTTTTAATCTGCGCGATATTATGGACAATAAGAAGATTTTGCTTGTAAATCTTTCAAAAGGGCGGACTGGTGAGCTGAACTCACAGCTTCTTGGTATGATTTTTGTGATGAAGTTCCAGGCCGCTGCTATGGGCCGTGCCGACATGCCAGCTGATCAGCGCGAAGATTTCTGTCTATATGTAGATGAGTTCCAAAACTTCGCAACTGATAGCTTCGAGTCTATTCTATCGGAAGCACGAAAGTATAAATTGAATCTTGTTCTTGCGAACCAATTTATGACCCAGCTTACTGATAAAATCCGTGAGGCTATTATCGGTAACGTAGGAACTGTCATCAGTGGTCGTATAGGTATTACTGACGCTGAAATCCTACAGAAGAAATTTTCACCAACCTTTGACGCCGAAGACCTAACGAAGTTGCCAAACTTCCAGACCGTTGCATCGGTCATGATCAATAACGTCCCATCAGCCCCATTTAGCATGTCGCTGATTCCGCCGATGGGCAAGTCAAACCCTCAGCTACGCGACGCTTTGAAGCGTTTGTCTGCTGCGAAGTATGGTCGCCCGCGTGCGCAGGTTGAAAAAGAGATCTTTGCTCGACTCGGTGCAGGCGATGCGGCAAAGCGTGCGAAAGTAGATGCAATGAAAAAGGTGCAACAGCAGCGCATGGCAGGCGCCGCGCCAAAAACAAGCGCTACAGGGTCATCGTTTCTTGACGATTGGCTAGCAAAGCGCCAGCAGATGGGTGGTGCTGCACCAAAGACTCAGGCGTCACAGTCTTTTAATACGAGCGGGAGTGCACCCCGTCCGGTTGCATCGGCTACGCCGAGGGTGCCGGGAGACACTCAGTCACCTCAACCACCTAACGACAGCCGTCCACCTATAGCTCCTGTGGCTCCATCTAAGCCTCTGCAGGGAACTCCTCCGCCATCAGTTGATTCACAACCCGGAGCTTCAGATATCTCGCCACCAGCGCCTGCTAGCAATCCAGACAAGCTTCATCTTCGCGGTGAACATGCTGCTCGTCATGATGAGATCTCGATCAAGCTACGATAAGAGATGAAGGTGCATACATTAAAAACCTCGCAGGTTAGTCTGCGAGGTTTTTAATGTATCTAGGCGGATAGTATTAAGATCGTTTGCCTGTAATCATAACCCTGAAGTAATCAAATAATAGCCCCAAAAGCCAACCAGCTGCGAACGCACCCATTGTTTCGAAGCCTGAGAGTTGGTAGCCAACATCCTTAGCTATAAAGTAGACGGCGAGGGTCGCGATAAAGGCGACGATTGCACCAGATGCGATAGCATTCGGCCGTGCGATCGTTGAACCTACAGTGTCACTGACTTTTTCAACTGCTTTGTTGTGGATGACCTTACTAAAGGTACGGCTTGGTCCGGAAAGCTCGCTTTGAACTTTTTTCATTGTTCGATTATAGCTCGCTTCGCGCTCCTTCTTACTGATAGGTCCGCGACGTACGGCAGGCGACGGCTCACCGCCACGCTTCTTCTCAGCACCGCCAGCTTCAACGCTTATGGCGGTTTCTAGTGCTTCAGTGCGAGCTCGCTCTGCACTTTTCTCGCTATCCTCAGGTCCTAGTTCGCCGAGGCGTTCGTGTTTAGCGCGAAGTTTTTCGGCTTGTTCGCGAGCGGATTCGCCAGCTTCAACACCTTGTTCTGGCCCAATATTTAATTTTTCTGGATCGCTACTCATAATTCCCACCTCGTTAGTTTATTAAATTGTTCCTGCGTTAAGATCGCGACGAATGAGACGAACTTCTTTTTTGACTTGTCGAGCTCGTGCGTAGAAGTAGGTTACAACCGCAAGGACGACACCAGCGAAAATCATGTTCTCAGTCGCACCCGTATGTGGCAGTTGGGTTACGATGCGCTCGACTGTTTTTTCTGGTGGACAAAGGATAGAAACATCAAGCGTATTGCCAAAAACGTTCGACATTTTACAATCGTATGATCCACGGGCTGTCTGGTGTGTGGCGATTGCAGGAATTGCCGCCTTCACTTTAACACTAACAGTCTTAGTCAGCGTTGCACCAGCTTTGAGAGATGTGACAGGCCAGGTGATTGTGGTCGCTGAGGTATTTTCGTTACCCGCTGGCTTTATAAGTGAGCCACCGCCAAGATCTACAATATCAGCATACTCGAGGACATCAGTTAGTGAGTCGGAGACGGTGTAATCACCCTTATCCTTGCCAACATTCTTAACAGTTAGTGTGTATTCGAGTACATCGCTTGATTTTGCGGTCGAACCGTTAGCGTTTGTAGTTCCTTGCGTGACGTTACGAACAGATTTGCTGATATCGAATTCTGGAATACAGTCTTTGTCCTTGTACCAAATTGTTTCATCATCTTCACACGGCTTACAGCCAGGGTCGCTAACTACGAGTTCTGGATTGAGGGGGCAGCGAGGTTCTGGGCTGACAGTGAACGGTTTCTGGCAACTAGGTCCAGTCTTTTCACCGGTACTCGTCGACACGATAACAGATGCTGTGTGTGCGCCATCTCTCGGGAGATCGACGGTTGTTGAGCTGCTGGTTGCGGTACTTGGCAGTAGTTGGTTATATACCTCTGCGCCGCTACTATTTTTAACGATGTAGCGATAACCGCTGACGGTAGCGCCGCCGCTGACCGATGACCCACCCGTGAGGCGGAATGATGTCCGGCTAATCGGTGCAATAGTCAGTCCACTACAGTTTGCGATAGGTACTGGCGGTGGAGGAGGGAGGCTTACATACACTGGGTTACCGCAGTACAGCATAATCGCAAACCAGCCACCGTCAATCGCTCGCTTACCGATAACAGCTTTTAGGGTCATCGGTTGGTCAAGCCAGCGACCACTAAAGATACCTGTACTTGATCCTGGAACATCGAGAGCGTAGCGTCCTTGAGCTCCTGTATCGGTACGGCCGACGAATTGCAGCTTGCCGCCAAAGTCAGCGGTATTGAAGTAGGCTTCCTGGGCGTTAACAATATCCTGGCGAGTAATGCCAGTGCGAGAGTAGACCTGTTGTATGTCGGTGCGACCCGCGCCGTCATTGTTGCGATCGTAGATTGTTAGAAGCTCTTGTTTGTTTGCCATACTGTTATAGATAATGGCGTCGGGGTTGGCTGCATTGGCCGATTCAGGCGGTGAAAAGACAGCAAAAGACTGGACGACAAGCGCCAGTACAGTAAAGATCAATCCAATGCGTCGCGTTGCTTCTTCTTTACGCAATCGTTTCGCATAAAAGCCGAGTTGTCCAACGAGTGCTGGGCTAAAGGAAAGGTTTGATACAAACTTCCTGAACATGTTTTTGCCTTTTTTCTTTTTATTTGACCTATTGACCTCTAGATTAGCATAAGAAATATGTTCACACAATAGCTTGAGTGAACAACAATTGTTCGGTATAATAGAGGAAATGTAAATAGCTGAAAAGTCTGTAATAGTGAGGGAATGATGGCTAAACAAACAAACGATGGCTCATATGATGGGTCGCAGATTCAGGTACTAGAGGGGCTAGAGCCGGTTCGTAAGCGTCCGGGAATGTATATTGGTAGCACCGGTTATGACGGCGTGCACCATCTTATTAAAGAAATTGCCGATAACTCTATCGATGAGGCTATTGCTGGTTTCGCCACGCGAGTAGATGTAGTGATTCTGGCAGATGGCGGTATGCGCATTAGTGATGACGGTCGTGGTATTCCTGTCGACAAGCATCCAAAAACTGGCCTCTCGACACTGGAAACGGTGTTAACGGTTCTACATGCTGGTGGTAAGTTCGGTGGTGGTGGCTATAAGGTCTCGTCTGGTCTTCACGGTGTTGGTTCAAGTGTCGTAAATGCTTTGTCAACCCATATGATTGCGGAAGTCTCCCAAAAGGGTGAGCTCTATCGCATCGAGTTCGAGAGGGGCGGCGTAAAGGTTCCATTTAAAAAAGTTGGAAAGACTGATCGTCCCCAGGGCACCACGATTACTTTTTACCCGGACCCAACAATTTTTAAAGAAACTATTGAGTTTGATTATAAGTGGGTTGTTAACTATCTTCGCCACCAGGCATACCTAACAAAGGGTATTTACGTCGGGGTGATTGACGAGCGATCAGGTGAACGTCAGGCATTTTACTTCGAGGGTGGTATCCAGAGCTATGTGAAGCACCTCAATATCGGTAAAGAGGTCATGAGCGAAAACGTGTTTTATGTTGAGCGTCAAGTCGAAGACTCGATGGTTGAAGTGGCAGTGCAGTATAACGATACATATGTTGAAACGGTTAAGCCATTTGCCAACAACGTCTTAACGCCAGATGGTGGCACGCACTTGATCGGTTTCCGCGCGGCTATGACGCGTGTTATTAATGATTACGCGCGTAAGAACAGCTTGCTTAAAGAAAAAGAGGATAACCTCAGTGGTGAAGACATTCGTGAAGGCTTGACGGCAATCATTCTCGTAAAGTTACCTGATCCACAGTTTGAGGGTCAAACCAAAAACAAATTAGGCAATCCAGAAGTACGTCGTTATGTCGAACAGGTGATGAATGAGTACTTTAGCTATTATCTCGAGGAAAATCCTGATGTCGCTAAAAAGATTGTCGGCAAGGCGCTTTTAGCGGCACGAGCTCGTAAGGCGGCTCGCGCAGCGCGTGACAACGTACTTCGCAAGGGTGCGCTTGATGGCATGGGGCTACCGGGTAAGCTATGGGACTGTTCTAGTAAAAGCCCGGATGATAGTGAAATCTACATCGTTGAGGGTAACTCAGCGGCTGGCTCCGCTAAAGAGGGACGAGACAATAAAACCCAAGCGATTTTGCCGCTTCGTGGTAAAGTTCTCAACACCGAGCGCGCTCGTTTGGATAAAATGTTTGCTAACAAAGAAATTGTGGCGATGATCCAGGCATTCGGCGTTGGTATCGGTGATGCCTTCGATATTAATGGACTTCGTTACCACAAGATTATTATTATGACTGACGCCGATGTTGACGGTAGTCACATCGCAACCCTGCTACTGACATTCTTCTTCCGTTATATGAGGGAAGTTGTTGAGGGCGGATACATCTATCTTGCGAAGCCACCGCTCTACAGTATTAACCGCGGCCAGAAGAAGCAATACGTTTACGACGAGTCGACACTTAACGAGGCGTTAGGCACAATTATCTCTGACCGAAAGGCGCGTGGTATTGCTGTTGATTCAAATGACGACCAGACGAAGCAAGCTGGCGTCACTATCTCCCGCTTTAAGGGTCTGGGCGAGATGGATGCCGAGCAGCTATGGGAGACGACGATGAATCCCGAGAACCGTGTTCTCATTCAAGTACGGGTTGAGGACGCTGAGCGAGCTGACGCGGTCTTTACGAAGTTGATGGGTGACGAAGTGCCGTTGCGTAAGGCGTTTATTCAGACGCGCGCTAAAGATGTTGATCTAGAGGAGTTGGATGTATAAATTATGGATGATGAAAAAATAACCACACCAATTGAAGATAGTGAGAATACTAACAACGATGTTGCTAGTACAACAGGAGTTGAACACCGCACTCTTGAAGATGTAATGGAAGATAGCTTCCTGCGTTATTCTATGAGCGTGATTATTGATCGAGCGCTCCCGGACGTGCGCGACGGTTTGAAACCTGTGCACCGACGCATCCTGTATTCAATGAACCAAAACGGCAATCGTAGCACAGCAAAGTTTGTAAAAAGTGCTCGTATCGTCGGTGACGTCATGGGTAAGTATCACCCGCATGGTGACTCGGCAATCTATAATTCAATGGTTCGATTGGCGCAACCATGGTCACTTCGCTATCCGCTTATTCAGGGGCAGGGTAACTTTGGTTCAATGGACGGTGACGAAGCAGCCGCGATGCGATATACCGAAGCGCGAATGGCTAAGCCTGCCGATGAGATGATGGCTGATATTGATAAGGAAACTATCGATTTCCGCGATAACTTTGACGGCTCTGAACAGGAGCCCGTGGTACTGCCTGCGAAGCTACCGAATCTGTTATTGAATGGCCAGATTGGTATCGCGGTTGGTATGGCAACCAATATTCCATCGCATAACCTCGGTGAGCTAGTCGATGCAACAATTGAACTGATTGATAATGAACACGCTACGACCGAGGACCTACTGAAGCACGTCAAGGGGCCAGACTTCCCAACAGGAGCTACTGTTTACGGCGGTGCTCCAATGAAGCAGGCCTATATGACCGGCCGCGGTAGCGTAATGATGCGTGCCGTTGCTGACATCGAAGAGACCAAGAAGGGTCGCCATCAGATTGTTGTGACCGAGGTTCCGTATGGTGTAAATAAAGCAACACTTATTGAGAAGATTGCCGAACTGGTGAAAGACAAAAAGATCACTGGCATTAGCGACCTTCGTGACGAGAGTGCTCGTGGTGTTGTACGGGTTGTGATTGAACTAAAGAAGGATGCCTATCCGAAGAAGCTGCTCAATCAGCTCTATAAGATGACTTCCTTGCAGACAAGCTTTAGCTACAATATGCTGGCGTTGATCGATGGCATTCAACCACGCATTCTAGGTCTTCAGGAAATGCTGAGCGAGTTTGTGAAGCACCGGCAGACTGTTGTCCGTCGCCGTACCGAATATGAGCTGCGAAAAGCTAAAGAGCGTGCGCACATCCTTGAAGGCTATAAGATTGCCCTCGATCATATTGATGAGGTGATTAGGATTATTCGTGCCAGCAAAACGACAGATGTTGCTGAGGCGGAGTTGATCAAGACGTTTAAGTTGAGCGAAATCCAGGCTAAATCAATCCTTGCCATGCAGCTTCGCCGCCTGACTGGTCTCGAGCGTGACGCAATCGAGAACGAGCTCAATGAGCTTATTAAGCTTATTGCAAAGCTAGAGGCTATTTTGGCAGACGAAAAAGAAGTTCTTGCGATTATCAAGACCGAACTGCTTGAAATGAAAGAGAAATATGGTGACGAGCGTCGCACGAAGATTATTAATCATGAACTCGGTAAGTTTAGTGATGAAGAGCTGATTCCTGAAGAAGATTCAGTTATTCTCCTAACAACAGAGAACTACATTAAGCGTACTCTCGTGAGCGAATACCGCCGCCAGAACCGTGGCGGTAAGGGCAAGCGTGGTATGACGACAAAAGAAGAGGATATTATTGATCAACTTGTTCCGGCAAGCACACATGATTACCTCCTATTCTTTACAAACCGTGGTCGTATCTTCCGCTTGAAGGCCTACGAAGTACCAGCAGCCAGCTTGCAGGCAAAGGGTGTTGCGGCGGTTAATCTACTTCAGCTGCAGCCAGAAGAGAAAATTACTTCAATTATTCGTCATGAAAAAGATGCGAAGGATGATGGATATCTATTCATGGCAACCACTCAAGGTACAATCAAGAAGACACCACTTAAGGATTATGCAAATATTCGTACAAACGGTTTGATTGCAATCAAACTTGATGATGGTGATGAGCTACGTTGGATCAAAAAGACAACTGGTGAGAATGATGTGATCGTATCGACCTCTGCAGGACAAGCAGTGCGCTTCAACGAATCTGACGCCCGTCCGATGGGTCGTGCGGCTCGCGGTGTTCGCGGCGTTCGCCTTCGCCCTAACGACTGTGTTGTAGGTATGGATATTGTAGACAACGACAAGCTTAGCCTACTGGTTATTAGCCAGAACGGCTATGGCAAGGCAACCAAAGTAGCAAACTTCCCGAGTCATAAGCGTGGTGGTGTTGGTATTAAGGCGGCTGTTGTTACAGCGAAGACTGGTCCAATTATCTCTGTTCGCACCCTTGACCCAGAGGCGAGTGAAGTACTTCTTATCTCTAATAAGGGACAGGCAATACGAGTTGGCCTAAAGGATATTCCAACTCTTGGACGTACGACTCAAGGTGTTCGTATTATGCGAATGGGCGAGAACGACAAGGTGTCATCAATCGGTTTAATGCCTGAGCAGTCTCAGGTGGCCGACGAAGAAGAGTCGTAAGCGATGGATGTACTTTTCTCCCCGTATATTATTGCGCTTATCGCCGGGTGGGTGGTAGCGCAGGGTGCTAAGTACATTATTATGGTGATCAGGCACCGTAGCTTTGATCATCTACGCCAACTATATCTTTCTGGTAATATGCCGAGCGCCCACAGTGCAACTGTTGTGGCGCTCGTCGTCGTTATAGGACTTCGTGACGGCATTGGATCGGGCTTATTTGGTCTGGCTGCGCTTCTTGCGTCTATCGTTATGTATGATGCGATGATGGTGCGTCGATCATCGGGCGAGCAGGGAAAAGCAATCCAATTACTTATTAAAGAGCAGAATAGTAAAGTTGCATTACCGCGGGCAGCGAAGGGTCACACCCCTGTTGAAGTCTTCGTTGGCGCCGCTTTAGGCGTCGTAATTGGCCTAGTTGTCTTTTTAGCTACAAAATAGTTTTTAAAAATCCTTGACGCTTAGGCAATTCGTAATGTATGATTGATAAAGTCTGGTCGCAAAGAACGCGATAAACAACAGTGGAGTTGAGCAGATAGAATGAACTTTGACAATTTAGTTGTGCAATATATCATCGTCAGTCTATATTTTATATAGACGTAGCGGCTTCCAAGCCGTTACATCTTTTTATGGAGAGTTTGATCCTGGCTCAGGATGAACGCTGGCGGAGTGCCTAACACATGCAAGTCGAGCGGCAGCACGAGTAGTTTACTACTTGGTGGCGAGCGGCGGACGGCTGAGTAACGCGTGGGAACGTGCCCCAAAGTGAGGAATAACTGCCCGAAAGGGTAGCTAATGCCGCATATGATCTTCGGATTAAAGTATTTATTACGCTTTGGGAGCGGCCCGCGTCCGATTAGGTAGTTGGTGAGGTAAAGGCTCACCAAGCCCACGATCGGTAGCTGGTCTGAGAGGATGACCAGCCAGACTGGAACTGAGACACGGTCCAGACTCCTACGGGAGGCAGCAGTGAGGAATCTTCCACAATGGACGAAAGTCTGATGGAGCAACTCCGCGTGCAGGATGAAGGCCTTCGGGTCGTAAACTGCTTTTATGAGTGAAGAATATGACGGTAACTCATGAATAAGGGTCGGCTAACTACGTGCCAGCAGCCGCGGTCATACGTAGGACCCAAGCGTTATCCGGAGTGACTGGGCGTAAAGAGTTGCGTAGGTGGTTTGTAAAGTGAATAGTGAAATCTGGCGGCTCAACCGTACAGGCTATTATTCAAACTCACAAACTCGAGAATGGTAGAGGTAACTGGAATTTCTTGTGTAGGAGTGAAATCCGTAGATATAAGAAGGAACACCAATGGCGTAGGCAGGTTACTGGACCATTTCTGACACTGAGGCACGAAAGCGTGGGGAGCGAACCGGATTAGATACCCGGGTAGTCCACGCCGTAAACGATGGATACTAGCTGTTGGAGGTATCGACCCCTTCAGTAGCGAAGCTAACGCGTTAAGTATCCCGCCTGTGGAGTACGGTCGCAAGACTAAAACATAAAGGAATTGACGGGGACCCGCACAAGCGGTGGATCGTGTTCTTTAATTCGATGATAAACGAAGAACCTTACCAGGGTTTGACATCCTTGGAATTTCTGTGAAAGCAGAGAGTGCTTTATTGAGCCAAGTGACAGGTGATGCATGGCCGTCGTCAGCTCGTGTCGTGAGATGTTTGGTTAAGTCCATCAACGAGCGCAACCCTTGTGATTAGTTGTATTTTTCTAATCAGACTGCCCCGGTAACGGGGAGGAAGGAGGGGATGATGTCAGGTCAGTATTTCCCTTACACCCTGGGCTAGAAACACGATACAATGGTCAGTACAATGCGCAGCGAAGCCGCGAGGTGGAGCAAATCGCATCAAAGCTGATCTCAGTTCGGATAAGAGGCTGAAACTCGCCTCTTTGAAGTCGGAATCGCTAGTAATCGCAGGTCAGCAAACTGCGGTGAATACGTTCCCGGGTCTTGTACACACCGCCCGTCAAACCATGAAAGTCACCAACACCCGAAGTCCGATTCGTCGGCCTAAGGTGGGGGGGATGATTGGGGTTAAGTCGTAACAAGGTATCCGTACCGGAAGGTGCGGATGGATTACCTCCTTTCTAGGGAGAGTTATGCCAGCAATACGAGTAATCTATTGCTGAAGCTAGGTCGGTCTTGTCGTTGTGATGAACTTACACAATGACTTCGGTTCCACTTGTGGAACAAGACTAAGTTCAAAAAACACTTATAGCCTGACGTATGATATATGCACAACCAAATTGTTAAAGAAAAAACCTTTCGTTTTATGCGGAAGGTTTTTTTGTTTTTCTATTTTCTTTCACTATAGGCAAATTTAGACTTGCGTACACTGTTAATGTACGATAAAATAAGTAAGTTCGTGGTAAATATGGGGCGTTAGCTCAGTTGGCTAGAGCACCTGCTTTGCAAGCAGGGGGTCCGGGGTTCGAGTCCCCGACGCTCCACCATATGGGGTGAAGCAGGCTTCGGTCTGTGACACTCCACCATAAACGTACTTTTCAAAAATGGATTCATGGGCGCTTAGCTCAGTTGGCTAGAGCACCTCGTTTACACCGAGGGGGTCGGGGGTTCGAGCCCCTCAGCGCCCACCATGAATTGATACAATGCATTAAAGCATTTTCTGAACGTATGGGCGATTAGCTCAGCTGGTTAGAGCGCGTCACTGATAATGACGAGGTCGGAGGTTCAAGTCCCTCATCGCCCACCAGTTCAGAAGATGCTTTTTTGTTTGGCATAAATATAAAATACCCACCTTGTATAGAGTGGGTATTTTATATAACACGCGATACTTAGCCAGTAGGGGATGAGGGAATGCGAACTAGCGGGCATTATATATAATGGCATCGCACTGTCGATGATCCTAATCTATAGATCTATCAATTATTAGTTTCAAATGTTCACATTCTTAGATCTAATACAGGTACTGCAAGATGCGGGTATGTATAGACATTAATATGTAGGCATGGCGGTAAGTTGGGGATGCCTAAAACGTTAAATATGTACATACTGTATGTATAGTCGATGTCCATCAAGGATGTTAGTAATTATTAAGCCAAATCGGGCTATATTATAAGGATGGTAATATCAGCACTCTACCCCTGTTAGCGGGTACTATAGTGGGGCATGGCGATAGCAGTGTAAAAGAAAAGATAAAAAAAGTGCCAAAATCTATTGCCAAACTAATTATCGTAGAGTATAGTTATTAGAAGTTAAGCGAATGTTCACAAGAACCTCTGGCGATGTGTGTAAATAAAGCAAATCGTACGAGGTTTTCTTTATTGCAAAAAGCACAGCAAAAACTACTTTACAGCGAGTGTGGCAAAGTGGTAAGATTGGAAAGCTTGAGTGCAGACGAGGTGTTATCGGAAACGATAAATCGAAATGTGCTCTCAAGAATGTGAGAATACAGTTTTTTAACAATTTGGATGTAAGAAAAAATTTTTTAAAGATTGACGGCAGTAATTGTAATAAATGGTTATTACCAATTACTAGTTAAGTCAATGCATAAAAAGGTACTCAAGAGCATACAATGGATGCCTAGACGTATATTACCGATGAAGGACGTGGAAGACTGCGAAAAGTCTCGGGGAGCTGTCAACAAGCTTTGATCCGGGAATATCCGAATGGGGAAACCCAGCTAGAGTCATGTCTAGTTACTTCTACCTGAATATATAGGGTAGATAGAGGGAACCGCCTGAACTGAAACATCTTAGTAGGGCGAGGAAGAGAAAATAAATAATGATTTCCGGAGTAGTGGCGAGCGAAACGGAATCAGCCCAAACCTTTTAAGTTTTTATCCTTCGGGATAAATAAGCTGTTAGGCGAATACTTATTGGGGGTTGTGATATAACACGAGACCAAGTCAGAGTACTGAAGTTTACTTCAGGAATCTGATTTGCGATGACAGGCTAACACCTAGTCAGTAAGGTAAGAAAACGGCGTGGTTAGCAGAATAGTTTGAATGACTAACCAAAGAACGTGAAAGTCGCGTATGCGAAAACGACGCTGACCTTATACGTGTTTTATCGAGTAGGGCGGGGCACGAGAAACCCTGTCTGAATCCGGCTGGACCACCAGCCAAGGCTAAATATAATATACGATCGATAGTGAACTAGTACCGCGAGGGAAAGGTGAAAAGAACCCCGGGAGGGGAGTGAAATAGATCCTGAAATTGTATGCTTACAAGGAGTCGGAGCTGGAATTTATTCTGGTGACGGCGTGCTTTTTGTAGAACGATCCAGCGAGTTAATTTCTAGTGCAAGGTTAAGTCAAGTGACGGAGCCACAGTGAAAGCGAGCCTGAATAGGGCGAACATAGTACTAGGAATTAGACCCGAAACCGGGTGACCTAACCATGGGCAGGTTGAAGCTACTGTAATAGGTAGTGAAGGACCGAACCGTCGTACGCAGCAAAGTGCTCGGATGACCTGTGGTTAGAGGTGAAATGCCAATCGAACTCGGAGATAGCTGGTTCTCCTCGAAATAGCTTTAGGGCTAGCGTCAATTAAATTAGCAAACGGGGGTAGAGCTCTGTAAAGGACTGGAGCGGGCAACTGTATCCACCCTTAACAAACTACGAATACCGTTTGTGGTACATTGGCAGTTAGAACGTCGGGGCTAAGCTCGGCGCTCGAAAGGGAAACAGCCCAGACCATCGTCTAAGGTCCCAAAATATATACTCAGTGGGAAACAAGGTGAGATTTCTTAAACAGCTAGGATGTTGGCTTAGAAGCAGCCATTCATTTAAAGAGTGCGTAACAGCTCACTAGTCAAGAGATCTTGCGTGGAAAATGTAACGGGGCTAAAGTATATTACCGAAGACATGGATGTGACACAATTTATTGTGCACGTGGTAGAGGAGCGTTCCTATCTGCGGTGAAGCTCAACTGGAAAGTTGGGTGGAGCGTTAGGAAGTGAGAATGCTGGAATGAGTAACCATAAGACAGGTGAGAATCCTGTCGGCCGTAAGAGCAAGGTTTCCTGAGCCATGGTAATCATCTCAGGGTTAGTCGGGCCTAAGCCGAGGCGCATAGCGTAGGCGATGGACATCAGGTTAATATTCCTGAACCGGTTATAATTTGTACACTGTTCACGGCGGAGTAATCGAAGCGAATTCATGGTATGTATTCGTCCAACCTAGGGGGAACCTGAAGGGAGTGAAAGTTAGTCTTCGGACTGACGATTTCGGTGAGGACGCTGGCTAGAAAAGCAGATGTACGTTAGGTTATAGCCGCCCGTACCGCAAACCAACACAGGTGCTCGAGTCGAGTAGACTCAGGCTTACGAGAGAACCTTCGCTAAGGAACTCGGCAATACAGCGACCGTAACTTCGGGATAAGGTCTGCCCCCACATCTTAGGATGTGAGCCGTGTTCAACTAACTTGGTGAGAGGTGGTTAGAATGAATAAATTTGAGTACGCATTGTTTATAGCAATATAAATAGTGTGTCAAAAACCTTTTTTTAAATCACAATTTTTTACTGAGATAGACATAATCATGATTGATTAAACATATCGTTGCATTGTGTGCTTTTAGCATATGGTGTAATGATTCTTGAGCACGACCTCTCGCATTTTTAGATGTGGGGGCCGCAGCAAAAGAGCCCACGGAACTGTTTACCAAAAACACAGGTCTCTGCTAATTCGAAAGAAGATGTATAGGGGCTGACTCCTGCCCGGTGCCGGAAGGTTAAGGGGAGTGCTTTACGGTGCGAACTGAAGCCCCGGTGAACGGCGGCGGTAACTATAACCGTCCTAAGGTAGCGAAATTCCTTGTCAGGTAAGTTCTGACCCGCACGAATGGAGTAATCATGTGGGCACTGTCTCAGCGAAGGACTCGGTGAAAGTGCATTGGCGGTAAAGATGCCGTCTGTCCGTACCAGGACGAGAAGACCCCATGGAGCTTTACTACAGCTTTACATTGATTCGGGTTACAACATGTGTAGAATAGGTGGGAGCCTTTGAAGCAGATACGCTAGTATTTGTGGAGGCGCCAAGTGAAATACCACCCTTGTTGTGATCTTAATCTCACCGTTACCATTATCTGGTAACGGGACCGTGTATGGTGGGTAGTTTAACTGGGGCGGTTGCCTCCTAAAGAGTAGCGGAGGCGTTCAAAGGTTGGCTAACTTCGGATGGAAATCGAAGTGATAGTGTATGCGCAAAAGCCAGCTTGACTGTGAGGAGTACATTCCAAGCAGAGACGAAAGTCGGAGCAAGTGAACCGCTTTACGTACATTTATGTACATGAACGTGGGATCGAAAGCGAAAACGGATAAAAGTTACCCTGGGGATAACAGGCTTATAGCGCCCAATAGTTCACATAGACGGCGCTGTTTGGCACCTCGATGTCGGCTCATCACATCCTGGAGGGGGAGCACCTTCCAAGGGTTCGGCTGTTCGCCGATTAAAGTGGTACGCGAGCTGGGTTCAGAACGTCGTGAGACAGTTCGGTTTATATCCGGTACGGACGATAGGAAATTTGAGAAGATCTACCCCTAGTACGAGAGGACCGGGGCGGACGAACCTCTGGTGTATCGATTGTGGCCACCTGCTGCATTGTCGAGTAGCTACGTTCGGAATAGATAAGCGCTGAAAGCATATTAAGCGCGAAACTAACTTCAAGATAAGATTTCCCTATGAGGACACTGAAAGACTATCAGTTTGATAGGTGCAAGGTGGAAGTGCAGCAATGCATGTAGCTAAAGCATACTAACAGTCCCATCGCCTTTTTATGTCCTTATCACTCCAGTTAACACTTGTGTTAACGAAAGTGATGAGGTAGACTTAACTAGTAATTGGTGTTAATCACCAATGTCAATCAATGAAAATTTCAATGATTACATCCAAAAACCGTGTCCAAAGTTTGGACATCGAAGCAAGGTTTTGACCCACTGATCTCTTTATATCAGCGCAAAGTGTCTAAAACCTTACTTCGGTGCCCATGGCGCTGGGGAAATACCTGTTCTCATTCCGAACACAGAAGTCAAGCTCAGCAGCGGCGATTATACTGCCACAAGTGGGAAACTAGCACGGTGCCGAATTATAAGAAGACCATCCGAATAGGGTGGTCTTTTTCTTTGTCTAAAAATACTTATGGTTATAGTATGCAGGAATATAACTGATACTGAAGCTTGTGCTACAATACCGATATGGAAATGCGCCTAGGTGAGGATCTAAATGACGACCTATTCATATATGAACGCTCGCGGTTTCGATCGGCGATCGTAGCTGTTATTGTCACATCTATGATGACTACTGGATTAGGGGTCTTTGTATGGCCTATTCTTGGTGATATGCTCGATAGCGAGTTTAATACTCTGCAGACAATGGCGATGCTTCTAGGCGGGGCATTCGCTGCTATGGCACTAACCTGGCTTTATTTTATTATTCGTATGATTACGAGATTTTATTCTCACCTTACTGGCTTGCGACAGCGCCACCGCAGAAGCACACTCACATATGTAGCATTGTGTATCGCGATGTCATTTGTTATATCTGTGCCGATTGTCGTTGTCGTACTTAATCCTCTTGCGTAGTTATTTGCAGGGTGTGCAGTGTACTATGTCGCTTATGGTAAAATAGAGGTAGATGATTTTAACACAAAAACTAATGCCTCTATGGCATAAGGTGCGTGGTAAATTAACGAAAAAGGGCATTATCATATCCTTGTTCGTCCTTCTTTTTGGCGTGTACGTCATTGCCTTCTTTCCTCGTACAATATATTTTTCGTATGCGGGCACCTCCTGTGTCTCGCAGTTAACAATGTTCCCGAAATCATTAACAAGTGATAGCAATAGCACCTACCGCCTGACGACTACCAACGAAACCAAAGTCTTCGGCTATCCGTTATTTGCTGGATCGGTGTGCGCGCAAGCGATTGGTGTCCCGGAGCAAGGAGAGGCTCGTGTTGGGCTTGCCCCTTTCGGGTGGTTGATCGGAAAAAAGAACTATACGATTAAAGCTAGTCAGTATAGCTCAATTACTCCAGCTCAACTTGATAAGCCGCTACCGACTGCTCAGCCGCTCAAGCTCGAGCTATCTCAGCCCGACACAATCTTCACCTATAAGGTTGCCGCCAATGAAAAGGTAACCGATTGCGACCCATCGGGGAGCGCAGTACTATGTAATTTACAGGAGATCGGACTTGCTCAAGGAAGTGAGTATCTGATGAGTGTTGAGCGTCACTTTAACGACAAGAGGGTTGAGACAATCGTAGAAAAAGAAGTCACGACCCTTCCGGCTGTTGCGGTGGTGGGATCGTCTGTCTCGGATAATCAGACACTATTTGATAAAACGGCCACATTATCATTCACTACCGATAAGTCCTTGGAGTCGGCCCAAGCAAAAGTGTCTGTTGTGTCCGGTACCGAGCCCGCAAAAGAGGCGGCAGTAATTACGAAGGTGCAGGATAAAACGATTACAGTTCAGTTAAAAGATCCGCTTGTTCGTTCAAGTAACTACGCTGTCACGCTGGAATCTGTCATTGGGACGGATGGTAGCTCGCTTGCAGCGCCGCATACTGTTCAATTCAAGGTGTCCGGTGGTCCAAAGGTGATCGGGGTGAGTGTCGGTAGTTCTGGCGTTTCGTCTAGCGCGACAATTACCGTTCAGTTCGACCAGCCTATACATGAGGCTCAGGATATTGCGAAGTTTGTGACAGTTGCTGGTGGAGGTGCGACGATCAGTAAAGCAGGAGATAAAGTACTCGTAAAACTTGCAGCACTTCCTCGTTGTACTGACTTTACTATTAAGATTGCTAAGGGGCTCAAGAGCCAGTATGATATTGAGAATACGGCGGACTGGCAGCACGCTGCCAGGACTATCTGTCACACTGTTTCAACAATTGGCTATTCTATTCAAGGGCGAGCGATTAACGCATATTACTTTGGCAACGGAGCAACTACTATCCTCTATACCGGTGCGATCCATGGCAACGAACAAAGTAGCCGATATATTACCCAGCAATGGATTGATGAGTTAGAGGCTAAGGCTCGGGATATTCCAGCCGATCGTCGAATCGTTGTTATTCCTGTCGTAAACCCCGATGGCATTGCTCGATCAGGGCGGAATAATGCTAATAACGTAAACCTAAATCGTAATTTTCCAACATTCAACTGGGCGTCAGATACGACCGTGTCGGGCGGAGCTGTTGAAAAAGGCGCTGGCGGTCCATCGCCTCTGTCAGAGCCAGAATCGAAAACGCTGGCGAACTTTACATTGAGTTTGCGACCGCGTTTTGTGGTTACCTATCATAGTAGCGGCTCGCTTGTAAATTCAAATGATGTCGGCATATCAGTCGGGCTAGGGAAACAATATGCGGCACTGGCAGGGTATAGCTATATCTCTAATGCAGCGACTAATGATACATTTGGGTTTACAATGACGGGTACATATGAGGATTGGCTAATCGAACAAGGCATACCTGCTATTCTCATTGAGCTTAATACGAATACCGGTTATCACTTTACGCAAAACAGGGCCGGGCTATGGGCGATGACGCGCGGCTAACAGGCGGCCCTTGGGTAGAGAGGGGTAGAAACATTTGCAGCGACAGTCCCATGAGGGACTCTTTTATTTATTATGTGAAGGCTAGGATAGTGACGGATAAGAAGGGGTAAAAATTAAAAAACGACCAATCTCGCAGATGTGGTCGTTTTTTAATTTGAATCTAAATTTGGGATTCAAACAGGTGCTTACTAATAATATAGCACGAGCTGAATAAGTGCAATAGTACAAATACAATAAAAAAGTGCTTATGTACATATTGACAAAAAGCATAAGCTATGATATATTAAAAACATACACATGTCATATGTGAGGTAATCAAGAGGAGAACAATCATGGCAGGAACAAAAGCAGGCGGCCAATTGGCTGCAAAGCGCAACAAAGAACTTCACGGTGCGGACTTTTATGCTCGCATCGGAGCAAAAGGTGGCAAGAATGGCCGTACTGGCGGATTTGCCGCTAACCCCGAGCTAGCTCGTATTGCTGGTGCAAAGGGCGGACGCATTTCACGTCGCAAGAAAGTTGCACAGACCGATCTAGAACTAGCTGCATAAGCTACTTATTACTTTGATCAAATAAAAACGCCGCATTTGCGGCGTTTTTATTTAGTTGAGAGACTATGGCGACGTAGTCCGCAGATGCGTGCATCGTTCACGCGCCATTTATGACGACAGGCGACGCATCGATAGTGGTATTTTTTATCTTGTAGGCCGGTAGCCTTGCAGTTTGGACACGTACTACGGGCGTGAAGCCAGTCGCGATAGGTGTCGAGTGAATCTTCTATGACGGCATCGGTAATGACAATGTTATAGTTTGGGCTCAGTGCTTTTTTGGCATGCTGCCAGGCGTCCCGCTCGATGGCTATTAGTTGAATGTCACGGTCGTAATCACTGTGTCCAAGAAGGGCGTGAGCGAGTTCGTGAAGAATATGTGCTTCACTGCTCTTGGCGGCAGGGTCGTAGATGATTTCGCGTGAGTCTGGTGACCATCTAAAGTGATCTCCGGAGATGAAGGTATACTCAGGGTGCGCAAGCTTTAATTTAACTAAGAATGAGACTATCGAGGGCATAGTAATAGCATCCATAGACCACAGCTTCTTCTGGGTGAGTAGCCTTTATACACGGCGGCACGGCGATATGATCTGGTAATCTTTCTATTAGAAGCGCCATTAACTGGTCGCGATAGTGGTCAAAATAAGTGCCGATACTGCCACCGATAATAATGACATCGGGCTGAATGACCGGAATAAGAACAAGGAGACCTCGGCTAATACGATCGGCGATTTGGTCCCAAGTTGACTTGTCGGTGATGTCGCGGGCATATTTGTCGTAGGTGGCGTGAATTGCGCTACCAGAGGCAAATGACTCCCATTCGCGGACCATCCCGTCAAACTCGATCATGATTCGGCCACCTTCACTAAGTCGAAGACCTGGATCAATGGTGCCAGCTGTAATCATGCCAGTTCCAATACCGGTACTGATAGTGACGTAGAGAGATGAGTTGGGGATAGGATCTAAGCTGCGCGTTTCGGCGAGACCAGCAAGATTGGCGTCGTTCTCTACGAGTAGCGGTACGCCCGGGAAGAGATCTTGAAGTGCTACGCGGACGTTAAAGTTTTTCCATCCTAGGTTATTGCACCATAGTGCGATACCGTCTTTTACTATACCCGGTAGGGCGATTACGATGGCATCAATAGGTGAGGTTGCTGCGATGTCGCGTATAGCTGCGGTGAGCTCGACGATATATTCAGAAGTGTCGGTAGGAGTAGGGAATTTACGAGATTTCTCTAGCACGCCAGTCTCAGAAAAGCTCGCTACAAGCGTCTTTGTTCCCCCAGTATCAACCGCAATTAACATGTCTTTAGTGTAGCATAAGTTCAGTCTCGTTGTGCTCGGTTAAAAAGGTGGTATACTATAGAAAAGACGAAAGGTGTTGAGGTCATTATGCAATCAAGTACGCGAACAAATCAGGGTGGTTCGATACTTATATTTACTATCGTTGCGGTTGTACTGGCGCTTGCGCTTGTAGGTTCCGTATTATTCGTTCGTAATAAGGGTGAAATTGCGCAGACGCAAGTACCAATTTTTGGACCTGTCACAGCTCCCACAGAGGCGCCAGACGATAGGAACGGTACTACTAACAATGGTACGACGCCGGCCCCAGCTGATAATAATGCTACCGAGGGTAGCGATAAGCGGGGCTCTCCAGCGCCAACATCGAACAATAATAAGACTACTGCTCCAGCAGCGGAACTACCGAAAACTGGCCCTGCCGACACTGCTATTAGTGTAGTCGTCATAGCGCTTGTCACTATGACAGCAGTGAGCTATGTCCGCTCTCGTCATCTTTCTTGGCAACTATAGTCAACCTCTTTGACTTGCATATCTATCTGAGGTACAATTAAAGATAGTCTAGGGGCGCTGTATTTAATGCGCTTCAGGAATATCAATTAAGGAAGGAGTCTTACTAAGACTTATGGCAAAAGCCACAATAACAATGGATGATTTGCTCGCTGGTGCGGATGACAGCGTTAAGCAACTAACAGCTGGTGATATGATCACCGGAACAGTACTAACTCTTCGCAAACACGAGGTCTTGATTGACCTTGGCGCTCAGGGTGTTGGTTTCGTACCGCGCCGTGAAGTTGGTTTTTCACGTGCTCTTAAAATTGGCGATGAAGTAACAGCAAGTGTTGTTGATTCAGAGCTTGATAACGGCTACTCACTACTGTCACTTCGCAAAGCTGCGAAAGATCGTGGATGGGAAGATGTTGCAGCTCGTCAAGAGAGTGGTGAGATCATTGAAGTATCTCCATATGACGCAAACCGCGGTGGACTTCTGGTTGAATTCGAAGGCGTTCGCGGCTTCCTACCGGTTTCACAGCTTTCAGCTGAACACTACCCACGCGTTGGTTCAAGCGACAAGGACGAGATCCTTCAGCGTCTGAACGTACTTATCGGTCAAACACTCAAGGTTCGTATTCTTGATGCTGATCGTAAAGCGAACAAGCTGATCTTTTCTGAAAAAGAAGCTATTAAAGATGGTCTTGCAGCTCGCTTTGAAAAACTTGCCGTTGGCGATGCCGTTAAGGGCGTAGTTACTGGCGTAGTTGACTTTGGCGTGTTTGTAAACGTTGAAGGTATCGAAGGTCTTGTTCACATCTCAGAGATTAGCTGGGAGCGTGTTAACAACCCAAGTGACTATGTAAAAGTTGGCCAGACAATCGAAGCGAAGATTATCGCTATCGATAAAGACCGCCTCAGCCTTAGTATTAAGCAGCTATCTGAAGACCCATGGTTCCAAGAAGTTGGTCAATTTAAGCCAGGCGCTGAAGTTGAAGGTACAGTTACTCGTATTACACCATTTGGCGCATTCGTACAGATTAGCCCAGCGGTTGAAGCTCTTGTTCATGTTAGTGAACTTGGCGGTGACGACACTGACCCTGAAAAAGTCTTTACCTTGAATGAGCGAAAAAGCTTCGTCGTTCTTGATATCGACAAAGACAATCGCAAGATTTCTCTAAGCCTCGGCAAAAAATAATTTTTCCGAGCAATAAACTAAACACTACCCGTTAAAGAGTGACGGGCGAAAGGAGCTTTCAATATGGCAGAAAAAGTAGTTGTTGTCGCTGACTCAATTACCGTAGGTGAGCTAGCTGAAACGCTTAATTTGCCCGTCACTACTTTAATTGGTGAGTTGTTTAAAAATGGTATTGTTGCCACTATTAACCAACGAATTGATTTTGAGACGGCAACAATTATCGTTGAAGAGCTTGGCCTCGACGTTGAACTTGAAAAGAAGGCTACGCAGGTCGCAGCTGAACGTAAAACACATGTATTATCTGATAAGGCAGTTGATCGCCCGCCAATCGTAGCTGTCATGGGTCACGTTGACCATGGTAAGACGAGCCTACTCGACGCTATCCTTGGCCAAAAGGTAGTCGATGGCGAAGCTGGTGGTATTACCCAGCACATTAGCGCCTATCAGACGGTTCGAAAAGATCGTTCTATTACGCTTCTCGACACACCTGGCCATGAAGCCTTTGCTGCTCTTCGTCAACACGGTGCGACTCTTACTGACGTTGTTATTATTGTTGTTGCTGCCGATGACGGCGTGATGCCACAAACAGTTGAGGCGATTCGTTTTGCAAAAACAGCAAACGCAAAAATGGTTGTCGCGATCAATAAAATGGACAAAGAAGCCGCTAATCCAGGACTCGTCATGGGTCAACTCGCCGAGCATGGCGTAATCGCTGATGCCCAGGGCTGGGGTGGTGACGTGCCGATGGTTGAAGTTAGTGCCAAGACCGGTCAAGGTGTCGAAACGTTACTTGATACTGTTCTACTTGTCGCTGACATCGAAGAACTCAAGGCTGACATCGATACGCCAGCTGAAGGACTTGTAATTGAGTCACATATGGAGACGGGTCGAGGGTCGGTTGTTGGGCTACTTGTCGAACAGGGTGAACTAAAGCCGGGTCACTTCTTGGTGGCCGGAACGGCCTATGGTAAAGTCCGTACACTCCTTGATTTTACTGGAAAGGCACTTAAAAGCGCTGGTCCATCAACTCCAGTAACAGTGACAGGATTCAAGGAATTGCCACAGTTCGGTGATGTCTTTACGATTGTTAAGAACGAAAAAGAAGCCCGACATGCAACTGAAGTTGCTCGTATTGAGCGTGAAAAGAATGCTGCGAGTACGAACGTCACTGGCGCTGATCTTCTTAAGATGATGAATCAGAAGCATGATTCTCAGGATCTTAATGTGATTATTAAAGCCGACGTACAAGGTTCGCTCACGTCTGTCATGGATAGTCTTCGCCTTGTTGATACAGAAGGGGAGATTACTCTTCGTATTATCGGTAGCGGTGTAGGTAGTATCTCAGAAAATGATATTCGCCTTGCATCCGATGAGCATACAATCATCTACGGCTTTAATGTTGATCTTCCGCCTGCTGTTAAGCGACTTGCAATGCGTGACAAGGTCCAAGTGCGCCTTTATAAGGTGATCTATGAACTACTTGATGATGCTCGCAACTCAATGGAAGCAATGCTTGCACCTGAGGTTGTTGAGACTGAGATCGGTACGATGACAATTAAGGGTATCTTCCGTACGCTTAAGGACGAAGTCATTGCTGGTGGTGAAGTAACAAGTGGCAAGGCCGTACCAAATGTACTTGTGCGCGTTAAACGTGGCAAAGAACAGCTTGGTGAAGTCGAAATCACTAAGGTGCAGCGCCAACAGCAAGAAGCAAAAGAAGTCTTTGAAGGTGAAATGTGTGGTATCTCACTTAAGACGAACAAGAAGCTGCTTCTCGAAGAAGGTGATAAGCTCGAATTCTTTACTCGCGAACTCGTGAAGCGAACACTTCGCTCATAGATGTCAGCCGTATAGATATATCCTTCTCATTTAAAACCTCTGTAGTAATACAGAGGTTTTTGCTTTATATGCAACTATAGTACATAGTGCTTGCGTTTTTCAAAGAAATGTGTTAGTATGTATCCATAGACCAAAATGTATAAAACAAAAATACTACTAGTCATTACTAGAAAAGGATCATTACGATAATGAGTGAACGAACATCCCGACGTGCAGAATCACCAGTTGCTACGATTGTATCTGGAGGCGAAGCGGTAAAAAACCATGAGCGTACAGGTGATATAACCGATCTTGAAGCTCAAATTGCTGAACTACAAGCTATTGTTGACGAAAAGAAGGCTGAGAGTCGTAACGCTGAAGCATGGGGCAGTGGTGATCAGATCATTACTATTGATGCCGATGGTAACCGAAGTGATTTCGAAGGCTACAAACAGTGGCGTACGGACCATGAAGGCGCTGGAGATGATTTAAGTAACTTTGACGAGAACGGTAATTTGAAGACCGAGCTTGAGTCAGGTGATCTTACAAGCCTAAGTCTTATGCAGCTAGTGGGCGAAGCTCGCAAGATGAATGAACTTGGCGACCGAGCAGGCAAGCAAGAAGTATTAGATATTATTCAAGACCAGCTTGCTGAGCGTGCAGTAAACGAAGACTGGACTGAGAAAGAGCTTCTCTTTCAACTTGATCGTTTCGAGGGCCTAATTGGCGCAACGGAAAAGGCTGAGGCTAAATCAGTTTCTCAGTCTGAAACGACAGACGCCTCTGCGCCAGTGGCAGAAGAAGTATCTGAAGCGCCTGCAGGTGTAGATACTGCCGCCGAGGCTGATAACGAGCAAGAACTCGACAGTGAACTTAATCCAGCCGAGCACCCGGTAGAGACTGCCGTAAGAGACGACGAGACCGTTGAGGAATATGAGCAGCGAATTGGTTCAAGTAGCGAACCTGTACCATCGACGGGTGATGCTCTTAAGATTGATGCACCTAATGTTCTTACGCCCCAAGGTGCTGATAGTGACTTTGAAGGTAGCTCGACTCCTGTAGAGGCTGCTGAACCAAAGAACGATTCTCCTGAAGCTGAAGCGGCGCCTAATACGGATAAGCTGACTTGGAAAGATGCGTTAAAGAATCCTGGCGGATACCTAGCCGTAAAGATGAATGACTTGCGTATATCTCGCGAGAACTACCGTCTGTCGCACCAGGAAGTTGGCGATGACCATACTGGCGAACGTCGCGGTGTTAGCGATAAGAATCTAAAGAGAATGGTTGGTGTTGTTGCTGGCGTTATTATCGCAGTTAGTTTGTATAAAGTAGGTAGCGATATATTTGGTGACAACAATGTCTTCGCTGACCCTGGCAGCGTACCAAACACTGGCGGCGGCGAAGCGGCTCCAGCCCCAGAAGTTGCTCCAGCTCCAGCCCCAGCTACCATTGAAGGTAGCGGACAGGATTGGGATACGGCTAATTTCTCAGAAGCTGCACGAACCGTAGAAGCTGGCGAAGGATTTAATCAGACGTTCTTAGACCTAGGGATCCCAGAGACTGAATGGTCAGGTCTTCTTCAGAAGGTTGGCCCGCAGTTAGCAGAGCAGGGTTGGGCATACCCTACGCTAGATGGTTCATGGGGCATTAGCCGTCCAGGTACTTTCCCTGACAGCGTGCTACAATTAATTCAGAATAATCGATAATTATTGAACAGGGGTATAGGGTATTATGTTTCAACTAGATGATAAATTTTTAGCAGATATTGGCCTCAACGAACTCCCAGAGGACCAGAAGCCGGCATTCTTGCAGCATATCTATGAAGAGCTTGAGCTACGGGTGGGAACGAAGTTATCCGAGGGATTGAGCGATGATCAGCTCGAAGAGTTTGAAGCGATCATTGATCGAAAAGACGACGCTATCGTCGCATGGCTCAGCCAGCACGCGCCGAACTATCATACCGATGAGACCTTCAGCCGCCTGCAACAGTCAACTCAGGCCGATCCTAATGATGCAGGGCTTCGCGCTGAATATGCAGCAACGAAGTGGCTTGAAGTGAATCGTCCCGATTACCGTCAGGTTGTCGCGCAGGTACTCGATGAACTCAAAAAAGAGATTGTCGGTGGTCGCGATAAGATTCTAGGCTAGGCTATATAGCCGCGAAGAAAGGCTGCACTGTCCATCGTACGGCCGCTCGGAGCAATTAGCGTATCAACTGAAAGAAATGCACCATCTTGGCAGAGAATGTCGAGAGGTGTGTTTTTTTCATGTGAGACATGGGCTTCGGTGATGATAATGGGTATGCCTACGATATCGATTTTTGTTTTTGGAAAACCAGCGTGAGCTCGGATGAGGCGCTCGGCGGTCTGAGCGGATACATTCTTTGGATCTAGCGCCGCATCTTGTTTTTGAAGCAGCTGACAGTAGACTACGCGAGACTCATCTTGCTTAACTGGCTGCAGATCACCACTAATAATGCGAGGCAGGGCCTCTAGTAGAAGATTAGTGCCTACGACGGCAAGTGTATGATACAGTTCGAGTCGTGTCTCGGTGCCCTTGAGAGGGTGCTCTTTTGCGGTATAAACCGGGCCTGCATCCATCTTGGCCGATAGTTGCATAATGGACACGCCTGTCACATCATCGCCGTTTCTGATAGCTGACTCAATCGGCGACGGGCCTCGGTATAGCGGCAGGAGTGAGGGATGGAGGTTAATAATACCCGGTTCAAACAGATCAATAATTGATTGCGGAATAATCTTACCGTAGCTTACGAGTACGCCAACGGGATGGTCGAGGGCCTGAATATATTCAGTGATATCACCGAGTTTCTGAGGCTGTAGGACGGGGATGTTGTGACGTTCGGCGACTACTTTAGCGCTTGGTGGCACGACCTGCTGACCGCGGCCTTTGCGGCTGTCCGGCTTTGTGACGACGGCTGCAATAGAATAGCCGGCTTCAATGAGGCCAGTAAGGGCAGTGAGGCTAAATTCCTCAGTCCCAAAGAATACGAGAGTCTTTGATGCGTTCGTCATAATTTAGTGGCTGAAGCTCGCCTTTCTCATCGAGGGTATAAAATGCTTCGGTATTATCGCGGATATGGTCGATAAAGACGATGCCGTTAGTGTGGTCGACTTCGTGTTGAATGACACGGGCAAGGAATCCTTCGGCGCGGAGTCGAACTTCATTACCGTCAATATCAAGAGCTTTGACGCGAATCTTTGTGTGACGTGGTACTTTGCCGTAGACGTGGCTGACGCTGAGACAGCCTTCGTAGTCATATTCAATCTCGCCTTCGTATTTTACGATCTCCGGATTGATGAGAGTGGTGAAATCACGACACGACTTGTCGTCAAAGTCGCTACGAACAATAACGGCACGTTCGAGGCGGTCAATTTGTACGGCGGCGAGAGCGGCGCTGATTTCATGTGGGCGAGAGTCTTCCCAATCAAGTGCGGCCGACGTCATATCGTCGATGAGTTTAATGGTATCGTCTGTGACGACGTGGACTTTTGCTGACTTGACGCGCAGATGGGCGTTCGGCAGGGTGATAATGGCTTCTTTTTTCATTTCCACTATTATAACAGATGTCAGAGTAGGCTGATAGGGTCGAGTTCGGACTGCCAGTGAGTTGACGGGACGTGCGCCAGTGCTTCGATCAGATATTGTCGCTTCGGAGACTTAAGTGTTAATTGCCAGCGGTAAGTGTCATGCTGACGCTCGTAAAAGGAAGGTGTCGGCCCAAGGATCTGAATATCGGTGTGAATTTTTTGGCGCAGCTCCTTAGCGATGATTTGAGCATTTTTAATAGCGGCGGCCTCAGTCTTATAGATGCAGGTTAATTTTAAAAGGTGAACGAACGGAGGAAAATAGCTGCGTTGGCGTTCGGCGATTGTTGCATTGTAAAAATCATCATAGTTTTGAGCTAGCCCATCAACCACTGCCGGATGGGATGGTTGGTAGCTCTGAACAATAACATTAGTCGCGTGATGAGATCGACCAACGCGGCCAACTACTTGAGCAAGTAGTTGGAACGTGCGTTCGCTTGATCCGAAATCGGGTAGGCTGAGACCGGCATCGGCCTGTATGACGCCAACGGTGCGTAATTTTGGAAGATCAAGACCTTTAGCAATTACCTGGGTGCCAATAATAATATCGATCGTACCGTCATAGAGTTCACTATATTTTTGTTCAACAGACTCACCAGATTCACTATCTCCATCAAAGCGCATAATTACTTTGTCTGGAAATAGTTTTCGTAGTTCGGATTCTATTAATTTCGTACCGATACCTTTATGAACAATATTGGCGTGATGGCATTCTGGGCAACTTGTAGGAACTTTGTCTGTATGGCCGCAAATGTGACAACGGAGATGATGCTTGTCGGCATGGAGTGTCATTGGTACAAAACAACGCGGGCAACCAGCTGACCAGCCGCAATTTTCACACAGTGTTGTGCTTGCGCTGCCTCGACGGTTATGGAAAATGAGTGCTTGGTTGCCATTTGCAAACGTTTCTTCTAGCTGTGAGAGTAGTACATCTGACAGGAAACGTTGGCGCTTGAATGATTGTCGCTTTGTCATGTCGACGAGAGTGATTGTCGGTGCGACAGCACCGTCTTTGGCGCGTTTATGCATACGCATGATCGGCCTGCCTGATTGTTCGGCAAGATAACGGTCGGAGATCGCTGGAGTTGCGCTACCTAGGATAAGCTTCGCGTTATGATAGCGAGCTAGCATACTAGCTGCGCGCAGGGCAGAGTAGCGCGGTGCTTGCTCTTGCTTGAAGCTTGGTTCGTGAGCCTCATCAATTACGATAAGTCCAATCGTAGTAAGTGGCAGAAAGAGCGCGGATCGTGGTCCAATAACTACCCGAGGTGATTGATTGGTGAGTACGTCGCGCCATGCCTGATGTCGCTCAGCTTCAGTCTGTCGCGAGTGGGCGAGGGTAATCGCATCGAAGTGGTGAGAAAACTCATCAACCAACTGAGATGTAAGGGCAATTTCAGGTACAAGAACAATAACTGATTCGCCGCGTGCAATCGCACGCTTGGCAAGTTCAATGTATACATGTGTCTTTCCCGAGCCGGTAACTCCGTGAAGTAGGGCCGATCCTGGCGTCATTTGTTCAATTGTATCAAGGGCAGAGGTCTGCTCTTCTGTGAACACAATAGTTGTTCGTTCTCGCAGCGATTCTTGAGGTGATGAGGTGCGTGCGCGACGAGTTTTTTGAATTCCTCGCGGTAATATTGTCTGCAAAACAGTTGCAAGATGAGTGGCGTAATATTGGCTAAGCCATAGAGCAAGTGACACGAGGGGCTCGGGAAGAGGAGCTTCTTCAATAGACGAAGTAATTGGCTTCGTGTCGTAGATCGGCTTTGCAGTCTGGCGAAGCACGACGCCGATTAAGCTCTTTTTTCCTACCTCAATACTAACAATTTGACCAACAGCTAGCTGCTCGGAGGAGCTATAGGTAAAGAACGCACTATTGGCGCGAATAATTTGATTTGGAGCTACCTCGTAGTAGTGCATAGTTACCAGTATACTGCTAAACTAAACCATATGTATTTTGAAAGTCGCGCCCAAGCAGGGCAAATACTCGCTACGCAGCTAGTATCGCAGTATCGTTACGAAAACTGTGCCATTGTTGCACTCAGTGATGGTGCTGTTCAGGTTGGTGAGCAAATTGCCGAAGCACTCCACTGTGTTCTTACAATGCTCCTTATTGAAGATATACAAATCCCCGGCGAGGGGTTAAGCTTTGGGGGCGTTTCGCAGAGTGGTGGGTTTACTTACAATGGCATGTTCAGTGCTGGTGAAGTCGAAGAATATAGTAGTGAATTTCATGGTTATCTCGAGGAGCAAAAGCGCGAGGCATTTCAGCGAATAAACCGTCTTCTTGGTGATGGCGGTGTGATTGATAGCGACATGTTACGCGACCATACGGTCATACTTGTGGCTGATGGTATTGATAATGGGGCGGCGATTGATGTGGCGCTGGATTTCCTCAAACCGATTCGTATTCAGAAATTAATTGTCGCTACGCCAGTTGCGACAATTCCGGCTGTCGATAAGCTACATATGGCGGCAGACGAACTTCATATTCTTGATGTTAAGGAGAATTTCATGGGGACAGACCATTATTATGAGCAAAATGACATTCCATCGCATGAGGATACGATTGCCAAAATCAACCAGATTGTTTTGAATTGGCGTTGAAACTAACGCCTAAAAAGTGTAGAATAGATAACAACAGAAGAGTCAGTGAGTAAACAAGGGAATTTATGTTAGACGTTTTTATTACCTCTCGGGTGCGAAGAAAAATTGTAGTGGTATATGCCAAATATCCTGATTTCCATACTCACGTGCGTGGACTTGCAAAGCTTATTAAAGAAGATCCGGGTAACATTCAGCGTGAGCTAAAGCGACTTGAGAAAGTTGGCTTCCTGACTAGCGAAAAGCAGGGGAATACTAAGATCTATTCAACTAACAAGCAGTTCCCGATCTTTAAAGAGCTTCAAAGTATTGTTATTAAGTCGCAGCAGCAAGCTGGTCGACCGAAGCGCCCAACTACTGATCTATAAATGAAATTGTTTGATGATATTCTGAAAGCTCGCGGTCTTAGCGATACGACTCGCGAGCTTTTTCTATCCCCTAGTTACGAAGCGAAGCACGACCCATTTTTGCTGCCGGATATGGACAAGGCGGTAGAACGTCTTGTTAAAGCGCGTGCCGATCAAGACAAGATAATGATTTACGGTGATTATGATATTGATGGTCTCACTGCAACGACCGTACTACTGGACGCGTTTGAGAGTTTTGGCTTTACTAGTGTCGATGCGTTCATACCGAATCGATTTGTCGAGGGGTATGGACTAACTATTGATGCCGTAGAGAAGATAGCAGCAACTGGTGCTCAGTTGATTGTAACGGTTGATTGCGGAAGCCTGAGTGAAAAAGAGATTGTGCGCGCAAACGAGCTGGGCATTGATGTGATCGTGACTGATCATCATAATGTTGCACCTGTTCAACCTCCGGCTATTGCGGTGATTAACCCTAAGCGTCCGGATCACCAGTATCCGTTTATTGATTTAGCTGGCGTTGGCGTGGCTTTCAAGCTTGTGCAAGCGCTACAGACGCGCCTCGGCGGGCTTGAGGATGGGCAAGAGAAGTGGCTGCTTGATCTTGTCGCGCTTGGAACGGTGTGCGATGTCGTGACTTTGGTCGATGAGAATCGTGCAAATGTTTATTGGGGCCTAAAGGTACTTTCAAAAACTCGTCGACCCGGACTAAAGGCGCTAATGGCAGTGTCGAGTGTAGAGCCAGAGAAAGTAAACGCACGCAGTCTTGGCTTTGGTCTTGGTCCGCGGATGAATGCCGCTGGTCGACTTGAGACTGCCCAGCATGCTCTTGATATGCTTCGAGCAACTGACCCTATGGAGGCGCTTGAAAAAGCGCAGCAGTTAGATGCGCTGAATATTGCACGCCGTGCCGATCAAGATAAGATTTTTAAAGCAGCGCTTCTTCAGGCGGAACAGTATAAGAATGATGATGTTCTTGTCGTAAGTTCACCTGGATGGAACCATGGAATTATTGGTATTGTGGCCGCGAAGCTACTTGAACGATATAAAAAACCTACCTACGTCCTAGAGGAAATGGGCGACGAGGCAAAGGGGTCCGCACGCAGCTACGGTGACTTCAGCGCTGCTGATGCGATTCGTGCAAGCGACGATATTATTACTAAAGGCGGTGGGCATAAGCTAGCCGCTGGCGTGACTATGCCAACAAAAAATATTGATGCATTTCGCAGACGTGTTAACGAATTTTATCGTTCAAAAGAATTATTCAATCAAGCGGCGTTGCTGCTTCCGAAAGCCGACGTGACGGCGAATTTCGAGCAAGTGACCGACGAGCTTATCGATCTGCTCAATACGCTTGAGCCGTTTGGTAACGGCAATCCGCAACCAGTTTTAAAGAGCGATAACGTACTTGTGACGGGCTTACGCCGGATGGGCGCTGACGCTCAGCACGTTAAGCTCGAGCTGCAGGATGAGGGTAGCCGAAAGCTGCAGATGCTCGCGTTTAATGCACCTGCAAGTTTTTTTGTCGAGCCGGGTGAGTATGTAACGGTATGGTATCAACCAGATGTAAATGAGTGGATGGGGCGACGAACCGTCGAAGGACGGCTACTGCATCTCGAAGTGAGTTAACTTGGAGCCTGTGACGTGCTCATGGTATAAATAAGGACATATGAAGGTGGGGGCTATGAAGCAAAAAGGATTTACGATCGTCGAACTCTTGATCGTCATTGTTATTATCGGCATTCTTGCGGCCATCACGGTCGTTGCTTATAATGGCATACAAAATCGGGCGAATGATGCCGCCGTTCAATCAAATCTCGACGCTATTGGAAAGCAGATACGTCTTCACTATGCGCGTGAAGGTGTATTTCCTAAGGGGTTTGCCGACCTGAACGACACGACTAAAATACAGATAAAGGCGACAAAAGCAGCATATGGTAACCATATGATAAGTGGCGGCTTGAACTATAATTTATTGTACTGTTGGCCGAATGCTGCCGCGCCAGAGTCTTTCGCGTTAATTGCGTCTTCGAAATCAGGTAAAGTTTTTCAGTATAAGAACGGCGTCAGCGAGGCTAGTTATTCATTTACTGGAGGTAGTATTGCAATTTGCACGAGTGCTGGCAATACGATGGATACCGGTAGTGAGCGAGACTTCTTTTACGATGCTAATAATTGGCGCACATACGTAAAAGACTAGATCATTTCGACGTTATCTCTCCTTGTTATGTCTATTAAGCTTGTGGTATAAATAAGGACATATGAAGGTGGGGGCTATGAAGCAAAAAGGATTTACGATCGTCGAACTCTTGATCGTCATTGTTATTATCGGTATTCTAGCGGCGATCACTATCGTTGCTTACAACGGTATTCAGAACCGAGCCAACGACACCGCGGTTCAGGCCGATCTAAAGAGTATTGGCGACAAGGCTAACCAGTACATGGTTATTAACGATAAGGTACCGGCGGTTACTTCGGCTGAGCTTGGAACGATGAACATCAAGGTTTCTAGTAAGGCCTATGGGGCGCACTATACGCCTGGTATGCAATATAATCTGATCTTCTGTCGAACAAGTAGTGAGTTTATTCTCGTTGCGGCGTCGGTTTCGGGAAACGTGTTTGTCTACCGCGGAGGTGGCGTTAAGGCTGGAGTCGGTCCATTAGTTACCCATACAACAACGTGTGCAAATAATGGATTGAGTACGAGTGGCTCATGGCTGTATAGCGATAGCGCCTGGCTACCCTGGATCACTACCTAGTTGCAATGGATCAATCTCTCTGTTACAATAGTGTCCATATGGTACAAGTAACACGTAAAGATGAACGCGAAGCGAACGAAAATATTATTCGTCGTTTCAACCGCAAAGTTTTGCAGAGTGGCGTACTCGCTGAAGCCAAGGCTTCTATGCGTTTCGCTAAGCCACTTAGCAAGCCAGAACGCCGCACAAAAGCGATTATTCGCAAGCAGCGTAAGGCAGTGAAGACAGCAAACGCACGTTTGGGAATTCGCTAATCTATGGCGCTAATGCAGCGCATTGCAGACGATACTAAAGCCGCTCTTTTGGGCGGCGATCGTTTTGTAGCGGAAGTACTCCGTGGCCTTAAGGCTGCAATTCTTAATGAAGAAGTCGCTCAGAATAAGCGAGAAACAGGGCTTGATGACGCTGCTATTGAGCAGATTGTCGCGCGCGAAGTAAAAAAGCGGAACGAAAGTGCTGCTCTTTATATGCAAGCTGAGCGCCCGGAGCTAGCTGAAACTGAAATAAAAGAAGCAGCCGTGCTTCAAGCATATCTTCCCGAACAGCTCGGCGAAGCAGAACTTCTGTCGATTATCGAAGAGGTTATCGCAAGTAAGGGACTGAGCGGCCCACAGGCAATGGGCCAAGTAATCGGTGCCGTAAAACAGCAGGTTGGCAATACTGCCGACGGCGCAACTGTCGCACGTCTCGTAAAACAAGCACTCAACTAAACACAAAAAGGAGAAGACATGATTGTATTTTTTGGTCCAGCCGGTGCTGGAAAGAGCGTTCAGGGGCAAATGCTTGCTGCGCGCCACGGCTGGCGCTGGTTGAGCGCAGGGCAGCTACTCCGTGATACGCACGACATAGAACTTATTAAAGAAATGCAGACTGGCGCACTCGTCAACCCTGATCGAGTAAACGAACTCATGGGCGAGGCGCTTAAGCGTGCGACAAATATTGGTCGCGTTATTATTGATGGTTTCCCGCGCCAGCTATCCCAGGCGAAGTGGCTTGTTGAATCACAGCCAATGCATCAGCGTTCAATTGGTCTTGTCGTAGTACTTGAAGTGCCACGTTCGGAGCTTTTAAAGCGTCTTGAGGTGCGAGGCCGCGCCGATGATACACCAGAAGCAATTGATGAACGGCTTAAAATTTATCGAACTGAAATGTACCCAATCCTAAGTTATTTTACGGAGAAGAACGTAAACATTGTACACATTGATGGTACAGGTAGTGTTGGCCAGGTCCATGACCGTATCGTGGAAGAGCTCGTAGCATGCAAACTGGCGTAAAGACTCCCGATCAAATTCAAGCAATGCGCGAAGGTGGCAAGATCCTCGCGACAATCTATGATGGCTTAAGGCAGCATGTTCGTGCTGGTATGACTGAGCTTGAGGTAGACGCATGGGTAGCAAAAGAGATTACTCGACTCGGTGCAGTTGCGACGTATAAGACATCAGAAGTAAATTTTCCGAATGTCATTTGTATTTCCACAAACGATGAAATTGTTCACAGTGTTCCGACTGACTATGTATTTGAAAAGGGTGATGTCGTTAGCTTTGACCTCGTCATTACTTACAAAGGCATGAAGACAGACGCAGCTTTTACGATGATTATTGATGAAGAGCCGAGTGGCGTAAAGAAGCATTTATTGAACGTCACTGAGCGTAGTCTATACGCTGGTATAGATGCTATTAAAGGGCCTACGTACACTGGTGATATTGGAGCAGCAATCGAAAAGGTCTTGCGTGACGGCAAGCTCGGCATTGTTCGCGATCTTGTTGGTCATGGCGTTGGGCTTGAAATGCATATGCCTCCGGAAGTGCCAAACTACGGGCGCAAGGGAACAGGTGTTCTACTCAAGCCGGGCGATACGATTGCTATCGAGCCGATGGCAACCCTGGGCGGTGAGAAAATTATTACAGACAAGGCTGATGGCTGGACAATCCGCAGTAAAGACGGCAGTCTAGCGGCTCACTTTGAGCATACAGTTCTGGTAACCGAAGATGGAGTTGAGATTCTAACGAGTCTTTAAGTACTGCGATGTGGACTTTGGTGATTATCATTCATGCCGTTACCGCATCACTCAGTCTATTGCTCGGTGCATTTCAGCTCCTGCGCCCTAAGAAGGGCGACCGCTTTCATCGAATGGTTGGGCGAACCTGGTTGGTCTGCATGTACAGCGTTTGTGTAAGCTCATTTTTTATCCAGGGCGTGCAGGATGGATTTAGTTGGTTACACGCGCTATCACTGTTTACTATTATGACAATTTCGCTCGGACTTTACTCGGCAATCAAGGGCAATATCGCTGCACATAAAGCGAATATGATCGGAAGCTATTTTGGATCAATCGCTGCATTTGTCGGTGTTATTGCTGTGCCGACACGACGTATTCCCCAGCTGGCTATCAATCAGACGCCATTATTTTTTCTGTTCATCGGTCTACTTGTCGCAAGTACCGGACTGTTTTTGCTAGGACTATATTATCTTGCGCGAAAAAGAAGTGCAGTGCGTAGAATCGTCGAAAACGGTTAGCGTATTTCAAGGAGTGCGCTTACGCGTCGACCGATTGCCTCTGAGGGTTCGATAACTTTCGCTCGTCCATCAGCGATTTCAATGACGAGATCTTTGATCCAGTGATAATGCGTGCAACCAAGAACGATCACATCAGCGCCGCGCTTACAGACCTCTTGAATGTGCTGCTCTATATGGGCGCGGTTTAGCTGGTTATTCTCAATTAAGTACGCCCATTCGCTACAATCTGGTTCGATAATGTTCAGATGGATACCGTAAGTTTCAATAAGCTGTCTATAGCGCTGACTCTTGAGTGTGGCAGGGGTAGCAAAGACTGCAATGGTATTTGAGAGGGTCAGTCTGGCTGCGGATTTAATCATCGGTTCAATGCCGATGAATTTTTGAGCTGGATAGCGGTTACGGAGTGTCTCAATGGCGGCGGCCGTGGCGGTATTGCAGGCAAGGATAATAACGTCGCACGAGCTGGCAAGGAGCGGTTGAATGGCAGTATCGGTCAAGTGTATGACCTGATCGGTTGTTTTATCTCCGTACGGTACATTCGCCTTGTCATTGACTATCATAAAGTCAGCTGCAGGGAAGGTGCCCTGAAGTGCAGCCGCGACCGCTTCTCCGCCAATACCTGAGTCAAATACGCCAAGCTTCATAGTACTAGTATAGCGTGAAAGTCTATTCAAATACCGCCATAAGCGTTATACTTTAAAACATGCAAGAAACATCTCGATACGCCGTAGGTATTGATATTGGTACCACTACAGTCCGCGCTGTTGTAGGACATATTGATCCAGCTACGGGCACACCAACGATTGTTGGTGTTGGACAGGCGCCAAATAGCGGTATGCGAAAAGGAATTGTCGCGAATCTTACAGGGCCAGCGCATGCCATAGACGATGCACTGGGTGAAGCTGAGCGTATGAGCGGCTATCAGGTTGATGGTGCGGCTATCAGCATCAATGGCGCGCATATCCTAAGCACGAAAGCCGATGGCATGATCGCGGTCGGTGCGGCTGACCATGAGATAACTCAGGATGACCTAAATCGAATTGAAGAAGTCGCTACGATGGGGAAGATTCCGGCGAATCGAGAAATCCTCGACGTCGTTCCACATAGCTACCGGCTCGATGGTCAGGATAATATTAAAGATCCATTTGGTATGACAGGTACGCGGCTTGAAATTAACGCGAATGTTGTCTCGGCACTTGGGCCACACCTTGCTAATCTGCACAAGTCAGCCGATATGGCGAAAGTAGCGCCACATGTGATCACACCAGCTGTTATGGCAGCGGCACGAGCCGTGCTCCATGAACAGCAGATTGAAAACGGCGTTGCCGTAATCGACCTTGGTGGTGCAACGACAAGTGTGGTTGTGTTTGAAGAGGGTGATCTACAGTATGTAGGCGTTATCCCAGTTGGTGGCATGAACATTACCAATGACCTCGCGATTGGCCTAAAGACCGATCCGGAAGTAGCTGAAAAAGTAAAAACCGTACACGCAACGGCAGTACCTCGCACAAGTAGCGAAGGCGTTAATGTTAAGCATGACGCTGAAATTCATACGTTTAGCTCACAAGACATTGATGAAATCGTCGAAGCTCGACTTGAAGAAATTTTTGATGCGGTTCAACATGAACTCAAAAAAGCAGGCAAAGCTGGTCAGTTGCCGAGTGGTATTGTACTAACCGGTGGCACAGCAAATATGAAACATATTGCTGAATATGCTAAGAACAAGCTTGGTCTTGCTGCTCGCGTTGGCAAGCCGTCTGGATATGGTGGCGTGGCGGACCATATCGATGAACCGCAGTTCGCAACTGCTCTTGGGCTTATGCTCATTGACTCGCAAAATGGTGGACAGACGCCAAAAGCCGATAAGGGCCACAAGGTAACGATCAAGCAAGCAAGTGGCGTTATCTCACAGTTCCTCGGTAAATTCAAAGCGTAATTTATTTGTTCAGAAAAAGTGCTATACTAAATAAGAATACGAATATCGGGGAGAGACCTATTCATGCCTGAAGTTAAACCAAGCGACATACAAACATTTGCAAGCATAAAAGTAGTTGGCGTCGGCGGTGCCGGCGGCTCTGCTGTTAACCGCATGAAGGACGCCGGTCTTGCCGGTGTGCAGTTCATTGCAATGAACACTGATGCGCAAGCACTACATAATTCAAAAGCCGACGTGAAGATCCACCTTGGACACTCGACCACTAATGGTCTTGGCGCTGGTGCTGATCCGCTGACTGGTGAAGCGGCTGCGCAAGAGTCACGCGACGAAATTCGCGACGCTATTACTGGCGCTGACATGATCTTCGTGACAATCGGTGCCGGTGGCGGTACTGGTAGCGGTGCTGGACATGTGGTCGCTGAAATTGCACGCGACCTTGGTATCTTGGTTGTTGGTGTAGCAACAAAGCCATTTAGCTTCGAGGGCGAAAAGCGTCGTCAGAACGCGGAATGGGCAATTAACAGTCTTGGTCGTCAAGTTGATACACTTATTACTATTCCAAACGATCGTCTCCTTCAGACGATTGATCGTCGCACTCCATTGCTCGAGACATTCAAGATTGCTGACGATGTGCTTCGACAGGGCGTTCAGGGAATTTCCGAGCTCATCACAGAGCATGGTTTGATTAACCTCGACTTTGCTGACGTTAAGGCGATTATGAGTAACGCCGGCTCGGCACTTATGGGCATTGGTCGCGCAAGTGGTGATGATCGTGCCGCTCAAGCTGCACAGCAAGCAATTGAATCACCACTTATTGAAGTGTCAATTGATGGTGCAAAGGGTGTCCTATTCAATGTGACCGGTGGCTACGACATGAGCATGAGCGAGATCCAAGAAGCTGCTGAAATCATCACAAGCGCCGTCTCTCCAGATGCCAATATTATCTTCGGTGCAACACTTAAGCCGGATCTTGAAGATGAGTTGATTATTACGGTTATCGCAACCGGTTTTGATAGCGCGTATTTCCATGAGCAGGCAACGACACTAGAGGGCACTACTGCTCCTCGCCAAGAAGAAGTGAAAGATGAGACAGTTGCGGCTATTAATCTCGACCTTGATCATACTGACGCTGCTGCAGCTTTTGCTGCAGAAGATACGGCTCACGATATCTGGAACACGCCTGCCGAGGAAGAAGATGAGTCTGATACTCCCGCCTTCCTTCGCCGCCGCAAGAAGAATAAAAGCATCGACGAATAGAGGTACATATGGCTCAGCAGTATAAAATTGGCGATACTCGAGTGATTGAATCTCGTGAAGTGGGTGACGGCATTACGATTCGCCGCCGCCGAGAAACGCTCGATGGCAAACATCGGTTTACGACATATGAGCGTATCGAGAAGCCAAACCTAGCGGTTATCAAAAAAGATGGTTCACGCGAGCTGTTCGATCGTGAGAAGTTAGCGACTGCGATCAAGCGTTCTGTAGGTAAATTCTTTTCCTCGGAAGTTGAAGTTGAAGAGATTATTGATAACGTCGAAAATGCACTTTATGAGCTTGGCGAAAGTGAGATCTTTTCACGTCTAATTGGCGACAAAGTTCTCGATGAACTGGCGGTTCGCAACGAAGTGGCCTATGTTAGGTTTGCAAGTGTCTACCATGAGTTTAAGACACTCGACGAATTCGAAGCCATCTTGGCACAGCGACGTAAAAACTAGTAAGGAGTAGGGCATGAAGGCTATCATCATCTATAAAAATGAAAGTGATCATGCAAGAGAAGTGCTTGACTACCTGCGCGATTTTGAACGACAGACCGGTCACGTACTAGAAACGCTCGATCCTGATACGAAGGACGGCGGTAGCTTTTGTCGTACCTATGATATTGTTGAGTATCCAAGCGTCGTTGCGATGAGTGATGATGGTATGCTGCAGAATCTATGGCGCGGACGTCCGTTGCCAACAATTAGCGAAGTGAGCTACTATGTTCAATAAGTTTTTCAAAAAGGATGTTTTGCTGGAGCGTTCAAACCGTTGGGTGTTCGGTTTGATGCTTGGATTCGGTATCATAGGTCTCATTGCGAGTTTTGTACTAGCAGTTGAGGAGTTTCATCTTCTAAAGAATCCAGATGCAGTATTGTCCTGTTCGATTAATCTTGTATTGAACTGTGCGGGCGTAATGAAGACATGGCAGGCGACCGTATTTGGCTTCCCGAATATGTTTATTGGGCTAATGGCATTTCCAATAGTGGTATGTGTGGCGCTACTTGGCTTGAGTCGTGCGGTGCTTCCTCGCTGGTTTTATGTCGGTGCTAATATTGGCTATTTTCTTGGTTTCGTATTCGCATATTGGCTATTCTTTAACAGCGTATACGCTATTGAGATCTTATGCCCATGGTGCTTGATCGTGACGTTTACGATGACGATGCTACTAGCAACAATGACTCACTATAATCTACGTGAGAATAACTTTGGTTTATCTAAGGAGATGAATAAGAAAGTACAGGCATTTATTAATGGTGGATATCATAAGCTGATCGTGGCTAGCTGGGTAGTTGCAATGACCGCGTTGGTGTTTATAAAGTTTGGCGAAAGCCTATTTCTCTAAAGGAGGTGTCCTCTGATGAATTTAATTTTAGTATTTATCGTTACCGCTATCATATTTGCTCTTATCGACGCAGCCTGGCTGAAGTCTACGAGCCGCTTCTATAAGAGTGAGCTAGGCGGGTTACTATTAAAAGTTCCGAACTTTCCTGCCGCGGTATTGTTCTATCTAATCTATGTAGTGGGTATGATTGTCTTTGCTGTTCATCCGGCGCTCGAGCAACAGAATTGGGGTGTGGCGCTAGGGTATGGAGCGACGCTCGGGTTTATTGCGTATGCTACCTATGACCTAACAAATTTAGCCACCTTGAAAAACTGGTCACGTACTGTTGTTGTTATCGATATGGCGTGGGGTACGGTTGTCACGGCGGCTGCATCGACCGTCGCCTATTTTGTACTTTCGGCCTGGCTTGGGCTGTAGTATGGAGCTGATCGCTCTTGCTCTGGCTGTTCTTGTCTATGTAACTGTTATCTTTGGTATCGCCTGGAAGATTGGACGCCTCGATATTATTGATGTCGCTTGGGGCGGTGCATTTATCGTCATCGCTCTTGGTAGCTTTATGTTTGGTAGTCGGGGCATACTCCAGATGATTACTACTGGTCTTGTTTGTGTATGGGGTGCTCGATTGGCGTATTACATCTTTCGGCGTATCAAAGTATCGACAAAGGAAGATCCTCGATATACTCAGATGCGTTCAAAATGGAAAGGTAGTCAGGTGGTGAATGCGTATTTACGTGTCTTTTTAGTGCAGGGTATGTTGGCGGCTATTATATCAGCCTCAGTAGTGACGATTAACCTGTCAGAGTCCTCTGGCTTGACCTCGTGGGTCTATATTGGCGTAGGAGTATGGCTGGTGGGATTCTTATTTGAGGCAATCGGTGATGCGCAGTTAAGGC
The DNA here is from genome assembly GCA_049295575.1 of Saccharimonadales bacterium (SeqCode). Classification (GTDB taxonomy): domain Bacteria; phylum Patescibacteriota; class Saccharimonadia; order Saccharimonadales; family Saccharimonadaceae; genus UBA6022. The sequence goes on from JBAQQX010000002.1 coordinate 119,867, forward strand.
GCCACTTGGCCAATCCAACGAAAAAAGGTATGCTCATGACGTCTGGACTCTGGCGGTACACGCGTCATCCAAATTATTTTGGCGAAGCGACTCTGTGGTGGGGGATTTGGCTCATATCTCTTGTGGTGCCGCTTGGTTGGGTGACTATAGTTGGTCCAATTACTATTACATATTTACTACTCTTCGTTTCAGGCGTGCCGCTTACTGAAAAACGATTTGCTGGCCGCCCTGGCTGGGCTGACTATCGGAAGCGAACGAGTAAGTTTCTTCCCTTACCGCCCAAAAGAGTGTAAAATAGCCAGTAGAAGCATTCTACGTAGTAGATGAGCGGTTATCAGCCGCGAAGTTTTGGGAAGAAAGGCTCTGGCCTAGTAGAACTCAACGCGTACGCTGCGTTAAAGCGAATAACTAAGCGCTAAGAAGAATCTCTTTTTAGAAACTGGATGGTACCGTCCGCAATTCGCGGATTCCAGTGACTAAATAGGGATTTTTTGTTTTTAACGAAAAGGAGATAAGCAGGATGAAATTTAAAGCTAATACCCGACGCCGTGCGCTAGAGTATGAAAAAGACATTGTCGCGCAGTGGAAGAAGAATAAGACATTTGAAAAATCAATCGAACAGCGTTCGAAAGATAATTCGTATGTATTTTATGATGGCCCTCCGTTTATTTCTGGCGTTCCGCATCATGGAACGCTCCTAAGTTCTATCGTAAAAGATGTTGTGCCTCGTTACCAAACAATGAAAGGCAAGCGAGTAGAACGCGTCTGGGGCTGGGACTGTCATGGGCTACCAGCTGAGCGCTATACGGAGAAGAAGCTCGGCATTAACTCGCGCGAAGAAGTGCTTGATTATGGTATTGAAAAGTACATTATCGCCTGCCGCGAAAACATGGTGCAGACGAGTAGTCTTTGGGAGGACACAGTTGATCGTATCGGTCGCTGGGTAGACTTCAAGGGTGCCTACAAGACTATGGATAAAGAATATATGGAAAGTGTCTGGTGGGCATTTAAGAACCTATACGAAAAAGGTAAGATTTACGAAGGTGAAAAGGTACTTATGTACTGTACGCTTGATGCCACGCCTCTTTCAAAAGCCGAGGTGACGATGGATGCCGGTGCCTATCAAGATGTAACTGACCCGTCTGTCTATACGAAGTTTAAGTTGGTCGGCGAAGACGTTAGTGTGCTTGCTTGGACGACAACACCGTGGACACTACCGGCGAACACGGCCGTAGCTGTGAACAGCGATATCGACTACATTGAGGTTAAACTGGAAGGCGAACACCTTATCTTGGCGAAGGAGCTTGCCGCAAAGGTACTGACCGATGCTAAGCATCAGCCGTTGAATTACGAAGTGGTCCGCGCTCTTAAGGGTAAGGAGCTGGTAGGCAAGTCGTACGAGCCATTATTTGGTGTTGACCGTGGCGAGAATGCCCATAAAATCTGGCACGCTGAGTATGTCAGCGTTGAAGATGGTTCTGGTATCGTTCATATCGCACCGGCATACGGCGAAGAAGACTTTGAAATGGCGAAGCGTGAAAAGATTCCTGTAGTCCATGTTATTGACGAGAATGGCCACTATACAGAAACCGAGTGGAAAGGCGAGAACGTCTGGGAGAGTAATAAGACAATTGCGAAGGTGCTTCTTGAGCGCGGTATTGTATGGAAGATTGACTACATACGCCATAGCTATCCTCATTGTCATCGTTGTGGCACTCGCTTGATGTATCGAGCGCATCCAAGCTGGTTTATGGATATCGATCAGCAACGAGAGACAATGCTTGAGAAGAACGGCAACGTTAACTGGTTCCCGTCACACGTAAAGAATGGCCGATTTGCGAAAACTATTGAGCAAGCACCAGATTGGAATTTGTCACGTGATCGTTTCTGGGCAACAGCGATGCCTGTCTGGAAGGGTACGGATGCAGACGGCAAGACTCACGTCAAAGTTGTTGGCAGCTATGCTGAGTTAAAAGAGCTTAGCGGTGTCGAACTAGACGACTATCACCGCCCATGGGTTGATGACATCGTGTTTGAGATTGATGGTGTTTCTTACGAACGTATCGATAAGGTAATGGATAGCTGGTTTGAAGCTGGTAGCATGCCATTTGCTCAGTTCCACTATCCATTCGAGAATAAGCAAAAATTTGAGCAAAACTTCCCAGGTGATTTCATCGTTGAATACATCGGTCAAGTTCGAGCTTGGTTTTATTATATGCATTCAATGAGCGTGGCGCTGTTTGGTGAAAATTCATTTAAGAATGTGATCGTGACGGGTAACGTCGCAGGTAATGATGGTCGGAAGATGAGTAAGAGCTACGGCAACTATACTGATCCGAACGTACTCATGGATGAGTACTCGGCAGATAGTCTTCGCTTCTTGCTCTTGCAGAGCCCGCTTCTCAATGGTGAAGATTTTGCGTTGCAAGATAAAGAGGTCGGCGATGTTGCCCGAAAACTCAGTATGATATGGAATATGTACGACTTCTTCACAATGTATGCTGAAGTTGATGGCTGGGAGTTTAATGGTGATCTGTCAGATCCAACCGATAGCCTCGAGAACTCGCTTGACCAGTGGATCGTCAGCCGTGTTCATCAGCTAACCGTTGAAGTTGAAAAGCATATGGACTCATACGATATTCCAAATGCAGTGAAGCCAATTTTGCCATTCATTGAAGATGCGAGCAACTGGTATGTTCGTCGCAGCCGACGTCGCTTCTGGAAGTCTGGCGATGATGCGGACAAGAACAACGCGTATCGCACACTTCATTATGTGCTCGTGCAATTAAGTTATGTACTGGCACCGTTTACGCCGTTTCTCGCCGAGGAGCTATATCAGAAGTTAACTGGCGGTGAAAGTGTCCATCTGCTCGACTGGCCAGTTACGGGTCATGTAAATGAGCTTGTTGTCCAGGATATGGAAACGGTACGGGACTATGTTAATGCTGGCTTGAGTATTCGTGCTAAGGAGCGAATGAAAGTGCGTCAACCTCTTGCTAGTGTGACAGTACCTCAGAGTGGTGAGTTTGTTGACTTTGAAGATATTCTTACCGAAGAGTTGAATGTGAGGACGGTTATCGTAAAGCCAGGTTCCGACGTTGCGCTTGATCTTGTTATTACACCCGATCTCAAGCGAGAAGGCTTAATGCGAGAGGTGATTCGTCATGTTCAAAACGCCCGCAAGAATGCTGGCCTGAACGTCGATGATCACATTAGCCTGAGTCTGTCGACTGAGAGTGATGAGCTACTAAAAGCGATACACGAACATGGAGTAGTGATTGCTGCGGAAACCCTCGCCGATACGGTGACGACAGCGTCGTATAGCTATGAAGCAGTTGTCAAAGTCGAAGGTGCAGAGATGACGGTCTCGTTGCAAAAAGTTTAGGACTGAGAATGAAAATACCCGCCGTAGTAGGCGGGTATTTTCATAAGCTGATTTGTGTTTTAATGTTTTATCTCAATTTCCCGGTGTAGTGTAGGCCAGGGAATTTATCTAGCATATCGTAGAGATTGACATAAGCATAGTTTTATGCTAATCTAATAACAACTTAATAACTAAAATAAACAAAAAAAGTATGTCATTATTCCATCACATTTCACTTCCAAAAATTGATCCACTCGGTGGCGGACTCGCTGAAGAAATTATTGCTGAGCAGCAGAGTGAAGATGTTATTACACTTGACGAGAGTGTAAACGAAGGACAGCTGTCGTCATTTTGGAACAGTGTTGAAGAGGACATTGCACAGGATCCGGAGTGGTTTCACTTCAGTGAAGACTAAGTACTATATTTTGTATAGTATAATATTAATATGCAGATAATATCCGACCAGCAGTTTGATGAACTAATTACTCGTGCAATGGATGAGCTACCGCAGCGTTATATCCGCGGACTTGATAACGTGGCGATTACGTATGCCGACGCTCCGACGGCAGAACAAAAAGAGAAGATGCATCTAGACAATAACCATCTCCTTCTTGGTCTGTACGAAGGTATTCCAATGACAAAACGCGGCGCAGGCTATACGTTTGTCTTGCCTGATAAGATTACGTTATTTAAATATCCGATAGCAGCTGTGTCTCATGACGAAGCAAGCCTGTTCGAACAGGTAAAACGAACGCTTTGGCATGAGATCGCCCACTTTTACGGACTTAGCCATGCAGATATGGATAGGCTCCAAAATAAACCAGCGTAGGGATAGGTCCTAGCGATTCGCTCTGGTACGTTAAATCCGCTACACTAGACACATGATTACAAAAGCTATTATTCCTGCGGCTGGCTGGGGGACTCGTCGGTTGCCAATTACAAAAGCAATTGAAAAGAGCATGCTGCCGATCGGTAACCGTCCCTTAATTGACTATGTCGTGCAAGACTGTATCGCCGCGGGAATCACTGATATTTATTTTGTTGTTAGTCAGGGTAGTACGCAGCTGCAGACTTTCTACGGTGAGAATAGTGCCCTAAATGAGTATCTTCGGAGCAACGGCAAGGAATCACTGCTGCCGAGTGTTGCTCCGCTGCAAAACGTAACATTCCACTATATTACTCAGCCGCCTGATGGCCGATATGGAACAGCGATACCAGTAGCGTTGGTTATTCCATATCTCGATGAAGATGAGTCTGTTGTTGTACTGATGGGCGATGATTTTATCTATAATCGCGACGGCAGTAGTGAGGTGGCTCGACTTTTGGCTACTGTAGAGAACGGGCGTAGCGCAATGCTCGGTGTGAATGTGCCGCGCGAAGAGGTGACTCGGTACGGAGTAATCGAACTTGATGCGGACAGTAAGTTTGTTCAGATAGTTGAGAAACCGACACCCGAGAAGGCACCGAGCACGTTAATAAATGTTAGTAAGTATGTGCTCGGCAGCGATGTGCTGCACGAGATAGCTGTTTATGCAAGCCAAGATGTGCAAGGTGAGTACTATATTACTGAGCCAATCAATAGATTTGTAGGTAATGGTGGATCCGTGCGGGTAGTCGAGGCGCAGGGTGTATATCTCGACGGTGGAAGTGTGGAAGGTTGGCTGCGAGCAAACCAGGTTGTCCTGGCTGATATTGCGTAAGCTCAGCTAATCTGTTACACTGTGTAAGATTGATTAATAACAAAAGGAATCATAATGTCAAAAGCAGTCGTTAAGATCGGTGGAAAACAATTCGTTGTTACCGAAAAAGAGACCCTCCTGGTGGACCTCCTCCCGGAAGGCACAAAAGAGCTCACGCTTGATGCACTGTTGGTGATTGATGGCGATACAACGACTGTCGGAACACCAACTGTAAAAGGTGTGAAGGTAGTTGCAAAGGTTGTAGAAGACCTCGTAAAGGGCGACAAGATTCGCGTGATCCGCTATAAATCTAAAAAGCGTGTTCACAAAGAGAACGGTCACCGCCAAAAATACTCAAAGGTTGAAATTACTTCAATCAAGTAAGTTACAAAAAACCTCGCTTCTCAGCGAGGTTTTTTGATACCCATAATTTTCGGGTTACAGACTAGGCGACCCAGTAATCATTTGTAAATAATAGGATATTCCACGCCAGTAGAAATGCGGAGGTGGCAATATAGAACGTTCGAAGTAACGCTGGCTTTGATTCGAAATATAGGGCGAGGGCGAGGAATAGGGGTGGTAGGGCTATCATGTAGCGGTTTAGACTGTCGAGTCGACCACTCGAGAGAGGAATGAGTATAAAGATGAGGCAGTAGATAAACCATGTTCTGCCAAGGTATTTCCAAACCGCCCAGAGCATAGCGCCAAGAACAGGTAGGTACCAGAGGTATGGTGGGCGAAGTGAAGAGATAAGATTCTCTATAATATTACTATTGAGACGTCCCCAGTTTTGTTGAGCGGCTATGAATTCGAACGGATTACCAAATGTTATCCATAGGTATATCATGTAGGCAACGAGTCCTAGCGGGGCGGCAACGACTGGAACAAGCTTTTTCCAGTCAGACCATTTTCGTGCAAAAAGATAATCTAGTAGGAAGAAGATTGCGAGGGCACCTCCTTGAACGCGAGTAGCGGTGACAAAGATAACGGCGAGTGCCGCAAGCCAGTAATTTCCTTTGCGGTAAGCAAAGAGAGCGGAGATTGTTACGAATACGAACAGGCTTTCTGAGTAGCCAAGTGCCATGTAAAATGACGTTGGAAACAGCACAATAAGGCCGATCACCGCCCATGGTGATAGCTTGGATTTTCGGAGCTTTAATTCAAATCGTAGCCAATAGGCAAGAACGATAGCGCTGGCAATCAGGAAGCTGAAACTGACGACAAATAGGGATAGGCTAATGCTTATGCCTGAAACGTAGCTGACGCCCTTTACAAGAAGAGGATAGAGTGGAAAGAAGGCCGTTTCCATTGGGACATAGCCATTCGCTGCAATTGTACGGTAGTGGTTGCTGTCGTAGCGTAGGAGGGAATTGACGGGATCATCAGGAATACTGCGGCCAAAGGCGGGCGCCTCTTTGTTCGTTGTGAAGTCAAATAGGCTGGCGTCGGCATAGAGCCCAATACTGATGAAGGTAAGGATAAATGCGAGTCCGGCCAGTGATGACGTCGCCCACAAAGGAAGCTTTTTGAGGTGCATAATAAAAGTATTCATAGTTGGTTCAAGTATATCATGGTCAGATATGTTATTTAATTCCGCTCGTGCTACAATAGGGTGAAAGAAGAGGGAAGATATAAACAGTGGCGACCGTTATTTCAGTGACTAACCAAAAGGGTGGTGTTGGCAAAACAACCAGTAGTGTTAATATTGCCTATTTCCTGGCAAAAGCCGGTAAAAAGACCCTTCTAATCGACTTTGATCCTCAAGGTAACGCTACGAGCGGGCTTGGTATTGATAAGCAACAGCTCACTGCAACAATGAAAGATGTAATTCTTCAGGATAAAGAGCTGTCAGAAGTAATTATATTAACCGACCATAAGCAGCTATTCCTTGCGCCAACGACTCCGCATCTCGCCAATACTGAAGTTGAACTCGCTCAGGCCGATCGTCGCTTTTCGCGGCTCAAGATGGCGGTAGATAAGGTTAGCGATGACTATGACTTTATTATCATCGATAGTCCGCCAAGCCTTAGTCTTCTGACGGTAAACGGACTGATTGCTGCTCGCTATGTACTATTACCGGTACAGGCTGAATTCTATGCGCTTGAAGGCCTAGGGCAGCTTCTTGAGACAATGAAACTCGTGCGTAAGAGTATGAACCCAACACTTGAGCTACTTGGCGTGCTACCCACGATGATGGATAGTCGGACAACGCTCAGTAATCAAGTGCACGAAGAGATAAAAAAACACTTTCCAGGCAAGGTGTTTGAAACAACTATTCCTCGAAATATTCGTCTGGCCGAAGCACCAAGTCACGGACTGCCTGTCGGTGCATATGATCGTTTTTCAAAGGGATCTCGAGCGTATAAAGCTGTAACGAAGGAGGTGCTAGACCGTGTCGCTTAAAAAAGGGCTTGGCCGTGGCTTTGAGTCACTGATTCCAACCGATCTACTGGATGAGTCATTTGATCCAACAGCTCGTCAGGATGAAAAGGTATCAGAATTGCGTAATATTAAGCTAGGTGAGGTTCGTGCCGACCCTGATCAGCCGCGTCGTCATTTTGATGAAGGCGCCTTGCAAGAGTTAGCGGCATCAATTGCGGAGCACGGTATTCTGCAGCCGATTGTCGTAACACCGCACGCTGAAGGCTATATGATCGTTGCCGGTGAGCGACGCTTCCGTGCCGCTGGAATAGCTGGGCTTGAGAAGGTACCTGCTCTCGTACGCACACTAGGAAATCAACATCGGCTTGAGTTGTCATTGATTGAAAACTTGCAGCGACGTGATCTTAATGCGCTCGAGACAGCGACAGCATACTTGAAGCTACGTGATCAATTTAATTTGACACTTGATGAGATTGGTCAACGGGTTGGTGGTAAATCTGTGAGTGCCATTAGTAATACGTTGCGGCTGTTGCGGCTACCTGCTTCTGTCCGAACGGCACTACTGGAAGGCAAGCTCACAGAAGGTCAAGCGCGGCCCCTCGTCGGTCTTGACGAGTCAGTTGTTAATGAGTTGTTGCCAAAACTTATAAAAGAAGAGTGGAGCGCCCGTAAGATCGAGCAGTTTATTGTTGAGCTGAAGAAGACGGCAAAGATCGGAGAGGCTCCTAAGTCAAAGGTGGTTGCGCCAGTTGCTTACGAGGAAGATACAAAGCGCCTCGCTGCGCAGCTAGCTGCTCCTGTGAGCGTAAAGACAAATGCGAAGGGCGCTGGGCAGATCGTCATTAAGTTTACGAGCGATGACGAATTCCAGAGAATTCAGCAATTGCTGACGAAGTAAGTTTTGGATCGTATAAAAAACCGCCAATAAAACTGGCGGTTTTTTTATTGTTCTAACAGGACTAGAAGGTTCGAATACTATCGAAAGGGAAGATGCGTAGGCCAACTGGTCCGACAATATCGTAATAAGGAATGGTTCCCATGCAGCCGCGCGAGTCGCATGAGTGTTGACCTTGGCGATGATCGCCCATAACAAAAATAGTTTCTTTGGCGACAATCGTGTCGACTTCGCCGCTTGTCGGCGTACCTGGTTCGCCGTGGTTGGTGTCGTCGGGATGGAAGCCGTCGGGGTGTTCGGTGTTGTATACCGTCACGATACCATCAGCAACAGTGACGCGTTCGCCCGGAAAGGCAATGACGCGTTTGACGACGAATTCATCGGTGGTGCCAAGGCTAAAATTTGGGTTCTTAAACACGATGACCTGACCACGTTCAGGAATATATTGTTTGTTTTGAAGCTGTGCGAGCGTAACTGGCAAGCGATTGACGATCAGACGGTCGCCTGTATACATCGTCGTTTCCATACTCTGGCCGAGAACGCTAAAACTACGAAAAACGAAGGTATTGATAAGTAGGGTGCCGATAATGACGCAGGTGATAAAGACAATAATGCCAATAGCGTCTTTAATGAAGGGGTGGCGTTGTAAAAAAGTTGCTTCCATTACCTCCACTATACACTCTTTTTAAAGTGAGAGAAAGTAACTTGCTTATGATTCTGCGCTTCGCGTATTGGTCTGTTTTTGGTATACTTGTATGAGTATTTATGAAAAAACAACGACCTTCTATAGATGGATTTGTGCCGCGTCGCTCTGGCGAGCAGCTTGGTGATCTTCATCGCCAAACACCAGCTCAAGCGACAAAGAAAATTGCCAAGCGCCAGCTGCATACGGGAGATCGGCTAGAGCATAGCCTGCAAAAAGACGATTCATCTGCTCGTCTCAGTCGTTCAGAAATCAATGCGTCACTACGTGATATTGATCAACCGCTCGACGATAAGAAATTAAGCCGTAAGCAACGCAAAGCTAAGGGTGTTAAAAAGCCGATGACGCGTAAGCGTCGGATTATTAAGTGGGCATGTATTGCTCTTGCCGTTCTTCTGCTGGCTTTTGGTGGGTATTTTGCATATAAGTCACTTTCAACAGGAAGTAAAATATTTAAGGGTAATATTCTTGATGCGTTTACACAAAACGTACCGCTTAAGCAGGACAGTAATGGCCGCAGTAATATTCTTATTTTTGGAACCGCCGAAGATGACGAGGGCGGTGAGCATGGTGGCGGTAATTTAACAGATTCCATTATGGTACTCAGTATCGATCAAACGCGTAAAGATGCGTATATGGTCAGCTTGCCTCGAGACTTGTGGGTTGAGTATGCTGAGCGGTGTAGCGTCGGCGATCAAGGTAAGCTAAACGCTGCCTACTTCTGTGCTTCCGATGATGGCGCTAATGAAGAGGCTGGCTCTCAGGCGCTTCGTGCGAAAGCAGGTGAGATTACCGGTTTAGATGTTCAGTATAGTGTTCATATGAATTTTCAAGCTGTAGTAAAAGCTGTTGATGCTGTGGGTGGTATTGACGTTAAGATTGAATCAAGTGATCCAAACGCGGATCGTGTCTATGACCCTATCATGGACTGGAGGTGTAACAATACTTGTCGCTACGTCGACTATAAGGTTGGTGAAGTAGCGCATATGGACGGTGAGCATGCCCTGGCATTTGCGCGTGCCCGTGGCTCTTCTTATGGTAGCTATGGCTTGCCTGGTGGTAACTTCGACCGTGAAAAAAATCAGCAAAAAGTAATGGTGGCACTTCGAGAGAAAGCAGCTAGCGCTGGGACATTGACGAATATCGGCGCCGTAACTGGGTTGATGGACGCACTTGGCGATAATCTCCGCACTAACTTTGATACTAAAGAGATTCGTACGCTTATGGCGCTCGGTAATGATATTAAATCAGATCAAATTAAATCGATTAGCCTTGTCGAAGAGGGTGCGGAACTTGTTACTACTGGCAACGTTAGCAATCAAAGCGTTGTACGTCCGATAGCCGGCTTGCTAGACTACACTGATATTCAGTCATATGTTCGCGAACAAGTATCAAGCGATCCTGTAACGAAAGAGAAGGCGGGTATTGAAGTACTAAATGGCTCCGACACTCCTGGCGTCGCACAGAAGCAGGCAGATAAACTCAACGAGTTAGGTTTCATTGTCAACGACGTGGGTAATGCCCCTGAGGGACAATATGGCAACATTGAGGTCTATCAGATTGGTGCCGGTAACCCTGCTACCGCAGCCAAGCTAAAAGAGGTATATGGAGTCGAGGCACAGCTTGATGCATTGCCATTCGAGGTAACGACTGACGCAAAATTCGTGGTCGTATTCGGAACCGATCCAGCCGCTTCAAATCAGTAAGACGTGATATAATTGATCTAGAATTATGGATTTTTTAAAAGTTGCAAAACGACGATCGTTGATTAGTGGTCTTGTCTACAATGCCCTCAATGTTGCGCTTGCTATTGCGGTGCTAATTGTAGTGCAGACCTCTGGCTCGCCACTGCCAGCATTCCTGCTGGTGTTGCTCAGTAAGTGGCGTGTACTCGCAGTGCGCCCACGATATTGGTTTGCTCACATCCAAGCAAACCTGGTTGATTTTATTGTTAGTATCGGAATCGTGATTCTACTTAACGCTGCCAACACCAAAGAAGGCTTTTGGCTACAGATCATCATCACTGTTCTATATATCGCATGGCTCCTTTTCTTGAAACCACGCTCGAAGCGAAGCCTTGTAGTGGCTCAGGCTGGTGTCGCTGCATTTATTGGCGTGACTGCCTTGTATATCGTATCGTTCGCATGGCCAGTATCAATAACAGTGCTTTTGATGTGGCTTATCGGATATGCGGTCGCACGTCATGTTTTAACGGCCTACGATGAGACGCACGTGTTATTCCTAAGCTTACTGTGGGGCTTTGTATTTGCAGAATTTGGCTGGCTGGCCTATCACTGGGCGATTGCCTATGCCATCCCTGGATTGGCCGGTATTAAGATTCCGCAAATAGCCATCATACTCCTTGCTATTAGCTTTGTGGTTGAGCGTGGCTATGAATCTCATGCTCGTCATAAAACTGTGCGCATGGGCGATATAATTTTACCGCTCCTTCTCTCAGTCAGTATCATCGCGCTACTATTGCTACGATTCAACGATGCCGGCATTGGCAGCTAACCTTTCAGTAAACTATAAGAACGGAACGATAGAATAATGACCATGGATATTTCTTCGACGACACCCTCTCAAGTTAATGATCAGCCAGCGCAAACTCCTCATCAAACGAGTAGATCAGCCACCTTTCGTACTCGCCGCAATCGAGTAATTCTTGTTGTTAGTGTCGTGGTCTTGGCGCTAGTGAGCGGGTTCGTAGGTAGCGCGCTATACAGTAGCCTCCAAAAGCCATTAACTCAGCTAACGCGCGGTAGTGGCCAGGACGGTAATCTTATTGTCAGTGGTGGCGAAGAAGACATTGCGGCGGTAGCGGCAAAGGTGTCGCCTAGTGTGGTGTCGATTGTTACGACAGTTCAGTCGCGTAGCTTTGAGACAGGCGAGGGTGCGGGAACGGGTATTATTATTAGCGCCAATGGCTATATTATAACCAACAAGCACGTCGTAAGTGATGCAAGTAATGTGTCGGTCGTTACGTCTGATGGAACGACGTACGATAATGTAGAACTCGTCGGAGTCGATCCCCTTAATGACGTAGCATTTTTAAAGGTAAAAGGCGTGACAGATCTGAAGCCAGCCGAAATTGGTGACTCAAGTTCAATCCGCATTGGACAGAAGGTTGTTGCGATTGGCAATGCACTGGGTCAGTACCAAAATACTGTCACGAGCGGCATCATCTCCGGTACTGGACGTCCTGTATCAGCTCAGGCGGGTGAGACCGTAGAGACATTAACTGACTTGCTGCAAACTGATGCGTCAATTAACCCTGGAAATTCCGGCGGCCCACTCGTGAACGTTGCGGGTCAAGTGATTGGTATTAACACTGCTATTGCCTCGGATGCAGCTGGCATTGGCTTCGCAATTCCCATCAATGCAACCAAGGGGCTGATGACTGGCGTCTTAGAAACGGGCAAGATAAGCCGAGCATATCTTGGCGTAAGCTATCAGACAATCACACCAGAAGTCGCGAAGCAGTATAAGTTGTCAGTTTCGCAGGGTGCATATGTCGTGGCATCGAACCAAGCGAATAATGCCGTGGTAAAGAATGGTCCAGCCGATAAGGCCGGTATTCAGAACAAGGATATTATTACAAAAATTAATGATAAGTCTGTTGGTGATAAGGGCGGTGTCGCAAGTTTAATCGGTGAATATAAGCCAGGTGATACGATTCAGCTAACGATTCTTCGCGACAATAAGACGTTTGATGTACGCGTGACGCTAGCAGCGTACAGTAGCTAGGTTTCGCGCCGCTTTAGGCAGATAATAAAGCCGCGACGTGCTGTTTCGATAAAGCCGTGAGCGAGTGCAAAATGGCTGATGGCGTCAAGCTGAGAGGTGTCCGCTTCGAGCAGTAGATGCCCGCCAGGCGTAAGCCCTGTATTAGCTTGTTGAATTATTTTTTTGATCAAATGTAGGCCGTCATCATCGGCGTAAAGGGCGAGTGCCGGTTCATGTTCAAGTTCGGGCGGCGTATCCCAGCTACGATCAACGTAGGGAAGATTTGCCAGTATAAAGTCCGCTTCAAAAGGGTAGTTTATTAACAGATCGCTTTGAAGTACTGTCGTGTCTGCGTGAAGGCGTTGGCTATTTTTTGTCGCAATCGCTAGAGCATGTCTGCTAATATCGGCGAGCGTAACATCTAGTTCTGGTAGCTCGAGTTTTGCAGTAATGCCGAGACAGCCGCTGCCAGTGCCGACATCGATCAATCGGAGGTGCGGTGCAGTCAGGAGCCGAGGAGGGGTGAACTGAACTAGCTCCTTGAGGAGCTCGATCATTGTTTCGGATTCGGGCCGGGGAATAAGAGTGGCAGTAGTTACTTGGAACAAGCGCCCGTAGAACTCCTTATGGCCAATAATATAAGCCACTGGGACGCGGTCTATGCGAAGGGCTAGTCGCGCCTCGGCAATTTCAAGTTCGCGCGCAGTGAGACTCTGATCGATATGAGCATGGAGATAGGTGCGGCTTTTTCGGAGAGTATGTGCCAAAATCAGCTCAGCATCGAGCCGAGCTGAAGGGACATCGACATATTTTAGTCGTTGGGTGGCTAGCTTAAGCCAGTCACTAATTACTGGCATTTTGGGCTGCAAGTTCACGTTCGTAGGCCTGAAGGTGTTCGATTAAGTCCTCAATACTGCCGTTAAGAGCAGACGGAATGTTGCTGCGACTGTAGCCGATGCGGTGATCGGTAATGCGGTCTTGCGGGAAGTTGTAGGTACGAATCTTTTCACTACGATCACCGCTACCAATAAGGCTGCGTCGCTCGGCGGCAAGCTTTGACTGTTCGGCGTCAATTTTTGCCTGAAGAAGACGTGAGCGAAGGACGCTCATGGCCTTTTCCTTATTTTTAATCTGAGATTTTTCATCTTGGTTAGTGACGACAAGTCCGGTTGGAAGGTGGGTGATGCGAACGGCACTATCTGTCGTGTTGACGCTCTGACCACCGTGGCCGCCGGCGCGGTATACATCAATCTTGAGGTCACCGGCTGAAATTTCAATATCAGTCTCTTCGGCCTCTGGGAGGACGGCGACTGTAACGGTCGAGGTGTGGATGCGCCCCTGTGATTCGGTTGCTGGAACGCGCTGAACGCGGTGGACACCTGATTCAAATTTTAGCTGCGAGTATGGTGCATCGCCTTTGACACTAAAGACCACCTCTTTATAGCCACCAGTGTCGTTAGCGCTCTCTGAGATGAGTTCGGTCTTAAGGCTGTGCGATTCACAGTAGCGGAGATACATGCGGTAGAGCTCTGCGCCAAATAGGCTTGCTTCGTCGCCACCGGCGCCAGCTCGGATTTCGATAATGACATTTTTTTCGTCATTCGGATCTTTTGGCGCTAGCATAATGAAGAGTTCATCTTCAAGGTGGGCAAGCTTTTCTTCTGTTTCGTCGGCTTCCATTTTGGCGAGTTCTGCGAGTTCGTCGCCTCCGCTAGAAAGCTCTTTAGCTTCTTTTAGATGAGCTTCAAGCGTTTGCCGTAAGATGGCTTTTTCAAGGATAGCCTCTAGCTCAGTGAAACGCTTATTTTTCGCACTAAAATCAGGATCGGTGTAAGCATTTGGCTCAGCGAGAAAGTTACCAAGCTCGGCTTTTTCGCGAGTAAGATCATCAATATTAAGGCTAATTTTTGGCATATTATTTTTGCCCTTTTGTAGTGAGGAGTATGATACCGATAATGATACCCGGAAGCCATGTGACAACACTCACTGCCCCTATGATAAAGAGCGCGATGTTGACAATAGTGGCGCCAACTGGCTGCTGGCCAAAGAGCTCAGCTGAGTCGCTGCTAGCTGTGTTCATGAAAATCGCATTAGCGATTGCATAGGCGAGAATAGAGAACACGATAAGCGCGGATGGTCCGACGAGTAGCCAAATAGCGGTGATCTTGCGCGTGTTTCGTCGTTGTGGTTGTTCTGCGCCAGCTGGCTGATAGGTTGGGGCAGGTGGCTCGACGGGTTGCGTAGGCTGCTGATCAGGATTCATGGGTGTGCCTCCATTATTTTATTAGTTCTATTGTAACAAAAAAAGAGACTGCGAAATGGCAGTCTCTTTTTTTAATGACGCTATTTAGTTGAAACGTCTTTTTTCGCTTTTTGAGCGGCGGCTTTTTTAGCTTTGCTTGCAAGTGCTTCTTTGCGTGCTTCGGCAGCGGCAAATTTAGCCTTAAAGCGATCAACGCGACCTTCGGTGTCGATGATCTTTTCTTCACCAGTAAAGAACGGGTGAGAAGCTGATGAGATATGGACCTTAACGAGTGGGTACTCGTTGCCATCTTCCCATTTAATAGTGTCGTTTGTTTGCGCGGTTGACTGTGTCAAAAAGGCAAACCCGGCCACATCGTCGCTAAATACGACTGGGCGGTAATCTGTTGGGTGTATACTGCTTTTCATAATCTGTACCATTGTAGCTCTTTTGAGGTGAAAAGTCAAAAGATGATCTGCTTGCAACGATAGCCATAAGCGGTACAATGGAAGAAGATATGAATGGGCTATATTCTCAGATGAAATCAGCCGGCTTTACGATTGTTGAGCTTGTTGTTGTGATTGCCGTAATCGGTATCCTGGCCGCAATCAGTACGATCTCGTACCGCGCAATACAAGATAAGACAAATTTCTCTATTGTCGACTCTGATATGAAGACCGTGAAGGCTTCAATTGAGAAGTACTACAATAAAAATGGTAGCTATCCTGATACGGCCGGTGTTTGGAGATATGCACGACGAGACCTGCCAACAAATACGTATCTTCCCGAGCTTGCCGACGGGTACTACAGCGGAAGCCTTCCTGATGTAATGTACGGTAGTCAGACGACTCCGACGGATAACACCTACGCATATAGGTCCAATAAGGTGGATTACAAGTTGATTCGTCTCGCTCCGGCAGGGCAATCGACGCTGCCAACTGAGGCCTCCGGTATTGAATCATCAATGGTAGATCCAAACGCGGGGCGATCAACGCGGGCATGGGGCTATTGGACGCCAGGCGGAGCGAGCTGGTAATTTCGACACCCAATGACTGCAATATCAGATTGACACCTGCGGTCGTACTCTGTTAAAATACGTGAGTAACAATTTTTAATGACACAATCCGTATCATAACTCCTGAAACCTTCAGGGATACGGGTGAGGAACAAAGGAGTTCTAACTTTATGGCTGTAGCTGTAGATATTAAAGCTTTGCTCGAAGCTGGTGTCCACTTTGGACACAAAACGAGCCGTTGGCACCCTAAAATGGCGCCATACATTCACTCTAAGCGCCAGGATAGTCATATCATTGACTTGACTAAGACTGTTGAAGGTCTTGAAAAAGCACTTCCAGTTATTACTAAGGTAGCAGCAAGCGGCAAGCAGGTTCTGTTTGTTGGTACAAAAAAGCAGGCAAAAGAGCTTGTTCAGACTGCCGCAGTAAGTGCTAATCAGCCATTCGTGACTGAGCGTTGGGTTGGCGGTATGCTAACAAACGTCGATACTATGGCTCAGCAAATCAAGAAGCTTAAAGATCTTGAAAAGCGTATGGCAACTGGTGATCTTGAAAAGCGCTACAACAAGCTTGAAGTACAGCGTTTCCAAGAGGAAATCGATGAACTAAACGTTAAATACGGCGGCATCAAGAACCTTAACGGTAAACCAGGCCTAGTATTTGTAACTGACGTGATTGCTGATGCGAACGCGATCAAGGAAGCAAAGACACTTGGCGTACCAGTAGTCGCTATTGTTGACACGAACGCTGACCCGAGTCTTATCGATTACGTTATTCCTGCGAATGACGATGCGATCAAGGGTCTTGAACTCTTGCTTAGCTACGCAACCGCAGCCGTCGCTGAAGGTGCTGGCACTCAAAAAGTTGCTGATAACACAGAGGAGAAATAATAAATGGCTGTATCAATCGACGATATCAAAAAGCTTAAAGAACTAACTGGTGTTGGTTTGACAGACGCCAAGGTTGCTTTGGTTGAAGCTGAAGGTAATTTTGACAAAGCCCTTGAGGCAATGCGTAAAAAAGGCCTAACGAAGGCTGAGAAAAAAGGTGACCGTGAAACCCGCGAGGGTATCATTGATAGCTACGTTCACTCAGACCGTATCGGTGTAGTCGTTGAGTTAAACTGTGAAACTGATTTTGTAGCTCGCCTAGATGACTTCAAGGAACTTGCTCATCAAATCGCTATGCAGGTAGCTGCCATGGCTCCAAAGTATGTTTCAGAGGAAGATATTCCAACTGAAGAAGTTGAGCGCGTTAAGCAAGAATTGCTTGCGAGCGAAGACCTTCAGAAAAAACCTGAAGATATGCGTGAGAAGATCGTTGAAGGTCAGCTCAAAAAGCACTTTGCCGACAAGGTGCTTATGAGCCAGACATACATCCTCGATGATAGTATGACTGTCGAAGGTCGCATCAAAGACCAGATCGCAAAGAGCGGTGAAAATATTCGCGTTAGCCAGTTTAAGCGTATTGAACTTGGTGTAAACGAATAATAGTTCGTATCTCTTATAAAAACCGACCATGTTGTGGTCGGTTTTTTATTGGTAAGAAATAGTTGAAGATGGTATAATATAATTCCTATGGAAAAGAATCACGAATCTAGTGAATTACCTCAAGACAAACTTAAGCGACGCGAGCGTAAGTTTGGCAATAAAGTCGTTAAAAATATAGTGGCTGGTGACGAATGGGCTATTTTAAATCCACGTCTAGGAGGGTTGGGTGGCTATCGAAATGAGGATATATACCCGTATATCCAGGGGCAGCTTCAGGAACAAGGTATTGTATCGGTAATTGAAGAGACACCAATGGAGAGCGGAAGTGAGGCGCCAATCCCGCGACATCGGCTTATTGTTACGTCTCGTCACACCCCAGAAACAGACCAATAGTTTTTATCTGTACGATCACTGAAATAAGGCTGGGTTATTTGCTATAATAAGAGCAAGATAAAAGCGAGGAACCCTATGTTTGACACTAAACCTTATGAAGAGAAAATGATTGGCGCTGTAGCGCATTTTGAAGAAGAAATAAAAAAAGTTCGCACCGGGCGTTCGCACCCAGGTATGCTTGAAGGTGTTCACGTTGAGGTGTATGGTCAAAAAATGCCACTTAACCAAGTTGCGAACGTGACAGCACCTGAGGCGCAGATGCTCCAGGTGACGCCATTTGACCCAAGTAACGTTCAGGCGATCGCTGCTGCAATTCGTGCTGATCAATCTCTCGGCTTCAATCCAAGTGACGACGGCCGCGTTGTGCGCGTACCGGTACCTGCACTGACAGAAGAGCGACGCAAGCAGCTCGTGAAGCAAACTGGCGAGAAGGTTGAAGAGACCCGTATCGCCCTTCGTACTATTCGCCAGGACGCATTCAAGGCGGCCAAGCATAAAAAAGATGCCAAAGAGCTATCAGAAGATGATGTGAAGCGTGCAGAAAAAGCAGTTGACGAGATAATTTCAAAGTTTCAGGTTCAGCTCGATGAAATCTTCCGTGCTAAAGAGAAGGATATTCTAACTATCTAATGTCGGACGCTACTCCGCAGCACATTGGCTATATCGTTGACGGCAACCGTCGCTGGGCAAAGCAGCATGGCATTCCTACCTACGAGGGACACCTTGCAGGTTACAATGCAATCCATGAAGTTGCTGTCGCGACGTTCGACGCCGGCGTAAAGTATATGTCAGCATATATCTTCAGTACTGAAAACTGGAAGCGGAGTGAGGATGAGGTAAGTAAACTTATGGGCTTAGTGCTGCGTCTGTTAACTTCCGATCTGCCTATTTTTGATAAGCATAATATTAAGTTAAAGATCCTAGGTTCGCGCGACCGAGTGGGAGATAAGATCCTTAAGGCAATTGACGACGCTGAAGCACGAACGGCTAATAACACAGCTGGCACATTAGCGATCTGTTTTAATTATGGTGGTCAGCTTGAAATTGCCGATGCGTGCAAAAAAATTGTTCAGTCAGGTGTTAACGCCGATGATATTACACCGGAGCTTATCGAAAAGAATCTCTACGCTCCAGAGGTGCCACCGATTGACATCGTGGTGCGCAGTAGTGGCGAACAGCGTCTTAGCAACTTCATGCTCTGGCGAGCTGCCTATAGCGAATTAATGTTTATAGATAAGTCATGGCCTGATATGACAAAAGACGACGTCACGACTATACTGGAAGAATACGCGCGGCGCGGCCGACGTTTTGGAGGATAAATGGAATTATTATTAGGGATTATTATTGGCTTATTTGTTCTTGTGCTACTGGTTGTTGTGCACGAACTGGGTCATGCGATTGTCGCACGGCGTAACGGGGTTGTCGTTGAGGAGTTTGGCATTGGCTTTCCGCCGCGTGCGTGGGCAAAAAAGCTCAAGAGTGGTATCCTTCTGACGCTTAACTGGTTGCCGCTTGGTGGCTTCGTACGATTGCAGGGCGAACATGATAGTGCTGATCAAAAAGGTGATTATGGTGCAGCCACATTTTGGCAGAAGACTAAAATTCTTCTTGCTGGTGTCGTAATCAACTGGTTGGTGGCTGTCGTGGTACTAACGTTGCTTGCGCTAACAGGCCTTCCGAAGATTTTGCCAAATCAGTTCTCTGTGCAAAATGACACGGTTATTATTGCACAGCCAATCGAGCTTAGCTCGGTCAGTAACGACTCTCCAGCAGATAAGGCTGGTCTAAAAGTAGGCGATCAGATCTTACGCTTTGCAGGTGAGCCTGTATTAACGGCTGAATCATTGAACCAGAAAACCGCTGCGCGTAAAGGTGAATCCGTCGAGATAGTCTATTCGCGAAAAGGTACCGAAAACACCGCAAAGGTGACATTGCGGTCTGATAATACTGACAAAAAGGGATACCTTGGTGTCGGCTCTGGTCAGCGCGAACAGATAAAAGCAAGCTGGTCAGCGCCAATTGTCGGTCTAGTGACAACAGGTCAATTTACTCTCGTCACCCTGCAGGGGCTCGGTGATCTTGTCGCAAATCTCGGAAAGGGTCTAGTGCTACAGTTTAGTCCTGACCAATCAACGAGAGAGCAGGGTGGTAAGAGTCTCGAGGATGCAGGTAACAGCGTCGCGGGGCCAGTTGGTATTTTAGGTACAATCTTCCCGCAGGCCCAGCAAGCCGGTCCAACACAGCTCTTGTTTTTGACGGCGATTATTTCATTAACGCTCGCAGTAATGAACATCTTGCCGATTCCGGCTCTCGATGGTGGGCGCTGGTTTACGATGACAGCCTTCCGTCTTCTTAAGAAGCCACTTACGAAAGAGCGTGAAGAGCACATTCAGGCGATTGGCTTCATGGTTCTCATGGTATTAATTATTGTCGTAACATTCCGTGATGTCACAAAACTCTTCCAATAAACAATCAGTTATCTCGAGAATCTGGTTTGTTATCGGACTCTCGTTATGGACAGTTTCGGTCTTTTTGATCGTCCAGATCCTTGTCGGTCTGGCTGCTAGCGGACTGATGGCTGCCGGTGTGCCGCTTGACAGTGTAAACTCGGCCGTGTTCAATTCGGTTGCGGCTGCGATTATCTATATCGTATCGCTCGGTGCTGTTGTAGGTGTGCCGCTTTGGGTGAGGCATCGGCGGACGACGCGAAGTGATCTTGGGGTGACTCGCTTGCCGTCATGGCTCGATATTATTCTTGCGCCCGCTGCGCTGATCATTTACATGATCATTTCGGCCGCTGTTTTATATATTTTCTCAGCACTTGCTCCTCAGATTGACCTAACGCAGGCGCAAGATATTCCTTTTAGTAACTTAAGCCACCAGTACGAATACGTATTGGCATTTTTGACGCTTGTTGTATTGGCGCCGCTGGCCGAAGAGCTTCTGTTCCGCGGCTATCTGTTTGGCAAAATGAAGAAGCATGCGCCATTTTGGTTGGCTATGATTATCACGAGTGTTCTTTTCGGCGGTCTTCATCTTATCGCAGGGGAGTCGTTGCAATGGAACGTTGCCGCTGACACGTTTGCATTGAGTCTTGTCTTGTGTACGCTCCGTCAGGTAACGGGTAATATTTGGGCGGGTGTTTTGCTGCATATGATTAAAAATGGCATCGCGTATTATTTCCTCTTTATCAATCCGTCACTTTTGCATACAATAGGAGGGTAATGATGAACCGAACCGCTCCATCTTTCTTTCCAGTAATGCCGCTTGGCCGGTAATTTCTTTTTATACCTACAGCTTTTAATTGACGTTAACACAAGGAATGTATTATGCGCGTATCACAACTATTTACAAAAACTAGCAAGACAGCTCCAGGAGATGAGGTAGCTAAAAACGCCCAGCTGCTCATTCGAGCAGGCTTTATCAATAAAGAAATGGCTGGCGTCTATGACTACTTGCCACTTGGCAAGATCGTCCTCAATAAGATCATCGATGTTATTCGCGAAGAGATGAACGGTGTCGGTGGTAGTGAGATCAGCCTTACCGCCCTACAGCAAAAAGACAGCTGGCAGGCTTCTGGCCGTTGGGATGATCAAGTTATGGACGTATGGTTCAAGACAAAACTAGCCAGCGGAAGCGAGCTTGGTCTGGCGCCGACACATGAAGAGCCTCTTACAAAGCTAATGAAGAACTTTATTAGCAGTTACAAGGACCTGCCAGTTTATCCGTACCAGTTCCAGATTAAGTTCCGCAATGAGCTACGAAGTAAGAGCGGACTGATGCGTGGCCGTGAATTCTGGATGAAGGATCTCTATAGCTTCAGTCGCACTCAAGAAGAGCATGATGCCTTCTACGCTAAGATTAGTGAGGCATACGACCGTGTTTACAGTCGACTCGGACTTGGTGATATTACATATAAAACGTTTGCGAGTGGCGGTAGTTTCGCGAAGTATAGTCATGAGTTCCAGACGCTCAGCCCTGTCGGTGAGGATAAGATCTATGTCCACGAAGGTAAGAAGATTGCTATTAATGAAGAGGTCTATAACGATGAGGTACTAGCTGATCTAGGTGTGAGCCGGGATGAGCTGATTGAGCGAACCGCCGTTGAGGTGGGGAATATCTTTACATTAGGTACGAAGTTTTCCGATGCTCTCGATCTAAACTATACCGACGAAGATGGCACGAGCAAGCGCGTAATCATGGGTAGCTATGGCATCGGTCCAAGCCGCGTCATGGGCTTAATCGCAGAGCACTTTAGCGACGAAAAAGGACTCGTGTGGCCTGAGAATATCGCACCTGCCAAGGTCTACTTGGTCCGAATCGGCGGCGACGCCGCAATCGCTCATGCTGACGAATTATATAGCGAGCTGACTGCGAAGGGTATTGAGGTATTGTATGACGATCGCGATGAGCGACCTGGTAACAAGTTTGCCGATGCCGAGCTTATGGGTATCCCATATCGTGTCACGGTCAGTGATCGTTTGATTGAGGCTAGCCAGTACGAGATGACCTCGAGAGTCACGGGCGAAACAAGCCTGTTGACACGCGATGAGCTGCTTGATAAACTAAATTGATTGTAAACATACTTGTGGGGGTTTACACTATATATAGCGTATCCGGTGCTGATAGTAGCACCATTTATAGAGAAATAAAGGAATAATAACTATGAAAAAAACTTACCAGATTACAGATGAAGGTAAAAAAGAGCTTGAGCTTGAACTTGACGAGCTTAAAGGTCGTCGTGGCGAGATTGCCGAAAAGATTGCTAATGCCCGTGATTTCGGTGATTTAAGCGAAAATGCCGAATATGATAGCGCTCGTGAAGAGCAAGGTCTTGTTGAAAGCCGTATTGCTGAGATTGAAGACATCGTCATGAACGCCGAGATTATTAAAGCTGGAAGCAAGACTAAAATTACTCTTGGCTCTAAGGTAGAGCTTAAGACTGGCAAGCGTACTGTTCACTACAGTATCGTAGGTCCAGTTGAGGCTGATCCACTTGAAGGTAAGATCAGTAACGAATCACCAATCGGTGAGGCGCTGATGGGCAAGAAAGTTGGCGACAGCGTAACGATCACAACACCAAAAGGTGAGATGAGCTACGAAATCGTTAAGATTGGCTAGCCAATAGCAGTATGTACAGCGTCGCCCTCAGGGGCGACGTTTTACGTTGTGCATGATATACTATTACAGATATGGCAACACTCCAAGACTACCGAGATGAACGATTACGCAAACTAGCCGAACTAAAAGAGTTGGGCGTTAATCCATACCCAGCTGAGAGTCACCGTACGCATAATGCAGGCGAGGTAATCGCTAAGTTTGAGCAACTTGAAGGCCAGGTTGCAACTGTGGCTGGCCGTGTTATGGGTATCCGCAAATTTGGTAAGCTCGCGTTTATTGTCCTGAAAGACTTTAGTGGCCAAGTGCAGCTTTTCTTGCGAGAAGGTGCTGTCTCAGAGCTTGATGCAGCTGGCGGAGTACTCGGTATGAAACAACTGCCACTTCTTGATACGGGTGACTTCATCGAGGCGACTGGTGAAATTATTAAAACTCAGACTGGTGAAATTTCCATTGGCGTATCAAGCCTGCGTCTTCTCACAAAGTCACTTCGCCCGATGCCAACTGAGCTCACAAGCAAAGAAGAGCGCCTACGTCGTCGCTATGTTGATATGAATGTCAACCAAGAAGTACGCGATCGTTTTGTGCGTCGTTCAAAGTTTTGGCAGGCAACGCGCGATTATCTTAATCAAAACGGCTTCCTTGAGGTAAATATTCCTGTTCTTGAGCATACTGCTGGTGGAGCCGACGCCAACCCATTCGTGACTCATATGGAGGCACTTGATCAGGACTTCTACCTTCGCATTAGTCACGAGCTTCCACTGAAGCGACTTTTAGTGGCTGGTTATGAGAAAGTATTTGATATTGGTGCACGCTTTAGGAATGAAAACTACAGCGATGAACATCTTCCGGAGCATATTGCTATGGAGTGGTACTGGGCGTATGCCGACTGGGAAAAGGGCATGGCGTTTACGCAACAAATGATTCGTACTATTGTCGATAAGACATGGGGAACACGACAGTTTACGCTCGCCGATGGCCAGCAGGTTGATTTTGGATCGGACGACACTGATTTTCCAAGAATTAGTTTCGTCGATGTTCTTCGTGAGCAATATGATATCAATGTATTCAATTCACCAATTGAAGCAATTGCGGCTAAGCTCAAAGAGCACGGGCTTGTTGTTGAGAAGCAGGATAACCGCCAGCGAAGTCTTGATAAACTATGGAAAAAGTACCGCAAGACACTTTCAGGCCCGGCGTTTCTTGTTGATATGCCTACGTTCATGCAGCCGCTTGCAAAGGTGCAGCCTAACAATCCTGAGTTGACCGAGCAGTTTAACTTGGTATTTGGTGGCAGTGAAATGTGTAAGGCGTTTTCAGAACTTAATGACCCAGTAGATCAGTACAATAGATTCCTTGAGCAAGAGCAGCTTCGCCAGGCAGGGGATGATGAAGCTCAGATGATGGATATTGATTACGTCGAGGCGCTTGAGTATGCAATGCCGCCAGCCTGTGGACTTGGCTTCTCGGAGCGTATCTTCTGGTCACTTGAGGGTGTTACAGCCCGTGAAGGTGTGCCATTCCCGCAGCTTCGTACTGAATACGACAATACAACCCGCGAAATCTATCCAGACGTAAAATTGTAAGGGGGATATATGACATATTTGAAGATGTTTCGAATCTTTTTAGTTGCGCTCGGTGCAACGTTATTAATCGTTGGCTTGAAGTTTGTTTTTCATCAACTGAATATTGAGATAATCGAGCAGACGTCACTGCATAACAGTGTTATCTCGAGTGTCATCTTTGTTATTGGTTTCTTGCTGTCAGCCACGATTGCCGACTACAAGGAGAGTGAGAAGATCCCGGCTGAGTTTGCCTCGACCGTTGAGAATATGTACGAAGACGGGGAATCAATTCATGGAACGTATCCTAAATTTGATCTAGAGCTCTTTCGCAAGAACTTGATTGATATCCTTGGGTCTTTTCGTGATGGAACACGTGTTAATAGGGGAGGCGCTCGTCGTGAGATCAATGAACTTAACGAAACGTTTACTCAAATGGAAAAGGCTGGTGTACCGGCAAACTTTATCGTGAAGCTAAAGCAGCAGCAGGCGCAGTTGCTACGTAGTCTGTTCCGCGTGAATTATATCCAGAAAATTAAGTTTATCCCGTCCGCCTTCATACTGGCTCGATCTATTGTCGTGCTTATTATCGTTGTTCTGCTTCTGACGAATATCGATCCATTCTATGGCGGGCTGGTGCTGACGGGCGCGATTAGCTTCATCTTGCTGTACATGATTATCCTCATTCAGATAGTGAGCATTCCATTTCACGAAAAAGGTCTAACACAGGACGATGTTAGTCTCTTCTTGCTTCGAGAGACGGCGGCATATCTAAAGTCGAGAGCGCCGGAAAAGCGGAAGAAGAAAAAGTAGCGGTTCGGCCGCTACTTTTTTTGGTCAGACTTAGTTGGTACCATCGCGATAGAATAATCGATGGTTAGCATAACGATTAACCGGACGCGGATGATACACTAGAGTGAGTTAGGGAGAGTTATGATTGAAGTAAAGCGAATTACAAAAACGTACGGGAAGAAACAGAATGCCTTCAAAGCATTGGACGATATAAGTTTTACGATTCCAAATGGAGCCAGTGTGGCGATTGTCGGCAAATCTGGCAGTGGAAAGTCGACACTAATGCATGCGATGAGTGGACTCGATAGACCTGAGGCGGGTGAGGTTATTATCGACGGCGAGGACATCTTGAAGCTTAAGGCAAAGCATGTTGATAAGTTCCGCGCGCAGAAAATTGGGTTTATTTTTCAAAGCTTCTTCGTTCAAGCAAACGAGTCAGTCAGTGATAACGTTAGCCTGCCACTTGAGATCGCGGATATGCCAAAGAATCTTCGTAAGCAGAAAATTGCCGCAGCGTTAGAAAGTGTAGAGCTGTCCGACAAAATTAGCAACAAGGCAAAGAATCTTTCAGGTGGTCAAAAACAGCGCCTCGCCGTAGCACGCGCTATCGTAAACGAACCCCAGATTATCTTTGCTGACGAGCCAACCGGTAATCTCGACAGTACAACCGGCCAAAAGATTGAGGATATGCTATTTGGCTACAACCGAAAGAACGGTGTGACGCTGATTATCGTGACTCATGATCCAGACCTTGCGAGTAAATGTGATATTCGGATTAATGTTAAAGATGGTCGGATTGAATCGATTCAACAGGATACTAAAAAACCAAAACTATCAGCCACACCGGCGAGAAAGGTACTCCAGTAGATATATGAAATTAACAGATACTATTCGTCGAGCAGGGCGTAGCTTGCGACAGGCAAAGGCTCGCACCCTACTGACAAGTCTTGCTATTGGTGTTGGTGCCTTTACGATTACACTTAGTCTTGCTGCGGGTGCGGGGGGTCGTGCCTATGCTGAAAATATCGTCAGTAGCAATACGAATGTGCGTGAGCTTTATGTTCAACCGAAGCAAGAAAATCAGGCCGACCCAACCAAGCCAAAAGAGTATACCGATGCGCCGACAATCTCGTATGGTGGTGGATTTACGATGAAGACATTGCAGCAATCGGATCTCGACACGCTGACGGCTATTGATGGTGTTGAGTCGGTGACGCCGATCTATAATGTAACGGCAAAATATGTAACTCGCGATGGGCAGAAGCGTTACCAGACAGGCGTTGAGGCATTCTATGCAACGATTAAGCAGGAATATGCTGCGGGCAGTGGTCAGGGTATCGAGAATGACGGAGTGGTTATTCCTGATAGCTATCGTGAAGCGCTAGGATTTACGAGCGCAGAGCAGGCGATCGGTAAGACTATCGATGTTGTTATTGCCAGCACCATGTCTAGCGTTGAAGACAAAACCTTTGCACTTAAGGTTGTTGGAGTCGCAAAGAAGTCAGCACTTGCTTCAGTCGGTGGTCCGAATGGGCTGCAAGCACATCGGGAGGTTGTTGCGCAGATGTATAATCACAGTCAAAAGGGTACACCACTCGAAGGTGCGTTTATGGGCGCGACAGTACTAGCAACATCCGAGGATGGGGTTGAGTCTCTTAAGCAGGCTATTGCCGATAAGGGGTACGTTGCTCAGACTGCTGAAGATTTGATGGGATTCATTTTCCAGTTTATTAATGTTTTGCAGGGGATTCTGATCGGATTCGGTGCTCTTGCAGTACTCACATCGATTTTCGGCATCATTAATACGCAGTACATTAGTGTACTTGAGCGTACACAGCAGATTGGTTTAATGAAGGCGCTCGGTATGCGACGTCGTGACGTTGGCCGCCTGTTCAAGTTTGAGGCTGCGTGGATTGGCTTCCTTGGTGGTGCTATTGGCTCTGGCTTGGCGCTGTTAGGTGGTACGATCGCTAACCCATTAATTACGGAAGTACTTACTCTGGGCGATGTTCACTTGCTTATATTCGAGCCACTCGCAATCGTAGGCGTCGTTGCAGGCCTTATGGTTGTGTCTGTCGGAGCCGGTATTCTACCAGCCCGCAAGGCGTCTAAGCTTGATCCGATTGAAGCCCTCCGTACCGAATAGCTATAAAATCATGTCACAGCTCCTCCCGACAGTGGTACAATAGGCGTATGTTAGATATCCGTTTTATCCGCGACAATGCCGAGGCTGTGCAAGAAAACACACGCTATAAAGGTTACGAAGTTAATATTGATGAGCTGCTCCGTTGGGACGGCGTAAAGCGCAACCTGCAGCAGCAGGCAGATGAGCTGCGTGAAAAACGGAATCTTGTCTCGTCGCAGATGAAGGGTGGTCGTCCGACACCGGAACTTGTCGAAGAGGGTAAAGCTATTAAGGAATCCCTCGTGGCAGTCGAGGCCAACCTCAAAGAGGCTGACGAGGCCTTTACGACGCTTCACAAGCTTGTGCCTAATATGGCGGCTAGTGATGTGCCAGTTGGAGCAACTGAAGATGAGAATGTTCTTGCGAAGATCGTGGGCGATAAGACTGAATTTAGTTTTACTCCGCGTAACCATGCTGAAATTGCTGCGCAGCGTGACTGGATCGACAAAGAGCGTGCCGCAAAAGTAGCAGGTAGTCGCTTTGCGTATATCAAGGGTGATCTTGTGAAGTTGCAGTTCGGTATTATTCAATTCGTGCTTGATACAGTGACAAATGAGAGTACTTTGAAGGCTATTGCCGACAAAGCTCAGCTCGACGTGGCCATAAAGCCGTTCGTCCCAATCTTGCCACCACTTATGATTCGTACTGAACTTTACGACGCAATGGATCGTCTTGAGCCACGTGACGATCGCTACAAGCTCGAGGGTGACGATCTGTGGCTACAGGGAAGCGCAGAACATGTACTTGGAAGTATGCACGCTGATGAGATCTTTGACGAAGCGCAATTGCCGCTGCGTTATATCGGATATGCAAGTAGCTTCCGTCGCGAGGCGGGCACTTACGGCAAGGACATGGAAGGCATTCTTCGTATGCACCAGTTTGATAAGTTAGAGATGGAGAGCTTTACTACTGGCGACGATGGACTCAAGGAACACCTTCTGTTCGTAGCAATCCAGGAGCACCTTCTTGCGACACTAGGACTCCCGTACCAGGTGATTCAGAAATGTACAGCTGACATCGGTAAGCCAAATGCGCGCGGTATCGATATGGAAACATGGCTACCTGGCCAAGATAAGTATCGCGAGACGCACACCGCCGATTACATGACCGACTATCAGAGCCGCCGTCTTAAGACGCGTGTTCGCCGAGAGAGCGGTGAGTTGGAGTTGGTTCATACTAATGACGCAACCGCTTTTGCGCTTGGTCGTATTATGATTGCGATTATCGAGAATGGCCAAGATGAACAGGGGAATGTGGCAATTCCAGCCGCTCTGCAGCCTTATCTTGGTGGCCGATCGGTGCTATAATAAAAGTACCAAACCTACAACAAACAGGAGGGTAGCATGATTACACAAGTTGATATCACAGGCGTCAAATACGACATTGATGACACTACAAAAAAATACGTTATCAAAAAAGTCGGACGACTGGATCGCTATCTCCCGCGCCACGCACGCAAGAGCGTTACGGCTGACGTAAAACTCAAGGAAGTAAACCAAGCTCATGGCAATAAGTATGAAGCTGAGATTATTTTAAACGTTCCTGATAAGATTTTAACGGCCAAGGATACGACCGTTAATATGTTAGCGGCTGTTGATATTGTCGAAGCGAAACTTGCTGCACAACTTCGAAAATATAAAGAGTCAACAATCTCTCATGTTGGACGTCGCGGTGTTATGGGTCGCTTCAAGCGCAGCTACGCCCGCGAACTCTAGTGTTTATCTGTTAACAGGCTTTTATCTCGCGAGCAAACAGCGTATAATACGACATAGTATTTGACAGAAGTTTCAGAAGCGAGGGATTCTTAATATGGTTAGCAGTCAAAAAGCACTGACAAAAGTGTTTGGAGATCCGCAGCAGCGGATTATTAAGCGATTACAGAAAAAGGTTGTGATAATCAACAGCCTTACTGATTCGTACAAAAAACTTAATAAGACTGAATTGAAGGCGAAGACAGCCGAATTTAAAACGCGCCTAGAAAAAAAGCAGGACACGCTTGATAGCTTGTTGCCTGACGCGTTCGCGCTTGTTCGCGAAGCGAGCGAGCGTGTACTTGGCATGCGGCATTTTGACGTGCAGCTAATTGGCGGCATGGCGCTTCACGAAGGCGATGTTGCTGAAATGAAGACCGGTGAAGGTAAGACGCTCGTAGCGACGCTACCTGTCTACCTCAACGCCCTTGAAGGCAAGGGTGTGCATGTCGTTACTGTCAACGACTACCTTGCTCAGCGTGACGCCGGTGAAATGGGTGAGCTGTATCACTTCCTCGGACTCTCAACCGGTGTAATCATTAACGACGCTTCGTTCCTTTTCGACCCCAAGTTCGATAACGAAGCTCATGAAGACCCTCGTTTGAAGCGTCTTCGACCAGCGAGCCGAAAAGAGGCCTACGCAGCCGACATTACCTACGGCACCAATAACGAGTTTGGTTTCGATTATCTTCGCGACAACATGGTTGATGAAGTCGACCTACTTCGTCAGCGCGAACTGAACTTTGCTATCGTCGACGAAGCCGACTCAGTTCTTATCGATGAAGCTCGTACGCCGTTGATTATCAGTGCGCCTGCGGCTGAAAATCCAGATAGTTACTATCAATTTAGTAAAATTGCCGCCAAGCTCAAGGCTGACGACTACATTCTTGATGAAAAGCGTCGAAGTGTATCATTGACCGACCTTGGTGTTGAGCGGGTTCAAAAGATGCTTGGCATCAAGAACCTTTATACGCCTGACTATGTTCGTTCTGTCTACCATATGGACCAGGCTCTGCGCGCCCAGACCCTATTTAAACGGGATAAAGATTACGTCGTCACTAACGACGGCGAAGTTATCATTGTCGATGAGCATACTGGTCGCTTGATGCAAGGTCGTCGCTACAATGAAGGCCTCCACCAGGCGATTGAAGCCAAGGAGAATGTTCCTGTTCTTCAAGAGAGTATGACGCTCGCAACCGTGTCATTCCAGAATTACTTCCGCCTCTACGCTAAACTATCGGGTATGACAGGTACGGCTTTTACTGAGGCTGAAGAATTCCAGCAGATTTATAGTCTTGATGTTATTCAAATTCCATCAAACCGACCGTTGATTCGTATTGACCATGAGGACCTTATTTTCAAGACTGAAAAAGGGAAGCTTAAAGCCGTTGCTGATGCAATTAAGAAGTACCACGACGAGGGTCGCCCGGTTCTCGTTGGATCAGCCTCAATTGCTAAGAACGAACTTATCGCGAAGTATCTCGATAAAGAGAAAGTTTCTTACGAACTATTGAACGCCAAGAATAACGAGCGCGAAGCTGCAATCGTTGAAAAAGCAGGCGAAAAGGGTGCGATTACTCTCGCTACTAATATTGCCGGTCGTGGTACTGACATTAAGCTTGGTAAGGGTGTTAAAGAGCTCGGTGGTTTGGTTGTCATTGGATCAGAGCGACACGAGTCACGCCGTATTGATAACCAGCTACGTGGACGTGGCGGTCGTCAAGGTGACCCGGGTGAGACGCAGTTCTTCGTTTCTACCGAAGATGATCTCATGCGTATTTTCCAGGGCGAGCGCATCGCAGCTTTGATGGATCGACTTGGTGTTGACGAAGATACGCCAATTCAGAATAAGGCCGTGAGTAAGACACTTGAAGCAGCTCAGAAGCGTGTCGAGGGATACAACTTCGATACACGTAAAAACGTCGTTCAATACGATAACGTGATTAACCGTCATCGTCGAGTTGTCTACACGATGCGTCGCAAGATTCTAGAAGGTAGCAATATTAAGCCAGAGGTTGAGCGTCTTATCGACGAGAAATTAGCTGAACTTACGGTACTGCCAGCAAAAAACAATAAGTTATTTGCTGAAGAGTTTGAAGTTGTCTTCCCGCTATCTTCAAAGAAGATTAAGGCGATTGGCGATGAGAAAAACGACAAACAGCGACTTAATATGGCTCAAAAAGAAGCCAAGAAGCTTTACGCTGCTAAGGAAACTGAACTTGGTGAAGAAATTCTACGAAAAGTTGAGCGTGAGGTTTATCTTCAGGTGCTTGATACATTATGGATGCAGCATCTTGAGAATATGCAGCATCTACGCGAGGGTATTCACTGGCGCAGCGTTGGTCAGAGAGATCCACTTGTCGAGTATCGTTCTGAGTCTCAGCATCTCTTTAAGAGCCTTCAGGGCACACTTCGTGATGAAGTTATTCGTTCGGTGATGCATGTTCACAAACATGACGTTGTCGCTCGAGCCGACGAAGAGTATGACACTGAGTTAACTCGGCTTGCCGAACAGGCAGTTGAAAAAGGTGTAAATGATATCACGGGCGGTGAAGAGAGCCGTGATGACGATTTTAAAACAACAAAAGCGAAATCAACAAGCGATCAGAATAAACTGAAAAACGACGCGCGCAAGAAGAAAAAAACGCAGCGTCAAAATCGTAAGAAGAATCGTTAATTAAACGGGTGGTAAAGGGAAAATAAAATGAAACACACCGTTGAAGAAGTGCGTCTAAAAAATGGCGCACGCGGTCTTCTGATCGACGTACCAGGCGCTACTGTAATGAGCTTCCAGTTCCAATTCCGAGCTGGCAATCATTATGTACGCTCAAAAGATATCTATGAAACAGCTCATATCATGGAACATATGGCCTTTGGTGCCAATGGTCAGTTTAAGAATGAACATGACTACGAAGCAGAGTTCACAAAGAACGGCGCGTACCATAACGCCTACACGAGTGATCTATCAATGGTCTATGTGGCCGACTGTGCTGACTTTGAGTGGGATCGTATCTTGGCTCTTCAGCAGGTGGCTATCTGTGAGCCTCGTTTTAATGCCGAAGAACTTGAGTCGGAAAAAGGCAATGTTAAGAGTGAGCTAACTGGGTATCTCAATAACCATAACCGTATTCTTTGGCCGAAAATTCAGCAACAACTTGGTGAAGACATCTATACTTATCGTCAACGTCTCCAGACAATTCCAAATATTACCCTCGCTGATGTTAAAGAGCACTACAAGCGTACACATACCGCTAAAAATATGCACTTTGTGATTGCTGGCAAGCTGCGCGGTCGTAAGAATGAAATTAAACGACAGCTTGAAGGGTGGAAGCTTGCAACTGGTGAGCGTTTCGACGTCCCTAAACATGATCTTTCTAGTGGTAAGCCAACTCTCATCCGCCGTAAAGAAGCTTCGAACCTGACCTTTGGCTGGTCGATGGTGATCCCTCGTGAGCTGAGCGATGAGGAAGTTGAAGCCATGAACTGCCTTGATCATATCTTGACTGGAACGATGCATTCTCGCATGTACGGAGCAGCACGTAAGAAGGGTCTAGCATACGGCATGTTCTCAGATACCTCGGCTAGCTTCCACGACAGTAGTTGGGACTTTGGCGGCCAGGTGAACGTTGAAACTGCTGACGGTCTGTTTGATATTATTGTCCGAGAAATGAAATGTGTTCTCGATGGTAGTATTACAGAAGCGGAGCTTGCGGCCGCAAAATCCTATGCACTTGGACGTTACCAGATGGGCGCCCAGACGGTATCTCAGATCAGTAACTTCTATACGAGCCGCTACTTCGCCGATGGCGTCGTTAAAGATTACAATAACGTCCCGAACGCCATTCGTACGACGTCGCTTGATTGCATGATTAAGACAGCTCGCGAATTCATTGAACATAACACATGGGTGCTTGCCGGCGTGAGTAGTGGTGAGCGTGCTGAAGTTGTTGCACTAAGCAATAAGCTCGCATCACTGTTTGAAACGCGCTAGAATAGAGCTATGAAGATTGCAATTGCTGGCTATGGTCTCGAAGGGAAGTCGAACTACACGTATTTTTCATCACGCGGAGATGTAACAATAGTCGACGAACGCGACCAAGTAGACGATCTACCCGCAGGTGTCGCGACGATACTTGGCAGTAATGCATTCGCTCAGCTTGACGGCTTTGATCTAGTCGTGCGTACTGCCGGCCTGAGTCCTCGTAAAATTAAAACCGATGGCAGAATATGGTCTGCGACCAATGAGTTCTTCGAAAAATGCCCAGCACCAATTATTGGCGTGACGGGCAGTAAGGGCAAGGGAACGACGAGTAGCCTGATAGCAAGCATTCTGACCGAAGCAGGGAAGACTGTTCATCTGGTTGGAAATATCGGTTTACCGGCATTAGATGAATTGGCGAATATCACAGAAGAAGACATTGTTGTTTATGAGCTCAGTAGCTTCCAGTTATGGGATGCAGTACGTTCACCGCAGGTAGCTGTCGTACTTCATATTGAACCTGACCACCTCGATGTTCATGCTGACTTTGACGAATATGTTAGTGCTAAAGCAAACATTGCGCGATACCAGGGTATTAACGATCGTGTCGTATATAACGCCGCAAACGAGCAGGCGACTGCAATTGCCGAACAATCAGTTGGGCAACGCTTGCCGTATCAGACGGTGCGAACAGCTCATGTGAACGATGGCAACTTTTACTACAACGAACAACTATTGTGTTCAGTTGACGAATTGCAGCTACCGGGGGTGCATAACCAAGATAACGCTTGTGCGGCGATTACAGCTGTATGGCCGTGGGTGCAAGATGGTGTTGTAATTGGTGAGGGACTACGGGCTTTTAGCGGCCTCGATCACCGTCTGAAGTTAATCTCGTACGACCAAGGGGTTGGTTACTACGATGATAGTATCGCGACGACGCCAGGCAGTGCAATTGCTGCTATGCGAGCCTTCGCTGAGTCAAAGATTATTATTCTTGGCGGCTCGTCAAAAGGCGCTAGTTTTGATGAAGTTGCAAGTGTCGCGGCTAAGTCGAATGTAAAGTTAGCGATTCTGATTGGTAATGAGGCTGATCGGATCGAAGTAGCGCTACGGAATGTGGGTGTGGCATGTGTAAATAAGGGCAGTGGAGTGACTATGGCGGAAGTTGTTCAGATCGCCTCGGAGGCGGCTGATGAGAATGACGTCGTTATCCTGAGTCCAGCATGTGCCAGCTTTGGGATGTTCCGTGACTATAAAGATCGTGGTGATCAATTTATTACTGCTGTCAAAGGCCTTTCGGCATAGTGCTATAATAGAATGGTCAGTGTAAGTGCAGTAAAGGAGTTGTCTCTATGCAATTGCCAAGCCATCCATCTCTTCCTAAAAGGCTCCGCCGGCCATTGGCGATAGGAGCAATAAGTATTGTAGCGATCACCCTCCTGGTGGTCGTTTTCTATTTCATTGCTCAGCCATACGTTGCGTCACAACTCGGATCGGTTGAAGACCGGCGATCGGGTAGGTTAGTGTACAAAGTTCCATCGAGGCTCGCGGATGATCGCTCGTTGATCCCGCGCTTGTTTGGCGGCACTGAGAGTAGCGATATGGTAGCACGAGCAGCAACGTGGTCATGGCGTGAGACAGGAGCGACTGATACGATTGATAATCTGTTATTTTCAATGGGATATAGCTATGTCGAAGCTAGAGGGGCAATACCATCGGACCGTACAAGTGTTATCACGCAACTTAAGCAATCCTCGCAGGCATCGATCGTGAGCCGTATACAGACGATAACTGGTTGCAGAGACTCCCCGGGTGTTACGCTGTCAGACTTCAGTCCCGCTGGGACAAAAGGCTTTAGCTATGATTACTCTTGTACGGATAGGCGTGGCGCAAAGTTACATGGCACAGCTAGCTTCTTGCTGGTCGATGATAGTAATGAGCTGCATCTGCTGATCATGCTGGGACGAGAAGATATTTGGCAGAACAATCGATCGCGCATTACGACGATGATGAATGAGATTAAAGTGGCGAAATAATAGCGGTACGCTGATGGTATAATAAATAGCAATGCAACCACTTCTTAAACGCCTCGAAACTCTTAAACATGCCATTGATGTGGCCTATGGTCAACTGCAGATCGATGACAAGAGTGAGCGGGCGCAACTGATCGAGCAAGAATTGGCGTCGCCGGAGATTTGGAACAACCCATCGTACGCACAGGAAAAAAGTAAGCAGCTAGCCGCCCTTAATGGCATGGTTGAGCCGTGGCAAACGCTCCGTCTCCAGGTAGCTGATATTAATGAGCTGCTTGAGCTTGGTGACGACTCGCTGCTAGGTGAGTTTGAGGGTCAGATTGGTGCGCTTGAAGCTGAGTTCGCTGCGCGACGAAAAGAACTGCTTTTTAACGGTAGCTACGATGACCATAATGCTATTATTCGACTTAGTGCTGGAGCGGGTGGTACTGACGCGCAGGATTGGACGGAGATGATAGAGAGAATGTACCTTCGCTGGGCCGAGAAAGCTGGTATGCAGACATCTATTGTCGAGCGCTCTGCGGCTGATGAGGCGGGGATCAAGAGTAGCGTTATAGAAGTGAATGGGTCGTACGCGTATGGAAAGTTACGCTCGGAGAATGGAGTCCATCGACTTGTTCGGCTTAGCCCATTTAACAGTGACAATCTTCGACAAACTAGTTTTGCCCTAGTTGAGATACTGCCTCAGATCGATGCACCAGACGAAGTAATGATCGACGACAAAGATCTCAAGATCGACGTCTATCGAGCAGGTGGCCATGGAGGTCAATCGGTCAATACGACAGACAGCGCCGTACGTGTAACTCACTTGCCAACGGGCATTGTAGTGGCGATTCAGAATGAACGATCGCAGTTGCAAAACAGAGAAACAGCCATGAAGATTTTGCGCTCAAAACTTGCTCAACTACAACTTGAGCAACATGCCGAAAGTATCCAAGACCTCCAGGCGGGTGAGTCAGCAAGCTGGGGCGCTCAAATTCGCAACTATGTCCTTCATCCATATACGATGGTCAAGGACACTCGAACCAAGTATGAAGATCGTGATACCCAGGGTGTACTTGGTGGCAAGCTTGATAATTTCATGACGGCATATCTTGAACAGTTTAACGAACGGTCGTAGTGGTATAATAAGCAAAAAGGAGTGCATGATGAATAAAAAGTGGTTGGTTCCAGGAATTATTATTGGTATCGTTGTAGTGCTCGGACTTATCTTCGCCGGTTCGTACAATGGCCTTGTCTCACAACGAGAGGCGGTGACGGCGTCGTTTAGCAAAGTTCAATCACAGTATCAGCGCCGCGCTGATCTTATCCCAAATCTTGTAAATACCGTCAAGGGTGCAGCTAACTTTGAGCAGAGCACTCTGACGCAGGTCACTGAAGCACGCGCCAAGGCGACAAGTATTCAGCTTGATCCGAGTAAGGCGACGCCTGAGCAGATCCAAGAGTATCAGCAAGCTCAGGGAGACGTGACGAGTGCATTGAGCCGACTATTGGCCGTGACGGAAAATTATCCGCAACTTCAGGCAACCCAAGCCTTTCGTGATCTACAGGTTCAACTAGAGGGTACTGAAAATCGTATTGCCGTTGCGCGCAACGACTATAACGATGTCGCCCGACCATACAATACTCGCCTACAGACATTCCCGACAAATGTCATTGCTGGTATATTCGGTTTTGAAAAGAAGCCATACTTCGAGGCTGAGCAGGGAAGCGATACAGCACCAACCGTAGATTTTAATTAATTGAGTCATATATGTTCGTAATGAAGCATACGAGGCTTGGCGTCCTGCTGCTCGCGGCGGCGGTGTTACTGGGGGGCGGGCCGGTATCTGCGCTTGCAGTGCCGTCGGCGCCATCGCTTGAGCGGCCAATCGTTGATCAAACAAACACACTCTCTGAATCTGAAATACAGAGCCTGTCCGTCAAGATTACTTCTAGCCGCGGGGATAAAGATTACCAAGTAGGCGTGCTGATGATTCCTCGTCTAGATAACGAATCCATAGAGGAATACTCGATTAAGGTTGCGCGTGAATGGGGTATTGGACAAAAAGGCGAGAATAACGGAGTTTTACTGCTTGTCGCCAAAGACGACCGGCAGCTTCGCATAGAGGTCGGAAGTGGGCTCGAGGGTGATCTGACCGATGCTCAGAGTGGACGAATAATCCGCGATGTCATTACGCCGCAATTTCGCCAAGGCAATTATTATATGGGTATTAGTAATGGCCTAGAGAGTATTGCTGCCACGGTTAGCAAGCAACCAGATCCTCACGCAGCACCCGTGTTGACGGGATGGCAGAATTTTTGGAACATTGTAATGCAAGGTGGCGTGTTTTTCATCTTTGCTTTTTTGTGGCTAAGCTCTATTTTAGCTCGCTCAAAAAGCTGGTGGGCCGGAGGTATCCTCGGTGCTGTTGTTGGTGTAATTGTTGCAGTGTTTGCTGGTTGGGTTATTTGGTCAGTGTTATTGCTGATTGGTCTGGCTATTGGTGGGCTCGGTCTAGACTGGGTTGTGTCACGCAATTATCGAGATCGAGCTAGTCATGGCGAGGCACCTTCTTGGTGGGCTGGCGGGACGCATCTTGGCGGTGGCTTAGGCGGCGGTGGGTTTGGTGGCGGCGGCTTTTCGGGGGGCGGTTCGAGCGGCAGCTGGTAGGTATATCTCGGGCTTGTCCATAAAGAGTTTATGCTATAATAACTAAAGATATGATTCTGCTAGATAGGGTAACAAAAACATACGGTAAAGACATGCGACCTGCGATTAATCGCATTAGTTTGCACGTTGAGCCAAAGGAATTTGTTATTTTAGTTGGAACCAGTGGCGCAGGTAAGTCGACACTTCTAAAGCTACTGACTCGTGAAGAGAAGCCGACGAGCGGTAAGATCGTGGTTGGCGGTATCGACTATGATACGCTCAAGGACAAACATATTCCATTGCTTCGTCGTAAGATCGGTGTTGTCTTTCAGGACTTTAAGCTCCTCCCTCAGCGCACGGTATTTGAGAATGTTGCCTTCGCCCTTGAAATTGCAGGTATGACAAATAGAGAAATCAAGAATACCGTACCGAAGGTAATTGATCTCGTTGGCCTAACGGGTAAAGAGAAGAATTTTCCTCACCAGCTTTCTGGTGGTGAACGTCAGCGTGTTGCGATTGCACGTGCAGTTGTACGTCAGCCGAAAATCCTAATCGCCGATGAGCCAACAGGTAATCTTGACCCGAAGCATAGCTGGGACATCGTTCGCTTGCTCGAGAAAATTAACCGTTATGGTACGACTGTACTACTGACGACTCACAACGTTGATATTGTTAATAAATTGAAACGACGCGTGATTACTCTTGAGCATGGAAAAATTACAGCCGATCAAGCACAGGGGAGTTACAGGCAATGAGCAAACGAAAATTAGATGCTAAAGCGTTTGCTCAGCAGAAACGCAATCGCCGTCGATTCGTGACGTTTGTTCGCATGTGCCGCTACGGTGTTAATAACTTTTCTCGTAATGCCTGGCTGACTATCGCTGCTACGGCCGTTATGACTATTACGCTGCTTATTGTCTTCTCGACACTGGCCGCGCGTAATGTCCTTGTTGATACGGTTGCGCAGATTAGTAGCAAAGTCGATATGTCTATTTATCTCAAGACAGAGACATCTGATAAGCAGGCAAATGAAGTTAAGAGCGGCATCGAAAATCTTAGTAGTGTAAAGTCTGTTCGCTATGTTAGCGCATCAGAGGCACGAAGTGAAAATGCTGCCAATAATAAGGGTAATGATGCGATTCTTAACGCTATTAACGAAGCCACAAACAAGAACCCGGCCATTATGCGCATTGCCCTCGTTGATATTAATGATACATCGGAGCTCGATAGCTATGTTAAGAACGATAAATCATTACAGCCTCATCTTGACCCTGATCGTCCGCCATCATTTTCGGGTAGCCGACGCGAAGCAATTAAGAATATCGCTCAGTGGGTTGGTTTCGCTGAGAAGATTGGCATAGGCGCGACAATTCTATTTGTAACTATCTCATCACTTATCGTCTTCAATACGATTCGCATGGCAATCTTTAACCGCAAAGAAGAGATCCAGATGATGAAACTGATCGGCGCTGACCGTAACTTTATCCGTGGCCCATTCCTGGTCGAGGCTAGTGTCTATGGTTTCATTGCAGCTGTGCTTGCCACTGGGGCAGGAGTTGCTCTCCTTTACGCTATTAAAGAACCATTGATGCGCAACCAGATTGCTATCGAATCCACTGTCCAGATGGCAACTGTCTACGTCGGATTTGTACTTATTGGCATGATTATTCTGGGCGCACTAATTGGCGTTATTTCCTCACTGCTCGCAACTCACCGTTATCTAAAAATATAAAAACAAACAATAGGGGATTAAATTGACACGTCATAACGCTTATGTTAAGGTAGAAACAATGAAACAACGGTCCACCACACCAGTTTCAAAATCATTCGTCGCAAAGGCATCTCTTGTCGCGGCTGCGGTTTTGATGGCAGTCTCAGGTCCAGTCCAAATGGGATCTGTTGCTCGTGCTGACCAGTATGACGATAAAATCAATGCTATTCAGAAGCAGGTGAGCGGCTACCAGCAAGAAGCTGTACGACTTCAGAGCGAAGCAAAGACTTTACAGGGAACGATAAGCCAACTTAATGCGCAGAAGTCCGCGATTCAAGCTCAGATTAATTTGAATCAGACGAAATATGATCAGTTGATTGCTCAGATTACTGAGACAGAGAAGAAGATTAAGAATAATCAGGATGCCTTAGGTGAGACACTCGCTAATTTGTATGTTGATGAGGATATTTCTCCTTTAGAGATGCTAGCGAGCAGTAGTAATATAAGTGAGTATCTTGATAAGCAGGAATATCGTAACTCAATTCGTGATACACTTACTCAAAAAATTACTGAAATCAAGCAGCTAAAAAAAGACCTTGACCAACAAAAGTTGGATGTAGAAAAAGTACTTGTAGAGCAGAGACAGAGCCGGGAAGAGCTTGCCTCGAAGGAGGCTATACAGCAAAAACTTTTGGCTGACACTAACAATAACGAACAGGCTTACCAAGGTTTAATCAGCTCAAGCCAGGATCAGATAAAGAAATATCAGCAGGCACAAGAAGAACTTCGCAATCGACAAGGTATAGGTAGTGGTTCGTATGTTTCTGTCGGCGGCAGCGGTGGATATCGTTGGGCTAACGCGCCATACCCATGCTGGGATAGTAATGCATGTGCCGATCCGTGGGATCTGTTTTATCGTGAATGTGTAAGCTATGTCGCATGGCGTCTTGATAATCAAGGCTATGGTGTCAGGCAATTCAATGGCAGCGGGCATGCGTACCAATGGCCGAGTACTACATCTGGATATACTTCACAGACGTCGGGAATTCCTCATAAGGGAGATGCTGCAATTCTTGCCGCAGGCGAGGGTGGCGCTGCCTGGACTGGGCATGTGATGTATGTTGAAGAGGTGTATGGCGATGGATCAATTCGCGTGAGTGAATATAACTGGAGCGGACGAGGCACGTATAGCGAGCGAATGTTTTCAGCCTCTGAGTACAGTATTATGACGTTTATCAGCTTCCCTCGGCGTTAATCAGACATTCTCAATAATTAATCACTAGCGCATCCCACTCGGGGTGCGCTATACTTATAGGAGTAGAAAAATCGTTTCACAAGGGGGGGCGACAGGTGCCTGAAGAACAACAGCAACATACATTAAAGTCGCCTATGCGCAATCGACGTCAGCGGACATTTTCAAAAAGTTTTTTATTTCTCACCATTGCCGCCACGGCCTTGATTGGCTTTGTTGCAGGGACACGCAGTAACGACATTATAGCGGCTATTGGACCGGTGTTTGGTATCAAGGTGCATACAGGAACGCTTGATCTTTCGTCAGTTCAGACGACGTATCAGAAGCTCGCGGCCAACTACGACGGGGAGCTGGATACGCAGAAGCTTGTTGAAGGCGCAAGTCGTGGGCTCGTGGAAGCTGCCGGTGATCCATACACAGTATATATGGATGCTAAGGAAGCGGCTGACTTTAATAATGACCTATCTGGCAATATTGGTGGCGGTATTGGTGCCGAGATTGGCCTACGTGAAGAAAAGCCAACGATTATTCGCGTACTGAAGGATAATCCAGCCGAGAAAGCCGGTCTAGCGGCCGGTGATCAGATCGTAGCGGTCAATGACCAGACTGCCGTTGGACAGACTGTCGACAAGGTTGTTGGCAATGTACGCGGCGAGGCTGGCACGACGGTAAAGATTAGTGTACTTCGTAGTGGTGTGCCAAAAGAATTTACAGTTACGCGTAGTGTAATTAATAACCCAAGTGTTGATAGTAAGGTCGAGAATGGTATCGGCACATTAACGATCTCGCGTTTTGATTCCCAGACAGGTGCGCTAGCTCGAAAAGCAGCACAGCAGTTTAAAGACCAGGGTGTGAAGAGTGTGATCCTTGATCTACGCGGTAATGGTGGCGGGTATCTTGGAGCAGCTCAAGATGTTGCTGGATTATGGCTTGATGAAAAAGTAGTTGTCAGCGAGCGAACAGGCGGCAGGACGACCGAAGAACTTAAGACAGGCAAGGATGCGCTTCTTGCGGGCATTCAGACAGTCGTATTAGTAAATGGCGGTACGGCGAGCGCAAGTGAAATCGTGGCCGGCGCACTCCAGGATTATGGCGTTGCTACGTTGCTCGGTGAGAAGACATTCGGCAAGGGGAGCGTTCAACAGGTGCTTGATCTTGGCGCGGGGACGGTACTCAAAGTAACAATTGCTAAATGGTATACGCCAAAGGGTAATAATATTAACAAAGAGGGTATCGAGCCGGATCAAACGGTTGTACTTGGTCAAGCTGACGCGAGCAGTGGCAATGATCCTCAGCTCCAAGCTGCGCTTAAGCTTCTCGGTGAGTAGCGCTTG
Organism: Saccharimonadales bacterium (SeqCode); assembly: GCA_049295575.1. Lineage (GTDB taxonomy): Bacteria > Patescibacteriota > Saccharimonadia > Saccharimonadales > Saccharimonadaceae > UBA6022. The sequence continues at coordinate 162,105 of JBAQQX010000002.1, forward strand.
TGCTTTTGGTGGTAAACGAGTACTATAGGGGTATATATGGATAATGACACAAAAAAGAAAATCCTTCTCGTAGAAGATGACACTGCACTTGCGGCGGTATACAAATCACGACTTGAACTTGAGGGCTTTACGATTCGTGAAGTCAATAATGGTGAAGAGGCCCTATCTGCAACTGTTGAATTTAAGCCTGACCTTATCTTGCTTGATGCGATGATGCCAAAGATTAGTGGCTTTGACGTGCTTGATATTCTTCGTAATACTCCGGAGACGACGAACATTCGCGTCATCATGCTGACCGCACTCAGCCAGCCAAAGGATAAGGAACGTGCCGAATCACTTGGCGTCGATGACTACCTCGTGAAATCACAGGTTGTGATTGGTGACGTTGTTGAGCGCGTAAAATTCCATCTTGGCCTTACGCAGAGTTCAACACCGCAGTTTTAGTTTGTTGATTACTCAAGATATGTAACTCCTGTAGCCCAGGGGTTGCTTTTTTATTGTAGTTATGCTTTAATAGGGAAAAGGCTATAAAAACAAAAATGTCAGAACAAGAGCAACATATAACACCAGAAGATATGAGTCAGCAAGACGAGCGGACTGTTGATGTTTTGTCGCTTAAGAAGGTTGATATGACTGTTGCTGACTATGCTCGTTATTCGGAGCTCGACCCGGACGATCCAGAGGTTAGTGAGCTACTTGATCAGTATAATATTACACCTGGCGAATCAATTATTGTGTCGGCGACCGACCTTGAAGATTCGAACAATAACTTCAACCGTGTCGTTGTCGCTGGTGGCGAGGATTCTTTTACTACCAATAGGCTCCTTACAAGCCAGCTAGAGGAGGATCTGGGAGAATTGATTGCTACAGAGCAGCCGTCAGAAGCCGAACAGGCCGAGCGGACCGTTGAGGCAAAGACTGGGCTGACGATGACACTGATCGAGGACCTAGCAAGCCGACTCGCTAATGATGCGCAGCTATCTCGTGAGAGTTCCGGACGGCATCGTGGTATCGATACAGTGACAGAGGCTAACGCTCTCGTCGAGGCCTACGAAGGCGGGCGGGTGAGTGATAAGGATCTTTCTGTTATTGCAGGCGCGCTTCTTGGCTCGTCGAGCAATCGTTCCGATATTGAGGCGGTATTTTCTGAAGTAAAATCTGCCGGCGTGTTAGCCGAGTCTGATATTGCTGCCTTGTCGACGCAGTGGTCATCACTTGAGAATATGGGTAGGGCGACTGGCCCAAATGGCGATCAAATGAAAATTGGCTACATCAACTCATTGATTGGCAGAAGTGAAAGTCTACTCACTGCCAATAACCGTAAGCCAACCGCACAATATCGTGTAATTGTCGGGATGGTTATGGGACTCTCTGCGCAGATTAAAAATCAGGCAGCTTCTAGCAACTCTATGTCTGGTGCCTTAAATCGCATGCGTAAGATGGATGAGACAGAATAGTGACTGAGACCAACAAGAGCTCATTAATAGAGGTGCCGCATAAGTTTAAGATCGATAGTTGGCAGGGTGAGATTGTACCTGGGACTCGTGTAGAAACACGTATACCGCCCGAAGACCGTGTCGTTCGAGTAGACCCCACTGATCCCAATGTATTTTTGAATGTCAGAGAGATCGCATCTCGAAGTCATTTACTACCAGAGCTAAGCCCGGAGCTTGTACCTGGGCATGAGCTACGGTTTATCGGCCAGGCGATTAATGCCGCCCGTACTGAGGCTCGAAAGGCTTAAGGAATCGGCTGTCGCGGACATAAAAATACCCACCGAGATGGTGGGTATTTTGTTGGTAAGGTAAATTATTTTACGCTTACTTGTGTACGAGGGTTAGTCTTACCAGTAAAAGTCTGTTTGCGAATTTTCGCAAACTCGACAACGCCATCAACTGCAGCGTGAATGGTAAAGTTTTTACTCATGAATGTACCAGGACCGGCAACTTTAGTGCTACCAGTTTGACGTACGAGAACTTCACCAGTACGAACTGTCTGACCGCCGAAGCGCTTTACGCCAAGGCGCTGACCGGCGTTATTGTGGATGTTTTTACTTGAACCACCTGCTTTAACGTGTGACATAAAACAAACTCCTTAAGTTTTTTATAAATCAATCTGTTCAATTGTACCGAATCTAAAGGGTTTCGTCAAGCCTTGACGAGAACAAGTAGCTCACGGGCAACGACCTGGTCTTCTCGGAAGTAGAGAAGTTCTTGATCCTTGATGTTCTTGAAGCTGTGGCGAGTAAAGCCGAGCTGATCGAGCTGGTTAATCAGTGGAAGGTGTACAAAGCCGCCGTCAATTCGCTTCCAGGCAGGGATAGCGATCGAAACTGATGTGCCACTTGGTAACTGCGAACCAAGATTTTTAAGAAAGGCACTAATAATATTATTACAATTGCCGCGGACCTGATCGAGCTTAGCAGGGGATGGCGGTGCGCTAAATGGCTGACCAAGATAGGTTTCGCCAACAACTGCATCGATCGGTCCTTGCCACGAAGTATCCATGGCGTCGCCTTCGTGAAGATCATATTCAAAGGTGGTACGGTGCGTTTCTTTGAGCCAGTCAAGATTTTCTTTGCTGTAGCGAATCATCTTTTCTGAAAGGTCTGTACCGTAGACGGAGTGACCCAAGAGGGCAGCTTCCTGAAGAACGACGCCAGTTCCACAGAAAGGATCAAGTACGCGGCTGTGAGGAGTGGGATCAGCAAGATTGATCATAATCTGGGCTAGTTTCGGTGGAAGCATGCCGACAAACGCATCACGCTTTGGCCGTTCTTGGTCGCGCTTAGTGTAGGCGGTAATGTTCTGGGCGCCGGTACTTTCAGCGATGATAACGCGGCCATTACGGGCGCGCACAACAAGGAGTTCGACTTTATTATTCGACAGACCGAGCTTGTTATGGTGCGACGTAGCAGTGTTGAGGGCGGTGTCACTATTTGGGATCATACGTAAGCTGACATTCGCCTTTTTTAGTTTTTGCTTTAAGATGATGCCGGTTTGTTGGATCTCTCGTGGCGAGACATCGAAGCCGTAGGCACTGATGCCAAGTGTGATTTTTCCCTCAAAGCCAGACCACGCATGTGTATAGGCCTGGACGATTTTCATGCTGACGCGGCGCCAATCACCGCTAGGTAGTTCAATGACAACCTGTCCCGCTTTTTGGACACCACCGAGCTTTTCGATAGAGAAGCCGTCATCAATAGCGATTTTTGCTGATACGTCAGAGAACCAAGACGTCGCTTCTTCGCCGTAAAGTCGTTCAAGTTCGGCCATGCCGAGTGCGGGTTGTCTGCCAAGGAGTGCGATATACATATATACCTAGTATACGCGTTTATGGTGAGTGTGTATAATACAATTATGTCATTTCGAACGTGGTTGAGTGTTGCGACGTTAGTATTACTCGCTGTAATCATCTACTTTGCACGTCACGAAATAGTTCACGCTTGGCAATTACTCGGCAATGTGAACATCTGGATTCTACTACTGCTCATCCCGGGTCAAATGCTCGTCTATTATGCGGCTGGCGAAATGATCTTTGAGTATCTGCGAGCCAAGAAATCTATCAATAAAGTCACGCGTTTCGAGTTGATGCGCATGGCACTTGAGATGAACTTCGTCAATCATGTTTTGCCGAGTGGCGGCGTTAGCGGCATTTCCTATATGGGATGGCGACTTGGTCATTACGGCGTAAGCCCTGGTCGGGCGACGATGGCTCAGGTTGTTCGGTATGCAATGGGATTTGCATCGTTTGTGGCGCTACTTATTCTAGCGGTGCTCATGGTGACAATTGACGGTAACGTAAACCGCTGGATTATCCTTGTCAGTGCAGGTTTGGTGACGGCCATGGTGTTAACAGTTGTTGGCGCTATTTTCCTTCTTAGCAGCAAAAGGCGACTTGACCAGTTCTCCGATTGGCTTGCTGTAACAGTCAACCGCTTTGTCAGAAGAATAACATTTGGCCGGATACACACAGCACTAAAAGCCGACCACCTGCTTGTCTTTTTCGAGGACTTGCATGTTGATTTTCTCGAGCTACGACGTGAAAAGAAAATCCTCCTAAAGCCGTTTTTATGGGGATTAGTATTTAATCTTGCTGATGCGGCACTGTTTTTCATTACATTCTGGGCGCTCGGCACAGTCGTCAACCCAGCGCCAATTTTAATTGCCTACGGTCTCGCCTCGATGGCTGGTTTCTTCGTCGTAACCCCTGGCGGTGCGGGTGCCTATGAGGCGATTATGGTGGCATTCTTGGCGGTAGCCGGTGTGGTGTCCGGTGTTGCGATCGCTGGTATCTTGTTAACCCGCGTCATTGTTTTGATCGGGACGATTGCTTTGGGATATGTTTTTTATCAACATGCGTTATTGAAATATGGAAAAGATAAGTCTCCAGTTTAGTGTCAGCGACTTCATAGCGCTGACAAATCAAACACTCGAGTATGCATACCCGAGTGTTGATATTGAAGGCGAAGTATCAAGCTTCAAGGTTAACCAAGGTAAGTTTGTCTTTTTTGACCTGAAAGATGCTGGTGCTAGTGTTGGCTGTTTTATGATGTTGTTTCAGCTGCGTGTGCCGATCGAAGACGGTATGAAGGTGATCGTCACTGCGTCGCCAAAGCTGACACAGTGGGGGAAGTTCAGTCTGACTGTTCGATCGATTCGTCCGAGCGGCGAAGGGAGTCTCAAGAAAAGTTTTGAACTATTGAAAGCCAAGCTTGATAAAGAGGGGCTGTTCGCTCCTGAGCGCAAGCGCAGCTTACCAAGGATTCCGAAGCACGTAGCAGTCATTAGTAGTACGGGTGCGGCAGGCTACGCCGACTTTATCAAGATCTTAGGTGATCGATGGGGCGGTGTAAAAGTTGACGTGGCTCACGTTCAAGTCCAAGGGGCAGACGCACCTGACCAAATGATTCGAGCATTGAAGTATTTTAACGAGCGGGAAGTGCTGCCGGAAGTGGTCGTGATGATACGTGGCGGCGGAAGTGCTGATGACTTGGCGGCATTTAATGATGAACTGCTCGTACGTGAAATTGCCGCAAGTCGCATTCCGACTCTCGTAGGCGTGGGGCACGAGACGGATAGTAGTCTCGCTGACTTAGTGGCGGATGTTCAAGCGGCAACGCCGAGCAACGCAGCTCAGCTATTAGTGCCTGACCGCAATGAAATTATTCGAAGCGTTCATTATCAAGTTCGGACACTACTTCCGAAAGTAGAGCAGGGAATTGCGGCGCAGCAGCTATTTCTAAGGGAGGTGCTTGATACTGCTCTGCGTACAACGACCAGCAGGCTCGAGGTTCAGGACGAGCGACTACGTATGCTGCGTACCATCTTGCAGCAACTTGATCCGCAGACAGTGCTGCAACGTGGCTATGCGCTGCTTCGCGGTACTCAGGCGGTAGGTGAGGTGATTGAGATTGAGACAGCAACGGCTATAATGAAAGCAAAGGTAGAGGCATATGACACAAAGTAAAACAATCCAGCAAAAAACAACTGAACTAACCGAACTAGTGGCCTGGTTTGACAGTGATGAGTTCACCCTTGAACAGGCACTTGATAAGTTCAAAGAAGCAGAAGCGCTAGCGCAGGCTATTGAGCAAGATCTCACGACATTGCGAAACGAAATCGAAGTCGTTAAGAAGTCGTTTGATAGCGAGTCGTAAGACATGATGTTTATATGGGTCGGCATGGCGTTTGTCCTTGTGTTTGGACTCGTCGTATTTCGCGGTGCGCCATATGTACCAACGAGAAAACGTGATCTTGAGCTGGCTTTCGATGAGCTCTATCCAATCAGCAAGACGGATGTCCTTGTGGATATTGGCAGCGGTGACGGGGTAGTGCTGCGACAGGCGGCTAGACGCGGCGCACGCGCGATCGGCTATGAGCTTAATCCCGTGCTAGTGCTAATCAGTAAATTACTAGCTCGCCGATACGGTTCACTAATTAGAGTCCGCTTGGTGGATTTTTGGTTAACGCAGTTACCGGATGACGTCACGATAGTGTATACATTTGGTGAGTCCCGTGATATTTCAAAGATGTACAATAAAGTTGTTCAAGAGGCAAGCAGGTTGCATAGAACAATTTATTTCATGAGTTACGGCTTTGCAGTGCCTGGTGTCGAACCGACAGCTCGCAACCGATCGGCTTATCTGTATCAGGTGTTACCTTTACAACCTCGCTAGGCATAAGTATAATGACGGCATGAACTCAAACACTCACATACACGAACGCGGCGCTGTTAGTGGCTTGCTTATTGCGACGATCAGTCTGACTCTGCTGGCAATTGCGGCCGGAGCGGTAGCGATATGGGCCTATATGAACTATATCGAACAGAAGACGAATGTTGACACGAAAATTGAAGCTGCCGTCGTAACAGCAAAAAAAGAACAGGCTGATATAGAAGAAGAGAAGTTTGCCGAACGCGATAAACTGCCAAACCGACAGTTTACTGGACCGGATGATTATGGTCGCCTGACGTTTGACTACTCGAAGCAGTGGAGCGTGTTTGTGGCAAAAGACGCTACGAGCGGAGGCATCTATGAAGCCTATCTTAACCCTGGTGTTGTGCCGCCGGTGAGTGCTACAACTCAGTATGCACTTCGTGTCACCATCGAAGACAAAGAGTATGATTCAGCGCTTGCGACATATGCGCCGCTTGTAAAGAAGGGTGATCTTAAATCAAGCGCCGTTTCCGCCAACGGCGTCGATGGCACTCGCTTCGACGGTAGTTTTACGAAGGATATTCGTGGCGCTGCGGTAGTCTACAAGATTCGCGATAAAACAGTGACAGTGCGAACTGATGCCGATACTTTTAAGCCGGACTTCGATACGCTAGTCCAGACCATTAAGTTCAACCAGTAGACCGGGCTGTCATGCTACACTAGATGTAGTATGAGTAGAGGGTCAGGTGAATTTGACAGCATGCAAGAGTCACAGCTTCGTGACTCTTCTTCGCTTATTACAGCGGCCCACGAACTTAAAGCTCCGCTTGCCTTAATTCGCCAGCTGTCGCTATCTATTGAGCAAGGCGACGTATCTAAGGATGAGCAGCAACGAATGCTTCGTCAGGTTACTCTGACGAGCGAACGCGCTCTGAGGCTGACGAGCGATTTGACGCGTGCAGCCAGGCTCGAGGACGCCTTATTTGAACTCGAGCCGATTAATCCGCAACAGCTTTGCGAGGATATTGCACACGAGTTAACGCCACTATTTGCCGCCCATGGACGAATTATCAGAGTGGCAAGTAGGCGACGACCGCCATTAATGGTGGCAAACCGTGATTTGCTTCGTCGGATTATTATGAATTTTAGCGATAATGCCCTGCATTACAGCGACGAGAACGGCATCGTGGAGCTGAGCACCCAAATTGTAAATGGCGAGTTTGTACGCGTTGGCGTGCGCGACTACGGGCCGGCGCTTCCGAGCGATACGTGGCGAACACTGACGTCGAAGCTGAAGTCTCCTCAGCCAGTTCACGCTCGACCACAAAGCAGTGGACTTGGTCTCTATATCGCAGGCCAATTTGCTGAAGTTATGAATGGTAGTATCGGTGCAACTCGACACCGTGACGGCGCGTCATTTTACGTTGACATGCATGCGTCAAAACAACTGCGGCTGCTATGAGTAAAACACTGCCTATCGTACTAGTTGAAGACGATATGTGGCTTGCCGAACAGTTTACGCGCACTCTCGGTGACTATATAGTTCATCATGCTCCGCACGCATTAGCCGCCATTGATCTTATTGATGAAGTAAAGCCGGCAGCGATTATACTCGACGTCCTTCTGACGGGCGCGACGGCATTTACGCTACTACATGAGCTACAGTCTTATACGGACACGGCAATGGTGCCAATTATTCTCTGTACGAATATGGCAACTGAGCTTCAACTTGAGGAGTTGGAGAGTTACGGTGTGCGTCGTATCCTCGACAAAGCCACAATGCGCCCTGACGACCTCATAGCAGCCGTGCGGAGCGTGACCATATGAAAACCGTACGTACGCGGGCTATCGTTCTGCGGCGGACGAATTACGGTGAGGGTGACCGAATCCTTCATTTACTTACACCAGAGGGGCGCTTTAATGTCATGGCACGGGGTGTTCGAAAAGAAAAGTCACGCCTTGCGGGTGGAATTGAACTGTTTGCCGTTAGTGACGTAGTGATTGGTCAGGGCAAGGGAGACCTTGGTATTTTGACATCGGCGCGCTTGATACAGTTTTACCGTCACATCCTCGATGATTATGATCGGATGCAATTTGGCTATGAGGCCATCAAGCAAGTAAGCCGTGCGAGTGAAATGGTGAACGAGCCAGAGTGGTACGATGTTTTACTTGAGGTACTGATGGCGCTCGATAGCGCGACAATTGAACGCCAGTTAATTGAGACATGGTTTTACTTGAGGCACGCGGCATTACTCGGCCATGAGTTGAGCCTGACGCATGATATTGACGGTAAAGTGCTTCTTCTCGAGCAGGCGTATCGATATGATATTAGCGAAACAGGCCTGCGAGCGACTCAGGGCGGTGAATTGACCTCTGATCATATTAAACTGCTGCGCCTTATATCGACAAAGTCGCTGAAGGTCCTTGCGCAGGTTGGCGGTGTTAGCTCCGTCTTACCTGATTGCTGGCTGGCAGCGAGGCAGCACGCGGCATTGTAAAAAAAGCACCCGCCACTGGCTGTGGCGGGTCTACGGAGGAGTCAGGCGGCTATGCGATCGTATAGCCGGCAGCCGAATTTTCCGGTCAGGAAGGCCACACACGCTGCAAGCCGATGCTTCAAGCTGGGGTCTTCCTTAATTATCTTCTCGATCAGTATAAGCCCTAGGCCGGATGGCGTCGAATCTGTGCTGAAGCGACTTGCTCGCAGGAGATGGAACCGGTTGTTCCGTCTCCAGGCGACGTCTTCAAGCTGGGTGTTGGCTGTCAGGTGCAGATCGATCGCCTTGGCGTAGTGCTGCTGGGTATACGCCAGGCGTGCCTTGGCCATTGTGACAGAACCGATAAGGTTCGTGTCGCTGCCAAACAATTCTTCGGCGGCAGCAAGCGACTCATTGGCTCGCCGCAGTGACGCTGCGTACCGTGCAACGGAGGATAGGCGTCGTGCTATGGCTGCTTGGCGTATTAACCAGTAAGCCGCATCTCGATGGAAGCCACCCTCATGGATGATGGCGTCCCAGTCGGCGCACGTGCGTCCGTGAGCTCCGTAGTGCTCAGCTTCAGCCTCGTTGCCCTTAAGCCAGGCTAGCTGCGCAAGCTGTGCCCAATAGTCGGCTTGCTTAGTGGCCTTTGTGTGGCCGGCTGTTTTAAGTACCATTTCGGCTTTGCGAAACCGTCCTGCATGTATCAAGCTTGTTGTTTTCTCGAGAAGATCATCCATGATTACTCCTGGTGCTGTAGGGAATGGAATAGATATATAATACCATCGATAGAGACGTACAGCAAATCGTGAAGGCGGGTCAATTGAGGCTGCTCGTAGCGCTCGCATAAATGAAATCCCCGCCACTGGCTGTGGCGGGGTGGGGTAGAGGCTTGCGCCTCTACTTCGGACCTAGTTACCCTGGGCGCTGGTGCGCCCGAGGATAAAGATCCGGACGACGCTCCATTTGGCTCGCCGCGATATATCCGACCGCAAGATGCTGGCCAGGATATCTGCACTCAGAATCGCATCCTCGTACCTGACGTCTTGACCCCGGAAAGATGCGAACAACCGGTCTGCCAGTCTGGTGCGCCTGCACAGCAATCGAAGGATTGCCGTGTCGAGCGCTCGTTTCCAGGATTGTATGACGATATCCGTCGAACTTGACCATGCATTCGTCATCTCCTCGTGAAGCTCTCGGGCGAGATTGTGCTTGCTGGTGGCGGCGTAGTCGAGAATGTCGATATACGTCGTTACCGCTGCCTGTTCGCGCTGACCGTTGTTGGCAAGGTGTTGCTCTGCTTTTATGAGCGCCTTTTCGACAAGGTCGGCACGAGTATCTCGCATAAGTAACTTGCAGATCGCGCCTTCTACGAGCAGCTGCCCGTAAATCACTTCGAACCCACCAGGCAAGGGATCGTCGCTGTCTTTTTCTTTGGCTTTTCGAAGAAGCTTGAATGCCTCTCCGCTTTTACCATCGAGGAAAGTAACGACGCTCTTTGCGAGGAAGAAGCTGGCGTCGCAGGCGCCCTCGTCGGACAAGACGTACAGTTCGTGTCGTGCATCTGCCAGTTTGCCCACAAGGAGCTTTTGGCGCACAACCGAAATATCCGTTGTGGTGCTAGGTGCTATTACAGTGCTTCCCATCGTAAAACCTTTCTCTAGTAGTGCCAACGATAGGGTTAAATGATTATAACATCAAAGAAATAAATACGCAAGTTGCGACATCTGTTATAATAAGCAGTAATTATGAGTAATAAACAGATCAAGAACGAGCGAATGGAAGCAATTGTAAGTTTGGCGAAGCGCCGTGGTTTTATTTACCAAGGAAGTGAAGTGTACGGCGGACTGTCAGGTACTTGGGATTACGGTCCACTTGGAGTGAGCTTGAAGCGCAATATTATGCAGCTTTGGTGGAAAATGTTTGTTGATTCACGTGATGACATGTATGGTGTTGATGCGGCAATTCTTATGAATCAAAAAGTATGGCAGGCAAGTGGGCACGTTGATACATTTACAGATCCACTCGTTGAAGATCTTGAGACGAAGCAGCGTTTTCGGGCTGATCATCTACTAAAAGATGCTGGTCATTCTGCCGAAGGTTTGTCACTTGACGATATGACAAAGCTTATTCGTGCGAAGGGAGTTAAAAGCCCTAACGGTAACGAGCTATCTGAAGTGCGTACATTCAATATGATGTTTTCGACGACGGTTGGTCCAGTCGCGGACGATAAATCAATTTCATACCTTCGCCCAGAGACAGCCCAGGGTATCTTTACGAATTATAAGAATGTTGTCGATGCATTTTATCCAGACCTTCCATTTGGTATTGCTCAGCAAGGTAAGGCATTTCGTAATGAGATTAGTCCACGAGACTTCGTGTTCCGCTCTCGTGAATTTGAACAAATGGAGATTGAGTACTTCGTTCATCCTGAAAAATGGGCAGAGTCATTCGATGCGCTATTAAAAGATATCTATGCATTCCTTGAAGCACTTGGATTGCCACGCGAGAGTATTCATGAACTCGAAGTGCCAGAGAATGATCGCGCACACTACTCAAAGCGTACGATTGATATTGAATATGATTTCCCAATTGGTCGTGAAGAGCTGCTCGGTCTTGCATACCGAACTGACTTTGATCTTGGAAACATCCAGCGCGTTGCTGGCAAGAGTATGGACTATATCGTCAAGGGAACGAACGAAAAGTTTGTCCCTCACGTCATTGAGCCGTCATTTGGTGTCGAGCGTGCGCTCATGGCTGTACTTTCTGCCGCTTATACGGAAGACGAAGTAAACGGCGAGAAGCGTATCTTCCTCAAGTTCCCAGAACATCTTGCTCCAATTAAGTATTGTGTATCACCACTCCTTAAGAATAAACCCGAGCTCGTTGCCAAGGCTCGCGAAGTATATGAGCTACTTAAGAAAAAACACGGCAACGTTATGTGGGACGATAACGGCAACATCGGTAAGCGCTACCGCCGCCAAGATGAGATCGGTACGCCGTACTGTGTTGTGATTGACTTTGATACGATCGAAAATGATGGTCTTGTCTCTGTTCGTTATCGCGATACGACTGAACAGAAGCGCGTATCTGTCGACGAACTCGTCGCGTAGTTTCTTATTTTCTAATAACATATCGGAGCGGTAATGCAGACTGAAATTGAAGCAAAGTTTTTAAATGTAGACCACGATACTATTCGCTCATTGCTGCACGAAATTGGTGCGGAATGCGAGCAGCCGGAGCGTTTAATGCGCCGCGTGGTTGTACATACGCCAGAGATGAATGAAAAGGATGCGTTTGTTCGTGTTCGTGATGAAGGTCATCGGGTGACGATGACGTATAAGCAGTTTGACGCTGACTCAATTGACGGTGCTAAGGAACATGAAATTATCGTGAGCGATTTTGACGTGGCGGTCGCACTTCTCGACGCTGCTGGTCTGACGCACGATACATACCAGGAGTCGAAGCGAGAAAATTGGCGATTTGGTGATGTTGAAATTATGCTTGATGAATGGCCGTGGCTTCGTCCCTATCTTGAAATTGAAGGCCCAGACGAGACATCTGTACGATCTGTTGCAGATAAGCTAGGGCTAGCTTGGGGCGATGCTGTATTCGGCGGTGTCGCAAATGCCTATCTCCTGCAGTATCCTCACATTGGCGACGAGGGGAGAAGGGAGATTAACGGCAACTGGCCAATGATCAAATTCAGTGATCCGCTTCCCGAGCTACTTGAGGTTGCATAGGTCATGTCTACTCCCGAGGTTCGCTTTAAGTTCCCGTGGCTTCTTTTAAAAACATTTGACTTCGCACTACGGCCGGCTCTTGAAAAAGAGGGTGCTGCTGATCTGCTTGATAAAGAGTTTATTTTAGAGCGGCTCGAGCGTCACGAGACTGCTTGGCGGCCCTACGAGCAGAAGGTGCTTGAGGGTATGTGCAGTATCTTTGAGCTTGAATTTCGTCAAAATATCATCGATATGTACGTTGCTCCGCTCAAAACTTCTTTTTCGGATCCGATGATGATCTCAACCCGCTACAAGCCAGAGCAGGTTGTTGGCGTCATAGCGCACGAGCTAATGCATCGACTATTGACCGACAATACGCTTTATGATGATAGGCATCTCGTCTCACACTGGAGCGAGTTATTTGGAACGGAGCATACCCAGGTGGCACTAGTACATATTCCGATTCATGCAGGCTTAAAGATGCTATATATCGATATATTGAATGAGCCCGAGCGTCTTCGAGAAGATATAGAAAGGTGTCAGCGCTTCGAGCCATACAGGCAAGCCTGGGACTACGTAGAGGCTGAAGGCTACCAGGAGATTATTGCTCGTCTAAAGTCTAGCTATGCGACGCTCCAGGAGAGGCAGGGGGAGCTGGCGTGAAGCAATTAGTCGCCATGTCTAAAAATAATATATCGGTGTTTGTCGACTACGAGGCGACCAATGTAACGTTTCATATTCGCGAGACACCCGATTTACTAGATTTAGTGCGGGAAGCGATTGAAGCAAGTGATATTGTTGGTGAAGGTGAGCTGCTTTTCGAAAGAAATATGGGGCGAATTGTTGGCACGACAAGTCTTGTGGAGACGACCGACGCCGATGATATTATCTACGCTAAGCGAAAGGAGCGGGAGAAATACTCTCGATTCGCCAAAAACAGAGAACTAGTACCAACAAGTTATATTGTTATCTGTATAAGGAAGCAAAGCGGCGATTACCTGCTGTGGACGGCTTGGTGCGGTCGGTTATTGCCAAAAGAAGCATATGACCCAGCATCTCACTTTAGTAGGACGCATGCACTCGTTTATGATGAAGAATTAATACAGCTCGATACGATAACGACATTGCGTCCGTAACTTACGTAAGGGGTGGAGTGTCAAATAGTTGGCGGCAACTGTACAATAAGTAGTAGTACTAATGAGCAAGGAGGTAGACTATGGGATTCTTTGAAGGATTAGGAAAAATGTTCCAGGGTAAGCCCTTGTTTGAAGACCACTCCGATCATAAATCTCAAGTTGATCCTGGTGATGATCCGTGGCGTAAGGATGCTGAGGCTGCAGCAAAAGAATCGACAACACCCGAAGCGTCGCTGCTCGTAGATGAAAAAGGGCGAAAGATCATACCGGAGATTCGACTTGAGCGCTGCAAGTCATACGTCAACGGTAACGAGATGATGGTGACTGCCTGGGCGACAAATGCAGGTAATGTAGAGGTTGAGCTCGATAAGATCGAAATACTCGGTATGCGCTATGAGCTTGATCGATTTTTGAGTCCTGGCAAGGGGCACGAAGTAACTCTTTATAAGGGTCCGGTCACAATGGATGATTCTCATGACGAGGCGACACTGCATTATAAGATCGTTGAAAATGGCGATTATTTCGCGGCAGAATTCATGATTGAGTATAACCGTGAGTCAAATGGCGTCTATGTCGTTGAAGAGTTGCATCCCGAGTCGGTTGTTCGTGATATATAAGCGACGCGACTAACTATTGCACGGCCGTCTACTTGAGAGCATACTGTAGACACAATTAACAAGGAGGCGACATGGATATAGTCATTAATTACTGGGCGGTACTCGCTGCGGCGGCCGCTAGTATGGTAATCGGTGCAGTGTGGTACTCACCAGGTGTATTTGGAACGGCTTGGATGAGGCTTGCGAAAGTGAAGCCAGACAGCAAGGTGTCCACTATGCAGATGACCGTCATGTACGGTGGTACATTTGTCGCTTCACTCATTACAGCGTATGTGTTAGCTCATGTTGCGTTCTTGAGCCATGATTTCTTTAATAACTCATTCTTACAGGATGCATTATCGACGGCATTCTGGTTGTGGCTTGGTCTTACGGCGGCACGACTATTTGTTCATGATACGTTCGAAGGTCGTCGAAAGAAACTGACATTACTGACAGTCGGACACGAGTTCGTGACGATTATGGTGATGGCGCTTATTATCGGCCTGCTTCCTGTCTAGATAGGTTATACACTGTAACGAAACCGACCCCTGTTGTCTGACGATAGGGGTCTTTTTTGTTGTTTATACGAGCGTATAATAAAAGTAGCAGCCTAATAAAGGAGGTGTCTATGTTTAACCAGGGAACAGTTGTAGCTACGATTGCCGTATCGGATATTGTAGCAGCACAAGAATTCTACGAAGGTGTTTTGGGACTTGTCGCAGAGGACGAAAACCCGGGCGGGGTGACGTATCGAAGCGGCTCTGGCAAGCTTTTTGTTTACGAGTCGGAGTTTGCGGGCACTAATCAGGCCACGTACGCGTCATGGGAGGTTGAAGACGTTGATATTGCCGTTGCCGATCTAAAGACGCGAGGTATTACGTTTGAACACTATGATTTACCCGGAATGACGCACGAAGGTGACGTTCATTTGATGGGATCATATAAGTCGGCCTGGTTCAAGGATCCGGATGGCAATATCTTAAACGTGAGCGATGGTAAATTCTAGTCATATTACTGGCGATGACTCAGCGGCAACTGCTATAGTAGAGTAATGATTACGTACTACACTGACGGCAGCGCGAGCCCAAATCCTGGCCCAGGGGGATATTCGGTTATTAAAGAATTACAACCATATTTACTTGGTAGTGAAGAGGGCGACACGACAAATATTCGTATGGAAGGCAAGGCAATCTTAGCTGCGCTTAAAGACGCCAACGGAGAGCATTGCGAGATTTTTACTGATAGCGAATTTTGGATCAACGTGATTACAAAATGGGCGCCTGGCTGGGAAGCTAAGGGCTGGAAGAAAAAGAGTGGAGAGATTAAAAACCTTGATATCGTTCAGGAAGTGTATCCGATCTACCAGCAGTCTAATGCTACGTTGACATGGGTCCGTGGTCACGAGGGCGACATTGGTAATGAGCTTGCTGACGAATGGGCAAACAAAGCGCGTGAGCGTCGCGATGTTGGGCCGGTATACGTTGAGGATCAGGCGCCGAAATCTGCCGCAGAGCTGACAGATGAATTTCTTGGTCTTGGTGCGGTTATGCAACTCGCAACAAGTCATAATGATATACCGTGGATCTCGACAGTTTATTTTGTAGCTGATGCCGACAGGAGCATTTATTGGTTAAGTTTGCCGGGCCGCCGACACAGTGAAGAGATTGCGAGCAATCCTCGCGTGGCTATCGCTATTGCTATCAAGCAGGACCTGCCCGTGATTGGTATTCAAGCGGAGGGTGCAGTCACTATCGTCGAAGACGCATCGGTCGTTGAGACGGTCCTCGCAAGCTATATCAAGAAGTATGATGGTGCCGGCAGGGAATTTCACCAGCGATTTGTCGATGGCAAAAATAAACACCAATTATATAAGCTAACTCCAGCCAGTCTTGTATTATTCGATGAAGTACACTTTGCATCTGGGCCTGCGCAGAAGATCATCTAAGTAAGGAGGCTTATGCGAGAAATTGAAATTAAAGCTAGAATCGCGTCCACTCAGTCCATTGTTGATGTACTGAAAGCGCAGAATATTGTCGCAACCGATCCTGTAACCCAGCATGACCGAGTTTACGGACAGGACGGGATTGAAGATACGACAGACAATACGGCGGCATGGCTGCGGATTCGATCTGAGACAGAGCAGGGTGAGACAAAACATATTTTTACGCTGAAACGTTCAGTGACTAATCAGATGGACAGTATCGAGCACGAGACGGAAGTGGCTGATCCTGTAGAGCTTGAATCTATTATTAAGCAGCTGTCTTTTTCGCTCTACTCTGATCTCACAAAGACTCGTCAAAAAGCGCATCTGAACGATATTGAGATCTGCATCGATAGTGTTGATAGGCTTGGCAACTTTGTTGAAGTGGAAAAACTGACGGATGAGGATGCGGACTACGATACCGTCGCAGCTGAGCTGTGGCTCGTACTTGATCAACTTGGCGTTCGGCCTGAGGATGAAGTAACAGATGGCTACGATGTGCTTATGAACAAAAAACTAGCGGCTGCCATCTAGGCGTGACGCGCGTTACTGTTCAAGATGCGATGCAGCAGGGGTATGCGTATACTCTTAGCGAGCCAATGGGAACGAATTTTTCTCCTGATTTTCATCCGGAATTAACGCCGCCGCAAATGTTGTCCCTGGGCGTTTTTGGCGGTGTCTATATGCGCGACTGTCGCGATGAATTTCCGCGTAGTTGGTTCGAGAATGCTGTTCTTGCCTCGGGTAAAAAGGACGTGACATTGAACTTCTTTCAGGTTGACGCGAGTCAGTCACTGGCAGAGTGGCGCCGAAAGGGGTGGATTTATGACGAGGATCCGCGCGGATGGTTTCAGTGGTACTGCCGATACTACATGGGGCGCCGACTTCCTGGCGAGGACGAGCGGCAAATAAAAAGGTGGAAGCAAATGGTGCGCCATATCGGTCAGATCAAAGCACATTGCACGCCGGGTGATCTAGCCTGTCGCCGAAGGCAGCGTCAAGCGCTGCTCCACTGGGCGTACGATAGTAGGAATATATGATAACTGTACTTACGCCGTCAAAAACAATGGACTTCAAGAGCGCCCCGCCGTCGTATCTTCATCCGACGCAGCCTCTATTCTTACCCGAGGCTAATGAGCTTCGAGGGATTATCAGTGGCTATGATCGGTCGACTATAAAGACGTTGATGTCGGTAAGTGATGATCTGGCAGACAGGGTACAGGTGATGTATCGTGATCAGGTAAATAAGCCTTCATTCTGGGCGTACGACGGCGATGTCTTTAAGGGTGTACAGGCGGCAACATTAACTGAGTCGGACGCTTTGTTCGCCCAGGAGCATATAGTTGTCCCGAGCGGCCTCTACGGCTTGGTACGACCATTTGACCGCATCTCTCCGTACCGTCTTGAAATGAAGGCAAAAGTAGGGGTAGGGGATACTAATAATTTGTATCAATTCTGGGGAGATAAGCTCGGTCGTTATGTAGAGCGCCATGCAAACCATGAAGTTTTGATGTTATCTTCGTATGAATACGCTCGAACGATTCTTCCGTATGTTTCAGTGAAAACTCGCGTTGTTACCCCTGCATTTATTGATAAAAAGCCAAATGGCGTAGAGGCGCAAGTGGCGATTTATAACAAGATGATGCGCGGTGCTATGGGGCGCTGGGTTATTGATGAGCGAATAGACTCCCTTGATAGGGTAAATGAGTTTCGCGCGCATGGCTATTCGTATAGTCAGGAGAGAAGCACGCAAGATTGCCCGGTCTTTTACCGAGACATAATGACGCCACTTCGCTGGGAGTAGGTACTGACTACTTGGTGATATGTATCTGACCATGATAAGATGGGCAGGTAACAAACTAAATATCAAGAGCGCGACGAGGGACTGGCCCGATGACTCGCCGGCAACCTGTAGAAATATAAGGTGCCAATTCCAGCCTGAAATATCAGGAAAGATATACGAGTACTTCTTTTATTGAAAAAGAAAAACTCCTTTCTTGATGTTGTCGGGGACAGATAGAGAGGAGTTTTTCATGTCTGTAGAAACAAATTATCGAACCGCCGAGAGCGTATCACCTAAACATCCGGATAAGATTGCTGATCAAATATCCGATGCTATTCTCGATGCTCACCTAGTCGAGGACCCATTGGCCCGTGTTGCTGTTGATGTGGCGGGTGGCCACGGAAAAATTTATGTCACTGGTGAGGTGACTTCTCGGGCAACTCGAGTCGATGTGCCTTCGATCGTACGGCGCCTAGCAGGGGACATTGAACTCATTGAAAATATAGCAGCCCAGAGCCCAGAAATTGCTCAGGGAGTTGATACGGGTGGCGCTGGTGACCAGGGGATCATTACGGGCTATGCAACGAGTGAGACGCCGGAATTACTTCCTCGCGAAGTGGTGTTGTCGCGGCTGTTAAATCAATATCTCTTTGCCGTGTGGCCCTATGACGGTAAGACGCAGATTACACTCCATGGGAAGAAGATAGCTGGAGTCGTAGCAAGTTTCCAGCATGCACCGACTCTCCGCTTGCGACAAGCTGTTGATGTATGGCTGGAGGACTACGAACTCGATGAGGCAATTCGGATTCACGTTAATCCTAGTGGCGATTGGCAAGTGGGCGGATTCGATGCCGATGCCGGGCTAACTGGCCGCAAACTGGCAGTCGATAACTATGGGCCACGCATTGCTGTCGGAGGAGGGGCATTTAGTGGTAAGGATCCAAGCAAAGTTGACCGTAGCGCCGCGTATGCTGCGCGGCAGGTCGCTGTCGATTACCTTAAGAAGAGAGGCGCCCAAGAAGTGTCCGTGCGTATTGCCTATGCAATTGGCATCGCAGAACCGCTCGAACAGACAGTGATTGTTGATGGTGTGTCGGAAGCGATTACAGGTTACGACCTTACTCCAAATGGCATTATTGCATCATTGGACTTGCGCCGACCGATCTATGAACATACTGCACGGTACGGTCATTTTGGTCATGGGTTCGACTGGGAGCAGTAGTGAGCATTCCGGCTAATATTGACATATCGTAGAAAAAATATAAAATATATTTATTACATGCGTATTAGTGAGATGATAAGTGATCAACAGGGCTTAGTATCAGAGTCCGATGCTGAGCCTGGCCCCACGGGTCATCGTCAATATATTAAGCACGATCAATACGTCAAGAAGATCCTAGGACTATCTCACCAGCTGGAGCGAGATAGTCGAGTTCGCTATAAGGAATGGCGAGGTGGCAAGGCAGATAGTCTATCGGTGAAGGTAGGGCCCGAAAAGATTTACGCATCACTTGCGGGCCGTGCTTTTGATAATTATACAATTTTGTCGGATGACGAGAAGCTGCTACTTGAGGCTATTGCCTCGCGAACAATGGGAGAGATAGACACGAGCGTACCATCTGGTGACATGCAGGTGATGATTAATCATGTGCCCTTATTCTTTCATCCCGAGCAGGCGGCAATTATCGGACATCGCAGTTATGAGGATGCGGCGGATATTGCATTTGAGTCTGATACGTTATGGACACCTCGACACCGACATGCGCTTCTGGGCGGTTTGGCAACAGTACTCTACTACGCCGAGAATCCACGCGATTTACGTACTGTTGAATAATTTACGTCTATTCGTACTTACGGTTAGTAGGGTACTATAGGGTGAGTTGAAAATAAAAGAAAGTTAGAATATGGAACCTGAAACGCGCGATACGACAGATATTTTTCTGTGGGCAAACAATACTGACGGAGTAAAAAAAGAACTTGATGTTGAATTCTTCTTGTTTAATAAGAACTACACTCCCTACAGTACACATTTTTCCACTGAGCTTAACGTGCAGATCAAGCCACTATTTCTGTACGACCTAATTAATTTTGTTAACCTCGGAGCGGGTACTGGCCTCGCCGTACGAGACTTTGAGTTGTCTGACGGAGAAGAGAATACGTTGCTGCGTACAGATCTTGAAAAAGTCGGCCGTGCCGAAACGCTCATTCACCTCATTGAACATGAGCGTCATGATATCGTTGAATTTAGCGAAGAGGAACATGAGTTCAAGCGAATTAAAGGTATTGTCGCTCGCTTTACACATAAAGACGATCCTAAAAAGGCTTTTTATGCTATTAAGCAGGTGCCGCAATCACAGGTACTGAAGGGAACGACCGCATGGGAATTCCGAGAAGGCAAGTTTGGCGCATTTCAGGCTGATGTTGGTTTGAAAATCCCACCAGATAATCAGGTTCTCATTATCGATAAAGACATCTTCATCTTTAATCAGCCGAAGTTTGAGAAGCTGTTTAACTACGACTATAAGAAGCAGGCACTCGCCGACGAGAAAGTCGCAGAGATCGAAAAGCTGTTCAAGCTAAGCTTCCCTGATGGCCTTGATCTTCAGACGCTGGTTCGTGATCGACGAAAAATCGTCAATAAACTGCAAAAGATGGAAATTGGCACAGTGACGCAAGAGCAGGCAATCGAGTATGCTGATACGATGCAGCTTGAGCTAATGACTGACGACGCTGGTGCGATTATTATTATGGACGGTAACGATCTTGATACGTTTGTAAATCTCATTAACGAAGACTATATTACGAGTGAGATAACCGGCAGGCGCTTTGAAATTAAGAGCAAAAAGCTTCTTGACGATGCCGAAGGTGAACCGCCGCGCGGATAGTAGAGGCAAAGTAATACCGGTCCTATAAGGACCGGTATTTTAATGCAGACGTCATAGGATGGTATACTTAAAGGAATGAATCAGGGGTTAGCACTAGAGATTATGCTTTCGGGAGAAAGCGTACTATTAACCGGTCCAGCTGGAGCCGGTAAGACGTTTGTATTGAATCAGTTTATTAAGCTGGCCAAGGCAGACGGCAAGCATGTCTCGGTGACGGCGACAACCGGCCTGGCCGCGACGCATCTTGGCGGTACGACAATCCATAGCTGGTCAGGTATCGGTGTATCTGACGAATTGCCGCATCGCTTCGCTGATCATGTCGCCAAGGGTCGTCGAGAAATTATTGAAAAAACTGACGTACTGATTATCGATGAGATCTCAATGCTCCATGATTTTCGCTTAGATATGGTGGACGAGGCTTGCCGATTGGTCCGTAAGAAGCCCGATACGCCTTTTGGCGGTATCCAGTTGATTATGAGTGGAGATTTTTTCCAGCTTCCGCCTATCAACCGTGGCGATAGCCGAGCAGGCGGTTTTGTTGTGCATTCTAAGGCCTGGGAAGAGCTCGACCCGACGATCTGTTACCTGGAAGAACAGCACCGTCAAGATGACGAGCATTTACTTGATATTCTTAATGCGCTTCGAGCCGGCGACGTTCGCCGTCATCACGCCGAAAAGCTACTTGAGCGAGTCGATGCTGAGCCTCCCGCTGATGCGGTTATGACCGAACTTCATACTGTTAATATTGATGTCGATCGACTTAATGAACTTAAGCTCGATGAGCTGGGTGGTGACGAACTTTTTTATACACAAAGTACGACAGGAAGCGAAAACTACGTAGAGAATCTACAGCGTTCTGTTCTTGCTCCGGCGACGCTACGTCTTAAAAAAGGCGCGTTAGTCATGGCAGTTAAAAATGCTACCGACCGTCGCTATGCGAACGGTAGTATCGGCACGGTAATTGATTTTGAGCCGACGACTGAATATCCGGTAGTAAAGTTCCGTAGTGGACGCACGGTCAGCATGGTGCCGGACACCTGGGAGCTTCGTGACGGCGACAAGAAGCGTGCTGGTATTACGCAGATTCCACTCCGACTTGCATGGGCGATTACGGTTCATAAATCACAGGGTATGACTCTCGATGCAGCTCGGATCGATCTGCGTAAAGCGTTTGTTCCGGGTATGGGATATGTCGCTTTGAGCCGAGTAAAAAACTTGCACAACTTATATTTACATGGCATTAATCGTACGGCGCTTCAGGTGAGCGAGGATGCTCAGATGATTGACGGACGACTACGTACCCGTGCGGCAGACGATACGAAAAAATTTGCCCATCTGGCTGACAACGCTGAAAAACGTAAAACAGCGCCAATAAAAGAGAAGCCGGCAACTGGCGGATGGTCGGATAAGATCGCTAAGATGCGCGAGACATATCCGAATGCCTATCGACCGTGGCAGCCAGCGGATGACGCCGTACTGAAGCAGGAATTTCAGAACGGTAAGACGGTTAAAGACCTTAGTGCGGTGCTTGGGCGACACGAGGGGTCAATTACGATGCGCTTGCAAAAACATTTCGGCGAAGACGCAGTCTCCTAGATTACAACCCGATTGCGAATCTACTAAGTGGTATACTAAAGGGTAGTTTATGCAGAAGCAACCGAAAACAAAGTTACAATTTCCAAAACGATTTCTATGGGGAGCTGCTACGGCGGCACACCAAGTTGAAGGCGATAATCATAATCAATGGTCTGTCTGGGAGCTAGAAAATGCCAAGACAAAGGCGGCTCAGTCGGAGTACCAGCTGCACGATCTCGATAACTGGCCGGATATAAAGTCTGCGGCCAAGCGCCCCGATAACTATGTGTCCGGCTCATTAGCGGATCACTATAACCAATATGAGCAAGATTTCGACTTGCTGACAAAGATGCATATGAATGCATATCGCTTCAGCGTTGAATGGTCACGAATCGAACCAGAGCAAGGTGTCTGGGACGCAGCGGCTATCGATCATTACAAACGATACGTTGTTGCGCTTAGGAAGCGCAACATTGAGCCGGTAATGACCTTATTCCACTTTACGCTTCCTGCCTGGTTTAGCGAGAGAGGCGGTTTCGAAAAGCGTTCGAATGTCATGTATTTCACTCGGTTTGCCGAAAAGATCGTGAGTGAACTAGGTAAGGATATTCGTTTCATTATTACTATCAATGAGCCGGATATTTATGCACGCGAAAGCTACAGGGCAGGTAACTGGCCGCCGAACCGCACAAGCAATTGGCAGATGTTCCGTGTGCTGAATAATTTAGCGTATGCACACCGCCAAGTAGCCAAGCGGCTTCACGGCATGAATAGACGCTATAAGGTGTCGATTGCTAAAAATTCAGCATATTCGTACGCAGGTGATACTGCATGGCTCAGTCATGCTAGCGCGGCAGTCTTGCAGTATATGCAGGATGATTACTTCCTCAGGAAAGTCGTTAAGCACTGCGACTTTCTCGGCGTAAACTATTACTTTAGCAATCGGGTTTATGGCTACCGTGTCCATAACCCTGACATCAAAGTCAGTGACCTCGGCTGGGACATGAGTCCGTCTAATATTGAATATGCGCTCGAACGACTTTATGAGAAATACAAACTGCCTATCATCGTCACCGAGAACGGCGTTGCTGATCAAGGTGATGAGTACCGACAGTGGTGGATTACGCAAACACTCGCTGGCATGCAGCGAGCACTAGATAGCGGCGTTGATATTCAGGGCTATCTGCACTGGAGTTTGCTAGACAATTTCGAATGGGCACATGGAAAATGGCCGCGCTTCGGCTTGGCTGCGGTGGATTACGAGACAGGAAATCGTACCCTCCGACCGAGTGCTATCTGGTTTGGAAGAGTTATTAAACATTTACGAGAGACAAAATAAGATGGACGAACCGTTTGGCAAAGTTGAGATAAAAATTGCCGTTATTGGTGGTGGCACGGGTAGTTTCACAATGTTGAGTGAACTGAAAAACTACACGAGTCGGATTGCTGCCATTGTTAATATGGCCGACGACGGGGGAAGTACGGGTGTGCTTCGTGACGAACTCGGGGCATTACCCCCTGGTGACGTGCGTCAATGTCTTGTCGCACTGAGTGATTCTGCAAAGATCCGTGACCTATTTAGTTATCGGTTTGAAGAGGGGACATTTGGCGGGCATTCATTTGGTAATATTCTCCTGACAGCACTGGAAAAGACGACCGGTAGCTTTGCCGAGGCCGTAGAGACAGCCTCTGATATTCTTCGTATTAACGGTATGGTCATTCCGGGCACGCTAGATGATGTCCGCTTGAGGATGGAGTGGCCCGAGACAAGCCTCGTGCTGCAGGGTGAGCGGATTATTGATGCCGACTACTTTAAGCATGATCCACGTCGGGCGACACTGTCGTTAACGCCAAACCCAGTTCCGAACCCGACGGCCATTGCGGCAATTGAGCAAGCCGATCTTGTCATTATCTCTCCGGGTGACCTATATACATCGCTTGGCCCGCTTCTTGTTATCGATGGTATTGGTGAGGCGCTCATGAGGACGAGTGCTACCGTTGCATACGTATGCAACCTTGTCACGAAAGAAGGGCAGACGGCTGGCTTTACAGTGAGCGATCATGCTCGCGAGATTGAACGATTCGCTGGCGGTAAATGCCTCGACTACGTCATCTATAACGAGCAGCAGCCTTCCGCTGCTGTGGCGGGGCGTTACAAAGCCGAGGGTGCGTACTTGGTCGAACATGACGATAGTATTCTCGCACAGGCTCACTATAAAACGATTACTGGAAACTTCCTTGGTGGTCTTGCCGAGGAACATACTAGTGATATATTACCCGTGACACGATCATTGATTCGTCATGACGCCAAGCGCGTCGTTAAGACGCTTCTCAAAGAGTACGAACGATCCAAGCGATCGTAGTGCATTACGATCAATATTGTGTAGTTGCGAAATTTGCAACTATGTAGCTATATATATTGACTTAGCATAAGTATTATGCTAATGTAAGATTATTATGAAACACAAAACAAAAACTCTCACCGCTCGCATTATCGACAATCTTAGCCAAAATAGCACCGCTGCGTCTATCGAGCAGACTAATAAGGATTTCAAGAACTCACTTCTGATCGTTTCAATCGGAATCAATGTGTTTATTTTTACTGCCTGGCTTGCACTACAGGTGACTGTTGGATACGACAGTCAAGTTGCTTCATTGCTACTTTCTCGCTAAACACGATTAATGCATCGCTAAAAACACCACATCGGCTCTCCGGTGTGGTGTTTTTCTTACCTCTGTTAGCAAGGGAACTTATCCACAAAAGAGTGGATAAGTAGGGCAGGCTATGGATAAAATGTCAAAAATGGGGGTTGTCGTGGGTAGAAGTGGGTATTATAGTTAGATCCAGTGGAACAAGGCACAAGCCTCCAAAAACAAACACCACTAGAAAAAATTAAAATAACTAATCCAAAGCCAAAGGAAACGTACCGTGGCAACTGTAGATTATTTCGAACGAAAGCTTGACGACAAGCGTCGGTTAACCATACCGGCTGAACTTCGAAGTGAATTTGCAAGCGGCGTCGTACTTACTAGAGGGTTTGGCCAGTATCTTCACTTATATCCACAACATGTGTGGGATAGGGAAGTCGAACCAGCATTAGGCGGTAGCATTCTCGATGAGAAGGTAGCTGATCTAAATGTGAAGTTTCGACGAGGCAAGACTGATGCGGATCTCGACCAAAAACAAGGCCGAGTGACAATTGAGCAGCACCTGCTCGAGTATTCAGGTATTGACCGAGAACTGGTAGCCGTCCGAGCCGGAGCATACTTCAGAATCATGCGTCCCGAGGCCGACTATTAGCGAACAATTTAAATCTGCACTTTAACAATCCAATACCAAGTAGAAAGCAAAGAGAAAACTCTCGAGATCAGCTACCTGGTAACTAGGCAAGTGGGATATTGAAGCCACATTAAAAGATTTCAAAGTACCTTACTTAAAACACACCTCCCAAAAAAACTCCACCTCACACATAAGTCTCTCAATCGAATAACTAGGTATGAGTTGCCTCTGGCACCCACCTGAACAGTTGTTCGACCACTTATTACAAAAACAAACACACATGCGAAAACAAAAATGCCTTAGTTACCAGATAGGTGATCTCGAGCTTCCGACACTATAGTGATATAGTAGTGAAGATGAGTTTCAAAGAACATCCACCACAGACATTACATGTTCCTGTCCTTCTGGACGCGACACTTGATACGTTACATCCTATTCAGGGCGAGAGTTATCTCGATTTGACGGCAGGGTATGGCGGTCATGCACGTTGCGTGCTTGAAAAGACAGAAAACTTTACTAACTCCGTTTTAGTTGACCGCGACGATTACGCTATTGAGCGCCTATCTGAGTTTCAGCAAAAGGGAGTACGTTTACTGCATACCGATTTTGTTAGTGCTGCGAAGCAACTGATTGAAGAGGGCAGGCAGTTTGATATTGTATTGGCTGATTTGGGGGTGTCATCACCACAACTCGACCAAGCAGAGCGAGGGTTTTCCTTTACACACGATGGTCCACTTGATATGCGCATGGATCGTACGCAGGAAGTTAGTGCTCACACATTAGTGAATACGGCTTCAGCAGACGAATTAGCGCAAATTATTGTGACGTACGGCGAAGAGCCGTTCGGGTTTGCAAAACAAATTGCTAAGGCGATTGTCGAGCATCGACCGTTCGAAACAACAAAGGAACTTGCTGACTTGGTAAAGGATACATACCGTGGAAAATGGAAAAAAATCCATCCAGCCACACGTACATTTCAAGCACTCCGTATAGCGGTTAACCAGGAGCTTCGACAAGTAGAAGAACTGATGCCACTTCTTCCGCAACTTTTAAAAGTTGGCGGTAGGGTAGGGATTATCAGCTTCCATAGCCTCGAAGATCGACTCGTTAAACAGTATTTCAACGAACAGAAGAATGCTGGGTATGAAGCCGAACTCACGATATTGACCAAAAAGCCGCTCGATGGAGTCACTTACGACGTTCACAATCCGCGATCACGAAGCGCAAAACTTCGCGTCGCAGTGAAAAAATAAAACAAAAAATAGAAGGGGCCAAAAAAATGCCAATTCACATCCCAGTAACATTCGCAGACGCAGACGCAACACAAACTGTTGCAGTACGTCACGGATAATTACACTATATTCGGCCTATCACCCTCAGGGGTGATGGGCCACCAAAACATAAAAAATAAAATAAAAAAGAAAACACATATGTCATACCAACGTATTCCTCAGTATAGTTCACGCCGACAGCAAAACTGGAGCCGAAACCAGAATACTGTAGCATTTGTGTCACCAGTGAAGCTTGGCCCTGTGGCTCATACCGTGCTTGTTGCACTTATGATTACGGTGCTCGGCTTGATATACTTAACACAGGCGACTCGCGCCACTAGTTATGATTATGAGGCTCAGAGAGTCGATAGTGAAATTGCCGAACTGACAACTAAAAAGTCAGACCTCGAAGTTGAAAACGCACGTCTAACTGCGCTTGAGACTGTCAAGAATAGTAGTGTTGCTCGTGAAATGACAGCACCAACTAGCACTGAATATGCTCGTTAACTAAGGAAAAATAATGAAACTTGAGCTCCAGCAAGGTAGCCGATCAAAAATTCTCGCTGCGATACTGCTTAGTGTCGTTGCTATTTTTGTTATCCGTCTTTTTTACTTGCAAGTAATTGAGCATGGTAAGTATGCGGCACTCGCCGATAATGCCCAGCTTAAACGTCTCGAAATTCCCGCCAAGCGCGGTGAAATCTATGCAATGGATGGTTCGACGCCAGCGAAGCTCGTTTTAAATCAACCTGTTTATAAGCTGTTTGCTGACCCGCAAACAGTTAAGGACATACCAAGAATTAAAGATGTTATTCAGCGCGTAGCTGGCGGTAATCTACTACCAGATATCGATGAAATGCTAGCTGAGAAGACATCGCGCTATAAGATCCTCGCCAAAGGATTGAGTCGCACTCAAGCCGATCTTATTAAGAAGGAAAGTCTTGCTGGTATCGGGTTCCAGGAAGAGACGCAACGTGTATATCCTGAGGGTCAATTGGCCGCGCAGACACTCGGCTTCGTTAATGCTGAAGGCAAAGGTCAGTATGGCATCGAGGGGAAGCTTAACGATCGTCTCACTGGTACGCCGGGGCTTTTGCAGTCCGTGACAGACATTAGCAATGTACCTCTAACGATTGGTGATCGCAATATTAACACGCCAGCCAAGAATGGTGATAACATCGTACTGTCTTTGGATCGTAACGTTCAATCATATGCCGAGAGCGCACTGGTAAAAGGGCTTGAAAAAGCGGGTGCGACAAATGGAAGCGTTATTGTCATGGACCCGCAAACAGGGAAGGTGATGGCAATGGCGAATTACCCGACCTTTAAGCCAGCAGAGTTTACGAAAGTACAGGACGGGTATGCCTTCTCGAATGCAACTGTCTCGGCGCCTTATGAGCCAGCATCTGTACTTAAGACGTTTGCAATGGCAGCTGGTATTGATCAGGGTGTTATGACAGCCGATACGACATTTAATAATACCGACTCGGTCAATATTGACGGCGAGATTATTCGGAACGCGCTCCTTGGTCATAAGGGCACACTGACGATGCAACAGGCGCTGAACTGGTCGCTCAATACAGGCACAGTGGCAATGGCTCAGCGTATGGGCGGTGGGTCAATCACACGCGAAGCTCGCGACACATTGTATGCCTATTATCATGACCGCTTCGGACTTGGTCAATTGACTGGCCTTGAAGTAAGCGGGGAGGCGCCTGGTATCGTCGTTTCGCCGACCGAGCAAGAGGGTAACGCGGTTCGTTATTCCAATATGACTTTTGGCCAGGGCCTTGATGTGACCATGGTACAGGTGGCCGCAGGCTTTTCGTCAATCATTAACGGTGGTCACTACTATAAGCCAACTATACTCAATGGTGTTATTCAGCCAAACGGTGACTTTTCTCAGTATCAAGTGTCAGAACCACGTACGACTATCAAGGAATCGACCTCTGCCCAGATGCGTGATATGACAGTTGCTGCTCGTAAATCTTTCTTTACTACCCAAGATAAAGCAGGGTATATGATTGGCGGCAAGACGGGTACGTCAGAGACGTTGATTAACGGTGACTACGTCAAGACTCAAACCGTCGGTAGTTACCTTGGATTTGGTGGCGATGACACCCCAAGGTATGTCATAATGGTGCAAGTATCTGCAGATGGAAAGAACCTAGAAGGTGGTATCCATGCCGGCCCGATCTTTACCGATATTTCCAACTGGATGATTGATTACCTTAAACTGCAGCCGAAAGGATAATATGGAAACGATAACACTCGAGACAATTACAAGTGAAATGGGGGCAACATTTTTACTGAGCGTTGGCGCATTTCTGCTCGCAATGCTTTTTACCCCTGTCTACACATTCATGGCGTATCGCTATAAGTTTTGGAAGAAGCAGCGTAGTACGAGTACAACGGGTGAAAAACTAGAAATATTCACAAAGCTGCACGCCAGCAAATTCAAACGCAATATTCCAACAATGGCGGGTATTATCGGTATTATTTCCATTACGGTGGTGACCGTATTCTTTAATCTTGACCGAGCTGAGACATGGCTGCCGCTTGCGGCATTGCTTGGTGGTGGGGTAGTAGGGCTACTAGATGACGTTATTAATATCCGAGGCTCCGGTGCTGGTGTTGCCGGGCTACGCTCAAGCCTGAAGTTTGCGATGATTACGGTTCTCGCTATCGCACTTGGCTGGTTCTTCTACGATCGCCTTGGCTACACAAGTGTCCATATTCCGTTCGTTGGCGACCTGATGCTTGGCTGGTTGATTATTCCACTATTTGCGTTTGCTGTTGTAGCGGCGGGAAATGCGGTAAATATCAGCGATGGTCTCGACGGGCTTGCCGGTGGGCTGCTCGCAACAAGCTATGGTGCATTTGGAGTCATTGCGCTGCTTCAGGGGCATTTTATGATTGCTGGATTCTGCTTTACAGTCATTGGTGCACTGCTCAGCTACTTGTGGTTCAATATTCACCCGGCACGTTTTTTCATGGGCGACGTAGGTAGCTTTGCTTTTGGTACAAGCCTTGGTGTTGTCGCCATGCTTACTAATACGCTATTTCTTCTCCCAATTATTGGCATCCTCTTTGTCGTCGAGGCTGGATCAAGCTTGATTCAGATCTTCAGCAAGAAAGTATTTCATCGCAAAGTCTTCATTTCGGCTCCAATTCATCATCACCTCGAGGCCAAAGGCTGGCCTGAAGTAAAGGTGACTATGCGTTTTTGGGTAATTAGCTGTGTCGCCGCATTCCTAGGTGTGCTATTGGCACTTGCTGGTGGGCACGTCTAGGATGCAGCCGCGCCGCGCAATGGCTCGGACTGCCGTAAAGAGTGTCGTTGACACGATTCGTCGGCACAAACCGGATTACCATATTATTTTATATATGGGACTATTGATGCTCCTCGGGCTTATAGTGATTTACGCAATCGGGCCACAGCGCGCAAATTTCCTTAATTCGTTAGAGGGAACTGATTTCAATGACAGTTTCTTCTTCATTAAACAAGCTATAAGCTTGCTCGCAGCGCTGGGTATGTTCGCGTTGATGGCAACGATACCATATAAGATCATTTCTAAGTATGCTGCAAAAATTCTGATTGCTGGTTTCGGTGCGTGCGCGCTGTTGGTTATTCTTGGG
Organism: Saccharimonadales bacterium (SeqCode); assembly: GCA_049295575.1. Lineage (GTDB taxonomy): Bacteria > Patescibacteriota > Saccharimonadia > Saccharimonadales > Saccharimonadaceae > UBA6022. Next base: position 192,607 of record JBAQQX010000002.1, read on the forward strand.
AATGTGTTTGATTTGAGCCAGCTCGCACTCTGTACTAAAGGAGCATGTCGTTGGTTCATCATACCTGGCCTAGGAACTATCCAGCCAGCCGAGCTCCTTAAGTTTGGTATTCTTGTCTTTACTGCTAGTTTCCTCGGTCTTCGTATGCAGCAAGGACTAATTAATGACCGCGATAAAACGCTCATCCCGCTTGGTGCGATGCTTGGTTTGGCGGTGCTGTTTGTCATTGTCCTCCAAAAAGATATGGGAACGGGCATTTCACTCGTGGCAATACTTCTTACAATGTTGGTGGCTGCTGGTATGAAATGGAAGTTGATCGGTATGGCAATAGCTACCATAGGTATCGCCGGGCTGATGCTCGTCGTTACGGCGCCGCACCGCCTTGAGCGTGTTGCGACATACTTTCAGGGTGACTCTGCACCGGCAGATAATGACGAGAGCCATCATATTAACCAAGCTAAGATTGCAATTGGAAGCGGTGGTTTATTTGGTCTCGGTATTGGCAATAGCGTGCAGGCATCAGGCTATTTACCTGAGGCGATTAATGACTCCGTCTTCGCGGTGATGGGCGAGACATTTGGATTTATTGGCCTAGTAATAATCCTAGCCCTATTTACCGGTCTATTGCTGCGATTATTAAAGATATATGACCACCTAGGCCCCCCAGAGCTGCGGCTTGTTGTCGCCGGTGTATTCGGTTGGTTGGGCTCTCATGTTATGCTAAATGTAGCCGCAATGATCGGGCTTGTTCCATTAACAGGAATTACGCTACCGTTACTTAGCTTCGGAGGGACCAGTATGGTGTTCATCGTAGGGGCACTAGGATTGGCGTTTCAGCTATCACGGTATACGTCACATAGGGTAAATAAGGAGACAGACAATGAAGATTCTCGCAGTCGGCGGGGGGTCGGGCGGACACGTTACGCCAGTGGTCGCGGTTCTTCGCGAATATAGACAACGTCATCCTGACGCTGAGATCCGTTTTTGGTGCGACACGAAGTTTCGTCCACAAGCCGCTAGTATTGTACGAGCATTCGACGAGACAATTCCCGTACAAGCAATCGCATCAGGCAAGCTTCGACGGTATAACACTATGTCGCTATGGCGCCAGCTTCATCCGTCAATTTTACTACCGAACATTCGCGATCTATTCTTTGTTAGTGTCGGTGTCGTACAGAGCTTCGTGAAGCTGCTACTATGGCGCCCAGATGTCGTGTTTACGAAGGGTGGTTTCGTCTGTCTTCCTGTTGGTTTTGCCGCTCATGTGCTACGAATTCCACTCGTCATCCACGATTCGGATGCTCATCCAGGACTGACGAACCGTATCCTTGCCCGTTGGGCAACGTATATTGCCACAGGTGCGCCACTTGAGTATTATTCATACCCAGCAGGGAAGTCGTATTATGTCGGCATCCCAATCGCCGAGGAGTTTACGCCGTTTAACGCCTCGCAGCGGGCGGCCGCTAAACAGCAGCTTGGCTTTGACCCAACGCGCCCACTAACGGTTATTACCGGTGGGGGACTAGGCGCACGGCGCATTAACGAAGCAACCGCTGCGGAGCTCGATACGATCCTGCCGTTCTCGTCGGTCGTGCTAATTTGCGGATCGGCAAACTACGATGAACTACGAGCTACTACATCACAGACTGACGACCGTTTTCAGCTTCATGCTTTTGTATCGAGCGGGATGGCTACGACGCTCGGCGCAGCTGATGTTGTCATAACTCGCGCAGGCGCGACTACAATTCTCGAACTTGCGGCACTCGCTAAGCCAACTATCCTTATTCCCAATGCTTATTTGACTGGTGGTCATCAGCTGAAGAATGCAAAGGTGTATGCCGACAAGGGTGCGGTTATGATTATTGACGAAGATGACTTGTTGCAGGATTCAGCTATCTTATCGACCACCCTGAAGAGTCTACTGGCTGATTCAAGTAAGCGCACTGCAATGACAAAAGCCTTCGCTGCATTTTCGAAACCTCGTGCCGCTGCAGAAATGGCAGATATTATCGAGAAAGCAATTAAAAAACAGTAGTTTTTGCTACAATAAACATAAGTATTTATGGCATTCTCAACGAAAAAACAATCCGACGCGCCACGCCGGCGTCAGCAGACGTCGTCAGCCACGCAAGCAACGCAGCCGTCACTTGATGAGCAGAGTGCTTTATTTCGACGCAATCGTACTCTGACAGGCAGCGTTTCGTCTAGAATAGGTGCTGCGGGTGAACAGCAGAGTAATCTAAAGTCAGCACGTGTTCGAGCTCATGAGCTGACTGATCAGCGTCGACGTATCGCGGGTGTACTTGTTGTAATCGTTGCTGTCGGTGGCCTTCTGGCGGTGCTGCTATGGCAGTTTACCGCTCGAGTCGCAATTGAGGTGCCGAACGTAGGTCGGAGTGTGGCGGTGGATACTGCGAAATACGACACCGTTATTCAGGAATATTACGGCTTACATCCTTTTGAACGGTTGCGGTTTGCGACTAACGAGGAGCGTCTAACAAGCTATGTTCAGGCAACTACACCAGAGGTGAAAAGCGTTGCACTTGACGGAAGCGTCGGGTTTACCGAAAGTAAGGTGGTTATTACTATGCGACAACCTGTTGCTGGCTGGAAAATTGATACTGCGCAGTACTACGTAGATGGCCAGGGTGTATCGTTTACGACCAACTATTTCGGCTCCCCTTCAGTCCAGATTGTTGATCAGAGTGGCGTTCGCCTAGAAGCCGGTACTGCTATCGCAAGTAACCGTTTTTTGGGGTATGTCGGTCGCACCGTGTCGACTGCGGCACAGCAAGGACTTATCGTAGAGCAGGTTATTATACCGGTGGGCACTACTCGTGAAATAGACCTTCGCATAAGAGGGGTGAGCTCGTATATTAAATTATTGATTGACCGTCCAGTAGGGCAGCAGATAGAAGACTTGACTCGAGCGCTCGCTTATTTAAAGAGCAAGGGGCAAGAGCCTACGTATATTGATGTTCGCGTATCCAATAAAGCCTTTTACAAATAATTTAAGCGAGAAGGGCAGAATACCCTGCTATGCTTTTATGTTCTACTTTTGTTCTATTTTCGATAAATGAGAAAAAACTATATAAAAATATATTTTTAAACAAAAAGCAAATAATGTCAAAAAGGCAGGGGAGAAGAGAGTAGGGCAATCTTTTTTAAAAAATGCAAATATCTGCGCGGCGCGTGATATACATCAATGTGGATAAGTTCATTAGCAAGACGGTCTTCTGGGTACCTTGTGTTGTCGTCTATGTGCAGTAGGCTGTTGTGGGTATGTGAGGTTCGACAAATGTACATGCATGTCGCTGCATTAATGTGACGTAGCGTTAACATGTAAGAGAAAGTACCCTGCTTAGTAAAAATAGACAGATTTGTATCTATTAGCAATATATAGGCATGAGTGCTTATTCATCTTTGATTAGAATAGCTAATGTCGTAAAAGGTACATTGTGCGACGTATAATCTATGTAGGTTATCACTAACCTAACATGAGGATTTATCATGCACAAAGACAACTTAATCTCAAAAGTTTCACGTATTCATTTTGACCCCCGCTCTTTCGTTAACGACGAAGGAAAAACTGTAAAATACGCCCCATTAGTTATTGAATGGATTCTTCCTGGCGGCGCTACGTATTCACAGGAAATCAAAGTTACTAAAGAAACTCTTGCGATTATCGAAATATCAGCCTCTAATACATCAGTCGCCGTCGACGACTAATGTTCTATTTTTGTTCTAGATCATTTTAAAAAAAGAAAGGTATAACTATGGAAACTAACAACCAGATTCTAACCGCAGCTGATGCAGCTACATTGGTTTCAACTATGCTTGATTTTGTGAAAGATAACATTGCGTTTATTCTTCCGCTCATCGCTTTCGCAATTGGTTACGCTCTATTCCGCCGACACGCGAATAAAGCTACAAAAGGTAAGCTCTAGTCCACCAGGTACCCTGACTCACACGGTCGGGGTACTACCCTCGCCCACTCGCACCTTTACCACTACAAAAAAGTGGGTGGAGGTAGTATCAACTTAATAATAGAAAGTAAAAAATGTCCCCTATCTCTCCGACTGACTTGGCCAATTTAATTGCCCAGACTAATATGAAAATCATTGAGCAAGTTGCCCTCTCCCTTCCCTACATGGTGATTATTATTGCCACCTGTGCGGGCGTAAAGATCGTTCTCGATCTCCTATTTGATTACACGATGGGCATTACTGGTAGAAACAGAGGTCGCTAAGGTGTTTGACCCTGCGCTTATAGATAAGATTGCCTTGGTTGCGACCATTGGGATAGATTTTCTCATTCTTTGGTACTTCGTACAGAAACTAACAGGTAAGCGTCGTGACTAATTACAGAGTTATTGAAGGTATGATCTTCGCCAATGGCGATATTGATGAGCAAGGCCGAGTATTTGATACAGATACGGGTGAATATTTAACAAAAGAGGTATTAGAAAAATGATTTGGTTTATTGTAGGCCTATTAGTTGGCCACTATGTTATCCCCGATTTAAAACTATTCATAGACAAGAGAAGGTCTGAGAGTAATGTTTGATCGTTTTTTAGTATTTATGCCTTTGCTAGTAATCGTTACTGGCATTGGCGTATTGTTCGGCATTATCGGTGCACCCGTCGCTAGTGCAGCTTCCGACTCAGACGGTGTAATAACCCCGATCACTCAGTTGAGGTTAGTCCAAGAGGGGCACGATATAGATATTTCACTTACTTGGCGCACCCTCCTGGAAGAGAACCCCGAATTTAATACGGGTGTTTTATTAAACTGTATTGATAACAATTTAGAGCGTGGGTTTGGCTGGGGAGCTAGTGAATGGAATCACAATTCAGACCTTAGTGTAAAGCAGGCATATATTTGGTGTACTCCTTCAACCTCACCTGCTTATTTTGCCGATTTAGGTGCCTATTATACCGATCGGAGAGTATTGATAGCACCGGGTTCAACTGGCTGTACTTTGTATATAGCAAACGTTTCTGGGGAGATAGATGCCTATTGTGGTGGTTCATTCTCTGACTACGCTGTTGCAAACCAGATGACGATGGATAATTTCACCGCTCTATATCCTTACTTTGTAAACCATCCGATAAATTATCCACCTGATTACGCTGGAGCAGAGCCAAGCGAGAATGGCGTACCTCCTCCGGTCGACCCCGAACCAGAGCCAAATCCATTCGATATTTTTGAGGAGTGTGATGTTGTTGATGTCGTATGCCACACTCGAAATATTGCTACTTTTTTTACCAATATTCCTCAATTAACTTCTGCTCTCTTCTTGCCATCTGGTGATCTATTTAGCGAGAATTTTAATGAGTTGAGAGATTTCTTTAATGAGAAGTTTGGCTTTTTAATATTCCCTATTGACTTCATTGGTAGGGTATTTACGGCAATGATGCCAACGAACCCAAACGGTACATACCCTTCTTGTGTATACAATAATGGCCAGTATGGTGTTCCTGCACTCTGTAGTTTACACGTCGGCCCGATATTAGGTGGCGAGTTGGTTATTGACTTTGGATTTGCAGAAAAGCACTTCCCTGCCTTCTTTAATCTGGCTCGTGCAGCATTAGGTGGTCTTGTTTCTTTAAGTTTGATTTATGCACTGCATAGAAAGTATATGAGGGTAATAAAGTCATGATAATTGATGGATTAATAATCGGTATTGTGGCTACCTTGAAAACTGTATTTGGCATACTCCCTAGCCTTCCTCCTCTCGACCCTTTGATTGCATCTGCTGCCGAGTGGGTCATTACAACACTAGAAGGTGCAACATTTATTTTCTATTACATATTTGGAGCCCTCTTCTACCCTATCTTGGTTTTAACGATTGCATTGTTAGGATTTGAGCACATCTACCACTTTGTGATGTGGGTGATTAAAAAGCTCCCGATTGGGGTTAAGTAATGTCCGATTACCTCCCTGTTATTAAAAAAGAAAGTCGCCCCTATCTTGAATCTCTTCGCGATGATCTAGACGCCCGAAAAGACCCTACCTTTTTCTGGCCGACAGGTACTCAAGTTTACGTAGGTCGCCAAGGAAGCGGTAAAACGATCTCTGCTGTTTACCACGCTCACAAGCTCAAGAAACGTTACCCATCGCTAATCATAGTGACTAACCTTCTCCTTACAAGCATGACGCCTGTGCACTTCAAAACGAAAGAAGATTTACGACAGGCCATCGCGAATTTAGACCCTCAAAACGAGTACATCTATTTTCAAGATATGGACGAACTTGCTCTTGCTTTGGTTGAAGTTAATAATGGTCGCTTGGGTGTCTTATACCTTATCGACGAAATCCACACCTATTTTAATGCCCTCGACAGTAAGAATATACCGATGTTCGTGTTTACCGAGATTAGTCAGCAGCGCAAGCAAAGAAAAGCAATTATTGGCACTTCCCAGCTTTTCTTACGTATGGCGAAACCTTTTCGCGAGCAATGCGACAACATCATCATGTGCAGTACCATCTTTGGGATTATAACCATTCAGCGTGCGTATGACGGCATGACTTTAGAGCAAGATTACGACGGCTCTTTAACCGGCCATAGACGCAAAATGGGCTGGTTTTTCCATAACCGAAATATAAGGAACATGTACGACACCTATCAAAAAGTAGTAAGTGGAGCAGAACAATATGACCAAACCACCACCAATCAGATAAATATTTCTCGAAAAGATGTAAAGAAATTGAAGCATTCGTAGACTCAGAAACATCGAAATCTTTTCGACAGTAGTGAAACGTTGAAAGCTTGAAATCTGTTCAACTTTAGGAGGAAATTACTACCTCTGTTTGTGAAAATTAACACTCATAGAAAATCGAGACTGGTTGGTTCGAGGCACTGCCCGAACCCCAGTCGAAGATATAAATTTAATTATTTAAGGAGATGCATTGATGCAACAAGAATTTTATCAAATATATGAAGATCGCAGACCGTTAAAAAACCATTCATACCCTTCTATGAGGCATGCAAATAAGGCGCTACAAAATATCTTTCTACTACAGAAGGAGTTCGGTTTTAATTTTGGTTTTGATGTTGAGAATCGTCTTTCATTCATGCCCATTCGTCATACTCTTGCGCTTCGTAAGAAGTATGCAGATGGCTCAACTGCTAATGTTTCATATACGGTCAAACTAATTAAGCCATTTAACACTAATGCTAATAATTTTTAGAACGGGGCGTCTGCGTTCCTTGCTAACGCAGACATATTATGGGTACTTCTCTCTATGATACAATCAGACTATAAAACTATAGAAAACACACAGAAAATATACCCTTCCCACGCCAAAGTAGTTGTATATAAACAATCCTTCCGAGTCCCTATAGGCGAAAAAGAACAAAAAACAAAAAAAGAAAAGAATACTGAAATGCTTACTGACCAGATGAAACAAATTCTAATCAACCGTAGTCTTAAAAGAACTAAAGAAGTAATTAAAGATATTATCTTATGTAACAACTTCGATTATTTTTGTACGTTCACCTTTAAAGACCACCGAAATGATGTAGATGTTTGTAAAGCTCGTATGCACTATTGGCTTCAATCTCAACAGAAAAAATATGGCAATTTTGATTACTTGATAGTTCCCGAATATCACGAGGATGGCGTGTCTATTCACTTCCATGCATTATTTAACGACTATGCTGGTCGCCTCTCCCCTGCTATTAATCCGAAAACACAAGAGCCTGTGGTTGGACGTAATGATAAGCAAGTTTATAACTTAAGCGGATGGGCTTCTGGCTTCTCTACTGCAATTGAAATAACGAATACCTCGGATGATCGCGCAAAGGTCTCTAACTACGTTTCAAAGTATATAACCAAGGAAATGCCACTCTTCTCTGGTAAAAAGCGCTACTGGTGCTCTAAAGGCTTAGTGCGCCCTATTAAATCTAACAATGTTGATTTACAGCCTTATCTTGTAGATGAAAATGTTGAAGTATTTGATACGGAAGATTATACCGTGTACGTTGTAAAGAAGGGGTAACTTCTTTCTGAGCCACTTTATATATTGGTATAATAGAATACGGCACCTTTAAACAAGGATATACAATGAACGATAACAATAATATTAACCAAATGGCTAAGAGCGCTACACTACACTGCCTAGCTGGATGTGCACTAGGTGAAGTGCTTGGTCTCGTTATCGGTACGGCACTAGGGCTGGGGGCCGGTGTGACAATAGTACTAGCGGTCGTGCTGGCTTTCATATTTGGGTATGCACTCTCAACTCTTCCATTACTCAAGGCGGGTGTCGGATTTACCGCTGCTCTATCGGTAGTACTAGCAGCGGATACGCTTTCGATTGCTACAATGGAAATAGTTGATAATATCGTTATGGCAGTTATCCCGGGTGCTATGACTGCAGGGATAGTAAATCCTGTATTTTGGTTAAGTATGCCGATAGCACTAATTGCTGCTTACCTCGCTGCTTACCCAGTTAATAAATACTTACTATCAAAGAATAAGGGGCATGCTCTTATCATGAAGTACCACCCAGCTCATGATGGCAACGTATCTCACGCGCACCACAATCATCATTAGAAGGAGAGAAATATGGAAACTAAATCATTACTTACAGGACTAGCCGGATTCTTTATCGGTGGATTACTCGTAGCTACTGCTGCCACTGTCATGAACCAGCCTAAGAAGGATACAAATGCGGAAATGAGTATGACTCAGATGACTGATTCATTAAAAGATAAAACGGGTGATGAATTCGACAAGGCATTTGTGGAGAATATGATCAGCCACCATCAAAGCGCCGTAGATATGGCTAGACTTTCTGCGACGAATGCAAAGCATGATGAGATAAAGAAGCTCTCAACTGAAATTATAAGTGCTCAGGATAAAGAGATTGCCCAAATGAAGCTATGGCAAGAAAATTGGGGCTACACTTCTACTTCAAGTACGATGAATCACTCATCTCATTAAAAATTCAAGACTATCTCGAATGTTCAATAGGAATCGTGTTGACTATTTAACTATACGACATGTTACAATGATTATGTAACAAGAAAGGAAGCACCCTAGAATGCTTCCTAACCACACGATTTTTGTCAAACCTCAGTCTATGCTAATAGTAAAGATATGAGGTTTTTCAATTTTACGGAGACTTTTATACTTATTGTAATTGTTGTTTCCATTGGAACCTTCCTTCCCAAGAGCGGTCTCCGAAGAAAGCTAGGTTTGCCGTCCGATCTCTTCCTCGGCACATCTCAACGTTTTACGATCACTCTCACCCTTGACGAGCTGTCGTGACCTCTCAGTTAGTCGTTCCACTTCGCAGTATATCAGCGACTCACAAATATCCGCAAGGCATAAATCGGAATTGTGTAGACGATTCCGAAAAATAGTATTTACAATACCCTTGCCTATTGTGACCTCTGTAAAGTGTTAATTCCAGCAAAGATTTATTTTAGGATAATTGTTGTAGAAAAGTATCTCGCTATTGCTCCAGCGGCTATCGCCTTATATACTACGAATATCTACAGAGATTATATTAAAACATAACCTTGACAAATTGTACAAGGTACATTGTGCGACGTATAGTCTATGTATCATTTGCGGTTCACTATTCATTGTTTTTGACTTATATTTTCCCTGGTTCGATTGTCTTAGTTTATGTCATGTGCCATATGCCCTGTTTTACTATGCCTATGCTTCGTTGTGTTGGCTCGACCTGAAATTTATATGCCTGCGTATTATGTCTGTAGCTGCAGACTATGTCGTCAACATGTGTGAATACTGAGCGTATTTACTTAATCTACGTAACATTTTATGTTCTATTTTTGTTCTAGTTCTGTTTCGTCGCATTTAGCTCTCAAATAGGTTTAGACATGCAGAATAGGTGATTTGTAGAATTATCAATAAAAAAGAGGGGTGACTATCTCCCCTCGCCTGCTGTCGGTGTGACATGAACGATACGTAGGGCTATTTTGAGATATTCATTATACTGCGGGCCCAGTTGATGTAGCACTGTGCGCTGTTCCATTCCAGATCCAGTTTAGTGTATTGCCGTCGGCGTAGTTATAGTTCGTCGTTCCCTGTGTCACCATCGCTTCTGTGGCAAGAACGCCGGTTGATGCATTAGTGCTTGGTGCAAGGTCGACAAAGCTATACACAGAGTCGTATACGGCTTTTGAGGCAGAGAATGATACTCTCCGCGTTTCTCCTGGCTGGAGAAGGAAGCTAGACGAGCCTTGGTCGCAAAAGTCCAGGTTTGCAGTAATTGCAGCTGTGCCATTGTTGCCAAGTAGAACGGATACTGTGTAGGTTGATCCGTTTGAGAGTGAGGCAAGCGGAAGACGTAGACGAGCCGTTCCGTTCCCGGTGCCGTTATATGCAATTTTATTCCAGTCTGTGCGACTGCTCCATGAGATATTCGCCGCTACTGTCATATCAGCAGCGACAAGTGGTCGAAACCAGCCACTTGCACCACTTTGACCTCGGGGGTTTGGAACAATGTTAGTGATTGCTGCTACCCCGCCTTGTCCGTGACCAGCACAGCCACCGTTTGACGGTGCCGTACTCGCTGAGCTTGCTTTGTATGAGGTAGATCCATTTGTCGCGGTCACGCAGTACGTCGCAGGGGTGGCATTGTTATTGTAGTCGTATTGGTATTTAACTGAATCTGTATCTGCGACGCCAATAGTGCCAAGGTCAGAAGGGTAACTGGAATTATCTACGGAATAGAGGGATAGCTTCTTGGTTACTTGGCTGAGGGCGGACGAAACTGAACTGATACGAGCACGCTCTTGGATGCCGTTATACGCAACAATTGTGATCGCCGCCAGGATACCAATAATAACAATCACGATCAGGAGTTCAACGATCGTAAATCCGGTTTTGTTTTTTGTAGCAATACCGTCCGTAGAGGTCATACTAAATAGTTTAGCATAAGTGTTATTACACCGGCGGGCCAGTTGAGCTTGCGCTATGGGCCGTGCCATTCCAGATCCAATTTGATGTAGTACCGTCTGCGTAGTTGTATGTTGATGTGCCCTTTGTGATCATCACGCCGTCGACGTATACTGTGACCCCGTCACCACTAACGGCGCCCGAGCGCAGATAGCCGAAGCCGTAGCTTGTTTTGCCCGACTGCGTAGATGAGAGCGTGGTTGATCCGCTGAACTGCGTCCATGTGTTGGCCGGTGCTGTAATGCTTGAGCTTCCGCCGCCGCCAGTTCCGCTCGCTTCCCAGTAGGACGAGAAGCTAACTGCGCTACCAACAGGATAAAGCCATAGGCTCCACTTTATCGTATCGCCTGTAGCAAATGTCTCAGCTGTCATCCACTTGCGCCCTGCTGCGCTGACCGTCTTAAGGCTGGCGCTGCCGAACTTTGCTTGCTCGGTGGAGCTAGTGATCGTGCCTGGCAGTGTGCCCTGATTACCGATATTACTTGCATTTGTTTCGATACTTGGATTAAGGGCAAGATTTGTTATTGCCCCTACCCCGCCTTGGCCGTGACCTGCGCAGCCGCCAGAAGCGGGTGTTTGGCTCACTGAGTTTGCAGTATAGGAAGTGGAGCCGTTAGTAGCAGTGATGCAATATGTGGCTGGGTTGGCGGTGTTATTTGCCGAGTACTGGTATTTGACCGCATCCGTATCGGTGATGCCAATACTTGCAAGGTCGCCCGGATAGCCGTTTCCGTCGACGATATGAGCAGCAAGCTTGCGCGTCGCCTGACTAAGCGCTGACGATACACTGGCTGCACGTGAGCGTTCCTGGATGCCGTTATACGCCACGATTGTAATCGCAGCTAGGATACCAATAATAACAATCACGATCAGGAGTTCAACGATCGTGAAGCCGCTCGTGCTTTTTCTCATGACCTAATTGTAAAGAGGAACTTGTTCGATTACAAGCTTAGCGTAGCTTGAGTTCATGCTCGTCATTTGTTGACGGCTGTGGCTTTACCTGGACAGTTCCCTGCTCACTGGGCGTATCAGTCGTAGTGGTGGGTTTTTTGCGTCGACGAGTACGTTTTCGTTTAGCTGGCGCTGCTCCTGATCCAATAGCTTCTTGAGGCGTCGTAGGGGCTGGTTGCGTTGCGGTGCTTCCCTGCTGTGCTGCTGGTTTTGACTGCTGATTTTGTGGCGTAATAGTTTGAGACTGAGCATTAACAGGCCACTGTTTAGCGACTGATTGGCTGACCGGTGGTTTTTTCGGCTGGAACTGCTGAGGTGGCTGGATAACGGCTGAAATAGCCTCTTCCACCTCTGTTCTACTTTTACTATAGCTACGGCGTGTATTCTCGATAATGCGACCCGTGTTGTCGACTTGTGGCGGTGGAAGCTCAAGGGTGCGGGCGCTAAAGGCTGGTGACTTCTCGCCGTTAATAACCATGTTGATAACAAAGTTACGGTTGTGCATTTGCAGCAAGTCATTCGATTCAAACTGTGGTTCAAACTGCTTTGATAGGATTGGCGCATCGTCCGCTGAGACACGGAAGCTGATCATCGTACCGACGTTACCAAAGACTGCGTCACGTACGGTTTCGTTCATCTGTGAAATATACTGGTTGGCAACGGTTAGGTTAAGACCGTACTTACGAGCTTCGGACAAAATAGTCGCAAATGAGTCAGTCGCAAAGTTCTGAAACTCGTCCACATAGAGGTAGAACGGACGACGGTCTTTAATGTCTGGGATGTCGGAGCGGCTCATAGCGGCAAGCTGGATCTTAGTAACAAGGAATGAACCAAGAATAGCCGCGTTATCTTCTCCGATAAGACCCTTCGACAGGTTGACAATGAGAATCTTCCCTTCGTCCATGATCTCGCGGATGTTGAAGGTAGATTTCGGTTGACCGATGATATTGCGAATAATCGGGTTGGCAGTAAAGGCGCCTACCTTATTAAGTACTGGAGCGATTGCTTCGGCGACGAACTTATCATTCCAGCTGGCAAACTCAACGCGCCAGAATTGCATTACGACCGTATCGGTACAATAGGTTAATGTCTCTTCGCGGAACTTTTTATCTGTTAGCATGCGCGTAATATCAAGCATGGTCGTCGTTGGTCGATCGAGGAGTGCGAGGATAGTATAGCGCAAAATATACTCGAGACGCGGGCCCCAACTTTCGCCAAACATACGCTTAAGAACACCGATAACCTCAGAACTAATATTAGTTTTTTGAGCCGGGTTGGTTACTTCAAGCGGGTTGAATCCAAGTGGATAAGCAGTGTCGGCTGGATTAAAGTAGACGACGTCTTGCATGCGGCTTCCAGGGATGAAGCGCATGTTATTGACGGCAAAGTCACCGTGCGGGTCAATGATCGCATAACCTTGATTATGGAAGATATCGCTTAGGGCAAATAGCTCAAGGGTACCTGATTTACCAGCACCAGTTTGACCAATGATATAGACGTGACGAGAGCGGTCATAGCGTAGCATACCAAACTGATGGTTGATACCGCGGAAGTTCGTTAGGCCAAAGGCGCTGATGTTGTCATCGATAGCTGGATCGCCACTGATGATCGGCAGCTTAGCCGGTGGTTCGGCGGTTTTACTACTCGCCCATACGATGTTTGGTGTTTCGACGTTAGTGTGCGGTAAGTGGAAGACTGACGCCAGCTCTTCGATATTAAGGATGAATCCGCGATCGAAAAAGGCGCGAGCTCGGTAGCGCGCAAGATCTTCTTTTTTGAAACTCGCAGCTGTCATTTTAAACCCATTAAGGTTGGTGCTGTTGAACTGTTTGAACGTACCAACGATTGCCTGCATACGTAGCTTACCGTTTGTTTGACTTTCACCAAGGTACGCTAGACGAATTTTCACCTGATAGCCGAGCTTTGTTGCTTTCTTCTCAGCCTCCGAGATACGTGTTTTATCTCGATCGGAAAGTTCTTTGGGGCTACTGCCGCTTCCCTGTTCTGGCGGTTTCCAGAATGCTTCAATTAGGCCTCCGACCCATTTGAGATCAAATCCGCCCGAAAATAGAGCGAATGGATTGCCATTCTTGACGCTTGAGATCCATCGGTCAGAGTCTTTATGCCATACATCTGCAATCGGGCGAGCTAACACCTGAATCCAGACTTCTTCGCCAGTAGTCTCAAGTTTAGCAAGCGTACCCGTGATACCGGCAAGCGGATCAACTTCAAAACTCTGGAAAGTCTTGATCGGTAGCATCTCGTTGCTCGTGAGGCTTATTTCAGAAGTGTAGATGACACTATGGTCGCGCTCGTGAGTCACGTAATCTTCGTCGGCCTCGTGAATTTGGACAGTTGGATACTGTGAATAAATCTGACCCTCAACAAAGCTTTGTAGCGCTTTCGGCACCCATACGTAGAAACGGATCTGGCCATTGACTGATGCGATTTCAAAACTAAGGTGTTCTTGAACGCCTGCATTATATTTCAGTTCGCTTTTGTCGCGTAGAATACCGTGAAGACTTGCAAATAGCTGTTCGGCGGCGAGCTCTGACTTATCGTTGGCTTTTGGAATTTCAAGAATAAGAAGCGTACTCTCGGTAGCCTTAACAACGTCGGCTCGTCGATAATTACGCCACGTAAGGTAGCTTAAGATGAGCACGGCTGGGATCCAGACGTACCACTGCAAGATTAATTCGATGAGCCACGAGAAAACGACCATGTTTACTCCTTATTGTCGCACTGTTGCGACGGCTTTGCAACTGATTAGCTTGTCGCCTTTTCTTCAAGTGCGTAGGTTGCTTTTGCAACGCGCTTGAACTGTGTTTTGCTCTGGAGATTTAGAAGAATCGTCGTCTCTTTTACTTGGCGGCTCTTTAGTACTCGCTTGACGATTTCGTCACGATGAAGCGGTTCACCAGCGCTCTTGAGAACATCGCTGATAATGTCAGCCACAGTCCCCTTCGAGAAGCCCCAGCTGTCGAGAGCATAGATACCGCGACCGATAAGGACGAAGCGCTTGTCTTTGATAAGTTCGTTGTGAATTGCTTGAGTGGTGACATCTTTTCGCTTGAAATCGCTATCTTTGATAGCTTCGGCGATTTCAGAGAAATGAAGCGGCTTGTCGTTTTCGGCCAGAATAACGTAGATCTTGTCACGGATATTCTTAGGGTTAACTGTTGGCCACTTGATAAGTCCCCAATTATCTTTTAGGTGTGCAAGAAGCTTGCTGACGCTTGCAAGAGCGCGTACGTGATCAGGGTGCTCGTATGAGAGTTGATCGTGAAGCTGTTCGATAGTCAGTGGTTGACCATGCTTTTTAATAGCTTTGACGATTTCATCAACTTCAGTACGGATCTTCTTCTCGTCGCCGTATTCAGAGATACCTACAGCGTGGTGGTAGTTGTCGTTCTCGTTGACGACTGTCAGGTTCGGTGCGAGTTCCGCGATAAATGCAATGTGCGCACGGTCGCGAGCATCAGTCTTTTTATCTAGAATCGTATCAGCAAGGTCGCTGACGCGGGCGATACGTCCCATTTCGGCGAGGTGACGAATGAAGATTTTTTCGAGGCTAGTACTAGCAGGGATTTTTCCATCTTCTGCGGCAATCTTGAGGCGGATAAGAATTGCCTTTTCGAGCTGACGTACGCGCTCACGAGTGATACCGAGTAGTTCACCAATCTGTTCGAGAGTTTCTTTGCGGTCGTAGAGGCCGAAACGACGTGTAATGATTTCGCGCTCGCGCTCCTGGTCAATGATCGCCAAGATTTCGTTTACGGTACTTTTTAGGTCGATAGTCGCTTTTTCTTGTAGAGCTTCGCTCATAGTTTTGTCATTCCTCTCCGCCTCACCTCAGAATAATTTAGTTTTTATATAGCAGTCTGTAGAACATTATAAAATAATATTTTACTAATGTCAAACATATTCTTGTGTATGACTAATTATAGCATGAAGTAGACGGTACAAGTAAAGAATGTCATGGGACTTTTTTAATATTGGCGATGTGGTATCGTTTCCGTTGACTTATGTTCATTTTGCGGTCTTATTATACGAAATAAGCCCGCCCCGAATGAGGCGGCTGTCACTGATAAGATCAGGAGACGGGCTCATTTCGGTGCGGGCATTAAGATCCTGTTGCTGATTCGTTGCGCCATTCGGTAAATGTGGCATCGAGATCGGCAAGCAGTCGATCGTAGTACCTTTTCGTTGCATCTCTTTGCGTGACGGCGTAATCGATGTGGTCTTCATGGTACGAGCCATCTTCGCAGCCCCACTCATCATCGCCGCTACATCCTGGGACATAGCAGATTCCTGCAAGACGCTTGTCGATGAGTGATTGCCATGCTGCACACGCGGTGTCTGAATGACTACGCACTATGTCTATCACTTGCTCATCTTTCACGAGGAGAAGCGCAAGGGCTGTGTTATTGTCTGGGAACAATTTCGTCAGACGATTTTCCAGGTCCTTTGGAAGCACTTTCTCAGGGTATTGCATTGTCATGCCTCACTCTATGTGAACGGAATAGGTACAAGTAATTTATACAATATATCAATGTTTTTGGCAAGGGTCTATTTGGTCTACTGTCAAATAGGCGGGACACTCGAGCGCATAGGCCAGTGTCTTAGACTGGTGTCAAAATTGAGAGTAGCTATCCCTGAACTAGGCTTTTTTGCGGGTAGAAGTGACTTTTTTAGTAGCTGATGCCTTTTTCGTGGCAGTCTTTTTTGCAGCAGGTTTTTTGGCTGCTGTCTTAGAACTGCTACGAGTGAAGCGGCCTTTTTTTACAGCAGGCGCGGCCGCAAGCAATTCAAGCGCTTGTTCGTGGGTGATGCTTTTTGGCTCAGTTCCCTTCGGAATCTTGGCGTTTTTTGCGCCATCGGTAATGTACGGGCCGTAGCGACCATTAAGTACTTTGACGCCGTCGCCAAAGTCGGAGATGTTTTTCTCAGCCTCAGCTCTCAGTTTGGCAGCGTAGAGCTCAAGTGCTTCTTCAAGCGTGATCGTGTGTGGATCAAGCGGCTTAATACTGACAAAGAGCTTGCCTATCTGGACGTATGGGCCAAAGCGGCCGATATTAGCTTTGATATCATCGCCTTCGGTCGTCTTGCCGATGACTCGAGGTAGCTTGAACATATGAAGCGCTTCTTCGAGTGTGACATTTTCAATTTTTCGTCCGGCTGGAAGTGGTGCAAACTGTGGTTTATTCTCTTCGTCGCTGGTGTCTCCGAGTTGAAGCATCGGGCCATAGCGACCAAAGCGTGCGAGGACTGGCTTGCCCGACTTAGGATCGATACCTATTTCTCGAGCTTGTGCGACAGATGCGCGGTCAATGCCACCTGACTGAACGATAAGATCGTGGAATGGCGTATAGAACTGCTTCAGCATGGCGTTGCGATCAAGTTTACCGCCAGCAATAAGGTCGAACTCTTCCTCGACGCTTGCTGTAAAGCTGTAATCTACGATTTGATCGAAGTGATTGGTCAAGAAGTCGCTTACCACTTGCCCGCTAGCGGTTGGAACGAGTTTACCTCGGTCGGCACCAGTTTTTTCTTGGACAACATCGCGTTGAATAGCATTATTTTCAAGATTAAGGACAATGACGTCACGAGCTGTTCCTTCGCCTTCGCCTTTTTCGGCGTAGCCACGAACCTGAACGGTGTTAATAATAGTGGCGTACGTTGACGGGCGGCCAATACCAAGATCTTCGAGCTTCTTAACAAGACTACCCTCGGTGTAGCGGGCTGGTGGACGAGCAAAGACTTGTCGAGCACTTGCACTTTTCATGGCAAGCATATCGCCGCTTTTGACGGCAGGAAGGATGTCAGCATCTTTTTTGCTACCGCCGTATACTTTCAAGAAACCATCGAAGATGATCACCTCGCCCTTGGCTTCAAACAGCTCATTGTTTGTTGAAATAGCGATCTTAACGACAGTTTTCTCTAGCTTAGCTGGCGCCATCTGACTCGCGAGTGTGCGGTTACGGATGAGGTTGTATAGCTTTTGATCGTATTCGTTACTGCTACCACGCTCAAGGCTCATGTTAGTCGGACGAATCGCTTCGTGAGCTTCCTGTGCGCTGGCAGATTTCGTTTTAAACGTACGAA
Source organism: Saccharimonadales bacterium (SeqCode) (assembly GCA_049295575.1). GTDB lineage: Bacteria > Patescibacteriota > Saccharimonadia > Saccharimonadales > Saccharimonadaceae > UBA6022. Next base: position 210,599 of record JBAQQX010000002.1, read on the forward strand.
CCTGCGAGTACTCTTCGCCAAAAGCAGTCTTAATATATTGCGCTGCTGCCGCAATTGCTTCGCCACCAAGGTTAACGGAGTCGGTACGCATATAGGTAATCTTACCCTCTTGGTAGAGCTTTTGAGCACTCGACATGGTTGCCTTTGCGCCAAATCCGAGGCGACTGTTTGCATCCTGCTGGAGTGTACTGGTCGTAAACGGTGCGCTAGGGTTGCGTGTCGATGGACTCGTCGCAACATCGCTGACTGTAAAGGTCGCACCGAGCAGGCTTTCGAGGAATGTTTGCGCTTCTGCCTCGGTGTCATAGCGCTGAGGCAGTTCGGCTTTCATTGTGAGACCGTCATGAGTGAATTCAGCAACAACCTTAAATGTAAATGAGCCATTAAAGCTGTCAATCTCACGTTCGCGCTCAACGAGTAGGCGTACGGCCGGTGACTGGACGCGGCCAGCGGATTTGCCGCCAGGTACTTTTTGCCATACGACAGGAGACAATTCAAAACCAACCAGACGATCTAGAATCTGACGAGCTTGTTGTGCCTGCACAAGACTCATGTCGACAGTGCGAGGGGTCTTGATGGCATTTTCGATAGCCGTCTTTGTGATTTCATGAAACACGATGCGTTTTGTTGTAGTCGGATCAAGCTTCAGGACTTCGCAAAGATGCCAGGCAATCGCCTCCCCTTCGCGGTCTTCATCGGTTGCGAGCCAAATTGTTTCAGCTTCTTTGACGGCGCGCCTAAGTTCGGCGACGGTCTTCTTTTTCTCTGGATCAATTTCGTAGGTAGTTTTGAAGTCGTTGTTAACTTCGATTGGTTCTGTTCCGCCTTTTACTTTTTTAGCAATGCTACGGATATGTCCAACACTCGACAATACTTTAAAGTCTTTGCCTAGATACTTTTCAATTGTCTTAGCCTTTGCGGGGCTCTCTACGATAACGAGGTTTTTGCTCATACTATATATAAATTCCTTGTGCTTGTTAGCTAAGCACAGTGATTAGTTATACGCAAATTCAGGAAGTTTGTAAACAAACTCTTGAAAATGACCTATTGTATTATCTTCCACCTCCTGGCGCAGTTAGCTAGTTTAAATTAAAAGCACCGGCTCACCCCAAAGGGTGGCCGGCAGGCTTTTGACAATACTTAAGGCAGGTTCATCACCGCCTTATAGTAGGGCTCAAGAACGGAAAAAGCTGTGTCGCCGTCCTTGATGTCTTCGGTAAGTGCAGAAACCATCTTTTTGGCTGTCACTGGTATGTATTCGGCGCCATTGCTGGCGGTTGCCGGATTTTCATAGACAATGCCAAATTGGACCAGTCGAGGAATAAAAACTACCCCGTCGATATCGAGATCGATGACGCGCTCAGCTGATGGTGTGAGCCGCGCTACAAGTGATTTCCCAACGACGACGGCGGTGTCGTAGATGATAGCCTCTCTGCTTGCTGTGTCGGGCAACGCGTCGCAGCGCTTGGCAGCGTTTCTGAGTGCACGTTTCATGTTGTCGGCGTGCGCAATGTACGGTGATTTAGTGTTCATATGATATCTTTCCGTAGAACCGAAGTCTGTCAAAAGTCCATACGGAACCTTCAACAGCCATCGATGAGATGGTAATGTGTCGGGCTCGACGTAATACAATAATTATATCATAATTATTGTTATATGTCTATTATCGTAAGCTTTATCAGCATCGGTTGACGCCTCGTTGATGCAAGTATTATGTATGCCTGTCGGCCAGAGAAAAGTACATAGGGCGCCAGAAGAGTTTGTGATCTAGTTGCGTTTTTGATTATGCTTATCAGGGGTAGCACTATTGATTTAAATAGAAATTATGTCTCAATGTGTTGACAGTATGTCAAATACGTGCTAATATCAAAGACGATTGATTGAAATCTGCGAGATCCAATCAAACGCACCTTATACCCCCTATTCTAACTTATGTTAGGTTGCCCGTAATGTGCTTATCTAGTAATCTACCCTCCACTAGTAAGCAATAAAGCATTACGAGCATACTAATCCCTTTAACCAGCGAACATCTGCGCTTTGATCGAGATCGTTACGCTTGCCCCTTCGGGTGGGTTAAAGGGCAACATGGCGCCAGGTGATGCCCACCCTTACCTGGCGCTTTTTTGTTGGGAAAAAATAGGCTAATAAGATGAAGCGACGCGCGACCATTGACATTATCGTGAATAAATGATATAAAGATTATTGGTTAGGTATGGTGCGGTACGGTGGGTGCTGCAATGTAAGTCCGACTACAACAGAAGGGATACTCTATACGCCATTTGTTTCAGGTCGATATGCAACCGATTGTATATTGATTGTACATTTCAAGCTACAGAAGGAGCAGGATGAAGACCTCTTCACTCAAGAGGACGTGCGCGGCTTTGCTCGTTGTCGTCGGTTTGCTGGGCGTAACCGCTTGCACGCCGACTGAAGATGCCGATGCGGTTGAGGCTGAATTGACGAGCCGCGGTTTCGCGGATAGCCGATTCGTTCACCGCTGGCCAGAGCAGACCGTTGCGCAGTACGCTGTCAGAATCGGCACGTGCAACGTCGGTGTCTACTTCGACTACATCAGTGACGGTACAGGAACGCTGTACTTCGACGTTGACGAACTCGACGACGCACGGCGCGAAAAGCTGCTGGCGTCGGTAAACTACTCGGCTGACGCCATGGTGGACATGAAGTTTGTCCGCGAGCACGCTGCCGACATGGGGTTTGCCGACTGCCACGTCTGAAATGAAACGACACCGTAACATGGTGTAAAAAATGTAATCGTGGACGGACCCTGTATAGGATATCCGACACGTCGCTCGTTCCCATTCGGGGACGGGCGACCTTTTATTTTCAACCACTAAATGATTTCACTCATGATAAAGTAGATAGTAATGTATTCTACTATTCGCCACCTCTTGCAGCCCCATCACCCTGTTCGTATTTTCTTTATTACTGCCCTCTTTTCACTCGCGATTGCCGTGTGGGTTGTCATGGGCGCTGGCTGGGGAGCGCTCTGGCTATTTGTCGTACTGTCTGTACTTGAAGTCACCTTTAGTTTCGATAACGCCGTCATAAACAGTCGCGTGCTCGTCAAGATGTCGAAGTTTTGGCAGACAATCTTCTTAACGGTGGGCATTTTGATCGCCGTCTTTGGCGTACGCTTTGTCTTACCTATTTTTATCGTAATGGTACCGACAGGCCTCGCCTTTGGCGACGTGATCAATTTGGCACTGCATCAGCCAGATGACTATGCTCATGCACTTGAGACAGCTGGCCCAATGATCAGTGCTTTCGGCGGTAGCTTCCTCGCGATGATCGGACTCGCCTATTTCATGGATCCAAAGAAGCGAGTTCACTGGCTAGGTCTACTTGAGAGCCCACTTGCGCGACTTGGTAAGCTGCATTTTGTTCATGTATACATAATGCTCATCGTAGCGGCTATTTTGTATGTCACTGTACCTGAGTATGAGAAGATTGCCGTTCTTCTAGCGAGCCTTAGCGGTATTGTATTGCATGTCCTTATTGATGTCGCCGGCCGTTTGATGGAGAAAAAACAGCCAGGCGCTTCAGCTATTCCACAAGTTGGCATGGCGGCATTCGTCTCATTCATGTACTTAGAAGTACTTGACGCATCATTCTCGCTCGATGGTGTTATCGGTGCCTTTGCGCTTACGAGTAGTATTCTTCTTATTATGGCTGGACTTGGTGTCGGCGCGCTGTGGGTGCGTTCGTTGACTGTCTATATGGTCCGAACAAAAACACTTGCTCGTTATAAGTTCCTCGAGCAAGGTGCTCACTGGGCGATTATTATTCTCGGTTCGATCATGTTTGTAAAGCTATATGGCATGCACCCGCCGGAGTGGTTTACAGGCTCGATTGGCCTCGTTTGTATTATTGCGGCAGTTGTTGCGAGTATCTGGCATGGTCGCAAGACAACACCAGTTGAAGACCAGCACGTCCTGTAGCGCGCCTCTGTAACTATGGTATGATGGGAGATATATGACAGTCTTAATTATGATCCTCGCAACACTGGCCGGCAGTATTACTTCTTTCGTTGGCGGTCTATTGCTACTACGCGCAAAGAAGCGTCGCCAAGCAGCTATCTTGCTGACACTTCCATTTGGTGCAGGTGCCTTACTTGCTGCTGCGTTTTTCGATCTTCTTCCAGAGGCGTTTGAACTTGGTGATCCCCGCGAGCTTCTGCTTTGGACGCTTGCCGGTTTTACATTCTTCTTTTTACTCGAGCGCAGCTCGAGCTGGTTCCATCATCACCATGAACACGACGGTTCGCACCAGAATGCCCAGCAGCGACGGATGATAGTTATTGGCGATATTATGCATAATGCAATTGATGGTCTTGCGATCGGTGCCGCATTCCTCGTAAGTGTTCCGACTGGTGTTATTACTGCCATGGCAGTGAGTGCACATGAAATTCCAAAAGAGCTTGGTACATTTGCCCTACTGCTCTCTCGTGGCTGGAAGGGCCGGACGGTGGTCATTGCTAATGTCTTGACGGCACTTGCAACGGTTACGATGGCACTGCTTGTATTTGGTCTTGGCAGCGATGCGCATATACCTATCGCCCCACTGCTCGCCCTCACGGCTGGTTTCTTTATCTATGTTGCAGCCAGTGACATCATACCCGAGATTCATGAACAGCCGCACCGGACAGGCACGATCCAAGCCGCCATGCTGGTATCTGGCATTGTCGTTGTCGGAACGATTGTTACGCTCCTCGGCGTATAGGCGCTCGGTTGACCTAAATTCGATTTGATACTATAATAATATTTGAAGTTTCACCTTTCCATTCCCTATACACGAAGAGAGAAGTACATTGGATACATTCATCGGACTGTGGCAGTACTTGACTGAAATCCCTGAAGAGATCGCTTCTGGTCTCATCGGAACGACAATCATTTTGTCGGCAATCTCTGGTCTTCTGGTCATGTTTAAGGGATTACCGATATCTACGAGGCTATATGTCACTCCCATGGTTCTCATGGGCGTTGCGTGGACGCTGCGATGGATGTCGGGGATCTTCGGCGAAGGCTGGCTATTGGCGCTCTTTAGTGTCGTGTCATTTATTGCCGCCGCATGGGCCCTGGTCAACATCTGTATTGTGTTATTCGGCGGCAGACGGGACTGAGACTTACATGTCCGAGAGTGGTGGCAAGGGTGCGGCATTTATGCCCCCTGCCGCCGCTCTCGGAACAACTTTCATTAACGCCCCATGGCGTTATTTTTTATAGGCTGTGACTCGTCGTTTCTAGTGAATTAGCGCAAAAGCGCTCGATGAGTTCGACGGTTTTTGGGATGATAGTTGCAGTTAAGGCGTCTGTTTCATCTTTTGAAAAGTGGCCCAGAACGTAGTCAACGTCGGAAATGCGACTATGCAGTTCATTTTTGATACCTACGCGGATACGATTATAGTCTGGTCCAAGATGTGCATTGAGGCTTTTGATGCCATTATTCCCGGCGTCACTCCCCTTTTTACGAATACGGATTGTACCAAGCGGCAGCGCAAGATCGTCGTGAATAACAAGAAGATCGCTTGCGCTGTCTAATTTGTAAAAGTCAACCAAGCTTCGGGCGGACTGTCCTGTTTCGTTATAGAAGGTCGTTGGTTTTATGAGTAGAGTTTTTTCGCCTGCAATCGTGACTTCGGCGATATCGGCATGAAATTTAGGCTTCTTGATAAACTCCGCTGCATGCGCAGCTGCTAGGTGGTCAAGCGCAAAGAAGCCAACGTTATGACGAGTGGCGGCATACTGACTGCCAGGATTGCCTTGTGCAAAGATTAATTTCATCTGTTACTACTATATACCATTGCTATATTTAGGTAATTATGATATAATTAAATATGGTTCTTTCAATTGAGGGACTGACGTCAAGGTAAGGATAACTTATGGAAACGACGGATGCGAATCCGCTCGAATCGATGCTTAAGAGCATCAACGAAGGTGTGGAATGGTTTGGCTCAATGACTCCAGTTTTCGGAGTTTGGGCTAATATCGCACTGTTCGGGATGATTGTCCTTTGTATCATGATGGTGGCGCATGCGCAGTGGAAACGGCGGCCGCGTCCTATGATGGGTGTGATGCGCCATCGTCGCGCTCGACGATAGTGTCATTAATGTAGCTCTGATCGCTGCGGTAGTCGCTGCGATCATCGGTGTCTACATCGGTGTAGTTATTTGGCGCGACGCCAGCAAGGGCACGCTTAATAGTTACAACGCCAGCCGCACGCAATCAGGTGCCTATCTGATTGTCGGAAGCGTTATCGTCGGACTGACACTCGCTGCAATCCTCATATCGCGATTCATTTTCGGATCGATGTGATAGGGCATGCACCTCTCAATGAGAACAATCTGCTCGCCCCCTCTTTTTTGGGGGCGAGCAGAACACTCAACTTTTGGATTTTATATATAAAAAAACCGCCTCGCACATTCTGTTGCGAGGCGGTTTTGATGTTAGTTCTGATCGGTCTGCTTCTTGGCAGCTTCGGCCGTCTTCTCTTCTTTGTATTTCTTGGTCACTGGCGCGAGGCCTTTGGCGACACGCTCTTTATTGGCCTTGATCTGCTTCTCGTCGCGGAAGCTGAATTTAATCGGCGTACCTGCAAAGTTGTAGGTATCACGTAGGAGGCGTTCGAGGTAGCGTTTGTAGCTCCAGTGAATGAATTTAAGGTTTGAGCCGTAAATGACGAACCATGGAGGTGACATATCGGTCTGTACCATGTAACGTAGCTTCGGGTGAGTATTCTTCAGACCGGCTGGCGGGTGCTTTTGAACGGCTTTTTGAAGAAGATCATTTAGGATACGAGTCTTGGTCTCTTGCTTACGACGAGCGTCGATATCTAGCGCAAGATCGAAGAGTTTTGTGACATTCTGCCCAGTAACCGAGCTGGTGAAGATGAGCGGTGCCCAAGGTGTAAACTTAAACGTTCGTGAGATGGTTGGTGCGATAGCATCACGTGTATAAGCGTCCTTGTCTTCGACACTATCCCATTTGCTAACAACGATAACCATACCCTTACCTGCTTCGTCGATAATACCAGCAAGACGTTGGTCGAGCTGCGTATTAAGTTCGTTAACGTCCATAAGGAGAAAACAGACATCAGCTTCTTCGATAGCCTGAAGTGTTCGAAGAACTGAGAATTTCTCAATACCTACTTCTTGCTTACCTGGCTTGCGCATACCGGCAGTATCGAGGAGCTCGATATCACGAGCGCCATAGCGGATTGCAACGCGGTTAACATCTCGGGTTGTACCGGCGATATTAGCAACAAGTGCTTGTTGTTTACCAGCTAGTGAGTTGAAGAGGTTTGACTTGCCGACATTTGGGCGACCGATCAGCGCAACGCGCAGGACGTCGTCCGGCTGCTGTTCGAATTTTGCCGGAATGAGCTCAACGATTTCATCGAGGACGTCGATGACACCCGAGTTGTGCTCTGCTGACGTACGAACGACAGAGCTAATACCAAGGCGCTTGAACTCGTCGTTAGGCAGGCTTTCTTTAAGGTCAGCTTTGTTAGCGATAAGAATAACAGGCTTTTTAGAGCGGAGTGCTTTTTTGGCAACGAACTTATCTTGGTCGCTAGCGTATTGGCTGCTGTCGACAACGACAAGAATAACATCAGCTGCGTCAGCGGCTTCAGTGATCTGCTCTTGAATTGAGGCTTCAAACTCATCGTTCGGGTCTTTAAGGCCGGCAGTGTCGACGAGCCAGAAATTGTGATGCTTGTGTTCGACACGACCAAGAACATTGTCGCGTGTTGTACCGGCTTCACGGGCGACGATTGCCTGCTGGGCACGTACCATACGATTAAAAAGCGAACTCTTGCCGACGTTCGCTTGTCCAATAATTGCTACCGTTGGTAATTTAGAGGCCATAACTTCGATTAATTATAACAGAGATAGCTTTACTTAGCGAGCGTAAGCATCTTAACTTGCCTTTAATGACGTAATATATTATAATATCATCATCCACAAAGCCTACGAAAGGATGTGGTATTTATGTCTACCGAAAAGACATCGTCCCTTACTCCCCCTTCTCGTCCTCGCGCATCTGCGTCTGATTCACATGACGCCGATAAGTTTGAAGACGGGGTGATTATCCGCATAACAACCGACAGTGGCCTGTTTCGATTCGTAACCTACCACGGTCAGCTCATTCTCAAGCCCGACAGCTATACAGCTGCCATACGGCAAAAGCAGGATGAGTATCCAAGCGAGCTATGCTGGATGGCCTCGGCGACAACACCGGACGGGCTGCTGACACATTCTCGCCTTGGTGTAGTTGGCGATGCCCTAATGGTGTCGGCGATTGGCCTGCGAGATTCTCGGGTGGGCCTGGGAGTTATTCAAGACACACTTGTCCATCGGCAGGTGTAACTCCGTATCATGACTAACTGCGTAGAGAAAATACTCCGCATCAAGTTATGGTGCGGAGTATTTTCTTTTTTGTAGATATATCACCTAGCGCATATCGACGACTTCGTAGTCGCCAACGGGTATATCACCGAGTGAATAATTACCAAAGTTTGTGCGATGCAGCTTTATGACTTCATAGCCAAGCGAATCGAAAGTACGACGAATTTGGCGGTTGCGTCCTTCATGCATTGTGACGGTCCAGTCTTTTCGATCGTCGTCAGATAGTCGCTCAAGGATAAGTTTACTTGCACCGTCCTCAAGTTGGACGCCGTAATCACTAATCATTTGTTGATGGAGCGGCTCAAGGTCGCGGTCGAGGCGGACTTTGTATATCTTAGTCTTTGCAAACTTTGGATGAGTCATGCGATAGGTGAAGTCGCCGTCATTCGTCAGAAGAATAAGGCCTGAGCTGTCCTTGTCGAGTCGGCCGACAGACTTCAGTGACTGATATTTAGGCGGAATAATATCGTAGATAGTTTCACTTTCACCCTGCCCGCGACGTGAACAGACATAGCCAGTAGGCTTATGGAATGCAATATAAACGAAGGCTGTATTCTCTATGATTGGCTCGCCGTTTACAAGAACCTTGTCTCCCGCGCGTAGTCGCCCGCCAAGTTCGGCGACGCTACCATTAACTGTCACGCGGCCACGTTCGATCAGTTCATCAGCCTCACGGCGTGATACGCCCAGCTGAAGCGCAAGGTGTTTATTAAGTCGTATAAGATCGTCAGTATCGTTATTCATATCTGGCCTAGTATAGCATTACTGCTGCGGAGCTGGACCAAAAGGATTAGCAGGTGCGACGGGTTGTTGAGGCGCGGCAAATGATGACTGTTGTGGCTGAACAGGCTGCGCACCTGGCTGAGGTTGAGGTGTACTTATCGACGGCGTTATATCAGCTGTTAATTCCCTGTCGATTAAGCTAGCGACGTCAGGGGTGGTTCGAGCTGGTGCCTCAAGAGGATGAATTATTCGCTCACCAAGATTTGCCGGACGCTGTGAAGAGAATGGCGCAGTTGGCTGAGGTAATGCCGAAGGCTGTACCTGTACTTGTGGCTGCGGTTGCGGCTGTTGGGGTTGTTGCTGCGGTTGTTGCGGAGGCTGAGGCCCAGGCGTAACTGGCGCGGCGATAGGTGCAGCTGGCGCTGGCTGAGTAAATACAGAGGCCTGTGGAGCTGGCGCTTGCATCTGCTGCGGCGCAACTGGCGTGGTATACGTCGGGGCCACTGGACGCGGTTGTACTGGAACGGGCTGAGGCGTATTCTGACGCGGTACGGCAGATGGAGCTGGCTGCGAGAAGACTTGCTGGGCAGAAGGTTGAGTAACGGGCGCATCACCAAGAACTTCATGTACAGTACGAACGACATCCTCAATACCGACTTGCGATTTTACAAGATAGCGATCTGCGCCGAGTTGTTCGCCACGTAGACGTTGGTCTTCGCTGCTGAGGGCTGTCATCATAATGACACGGATGTCTTTTGTTTCAGTTGTCGAGCGCAAGATATCAAGCATATCAAAGCCACTGATCTTCGGCATCATTACGTCGCTTACGATGAGTCCTGGCTTTTCTTTGATCGCCATAGCAAGCGCTTCTTCACCGTCACCTGCGGAGACAATATCGTATCCTTCGGCCAATAATCGAACGCCGTAGATTTCTCTCAGGCTTTTATCGTCTTCTACTAGTAAAATCTTGGTCATAATTACTCTTATTGTACTTGGCTACCACATAAAATGCTATAGCCCTTATGGTTTATTATTGGGTTTGAGTTGGGCCGCGACTTGGAATAGTGACACCCTGGGGTCGCTGGGCTGTATATTGAGATGGATTTTGTTCGATTTGAGCAAGTGGTGTGTTGCTGTATTGGCCAGGTTGAGCGGCCGCTGGCATGATTGGTTGTTGCTGTGGCATGGTAGCTTGCTGGGTCTGTTGTGGTGCTGTCGCGAGTGGCTGCGTATATGCTTGAGGCTGCGCCGGTGATGCAACGGCAGGGAGTGGCGGCGCAGTGGTGGTTTGTGGTTGAGGTATGGCAGGTGCTTGGACTGGCGGTGGCGCTGGCTGCCAACTAGTCTGAGTAGCGGGCGTGATCGCTGGCGCTTGTTCGGTTGCTTTCTCTATAAGGAGTGTCGCCTCTTCGTGGCTAATCCGAGGTACTTCTAAGTAGAATGTACTTCCCTTTTTGTATTCACTCTCTACCCAGATACGGCCGCCCATTGTTTCGGCAAGGCGACGGCAAAGATATAGACCTAGTCCCGTGCCGCCAATCTCGCGCGTATCACTGTTATCGACGCGGTAAAATTTCTGAAAGAGATGCGAAATATCTTCGGCTGGGATGCCGATACCGCTATCATTGACGCTAATGACAATATGTTCTGTATCACCGCCAATGTCGATCGTCACATCACCTTGCGGTGTGTACTTGATGGCATTTTCGACCAAGTTAGAGACGACTTCTCTGAGGTGATCGTTATCGAGATTGGCGTAGAATACTGGCGTGAGTCGGCGGTTCAATTGATCGCTGTCATTATCTGGCATCGGTTTATAGAACATGCGTAGGCCCTTCTCGTCCGCTCTCGGTCGTAGACCTTGAATGACATCATGTATATAGGCTACAACATCAACTACCTTTGGATTATTAGACAGTCGCCCATCTTCTGCCTTACTAACATCAAGAAGGTCCTGGAAGAGTCGGCCAAGATGCTGGGCTGATTCGTGCGCCTTGGTGATAAAGTCACGTGCTTTGTCATCGATCTGGGCGGTAGCCGGGTTGAGTGTTAGCCCCAAGTAGCCTTCGATCGAGGCAACTGGTGTGCGCATTTCGTGACTTGCCGTGCTGATAAATTCGGCCTGCTCACGCTCTTCGGCTTTTTCCTTAGTAATGTCGCGAAAAACAACAATGACACCTGAACCAATTTGTCCAATTGGTGAGGCGACAAGTGAGATGAATACTTTTTTGCCAGATTTAGTTGTTAGGGAAAGATCATTAGTCCGTTGTGACTTATTGTCACCGAGAACGTGCTGAATTGGATCGGTTGCATCGGTGAGATCGGCACCGGCTCCATCTGCCAAGTTGAGAACGGATTTGTAATTGAGCGCCATGGCATCTTGCTTATCCCAGCCAAGAATGCGCTGAGCGGCCGGGTTAATGAGTTGAATAACTCCTTGACTGTCAACGGCAATCACGCCATCGGCGATAGCGTTAATGACGACTTCCGACTTGCTGGCGACTTCACTGAGTTCATTGGCAAGGTCTCGATAGGCGCGGTCTCCTTTTGACTCGCTGCCTGATTTTTTGTGCCATATAAGGTAGCTAATGAGCAACGGTAGTTCGCCTGCGAGAATAACGGTCACGATAGTTTCTCGGCTAATACTGCCGAGATTGAGGTACTGAAGGATAAGGTAGCTATTGACGGCGATAAGCATCGGCACGATACCCCAGGCGCCGAATATACCCGAGAACACGGCAACGAGCATCCAGAGTGCGATAAACGGTGACGAGCTGCCACCTGTATTTAAGACGAGTAGTGCGGTTGTCGCAACTAAAAGACCGTACACGACGAGTGACGCGTAAAAGATATATTTCTTCGGTACCCATAGATAGGATATGAAACTGATAATTGCTGTCAGTCCGGCAAGACCGGCGGCAAGGTCACTGACGAGCAGTGAGTCACCGATGCTACTTTTAACGTCGGTTGCAAAGTACGCCCAGAAATAAAGCACCACGACGATGGCACTGACGATGAACGTCGCTTCGCAGATGCGGCGATGCCAGAAACGAGTCAGATCATTTGGCTTGATAGCTGTGCCCCCTATTTTTTGTATTCTTCTTGTGGTTATTATGAAGCAAGCTTGCCAATCGCGCAACGGTGTCTCACTAAAATAGCCCAGCAACTAAATGCTAGGCTATTTTAGTGTCTGGAGGGCAATCACTTCCCTCTTTGCTTCTTAGTTAATACTAAGGAGCGTCCAGCTTCCGCCATGGTTATCGCTACGGAGACGATAGTCATGCGCGCCATCGCTCATTGTGAGGATTTGCGCAATGCGTTCGCCGCTACGAACCACTGTACGGAGTCCAGCATCGATGAAATCGTAGCTAGATCCTTTATATTCCATACGGCGTGGATAGGCGCGTAGATCGCGACCGAATCCGATTGCTGTAATAGAAACGGGGCTGTTGATTGTAGTTTGTTTGGTCATATTCTTACTCCTAAGATGTGAGGGATTGATTTATTTTTTGGTAAATAAAAAACTGACAACGAGAAAGATGGTCAGCTGCGGATTTATGAGTAAGCTACGAGGAGACAAATAAGCACCGCCTGCTATTTGCTGTATCACCTGAAGTAGCGATTGAATATGTAGTGCGGCAGGGACGCTTGGCTGCATGTCCGAAGACGAGCTAGTGTGTATGTCGACTATGGGTTTTTTAGTCTGTTAGTAAAAAGGTTCTCCACCAGTACTTACATGACCTCCTTTAGTATAGCGCGTCCATTAGTTACGGCGTCAATAGGTAAACGTGTCGATAGGACGAGAATTGGGATAAGTTATGAGCTAAACGCCGACGGAGGTACGGCAACCTGTGTTTGACCGGTGTAGCTCCATTGAATACGAGCTCCTGCCCCGCCGCCACCTTCGGACATCTCGATCTTAAAAGGAATTTTTTGCCCAGCAGTAAATGCATAGGTCATTGTCCTCCACGTACAGCAGCCCGTCGCCCAGTGGTCTGCAACCAGCGTATTATCGAGGTACAGACGGAATCTGTCATCATACCAAAGATGGAGAGTGTAGGTGTCTGTCGTCGGTGCAGTAATATAGCCAGTCCACACTGCTGAGAAGTTATCGCTCGGCACGCCAGGGGCTGGTGCATTGCTGCCCCAGTTGTAGTCAACGTTCGGTTCAATGCGAGTTAAAACAGGCGATCCGGTCAATGTTCCGTTGTTATAGTACGAGGCAGTCAGCTGAGAGCAGTTGCCGCTTGAGCCGGCGCCGGCGGCAATTGAGTTGGCGCCAACAGTCTTTGCAGCAACGCAGAACCATTCTCCATTTTGAGTATAGTCATAGGTGATATCACTAGAGTTGGCGATACTAACGTCGGCAAGCGAGGCGGGATAGCTTCCGTTTTGAGTGTAATGAATGCGGACCTTCTTGGCAGCTTGTGTTGCAGCAGATGAAACCTGTGATTGACGTGCTCGGTCCTGGATACCGTTATACGCGACGATCGTGATGGCGGCGAGAATACCGATGATGACAATGACAATGAGGAGTTCGACGATCGTAAAGCCTTTGGAGTGCTGTGTCTTCATAAGTATCTAGAGTATAAAGCAGTAGCTTTATGGTCGTCAATGAAAAAGCGTTGATGAGTTTCAGATTCGGCCCCTCTTGCCAGATGCTGTATGATGGAGATAATGACTACGGTAAAAAACAAGCATACAACAAAAGAATTATTATGGGGGCGAATCGCCGCTAAGACGATATATTTCATGCTCGGTATTGGCAGCGGAACGTTTGCGGCTACGATCCCGCGACTTAAAGATAGTTTGGCATTGAGTCCGGGCGCCCTCGGACTTGCTCTACTCTGCTGCTCGCTCGGCGGGTTCGTTGCGATGCAGTTCGCCGCTCCGCTTATTAAGCGATTCGGTCTCCGCTCGTTGCTTGCGGTACTCGCTCCCCTATTCCCGCTTGTTTTGATTTTAATCGCACTAGCTAATAGCTTTGGGGTATTGGCGGCTGCCTTTGCACTGTTCGGCGCCCTGACGAGCATTGTCGGTATTGCGGCTAATGCTCACGCGATCGATATCGAGAAGGCGTATGCAAAGACGATCATGAGCAGCTTCCATGCTCTGTTTAGTGTCGGTGGCCTGGCTGGTGCTGCAATCGGCGGACTAATGGCGGCATACCATATGACCGTGCTGCAGAGTTTATCTGCCGTCGCCCTCGGCCTCTGTCTACTTGGTGGCCTCTTGATCGCCAAGCTATTTGATGTAACGAAATATAATTTTGAAGAAGACCATGAAGTGATTGAGGCAGCTCATAAGCGACATCGATCAAAGTGGTGGCGCCAAGTACTGCTTATCGGTGCTCTGATGTTTATCTGTTTTTTGACCGAAGGTGCGATAGCAGACTGGAGTGCGATCTATATGAAGGAGGAGCATGCGGTAGGACCATTCGTTGCCGTCCTTGCGTATATGATATTCAATGCTTGCATGACGATCGGTCGTTTAGTGGGAGACTCGGTAATTCGTCGATTTGGATCAGTTCCGACGCTTGTGTGCGGTGGCCTCATGGGCGTTCTCGGGCTGTCGATTGGTCTCTTCTCACCAAACATTGTCGTAGCCCTGGTTGGGTTTGGTGTTGTCGGTCTGGGTCTGTCGGTGCTCGTGCCTATTTTGATCTCTATGGCAGGAAATTTGTCTGGCGGTGATCGTAATGTTGCCATTGCACGAGCGAGTGCCTGTGGCAGTATCGGCTTGATGGCTGGCCCTGCCCTTATTGGTTTTGTTGCCGAAAGATACGACTTACTCTTTGCGATGCTACTGCCGGTATTGTTGCTTGTTATTCTCAGTGGCATCGCTATGAGAATGCATGCCATGGCTCGTACGGGATACAAGAACCTCGGTATTGTCAGCTGATAATAGTGCGGCACGAAAAAGAGGCTCTCGTGGAGCCTCTTTTTTTGTGATCGATAGATCTATTGAATCGGTTGGAATACTGGTTCGTTCGCTGGTTGCACTGGCTGAACAGGTGCATCTGCGAGTTTGTTGAATTCGTTCTGGATAACCATGTACCCAATAACACCGAGCAAGAACAGGAGAATGAATGCAAGCGCTGCAGACTGCTTGCCATTTGTTACCTGCTCAACACCCTCCGCATACTTCCAGAGCCAGTAAATGTTTACGATTGGAATAATGATAAGCCAAGCGGTTGGGATATTCGCGCCAAGGCGGTTCATCTCGATTTTAGTTTTAACTGGCCATACGATAGAGTACACACCGAAAGTAAAGAGGCATAGTAGTAGTACGGCAAATAGGTTACGTTTTTTCATGATATTCCTTATGTTAACTATTGGCGTAAGTATATATAAGTATTTGAGATTGCACAAGAAGTGTATTTACTATATTTAGTATAGTAAATTGATGATCGCTGTTATATACTATAAACACTATGGCAAAGAGTATACTTACCGATTCGCTTCACTTAGCGCCTTCGACACTTTATGTGGGTGATCTCGCTCGCATGGTGAACTTTTATCACGTGCATGTCGGACTCGACGTTCTTGAAAAGGCGCATGACAGTGCCCTGCTTGGCCAAGGGCATGCTGGGGTTATTCGACTTGTTGCAAAGCCAAAATTGCAGCACGCTTCACCACGGGCGGCTGGTTTGTTTCATAATGCTGTGCTGTTTTCGTCTCGCGGTGAATTGTCGCGAACAGTTGGCGATATCGTAACTGCCTCGCCGCAGCTATTTAGCGGTACGGGTGACCACTTGGTTAGCGAAGCCTTTTACTTTAATGATCCTGAAGGTAATGGACTTGAACTTTATTTTGATCGTCCGGCTGATACCTGGCAATGGATAAACGGCCAGGTGGCTATGGATACTCTGTATATTGATCCTCTAGACTACATTCAGTCTCATGCGAGCGAGCGTGGACCAGCAGATATAAAGCTCGGGCATGTTCACCTGAAGATCGGTGACATTCTCGAGGCGCGACGCTTTTACGTTAATGTACTTGGCTTCGACGTGACGGCTGATATAGGTGCGGCACTTTTCGTTTCTATCGGCGGGTATCATCACCATATTGGTCTTAATACATGGCTAAGTAATGGAGCTGGTATCCGCGGAGAGACGCTTGGGCTATCCGACGTAAAGATCTCTTTGGCCACCGATGACGATATTAGTCAGCTGAGCATGCGCCTTGAGCAGGCGGCCTATCCTTTCGTGAACCGCGGAGGTAGTGTGTACGTGACCGATCCTTGGGGGAATAATCTTATTTTCCATGCTGGCTAGTCCGCGGTAGCTCTAGTGTGTTTTATCGCGGTTGATATAGAGGGCCAAAATGACACGGCAGTAGGATAGAATAGTAGAATAATGATCATAAACAAGATGGCACGTATCGTGCACCTCTATTGGGTGTATGCCCTGTTTGGCGGTGCGAAGGCGCTCGTCTCAATTTTAGGGCCAATTTATCTATATAGGCTTGGATTCTCATTTCATGAAATTATCTTATATTTTATAATGACGGCCATCGTAAAGGTGGCTGCGCTATTTCTTGTTTTTAAACTTGCAAGCAAGTTTGGTCCGCGAGTGACGATGGCTACGGGAATTCTATTGATGGTAGCCCACTTTGTTTGTTTTTCTGCCGTCGAAAGTCACGGCATGCCACTATATGTCGTCGGCTCGTTACTTGGTTTGGCAAATGCTTTCTTTTATCCCTCATTCAGGCTGAGCTTCTCATTCGTTACGGAAACGAAAAAAGCTGGCATGCAAGTGGCGAAGCTAAATACCATATCAATGGTGTTTACGGTCGCGTCTCCTGTGGTCGGTGGCGTAATCGCTGGTCTATTTGGCGTCGTTGCGGTGTATTATTTGGCCGCTGCACTATTCTTTGGGACATTTGTGTTTCTATTGCTTCGTAATAATGGCGGAGAGCGATATATAAGGCAGTTTAATCTTTCAAATATACCGCGCGGTGGTGCAGTGCGCGACTACTTATCTAACGCATCGTATAGCTTCAGTGGCCTGGCTGATCTTTTGGTTTGGCCTCTATTTATTGGATTGCTTATACCGACATACGCGGGTATTGGTGGATACGCCGGCCTCCTCGTAGGTATGTCTGTCATTGTTCAGTTGTGGGTGGGAAAGATTGCTGATCGAAAGGGTGAAAGTCTTTTCCTTGGCGCAGGCGTAACATTAAGTCTCGCATATAATGTTTTGCGTGTTTTTATATCATCTGTCGGGCAGCTGATTGGCTTGAGTATTTTAAATGCTCTAGGCAGCTCGCTGCTCGCCAGTTCATATGGAAGTCGATTTTATAAGAATGTTGATACACGACGACGCTTGGAATATTTATTTATGATGGAATTGGCAAACTCGGTGACGTGGCTATTGTACTTCCCTGTTCTGCTCGGATTGAGTTATCTGCTATCATTCGATGACGCATTGAGGGTTGGTATTATGCTTATTGCGCCGGCTGTTATAGGGATGGTGTTTATGCGGTCTCGCCAGCGAGTGCAGCGAGACGAGTTGGCTGAGGCGAGTATATAGCAACAGTGTGTTGCCTACCTAGGTACTCTAATTACGATTAGCTTGCGCCTGTTCGCCGCCAGACAGTCCAAGTCGTCTTTTTTCGCAGCGCAATTCGATACACTGACACTATTAGGGCGACGTATTCCAGAATTGCAATCATCGACAGTGCAATTGGCATAAGAAAGGCCTTGCCTGCTGAAATCTTCGCTTCACTTCGCAGACCACTAAGGAGAAGGAGGATAAAGACAAGTAGCAGGTATGACAAGATCAGTACCGGCAATACAAGGTAGAAAACGAGCTGTTGGAGAAGAAGAAGCAGGATGAGTGGATAAAATAGTACTTCGAACAGGCCAATAATTGCGAGCGGGAAATCTATGAATGAAAGATACTTGCCTTTTCGTGTCGACCAGACGAACTCTGTACGCTTGAAGATGCACATAATAAAGCCATGTCGCCAGCGGATGCGTTGGTTAAGTAGCCCTCGAAAAGATGTTGCGCCTTCAGTGATGCATAGGGCCGTATCAACGTAGGCCACTTGATGCCCATTTGCTTTGATGCGCATGGAGATATCCAGGTCTTCTGTGCTACTGTAACTATCGAATTCTCCAGTATCCTTCAGGACTGAGGAGCGAAAGGCCGTGAGTGCACCGGGAAAAATATATGCCGAGTTGAAGATATGTTGAGTTCGCTTTAGATGGAAGCAGACGAGATACTCGTAGTGCTGCATCTGCCCTATAAGGTTTTTTGTATTGCCAACGACAATTTCTCCAATTGCTACTGCGTAGTTCTTGTTCGCCATGGCCTTAACAAGCTCCTTGATGCTACCCGCGGTCAAGTATGAATCAGCATCGAGCGTGATAATGAGTTCCCCTGCTGCTCTTGCGATGCCAGTATTGAGCGCCGTTGCTTTGCCGGTATTATCCTGGCTAATAAGGTGTATGATATTTCCATCGCGGTCAAAGCGCTGCTTATAGCGCAGCACTCGACGGCGCGTACTGTCGGTCGAGCCGTCGTCGACGACGATGATTTCAAGATGACTATAAGTACTAGCCATGACTGATTTTATTGTTTTTAGTACGCCGACTTCTTCGTTCCATGCTGGAATGACGACCGAGACGAGCGGTCGATAGCCTCTATGGGATTGTTTTCTAGCTGGTGCGACATACAAGAAGCCAGTGGCAATCTGATAGAACATTCGAGTTAGGGCGAAGAAAAGATAGACTACGATAAGGATGTTCATGGAGGGGGTTGTTTACTCTGTAGGATTGCGTCGTTTAAATACAAAAAACAGACAAGCGAGCGCAAGGAATGCGGTTGCGAGGATAATGATAATTAGATGCGGCCAGACGAGTATTCCTAGTAAAGAAGGCGCAATAAGAGAAGACGTACTGAATACGGCTGTGTCATTTGGATTCATTTTTCTTCCTGTTTATTTCAATAGAGTTGGTATTGTAATTACATCTTATTATACCACGAAGTTGCATATGTTTACACCTTGTGTTCAGCTGTATGAAAGCTGAGAAAGAGAGGACAATAGGCGGTTCAGTTGAGAATGGTTTTTATATTTTTCCGTAATTTGAGGCAATTGTCTGCCCTGCTGACAGCTTCAGCATAGTTTGAGCAGTATAGAGTGCCACCCCGCGATGGGTGCGTGCTCGGAACCTCTTAGTAAACAGGAAGTCGTTGGACGACACCTCGCTGTATCTAGCAAGTGCCACGAGGTCTCTGTAATCGAGAGTGGGATCTTCGTATTTTCGACGTAGCACACCAAGAAGATCATGGAGGCTGACGTATTTCACGCCGTCAACTACGGCGCCATGGCCGCGCGGTCCACTATCTGGTAACTCGGCGAGCAGCTGGTGGATCTGCTGTTCGTCATAGGCTTCGACGGCCTCATATTTACTGCGTACCATTCGAATATCGATGTCATGCTTTTTAAGATGCTCGAGCATAAACTCGTCGATATCGAAACGACTAAAGAGTCGACCAGCAGAAGCAAACGTTCGAACTTTTCCATCCTGTTTGATTTGAGCCTGTCCGCGAGCAAGTTGTGGCAGCGTCTCGAGAAGTGCAGCGTATTCAGTATAGAGATTTTTTACTCGCTCAATGCTGCCGTGTGCGTCGGTCAGCTGTTGAGTGAGCTGTTTTACTGCCATTTCATGTGAGGTTGCGATTGTGCCGACTGACGCACCACTGACAATTTCTTCAAGCGTAAAGATGTCAGCCATTGAAACTTGAGGTGCGGTAGTTGACGATACTCGATCAACGATATCGATTGCAATTGCCGGGCGGCTATCGGCTTTGGAACGCAGAATGCGACCCATGCGTTGCCGAGCAGCGACGAGTGATCGTGTTGGCCGGGCATTGATAATCACGTTTGCTCGCTGACTGTCCCACCCTTCGGTTAATACGTCGATGTATGTCAGGGCATCGATCTCGCCAGCTTCTAGCTGGGCATAGAGCTTCTGACGGGTGACGGCTGGAATCGCACTGGTAACGGCGACGGCACGAATTGCTCGCATGGAACCGTCTTGCAGTGTAATGGACTGCTCGGATAGCTGGTCTGCTATGCGATATGGGTGTGCTGTATTATCTCCGGGGATACAGGCGATAATTGGTGTATTGCCAGCTTGGATGACTCGAGCGGCGATATCGCTAATCATCTGATTACGCGAAGAGTTGTAGATGAGCTGTTTAAGACTTTTGTTCTCGTAGTCCCCGAGTGCCCCGACGACAAAGTCTTGCGCAGAGGTTGCTGGCGCAGGTATGGCCAAGGGAATAACTGGCGACAGCATATCGAGCATGATAGCCTCTTTTAAGTCGAGGCGATGGATGAGGTGTGGTAAAAGTGTCGCGAGGCTACGTGTGGTATTGTAGTCGGGCGTGGCCGTGAAGCCGATAATGAGCGTATGCTCGTCAATATCTTCGATGATTCGTCGGCTGCTAGTGCCAAGAGCCTTGTGACCTTCATCGAGAAAGATGACATCGAATCGCTCGTTAACCTGGTTGGTTATTTTGGTGCGGCGGGTACCGTCATCGTGGCTGATAGTGATAGGCATAGCGGCTAGTTTTGCAAGCGAAGCGTAGGTGGTGATGGTTACCTGGGCGTCAAGTCCACGAAGTCCTGCGGGTGTGTCGCTATAGAATGTTCCGACGCTTAAGTCTGGCGCAAAACCGGCGAAGCCTTTGTCATTACGAGTGCCACCTTGAGTTTGTCTGACAAGGTCTTTTGTGGGCGTGACGACGAGAATCTTCGGCGGTGATGCGTCTTGGTATCCAAATGCTTCGGCGAGCGTGACAAATAGAACTGTCTTGCCTGTTCCGGTCGGTGCTTCGATATAGCCCCGCCGATCGCCGCTGCCTAGAAATTTGGCGGTGTCGCTAACGATATTTTTTTGATAGCTGTAGAGAATGTCGCCTTTTTGGCCGTCAGCCATATAGCGTTGAAGATTACGAAGATAACGCTCACTACGTGAATACGATTCATGTTCTGTTTGAGGCACAGTCCTCGATGTCACGCTTTTCATCAGTGTACCATTATACCATCTTGATAGGTCTGAATGTACTGTTTTAATATGACGACCGGTGTTTATTTACATTGCTAATGGCGAGGCGGACGCGGCAGGCTTTTTCTACGTTATTGGCTCGCCTATTCTTTCGAGAAGTCCGCCGTAATTATACTGCGTAAACTTGTCGCCGACGAATATTGGGTATGCAGGATCGTTGACACCCATCGCACTAGCAAGCTGTGGGTCAATAACCTGAAACGCCTGCAGGTTTTGATCTGCGAGGTTAAATCTGTCTCGATCATCGAGCGTCATGCGATAGACGAAGCGATACATAACAATATTGTCAGCACGCGGGAGAACGGTAAGTCGGCTAAGTGTTGAAATTTTGTTTAGCCATAGGGCAACTGTATTATCTGGACTATCCATACTGACTTCTACCGACAGGCAGTTTGGCGCGTATTTATTAATACAGTCATAGTCGGCTACGATAACCCGCTTCAAGCCAAGATAACTTGCGGTGTCATATAGAATATCCGTAGCTAATTCACCTACGAATGCACAGTCATTCTCCGGACAGTAGGTATTGTGAAAATCGAGCACAATATCGTACTGCTTGCAGAGTTCGGTCAGTTCGTTTGCTCGCTTCGGCTCATATTTTTTGCTTGTTTGGTTACCAGGAAAAGATCGATTAAGGTCCTGTCCTGTGAAGCGGGTATTTGCTGCAAGCGCTTCGCTGTTGGCAATTATCGCATCGACATTTTTGATTGGTTGCTGCTGCAATTGCTCGACGAGATTAATGCCGAGTGGTTCATTGCCGTGCATGCCGCCGATAACTAATATTTTCACGCCTGCCTCTTTCCTGCATCGATAACGATAAACGATCGTCTGTCTGGCGTATCTTGTAGCGGGGTCACGCCAAAGTCGCGCAAGGCGACGCGCGTCATCGCCGGGCTGATGGTGCGGTATGCGAGTGTCGTATTGTCGAATCGTTCCAAAAATCCATCGCACATAGCTTTAAAGTTTGTCAGGTTGTTTGTTGCGCGGACGGCTTTGTTCGCGAATACCTCATCGAGCCATACGATCTCATTGTCTCCGAGTGTATTTTCGAGCCAAGGTTCCATATTAGGGTTGTCGCTGTATTTCTCGCGAGCAATTATTTTTGCCGTTGCCGTCCAAGCGAGCGATGCGGTGGCGACATTGCCGTTTGATTCTTCGGTATACCAGCTGAGTGGTCGTGTCTGTTCGAGTGCATTAAAGCGTTCGATTAGCTCCTCTGCTTCGTAGGCTTGTCGGCTGGGTTTAGTCTCACATGTTCCGCATATCGACCCGATGGCGATGCGTGATAGTCCACCTGTGCAGCGCTGCAGTAGACTCTCGTCTGCGCATTTACTCACCTCGTTCCATGGCGGTCTGGCAAATGCTTCTTGGTAGGGTTCGATAATGCGCTGTATATTTATTTCACCTGGGTTATAAAATGTTCCAAATTCGTTCATGATAATTATTCCTTTTGCTTGTGTGTCATATTAAATACTATAGAAAACGCCAGCTGCGTGCTGGCGGGTGTATCGATATGACGACATAAGCTACCTAGGCACGAGCTGGCGGAATATGGTCATGATGAACGGTTGGCTGATCAAGCGCGGCGGCATAGCCACCCTGCCCGTTTTGTAGCCATTCGCTAATGCGAGCAATAGTGCGACTGCTGAGCTTGGTCTGCTGAATGATCTTCGTATAGGTTTCGCCGGCACGGAGCATGCGGGCAGCTTCGAGTCGGGCGGCTATCTCCATAATCTCTTTTTCAGTCATGACATCACGTAGAAAATCCTGCATAGTTTTTTCGTCGTCAATGCGTGTAAAGGTAGCCACAAGCTGCCTTGTGCTATCGGATTGCCATAATGTGTTGACTGGGTCTGACATGCTATCACTTTATCAAAGTAAAGTAATATTGTCAACCCGCTCTGGTTGAGAGAGGGGCGCATTGACTAAGTGTGACTATATTGTACAGTGGATAGATGCCAGTTATTCAACTGGGCTAATCGACAGATAGTACATACGAGACCCTTGGGGGACCTATGACGGTCAAGACCGCCAAAGATAGACGAGTTCAGATCCTTCGTAAATTGTGTAGAGGCAAAGGCCTTCGCAGTAATCTGCATCTACTGACGAGTGACGATCTGGTGCAATTCAAATGCACTGGGCGCGATGAGTTTGTAGAGCTGATTGACTCTACCCTTCGACTGGCAATTAGCCGTGAGTCGCTGAGCGCCATGGGCGACAATCTACGATCCCTGCAGCGTGCACTTGCGCTATATGAGGATGCTTTTCCGGGTCTATTAGAGCGTCGCCAGGAGCAGATTATTGCGCTTGGAATTTCGGAAGACACGCTCCGCCGTCGCGAAACGATCGGTGCGGAGTATCTCATCGAGATCGTGACCAGCCTAGAGCTAGCCGAACGCGAGGTCGAGCATGAGCGACCGAGCGGTGTCGAGCTTAGGTTGGAGCAGATAAATGCGACACTGCTTGCGATCTTAGAGATTCTCAAAGAACAAACCAGCAAATAACCCCTGCGCGTGTGACTCTTTGAGTACTATCTGTCACACCGCTTCCATAACTATATCGTTATGCTGATGAGTCCCGGAGGACGAAAAGCAAAAAAAGTAATTAATTGATTTAATGTATAGATGTGTTATAGTAAGTCAGTTCTAGATTGTTACGAGTGTAGGGGTTTTTGTGAAAAGTATCCAACTGTCACTGATATCTGGCGATGCAACAATTCGCGCAGACGAGGTTGACTGGGTCATTCAGTCGTTGCTTGATTTCAAGCAGGCGCTGCCAAAGCAGACGTACATGGACAACCAGGATGTGTATGTTACGCACGAGATGGCCAAGTCGATACTACAGCAGGCATTTCCTGATGAAACACATGCGGCGCGACGACTCGGTCGTTTGTGGTCTGCGATTATGCGCTTTGCGATGGATCGCAGTATTGCCTACGATGCCTATTGCAAGATGTGCAACGTAGAGGTAGCTGAGCACGCCTTGGCTGAGCAGCAGTGCTACGGCTTAGACAAAGCTACGAACGCCGTCGTGAGTCGTGAGTCACTTCGCAACTGCCAGTCTGCATTTGTTGCTAAAAATGTAATGGGCATGGGTGTCGCGGTGAAGAAAGACTACGCTTACCTAGTGAGACATCTGCCTACTAAGTAGGATCTGGACGTGAGCCCCCTAGGCTCTACGCTGATTACGTCAAAATCAGCTCTCACCCAAGTGCTTGAGAAACGAGCTTTTAGGCGAGACGACAACTTAATCCTGATGATTTGGATTATTGAACCCGAAGTGCTCCCCGTTCTTCCATGTATCAGGGAGGTTACCATAGGCTGGTATACCACCGCTATCTTTAAGTCGGCGCGCCATATGGAGAAGGTTATATGTCATGAATGTAATATTGCGGTTAGTAAAGTCGTTTTCGGGTCCACCGGAATCCTTGTCGAGATAGCTTGGTCCTGGCCCCACCTCACCTATCCAGCCTGCGTCTGCCTGCGGTGGAATTGTAAAGCCAATATGCTGCAGGCTATATAGTACATTCATGGCGCAGTGTTTTATGCCGTCTTCGTTGCCGCTAATCAAGCAGCCGCCTACTTTGCCGTAGTATACCCACTGCCCTGCCGTGTTTTGCTCGGAGGAGTTTCCGTAGAGGCGTTCGATAATTTTTTTCGTCTGCGAGCTATTATCGCCTAACCAAATTGGCCCGGCCACGATGACGATATCAGCATCCAGTACCTTTTGGTAAATATCTTCAGCCCATTCGTCCGCATCCCAGCCGTGCTCGCGCATATCCGGGTCTATACCTGTAGCGATATCATGATCAATCGTCCGGATAACTTCGGTCCTAACACCGTGCTTTTGCATGAGCAGCTCACTCGCCTCTATAAGTCCGTCAGTATTACTGCGTTCGGGTGATCGTTTTAGTGTTCCGTTGAAAAAAAGAGCTTTTAAATCAGAAAAGTTGTGTGCCTGCGTCATACATCCTCCTTATCTAGGTATGTATCTAGTATAGCGCTTATGACAAAGACGCGTGACGAAGCGAGACTGACCTTGGGCTCTTTTTTGTGGCCGCGATAGAGGGTAAATTAAGGATTGCCAAATAGCTCTAGCTTCGCCCGCTCGTAATGTATTGGCAGGTAGACGCGTTCTGGATAGATTGACATCAAGTCACCGTGCTCGTCCGTAATGGTAGGGTTGTCCAGCATGAGATGAATGCCGAAGGGGCGGAAGTATTTATGAATTAGTTCTAATTTACGATGCGCGCCGAGTTCGAGCCCAGCTTCGTCGATATATGGCAAAATATCCCACCTCGTCAGGGTGCCTTGTATTTTATGACCCTTAGGTAGTTTATAGGTCATTAATCCTTCATCGCTACTGTCGTAGGTGTGCCAAAAGCTCTCGCCGGTGATTGAAAGGAAATCATTAGGCTTGGGCGCGGCATCAATACTATTCCATTCCGCTACGAGATAATCGGTGAGATGGCTTTTGATGGCTTGGCTGACAGCGGGATCGATAAGATTGAGGGGTTCATCAGTTTTTGCCTCTTCAGTCTCAAAGGCGATCCGACAATAGACATCGAACCTACTGAGAATATCGTGGCGCCACTGTGATAAATCGCGGCTCATCTCGCGCTCTAGTCGGGAAAAGATATCGTATTCACTCCCTTCCATAGTAGGGCTACTATACGCCTTCGCTAACGATGGAACAAGTATGAAAATGCATCACCTACCCCATACTGATAGACGTTTCGGCGAGCTGAAGTGACAGCCTGAAGGCTTCCTCGCAAATTACTCCCCTGTTTGGACGAGCGTGAGTCGGGCGGCGTTCTCGCGGATAAAGCGGCGAATGATTTTATATTCATCAACATCGAAGTTAACATCGTAAGATTCGAGAAGGCTAAGATCACCGGTTGAATAGAAACCTTGAATCATCCAATTGTTAATGACGACGCCATTGTTTTCGGCATCAAGAGGGATGGCGATGGCAGTATCATATGGCCAGGCCGCAAGTTTGTTGTGTTTAAGAGCAATTTCAAAGCGTCGGTTATATAGTTCCCTGCTTTCTTTGCCGATACAAGCACCTTTGCATTTGCCGAGTGAGTATGAAAAGCAGGCGTTCGTCGCCTTTTCGATACCCATTAGTTTTGGACAAAGTTGGAACGTTTTAGTGAGTAATTCAAGTTGTTTTTTGGCCTTAGTACGCGTCTCGTAGAGACCGTATACTTTCGCTAGGTCGGTGTCGGCGTTGATAGCGCCGGACTTGACGGCTACAGTGGCATACCCATCGACTTCGTCTTTTACGAATAATGCGTACGAGGATACACGGCGCAGCTTTCGGTTGTGCAACGGCATTAACTCTTTGATCATTTTAGACTCGAGGATTAATGCAGCAAGTTCACTGCCTGTTGGGATGGTTCGAACGTGATGGACATTTTGGCTGATCTTCAGCTCGCGACTGCTACGATCCTGAAAGTGCGATAGGATACGCTTTTTTAGATTAATGCTTTTGCCAATGTATAACGGTTGACGCAGTTCATCTTCGAATACATAGACGCCCGGTATATTTTCGACTTCGTTGAGCTCCTCGATGTTCAGATGTGGCGGTAGGTACTGGGTTTTGAGTTGTCGGCTAATAGCTTCGTGAAACGCTTCGTGGCCGTGTTCATCATAGGCAAGTTGGCTGAAATAGTGAATCGCCCGTGCGTCATCGAGTGCACGGTGGCGTGCCACGACGGGAATATTATGGCGCTCGATGAGCTTTGCGAGACTGTGGCCTTTGTGCTCAATGTAAAGGGCGCGCGATAGTCGAACTGTACATAGTAATTTGACTGAAAAATCGATACCGGCCAGGCTGAATTCATTTTTTAAGAAGGAGTAATCAAAACGCACATTGTGCGCCACGAAGACTGCTCCGTCGACTACTTCAAACAATTCATCGGCAATATCTTCAAACTTTGGCGCGCCAGCAACATCGGCTTCGGTGATGCCCGTGAGCGCCGTGATACTACTGGGAATGTATGTTTCAGGATTGATAAGGGTGTTGAATTCCTGGACCACTTCGCCGTTTTCATAGCGAATTGCAGCCACCTCTAATACGCGACTGTTGCGGTAGCTTCCGCCCGTCGTTTCGATGTCTACAAAAACCACAGGATAATCAAACATCATCTTCTATTATAGATGATGCTTATGTATTGCGCAGCTATCTATGATCGTGCAGTGTGAATATTATGTCGACTTATTGTTTGCGCAGAATCTTATCTATGGCCTTGCCTTTTGCTAGCTCGTCGATCAGTTTATCTAGGTAGCGAATTTCCTGCATTAGCGGCTCCTTGATGTCCTCTACGCGAATACCGCATATCACGCCTGTAATTAGCGTACGTAAAGGGTTGAGCCGAGGTGCCTTCGTAAAGAAGGTTTCAAGATTTGTTTGTTTTTCCAGTTGGGACTTTAGTTCATCCTGGCTGTATCCTGTCAGCCAATGAATGATTTCGTCAACTTCTGCTTTAGTACGCCCTTTTTTCTCTACTTTGGCGATATAGAGAGGGTAAATATTTGCGAAGCTTATAGTAAAGATTCGATGTTTTGTCATGGCGTCTCCTTACTCCTATTGTAGACTAGATATGAAAAGAGCCCGCTCCTCAAGCGGACGAATGGCTTTCAATCCGGAATGGATTGGGCTCTTCTCGTGACCGCGAGGTGCGGACTTGTATTGAATCACGCTTGTGACTCGTGGCGCTCGCCGATACCGTGGAAATCTTTGCCGATCACCTTCCCTGTGACTTGGATGGCCACATAGGAAAGAAAGCGAAGCGGTCCGCGGCACCACCACTGCAGGTTGTTTCGACTGGAGTCGAAGCCTATCCATCGATCCACCCTGAACTCATGGTTGATGAATCCCATTTGTTTGACGAAGCGCCGGGCTACCCATGCATGCAGGAAAGGATGAGCAACGACAATAACCTCGCGCACATTCTCCTTTCTAAATACACTAAACGCCTCATTGAGGACATCTTGCGTATCAAGGTAGACGTAGCCATTGTGCTTGCGGGTCGCATGAGCATTGGTGACTATTCTGAGATCTAACGCGGGATGGCCGGTCAGATATCGAGCAATCTCATGCTGTGCGACAATGACCGTTTCTGTGTTGCTGGTGTGACTGGAGGGTTTGTCTTGGAGTGCGAGCCTCCAGGTGGTGATGTCCTCATGGGCGTCTATGACGAAGCTGCTGAGGCGGTGGTTGATTGGGTCGAAGTCTGCTTGCCGACTTACCTTTCCGAATGACAGGGCAACAATGCCGATTTTCATGTACTTCCTCTTTTTTGTAGAGCGAACGGTAGCACTATAATGACATATAGTATCGGCAATTACAAATAACTATCGAACGGCTTTTTCGCCACTATCCGTGCGCGATAACTTCGACGGCCACCAGATGAACTTTCCGATGTCATAGGATAGCGCTGGCACGAGAAGTGAACGTACGATAATGGTATCGATCAGAACACCAAATGCGACGATAAATGCCAGTTGAGCGAGGAATAGAATCGGGATAATCCCGAGTGCCGCAAAGGTGGCTGCAAGGACGATGCCTGCCGAGGTGATCACTCCACCGGTTTTACCAAGTCCACGCACGATACCTCGAATCGTGCCGATTGTTTTGACTTCTTCGCGGACGCGGGTCATAAGGAAGATATTATAATCGATGCCAAGAGCTACGAGGAAAACGAAACCAAAGAGTGGCACCGACGCATCTGCTCCCGGAAAGCCAAAGATATGGTTGAATACCAATGCCGAAACACCAAGCGTGGCTACGTAGCTGATAACGACTGTGGCGATTAGTAGGAGTGGTGCAATAATTGAACGCAACAAGAGCATGAGGATAAGAAGAATTACCGCCAGGACGATAGGAATAATCTTCCTTAGGTCGTTAGTAGCGGTTGAGTTCGTATCGAGCGCAATGGCCGTGGTGCCACCGACGAGTGCTTGCGGGTCAACGGTGCTCAATGTGGATCGTGTTTGACTGACGATTGCTTCGGCTTTGTCCGAATCGGCTTCGGAGGTAGCTAACGTTGCGTTGATCAGTATTTGATTGTCAACGACCTTCGCAGGCAGTATTGCCTGCCCTGGCCTGCCGTCCTGGCCGCTGTAGACGCTGACCGTATCAATGCCATCAATAGCCTGGAGCGTCTGCGTGACGATCTCTTGTTTATCGGGGCTGGTGATGACAACCATTGGCGTGCCGATGGCGGAGTTAAAATGCTTCTTTAAGACAGCCTGTCCATCAACTGCATCAGACTCGGCGAGAATAAGATCGGTTTGCGACACACCGTTTGCTTTTAGCTGTAATATACCGACACTACATATAAGCAGGAATACGACAGTAGCGATCCACGTTGTGCGAGGTCTCTTCGAAATAATAAGGCCGACTCGTTGCCACAGCCGGCTAATATCTTGGCTATTTTTTATTGTAGCTGCGCTAGTGTCGAGTTGGTACTTTGGTCGTGCTGGCCAAAATGAGCTGCGGCCGAATGTAATAAGCAGCGCAGGCAGGAATGAAAGTGTTGCTAGAAGTGAAAAGACGATGCCAGTTGCGGCGATCGGCCCCAGGCTTCGATTGGAGTTGAGGTCAGAAAATAAGAGACATAGTAGTGCTACGACGACGGTCAGTCCCGAGGCTATAATTGGTTCGAAGGCAGCCTTGAAAGCTCGTGCCATAGCTAACCATTTTGATTCGATGTGAATCAGAGCTTCACGGTAACGGGCTACAAGTAGTAGTGAGTAGTCGGTTGCGGCACCGATGACAAGAATCGATAAGATGCCTTGGCTTTGGCCATTCAGCTCGATCCAGCCCCATTTTGCCATCAAATAGACGATCAGGATGGCGCCGCAGAGTGCAAAGACGGAGTTGAGTAGAACGATAAATGGTAGCATGATCGAACGATAGACAAGGAGTAAGATGATAAACACGACTGCTAGTGCAACAATCAGGAGTATGCCGTCGATACCACCGAATGCTTTTACGAGATCAGCAGTTAATCCGGCTGGCCCTGTAACGTAGGCGCGCTGTCCTTCTGGCGTCGTATCATTCGTGGCCATGCGTAGATCGGCGATAACACTCTTGAGCTCGTCTCTGTTAGTGATAGGCACAATAAATTGCACTGCTTTGCCGTCAGTAGATGGTATTGGACCAGCTACAGAGGCGCCTGGCTGTACACCCTTGACTGCTTGAAGCTTTATGATGAGCGGTTGATAGCTGCGGTAATCAGCCTGGTTGATTTGTCTCTCCGACTCAATAACGACGATCGCTGGGATCGAATTTGAGTTTCGGAATTTTGTTTGGATTTCTTGCACCTTGGTTGATTGCGCGCTGGCTGGCAAGAAAGCCGCCTGGTCATTGGTTGAGACCGATGATAGTTTGCCAAATGTTGGTCCGCCGAATGATGCGATCACAAGCCAGACGAGAATCAAGAGCGCGGGCGCTAGCCGGCGCAGCCATGGATAAGCTTTTTGATGTGATTGTAGTAATGAAAAGAATGATGCCATATAAGCAGTATAGCGCACTAAAACGATACATTCCCTGCCGAGCATTACGCCTAAATAGAAAAAACGCCACTCAAAGGTGACGTTCTTTCTATGGTGATCTCATGGAGAATCGAACTCCAATTACCAGGATGAGAACCTGGTGTCCTAACCGTTAGACGATGAGACCGTAACTCGAACTACTTTAGCAAAAAATAGCTTAGTTGTCTAGCTTGCCTGACTGAGATTTTCGATGATGGCAAGAAGCTTCTTTGGGGTAATCTCGGCTTTAATAAGGTAGCCGTCGGCACGATATTGCATGGCCATGCGTGATTCATCATCTTGCTCAAAGTTAGTCATGACGATCACTTTTGAGTTCGGGATAAGGTCCTCTTTGTCGTTGCGTAGGGCGTCGAGAATTTCAGTACCGCGTCGTTCGGGGAGCATAACGTCAAGCAAGATAAGGTCATATGGCTTGTTGCGCGCGGCAACAAGCCCGTCGTTGCCATCAACCATCCAGTCGACCTCATAGCCAGCACGTTGCAGGCTACGAACATACATTTCTCCGATAAATCGGTCATCTTCGATACATAGAATTGTTTTTATTGTCATGGTTATCCTCGATACATTGAATGATTTTTGATCCAACCGCCGCTGGTTTCGATCAGGCTTTCATTACTGTTATTATTTGCTTTTAGTTTTTCGGCTACGGTTGCATAGATAGGTAGGCTGAATGTAAAGACAGATCCCTCACCCTCTGCACTGCGGACGCTGACGTGACCACCATGCGATTCGACAAAGGCCTTAGTGATGTACAGGCCGATGCCTGTACCAGCGACGGTTTCACGTGAGCGGTGCGAGCGGTAGAATTTGTGAAATAGGCTACTTACGACATTGCCTGGCATGCCTATGCCATGGTCCTCAACTGACACCTCGACGAAATCTCCCTTTGCAACAGCGGAGACGTTAACGGCGCCGCCTTCATTGCTGTATTTTATGGCATTGTCGATTAAGTTGCCAAGAACCTCGCCGATACTGCCGCGATCGGCTGCGACGGTTGGGAGATCTGTTGCAATTGAGACGCCAAGCACACGGTTTTGAGCAGCGGCGCGTAGCTCCATGTCGTCTTTGATAGTGTCGTAGATGGTCGCAATCGACTCTTCTTTGAGGTGGACATTAAGGTGGCGACGATCAAATCGAGAAGCGTTGAGGATATTATTAATGTAGCTCGATAAACGGTTTGATGAGACGACGAGTCGCTTGAGAAGTTCAGCCTGATCGTCTTGGAGGACTGGTGCAAGTTCGTCTTCGAGTACATCGAGGTAGCCGCGGATAACGGTAATCGGGCCGCGTAGCTCGTGGGCGGCAAAGGCAATAAAGTCGAGATCATCCTCTTCGGGAATGTACTGATCGGTCCGGTTAAACATGGAAATGACAGTTTCTGCCCTACTCCCCTTTTGGTAGGTGGCAACGACATCGTACATGCGGCGGCCTTCTTCGCCTGGCAGTTTATCTGCGATGCGAGTCCACGTCTTTTCGGCATGAACGGCAGATTCTTCACAGTCATCAAGCCATTGATTGAGGTTTTCTGAATCGCTAAAGATGAGATCAAGTACAGCCTTGCCGTCTAAATCGGTATGAACGGGTGCTTTTTTATTGTTATAGATAACGTTACGATTTTTATCGAGTGCAACAAAGCCACAGGATGTGTTGTCGAGCGCAGTTACTACTAGGTCATCGGAGCTTGCTGATGTGTCTGTCGTGGTAGACGTTGCGCTACCAAGTTCGTAGATTTTTTGCAGCGCCTCGCGAAAGCCTGACTGTGCGAACTGTTTGGCATTTGGATTGGGTGGCGTTGTGATTGTCGGCTCTCCGGCACTGTGCGTCAAAGCGTTCATGAGGTTTCGAGTCGGCTCCGTTAAGAGTGAGATAACAATCAAGTTCACTCCAATAGACGCCACGCAGATCGTTAAGAGTGCGAGGAGAAAGCC
Organism: Saccharimonadales bacterium (SeqCode); assembly: GCA_049295575.1. Classification (GTDB taxonomy): domain Bacteria; phylum Patescibacteriota; class Saccharimonadia; order Saccharimonadales; family Saccharimonadaceae; genus UBA6022. The sequence goes on from JBAQQX010000002.1 coordinate 243,322, forward strand.
TAGATTAGTAACGTCAAATACGCCAGCGATAATTAGCGCGCCGCCGACGACAAGTGTCGTGACGATCTGCATAGTAATCGTAAAGATAATTGAGCGTTTTCGAAAACGCGGCCAATAGTCTCGAATAAGGTGAGGTGTCGTGCTTGCCGCTACGGCAGGCGTTTCGTTTACTTCCATGAAACGTCTCCTGTGCCCGGTATGGCGGTAATCCAGGTCTGGCCGCGGACGAGAGGTACGTCCTTGCCGGTTGCATCGCTAAACGTTATTTGGCTCACCTTATCTTTCTTCGTCCAGGTGACTGTTTGGGCGGTACCGTTCTGGAAAATAACCGCTTCTCCGCTGCCAATCGTTGCAATGGTCTCGTGGTGACCGTCTTCCATGGAGGGGTCTCTGGCGACTTTCATTGCTATGACGACACTTGGCGCAATCTGGCCATCTTCGCGGTCAAGATGCGGGCCTCCGGCTTGGGATCGAAGATAGCTATTCGATGCCTTGTCGTATGCGTAAGTGGTGTTATAGAGTGCGCTGCTAATATTAATGGTGATCGATGTGGCATCTGGTGCCTCGCTTGGCTTGCCGTCTACACGGCTAAAGCCGGTAAATACCGATTCGTTAAAGCCTTTTTGTGAATTGAGAGCATCAAGTCTTTCGAAACTTGTATAGACATTGTGTGGTGCGTAGCGATCAGTTGACCGCCAGTAGGCACTGCTATTGAAAAACTGATCGATATCGCGGTAGTTGCCATTGCGCACTTCATCGAGTGCGGCAGGACTGCCGCCAACATGAGCGACACTGGCGCTATAAGGTGCGAGCCAATCAACATAGTACGGACGAATACTGCGTACGGGTCCGATGATTTGGGGTTTGTCTTGTTGGTGGAGCGTCAGGAAGCGTGTGATACCACCTTCGGCAACTGCTTCATAAACCATACCTGATTGCTTGAGGCCAGACTGTGGGCGTGCATCAGGGCTGTTTTCGATCATAATTGCAGTAACAGCCTGTTTCGTAGCTGCTTCATTATCGACGAGTAGGCCAGTCAGGGGCGAGTAATATTTTGGTGCTTCCGGCTTCGGAGCTGGTTTGGTAATTGGCGCAGGTTTCACCTCAGCTGGCTTCTGGTTAAGAAGAGCGTAGGTTGCAATGCCAGCTACTAAAACGAGAAATGCGCCGGCGATACAGAGACTGAGGGTTCGGTGTGAGCGAATCCATTGAAGAGAGTCTATGAGAAACTTTGGTTTTGTGTTAATTTTGTTCATGCTTACGGCTATTATAGCAGATCTTACAAGGGTATTTCAGCGGACTTGGTAGTTGCGCGAGACCAGTGTGTCGTAGGCATACTTGACTGTTTGCGGAATAGCCTGTACTGATTGAAATCCTTGCTCAGCATAGGTCTCCATGCGACTAAAGTCGCCAAGTGTTTTATAAGCAGTTTGCTTGTGCCCATGGGCTAACGAATAGACCTCGAGCGAGGTTTCCTCGTGGCGCGTGATGAACGTAGACTGAGGGTGCGGCCATTGCGCCTCGGCCGTAGCGAGGAACCGCCGCGACATAAACGGCTGATGGACGAGAATGATCGTTTTAGGCGCACTTCCCTGTTTGTTCAATAGTTCTGCTGACAGTGTAATATTTTCACCAGTGTTAGACGCGTGTGGCTCACGGATAATGGCACTTTCTGGCACGCCCTCGGCACGTGCAACATCGGCTTGAAGGTCCGCTTCCGTCTGCGTCATGCCTGGCTGTGCATGGCCAGAGAAGATAATGAGTGGTGCGAGCTTTTCACGGTAGAGCTTCGCCGCGTAGCGCGCAAGTTCCGTATTCTTGCAGCCTCCAACGATAATCGCGTCGGCTGATTCGAGCGGTGTCTCAATCGACATATAGTCCCAGACGCATTGAAGGAGCTGATCGTTACTCATGAGGGTAGCTACTTGCCGGCGCTAATAGCAGCGTCAAGCCGGCTCAGAACTGTCTCCTTACCGAGAGCTGCGAGCGTGTCATTGAGGGCCGGGCTGAATGGCGCCCATGATACAGCAAGGCGGATAAGACTAAAGAGAATGCCTGGCTTCTGCTCAGTGGTTTCGAGGAGGCTATTGAGCGTGTCCTGTATCGATGTCGGATCAAAGTCGCTTGTCGAAAGTGCGTTCGATGTGGCCTCAAGGAGCGCGACAAGTTCCTGGCGATCAAGCTTCTTGAGTTGTTTGTTGTCGTCAACCATTGACCAGTCAGGTGTTGGTTCCGAGAAGAAGTAGTCGGTAAGTAGCGGTAGATCAAGGAGTGTCTTGAGACGGTCTTGTACAAGCGCAAGAATCTGCTTCTTCTTTTCTTCGCTTGCTCCCGTGGCAGATACTGGCCAGAAATCGGCAACGCGATCATAGAGGTCGTCAAGGCTGAGGAGGCGGATGTGTTGGCCGTTAAGCCAGAGGAGTCGCTGTTCATCAAATCGAGCGCCACTACGCTGTACGCGCTCAAGGCTGAACTTCTCGATCAGTTCATCGCGTGTAAATATTTCCTGTTCGGTGCCATCGTTCCAACCCATGCTTGCTAGGAAATTGAGCATTGCTTCGGGAAGTATACCCTGGTCTTTATATTCTTGAACGCTTTTTGCGCCGTCACGTTTTCCAAGTTTCTTGTTGCCGTCTGGTGCCATGATATGCGGCAGGCATGCAAGAACTGGCCATTCGATCTCGAGTGCATCATAGAGCGAGAGGTATTTTGGAATTGATGAAATATATTCCAGGCCACGGATGACATGTGTAATGCCCATCTCGTAATCATCGACGACATGCGCAAAGTTATACGTAGGAAGGCCGTCACTTTTGACAAGAATAAAATCATCAAGTGCCTCTGGACCAGCTGATAACTCACCCATTACTGGATCGTTCCAAGTGTAGCGCTTTATGTCTGGCACTTTGAAGCGGAGAGCCTGCGAGCCATCCCAAGCCGGTGGGTTTTCTGGACGATGGTCGCGATAGAGGAATGCGCGTTTTTCAGCTTTTGCTTGATCGCGAAACGCCGTCACCTCTTCGGGTGTATAGGGGTCGGCGTATGCAAGACCTTTTTCGATAAGTTTTTGAGCCCATGTAAGGTAATGTTCGCGACGCTCTGTTTGGACGTATGGTCCGAAGTCGCCGCCCTTACGTGGACCTTCGTCCCAGTCAATACCGAGCCATTCGAGGGTGTCGAGAATAAGATCTTGGGCGCCTTCAACGAGACGAGCCTGGTCAGTGTCTTCTATGCGTAGAACAAACGCTCCCTTTTGTTGTCGAGCGAGTAGCCATGGGAAAAGTGCAGCACGAACGTTGCCAACATGGATATAGCCAGTTGGACTTGGGGCAAAACGAGTACGAATAGATGTCATAGTATCTACTATTGTATCATTTATCGATCGCTTTCTTGAGGCGACTAGAGGCTTTTAGCGATATTGCCAATTTGGCTATTTGAAAGTGGTGCGTCGCCGTCGATGGTATAGAGAATACCGCCATTTACCCAGGCTGCGTTACCGCCGTATGCAAAGATCTTGAGTCCACGTTCGGTGAACGGAATGTAGTTCTCGCCTACTTTTGGTTTGACGTAATTGTCAAGAACTGCTTCGGAGTCGTAGCTACTCTTTGACTGAGTGATAGTAAAATTTTGCGGTCCACCGTTAGCGGCAAATTTCATACTCACTTCACCTTCTTTATACGCAACGGCACCGTTGAGGCTATAGCCATCAGGGTGGTATTCAGGATATGAGGCATTGATGCCAGCCTGAGCAGCAGCGACACGTACGGATAAGCTTGGAAGATTGACATAGGTTAGGTAGCCACCAAGGAGTACGAGTGCAAGGCTGGCACTGGCGACATTCAATAGGCGTGGATGACGAGCCAGAAGTGATTTCTTCTTTGTTTCTTTGTGCTTCAGGGGTGCCTTTTCAAGAGCGGCTGCGATAGCTTCGTTCTTGATGACTTGCGATGGCGCCGGCTGATGAGATTTTTGGATAGGCTGCGAAGCTGGACGTGGTGTAGGTGCCTGCACTGGCTGTTGAGGTGCTACTACGGTGCGAGCAGTCTGAGCTTTGATGATGGCAGGATGGTGTGCGGACGGAGCAATGTCGCTCATGCGTGGCTGCTTTTTAGCAACCGGATGTGGCGCAAATTTAGAAATGGCCTGACTCCGTGGGATTTGCTGAGGCGCACGCTTGTGCGAAACTGGGTGTGCCTTAGCGATAGGCTTCTGGATTGTTTTTCGGTTAAGAGTCTGCGAACGTTGCGTCGCGTGATGAATCCGCTGCGAGGCTGTTGCAGCGGATTTTTGCGCAAGGGCTACTGGTGCCGGTGTAGATTTAACGAAGCCGTCAAGCGCAAGGCCAGTGACTGCATCATATTTTCGTCCGTTAATAGTTACTGTGTGTGTTTCGCTCATCCTATACTCCCGTTTGCGTGTGCGTTCTATATCTACCAATAGTCAGCGTATTGCTTATGCTTCACGCGCTGTTATTTTCTATCTTAGGGAGAAAAAGCAAATTATGCAATAGTTTTTCGACTCTGATTATTGGTATAATGATAAATACAATGTATCATCCACCTTCAAAGCGTAAACAACTCACAACTCGTATCCTTATTTCGGCTCTTATGACACTGTCCGTTGTCTTACTTGTCGTTATCCTTATTTCGGTCGTCTTGGGCTACCAGTTTAATACCAAAGACGGTCGCATTGAGCAAACTGGTCTTGTCCAGCTCGATACGATACCTGGTGGTGCCACTGTCGAGGTAGACGGTAAGGCACTGAGCTCGAAGACGGTCACTAAAACGACTGTTCTGCCTGGCGCACATGAGTTTGTTATGTGGCGAGAGGGCTACGAGACGTGGCGCAAGGAGCTTACTATTCAGGCGGGTACACTTACTCCCCTTACCTATGCTCGGCTCATCCCTAAGGATCGTGCAGTTAAAGAAGTAGCGACATTCGCAGAACTGTCTAGCTCTCTTGCTTCACCATCAGGACGTTCAATGTTGTTACAGACGTCACCGAGCACACCGAATTTCATTTTGGCTGACCTGCAGAACGAACAATCTATCAAGCAGCGTACGCTAACACTACCAGCGGAAAGTTATAGCGAGGCCGCTACTCCTGACGTGACGCATAGTTTCCGTTTTGTCGAGTGGGACCAGGGTGGTCGCTATGTTCTCATCGCCCATAGTTTCAAAGAGACTACTGAATGGCTCGTGCTTGATACGGAAGACGCCGATAGAACAACCAATGTAACACGTAGCTTAAATATAGCGATCGATAGTGCTCAATTCTCTGGCACAAGTGGCAGCCAGCTGTATGTTCTTTCTGCTGGTGATATTCGAAAGATAGATGTTGCCGGTGGAACAATCTCTCGCCCATTCGCATCGAAAGTGGCGTCATTCGATCTGTACGGTAGCGATATTATCGCCTATGTATCTCAACCGGTTGCTGAGACGGGAATGCAATCTGTTGGTATTGTCCGCGAGGGTGATAAGGTGCCGCACGTACTTCGCACCGTCAAAGCAAGTAGTGAGGAGCCACTCCATATCGCAACGAGTCGTTACTTTAACGAAGACTATGTCGCGATCTCAGTCGGTGGTAATGTCGATATCCTAAAGGGTACGTACCCATCATCAACCGATGAGACGAACGACACGCTGAAGTCATTTGCTACGTTTACCTTTTCTCGTTCTGTTGAACATCTCACATTTAGCCACAATGGTCGCTTTGTTATCGCCCAGACTGGTGACCGATTTGTAGCCTATGATATCGAACGAATGTCACTACCGGGTGAATCAACGCTGGCTGGTGAGGGTGCAGCGGCAAAATTACGTTGGCTTGATAGCTTCTATACTTGGTCAGACCGCGGTGGTAAGTTAGTACTGCGTGAATATGATGGTTCAAATGAGTATGATATGGGTGCCGTTGCGACTGGATTTGACGCAACGTTCAGCCAGAACAATAGATACCTTTATTCAATTGGTAAAGTCGATAGCGGCTACCAACTACAACGCGTACAGATGATCCTACAGTAGACGTAGGGCTGCGATGTGTTACTGCGAGATCGTTGTTGCCCCAAGATCTCTCTTCCTGCCCTGGCCTTTTCTTTTTTCTACGATGGTCACGGGCGGGATGTTTGATGTTAGTGGGTGTATGAAGGTAGCGGCCGAAGTTATATTACTTATGTAGTGCAGCCAAGCTGCAGGATGATATCGCTACTAGCGTCCGCCGCCGAAGAGTCGCTCAAAGAACGTCGGCTCTGTGCCAGGTATACTGACGGCTTTTGACGTGTTACTGGCAGCAGGTGCTGATATGGCTACATTCGGATCCGGACTAACCTGCTCGGCTGTAATAAGGAGTCGTTTTAAGGCTGTTCCAAGTGGAACACAGCTGACAAGTGTCAGAATAGGCTTATCAGTCGGATAGACAAGCTTACTGACTTCTTCGGGCATAACCACTTCCTTGGCCGTAATACTGTAGGTGTAGCGCTTGCCTTGGTAGTTGACGTAAATAGTATCTCCGGTTTGGAGTTTTTCATTTTGAGCGAAGATAAACTTATAATCACCATTTACAAAGGCGTCATTACTCGAGTGTCCGGCTAAAACGGTATTGCCAGTTTGACCCGGTACGCTGCTTGCGCCGGGAATACTAAAGTTAGCCACGCCCGTTTCCATCGCCTTCATCTGTGAATCATAGTCATTGCCAACGCCAAATGCAATCGGTGCCTGGACGTTGATCTTCGGAATAATCAGCAGTGGCTCAGCGCCGACGTTCGTTTGAACGGTCGGATCAACGATGATGTTTTGAGGCTCAATATTGCCTGGTACGATATAGGCCTGGACATTGGCAAATAGAATTTGATTGTACTGCAGGAATACAAACACTAGTGCGACGCCAGCAGCGGCTGAGATAGGAATAAAGTGGCGACTTTTTCTGATTTTGCTGGCTGATTCGGTAACTTGTTTTCGTAGTTTACTTCGTAGGTCGTTGAGTGCCTGTTGCTTAGACAGCTCATCAGGTGCCTCGAACTGAGACGGCTCACTCTGTTGCACGGCCGGTTGCGACTGCTGCTGGGCGGTGAGTGCCTGCTGGGCTTGATGGATCTGGCCGACGTAGTAGCGCTCATAATACTTCTGGTAGTAGTCTTGCCATGCGCTGTGGTACTGCTTCCACTGTTCTGCCTGTGGCTGGGGTGTGGGCGTGTGGGTGCGTTCATAAGGGCTTTTGACAGCAAGAGTCTGTTGTTGAACTGTTGATTCTGTAGGTTGAGCGACAGGAGCTGTCTGCGCCGGAGCATCGTTGTTATAGATAGAGTCGATTTGATCGCGAACGATCTGAGCGGCCGCTTGCTGGCCGGCGGTATTACGATCAGTCCCTGCTCGTTCGTTTTGGGTATGTAAAAACGATCGCTGCGGTATCAGCGGCGTGCCCACTCGCCTTGTATCGTCGTTATCATCTGGTCTCATATATAGATTCCTATTACGATCTATTGTACAATACATTGGTAGCATCTGCTAAGACCATCTGCCGCGGTGGTGGAATCGGTAGACACGCTAGACTCAAAATCTGGTGAGCATTAGCTCGTGCCGGTTCAAGTCCGGCTCGCGGTACCAAAAAAGCCCCATCGTTTCGGTGGGACTTTTTTATTTAATAGCGAGTGAGCGACCCGTCTTTGTCGACGACGGCAATCTGGTTATCGTAGCGAATGAGATAACCGAGATTATTCTTTAGAAATGACGATTTTGTCTTTACTTCCTCGTTGTGTGACAACTCAAACGTTGTATCGGATCGTTGAGTGAAGTAGGCGATGTCATGTGTTTCACTCTTGAGATAGGTGCCGTTATCCGCCCTATTTGATGCTGGAGTGGCTAGCTTATCGCCGATGCGCTGGTAGCGCTCCCATGTATCGAGAAGGACGCGCATTTCATTAAGTAGTCCGCTCAAGTTTGAGCGTAGGACACCATGACGCTTACCCAGTTCGCTTCGCAGGCGACTTGTCAGATTTATATGCTTGTTCAAGAAGCCGATGATTTCAGATTTTGTATCACTCGTTACTTCGCCGCAGATCATATCCGCGTAAACATTCATAAACGCAGCGCCCAGCATCGCTCTGAGTAGTTCGACGTGATCATCTGGGCTTTTTTGCCCTGTCTCCATTAACTCTTCTTCGTAGGCAATTACACGCGCAAGCGCCGCCTGGCCGTCATCGAGAAGCCCGAGGCGGTAATCGTCATGGTCATGCGACGGGTCATCAATCGTCAGTGCTGCCTCGATAAAGTTAGAGCCAGCTACTTGTGCAAGCTCGGCTTTTGTGTGCGTCGTGACGGCCATCTCTTCTTCGCGCTCGTTTGTACGGGCATGAGCTAAGAGTATATCTGAATCTACCTGCCCAATTGACTTGGGAAGTGCAAGATAGTTCTGATGTTCAAACGGCTGCGTTGACATAGTTGTATTATTATACAATAAATATAGATCAAGGTAAACACTTACGCTGGTGTGGCTGGGGCTACGAGGCTGGCTGATACCGCTTCAAGGGGTTTTGCGGGGTGCCAGAGCCAATAACTTGCAGCTCTTGCTGCGGTGTTCCCTCTCCAGATTGCCATTGGGTTATCCCACTCGCTCGTGACAACCTGGCCTGCGCTCGCAATAATGATCGTATCTTTGTGGAGCACCTGGATGGCGATCGGATACGTAATAGTAAATTTATGCAGTGCATCGACAAGGTTCGTTAATTGCATACTGAATGTGAGAATTTTAGGATAGTAGACATTTTGAAATAGTTTTTGAAGCTGTGCGAATGACACGACGAGGAGTGTGTCTGGCCGATCGACAATCGTCTGGGAACTGTTTTTAATCAAGTCGACCGCGTCGCGGGTGATCGTCAGTGGACCGTTATAGTCTTTAAGGAAATTTTCATAGGCAATGGCCGTTTCGCTGTTGCGACCCGCATCGCCGATCATGAGTACTCCGGTCGACCACTGAGCCAGTGCCTCAAGCTCAGGACGAGCATCCTTTGCAAGACTGCCAGACGGGTTGGTGGCACCATAAAGCGTATCGGTGATTGTCGTTGGGATAGTTTTTTTAAGAACATCAGGTAGAAGTACGCGGACCTCCCCTACTCCTGATTTAAGCGCTACCGTATAGGCTTCGGCGACGCCGGCGAAGCCAAGCTTATTGCCACCAATAATACCAAGGCGTCCGGCTTGCGAGCGCTGTTCTGGCTTGCTCCACTCAATATCTGGGAAGAGTGGTTTATTGTTGGTTTGCTTTTTCCAGTATGCGGTGTCCACTGTGAGCGTCCTTTACTAATTCGTAGCTAGTGTTTTTTCGTTCTATGACAATTTTCCAGTCGTGTTCGAGAGCTTTTTCAAGTAGTTCGTACGTTGGATTAAAAGCGATAGGATTCTCTACTAGGCCTAGCATACCACTATCGCCGTTTGTGTCTCCAACTCCATAGCTATCCTTGAGTGTCAGATCGTGTTCCGTCATGAGATGTTTGACGATCTTTTCTTTACCCGTATGAGTTTTAACGATAGTGCCAGTGAAGAATTCTTCGCCGCGCTCCCATTGCTGCCCTACCCATGTATCAAAGCCATATTGTTTTGCGAACGGCTCGACTAATTCTTGTTGTGAGCCGCTTATCGCCATGATGAAGTACCCTTCGGCTTTGAGTCTCTTGATGAGATTTCGGGTGTAGACGTAGACGTTCTCGGCTTTCTTTTCGAGCACGCGCTGGACAGCAGTGTCGTAATCGGCGATACGCAACTTCGGCAAGTAGGAGTCGATGCTATCAGTCATGACTTTTTCAAACTCTTCAAAGGCATTGTCGTGGGCGCGGTGTCGCCATTCGCTATGCTTGGCAGTTATTTCATCGGCTAGATTCGAAGGTACGACGCCCATTTTATATAGTTCATAAAAAACTTCGCGGTAGAGGCCGCTTCGAAATAGTGTCCCGTCAATATCGAATACTGCAAACTTACGTTTCATAGTTTTTTGAGTATATACTGGTTGCTTATATTTTGGCAAAGAAATACCCCGCGTTAACGGGGTATCTCCGTTATTGACGCAGGGTGACGATGTACTACATTTTAATCAGAATAGGCGGTTCGGTGTCGGGACGGCTCGGATGGGGGTTGACGACGTAGTGGCCGGGAATCTTCCAGTAGTTCGGAATGATTGTCGTACGCCTTACTTCGACGAGATCGTCAATCTGTACGTACTCACCTATTTTTACATCATTCCCGATCTCCACTCGATCGGAGATCTTTGAATATGATGCAATCGTCGTTCCTCTGCCGATGATCGTGTTCTTGCCGATCCGGACCGACAGCTTGATGTCGTTGTTGCCACGAATCTCGGTATTGCTACCGATAGTGGTTCCGTGCGCGATTCTGACGGTATCTCCGATTGTGGAGTTGTCACCGATCTGAACCTCGCTGGCAAGCTCGGTGTCGTGGCTAATCTTGACCTGATCACCGATCACAATGTCATCTTCGAGCAGGCAGCCATCTTCGATAACAACCTTACTTCCGAAGACGACGTTGTCGCCGATCGTGACGTTGTCGCCGATCGTAATATCGGCCGGGACGTCGACTGACGAGCCGTTGGCATTTTCATGACGCTTCGTTTCGTGTGCGGTGGTCAAGGTGACCATCTCCATTCTGTTGTAATGAGCAATCTACACTATTATAGCATCAATAAGTCTATAAGTCAATCTCGATACTGACAGGACAATGATCGGAGCCGAGGATATCTGGATGAATTTTGGCGTCGATAATATGGCCCTTAATAGTGCTACTTGCAAGCCAGTAGTCAATGCGCCAGCCGACATTTCGAGCGCGTGAGTTTGCCCAGTGGGTCCACCACGTGTAGGCTGCTTCTTGCTCGGGGTATTTCGTTCGGAACGTATCAATAAATCCGGCGGCTTCAAGGGCATCGAAGCCAGCACGCTCTTCATTTGTAAAGCCGTGCTTGCCAATGTTTGGCTTGGGATTTGCAAGGTCTATTTCATTGTGGGCGACGTTGAGGTCTCCGCAGAAAAGAACGGGCTTTGTTTTCTCCAGTTCCTGAACATGCTCCAAAAAGGCTGGATCCCATTGTTTGTGGCGTAGTTCAAGACGGCTCAGGTCACCTTTTGAGTTTGGCGTATAGACAGTAACAACCCAGAAGTTGTCGAACTCAGCTGAGATTACTCTCCCCTCTTTAGTAGGGTCGCCGTAACTATCGTCGGCAAGGCCGTACTTTTCAGCAATAGCATCGGTAAACCCGTTGATGACAGAATGGGGCTTTGTCTTGCTGAAAATGGCCGTGCCGCTATATCCGGCCTTGTCGGCGCTATTCCAATACTCATGGTAGTCGGGTAGATCAATCTCGACTTGTCCTTGTTTTGCCTTAGTCTCCTGAAGACAGAAGATGTCTGGCTGTTCTTTTTCGATGAAGGTGGCAAACGCGCCTTTATTGATGACGGCGCGGATACCATTGACGTTCCAAGAGTAGAGTTTCATACCTCTATTGTAGCATGTGCGCTAGTTGACAGTATTTGGTAAAGATATTATATTATTCATTGTTCAATCGACGAAGGAGATGCAGTGAGCAGTGCCGATAAGGTCCAGAAGATTTTCTTTATTAAGGAGTCTGACAAGGACACGACGGTTTTACGAGAATTCGTCAGGCAGGCGGCACGGTCACCGATCGTGCTAAAAGAAGAGCTGGCGCTCGTGGCGTATGCCGACACAGCAATGACTGAGGCAGCGCACTTTAGCCCTCTTACATTGCCGAAGGGTGTCGACGTGCAGCTATTTGTAGTTCGTCAGCGCGGGCGGACCAAGACATACGGCGTTGACGAGTGTATTATCCAGCGCAAGGGCTGGCGGGTAAAGATTAACTTTGCCAAAGGAACAATCGAATATTACGCCCATGCAGCATATGTCCCGCCTCATGCGCCGACACTTGGCCGTTATGCGTACGCTTCGTAGCGACGCGCTTGTCGGTTAGAACATACCCGCCCCTGTAGTTTGGGGGCGGGCTTTTCTTTTCTAGTAGTTTTTTAGTGCGCGATTAGTGTCGCGGTCCTGGTCACGGCGTTTGATTGTTTCACGTTTGTCGTAGGTCTTTTTACCTTTACCGAGAGCGATAACGAGCTTAATGTGGCGACCTGCGGTTTTGAGGCGAAGTGGAACGATACTCATGCCTGTCTGCTTGCGCGTATAGAGATCATCGATTTGCTTGCGGTGTGCGAGTAATTTTCGAGCGCGAGTGTCAATCGAGCGTGCGCCAACCTTGCCTCGTTCGTTGAGCTTGAGGCTGAAGCTGGCATTATTAAGCCATAGCTCATCGCCCTTTATGGATACAAAGGAGCCTTTTAATTGAACGTGGCCATCACGTGCCGAACGTGTTTCTGGGCCAGTAAGCGCAATACCAACCACAAGTTCGTCATCGAGTGCGTAGTCAAATGAAGCACGACGATTCGTGATGACACTTGGTTTTTTGATTGGTTTTTTTGCCATAGTTCTCTTAATTATACCTTATGAGCACGTAGAAACGCCTATCTTGTCAATGACCGGCAGAGTTCGATAAGGATACGAGCGGATGATGTCCATGTGAACTGCAGGATGTGCTTTTTCCCGCTACTACTTAGGTGCTTGTACGTAGCTGGTGATGAGGCGGCGGCGACATGCTTTGCAAATGCTTGCGGATCATGAGGATTAAAGTAGTGCGCGCCCTCTCCTGCTACTTCGTGGAAAATTGGTATATCGCTAATGACAGCAGGTACGCCAAGGGCAAGTGCCTCGGCGACTGGAATACCGTAGCCTTCATCGAAACTGGCGGTGACCAGGAGCGCGTGCTCGGCAAGGAGGCTGGCGTAGTCCGCGTCGCTGACACCGTTATGGAAGATGACATTTGTATCTTTTGATCGGTGGCTTTCAAGCTCCGCTTGGCGTTCGGGTGTGATGCGGCTAAGAAGATGAAGCGTGTAATTATTTGGCAAAAACGCCACACCTTCAATAAGGGTTTCGACGTTTTTATAGGGCATAAATGAGCCCATGTAGATGAGTTCTGTTGGGGCATCGTCGGTCGGCTTTTTTGGTGCAATTAGTTCAGCTAATTTTTGCGGTGCATTAGGAAGAACGACAATCGGACGCTTGGTGAGTCGAGCTGCTTCAATGTCGTGCTTGCTTGTCTGACTGACGGTAGCGACGGTATCGGCGTTATTGAGTGTCAACCGCTGCGGCCAATAGCTCAGGTGGTAGAGTCGCCATCCTATTCGAACGATCAACGGCAAATTACGCGGCGGTGTACGATGACGATAGTAGATCATATCATGTAGGGTCAGGATGAGTTTGAATCGTCGGCCAAAGCTGCCGATGGTTTGCATTGGCGAGAAGACGATATCTGGGCGATATTTGTTGAGATAGAGCGCGCTGAACGGTTCGCGCCATGAGGTTGGCGAGTGGAACATGATTGAGGGTGCGCCCGCCGGAAGAAACTTCAGCTGATCCTCGTGGCAAATAATAAATGTTGTATCGGGATGGAGTTCAATTGTTGCTTCGGCGAGTTCGGCGCCGAATCTGCTGATGCCGTCATGAAAATCTGTACGAATATAGCGAGCATCAAAAAGCAACTTCATATCTGTTATTGTAGCATAGACGGCCGTGGTATAATGGTTTGTATATGAAAATTCTGATTGCGTCGGACTTACACTGGCCGACAATTAACGGTGTTGCGACATTTAGTCGTACGCTCGCACAAGGACTGGCTGAACGTGGCCATGAAGTACTCGTAATCGCACCTAGTCAAACTGGTAAGCGCTCTAAGCAGGTTGATGGAAAATATATTATCGCTCGAACTGTTTCAGTTCCCTTTCCGTTCTACCAAAATTTCCGCATCTCACTAACACCGCAGCGTGAAATGAAAAAGATCATGGATGACTTCGAGCCAGACGTGATTCACATTCAGATGCTTATGTGGATCGGCCAGGCTGCAATGAAGTACGGCAACAAGAACGGTATTCCAATTGTCAGCACAAATCATGCCATGCCAGAGAACCTCATGGATAACCTCAAGCTGCTCGCCCCAGTAGCGCGTCCGATTAACTTCATGCTTCGCGAATATGGTCGTCGCTTCCATTCAAAATCAGACTGCGTCACGATGCCGACACAGTCGGCGATCGATATGTTTAATATCGATATGCCAAATCCAATGATTGCCGTATCTAATGGTATCGACCTGAGTCGTTTTCAGCCAGGACCAGTCGACCCAGCGATCTATAAGAAATTCCATCTCCCGATGGACCGACCGATCATTAGTTATATTGGCCGGCTTGATGCTGAGAAGCACCTATCTGTTCTTGTTAAGGCATTTGCACGAATTCACAAAGAGACCAACGCTCACCTGCTGATCGTAGGTGACGGCACTGACGCCGATCGATTGCATTATTTGGCGCGTGAATTGTCGATTATTTCACATGTCAGTTTCACAGGCCGCGTGACGGACGAGGAAATCACTGCCTTGCACCGCGTCGGTTCGGTGTACTGCATGCCGTCTCCAGCTGAGCTGCAGAGTATTGCGACACTTGAAGCTATGGCAAGTGGCCAGCCGATTGTCGCTGTCGATGCTGGCGCACTCCGGGAACTTTGCCAGGATGGCCGTAATGGGTACTTGTGTACTCAGGATGACGACGAACAAATCGCTGAACGACTAAAACTTGTATTGTCCGATGAGCCGAAGCGTAAGGAAATGGTTGCCGAAAGCCTGGCAATTGCAGCCACGCATGATATCGAACATACGCTCGACCAGTTCGAAGAAATTTACCAAAACATTCTTACCTAGGTGAGGAAGTCATTGATCGTACGAGCGGCTTCTGATGCTGTTTCATAGTGGACGAGATGTCCGACATTCCCTATCTCGTGGAGTGTTGCGCGAGGCAGCGTAGCCTTTAGGTGGTATTGGCTTTTGATTGGGGCGATGCTGTCCTCTGACCCAGCGATCAATAGCGTATCATGGGGAATGTTCGCCGCATCGTCGACGACTGTCCGACTGATCGAGGCTTTGTAGGCTTCGCGTAGCGTGCGTGTATCGCTGTAGTGAGTCATGTACTCTTTATGCGTGGCATGGATTAATTGACGTTCGCTAGGATCTTTTGTTTTTGTCATGACGACACTACCGAGTAGAAGCGGTAGATGACCATCGAAGATGCGTCGACCGGCTTTTTCAGGAAGAACGACACCGCCGATCCAGTGATACAGGATGCTGGGGCTGATAATGAGTCCGCTCAGTCCTGACATGGGATTCTTTGCGATTGGATTTATTAAGATAAGTTTTGAAATAAGCTGAGGTTGCGTAGCGGTGAGTCGTCCGGCGATGATACTGCCCATCGAATGGCCGAGGAGGATAGTTGGCTCAAGCTTGAGCTGTGTAATCATCTTAGCAATCGCATCGGCGTAGCCATCAATCGTATGCGGACGTTCGGTCATTGGCGATGATTCACCAAAGCCAGGAAGATCAGGCACGATAAACTGGTAGCCTGGCAGGTGTTCAATAATACGCTCGAGACCATGATGGGTGCCCCGGTAGCCGTGAATGACGACGATAGTCGGAAGAGACTTTTTTCCATAGGTCCAGATATGGACATTACTCCCGAAGATAGGCAGTTGGCGCATGGTTGGTGTGAGGTTCGTAGAGATGACGGGATGTTTCATAGTATGCGTCTTAGTATAGCATCTGTTAATTCTACCTCTGTTCTGCTACACTGGTACAGATGATCGCTGATATTACCGTTACTGAAAAGAGCTTTGGCCCGAAGGTCCTCATGAGTGGGATCAAATTTAGTATCGATGACGGCGAAAAAATTGGTGTGATCGGACGCAATGGTGTTGGTAAATCAACGCTGTTTGGTATCGTGACCGGCATGGATAAGGACTTTACGGGTGAAATTATTTTCAAGCGTGGCACCGTCGTAGTCGCGACCCAGCAGGAACACCATGACCTTGACGATACGACCGTGCTGCAGTATGTTCTTTCCGGTCTTCCGGAGTATGCCGAGCTAAGTCATATTATTGAAACCTACCCTGAAACTATGGGTGATGACATGAAGCTGATCGAAGAATACACTCAGGCGCTGATGCGCTTTGATGACAAAGGCTTCTACCAGATCGAAGAACAGATCGAACGCGAACTTGATAACTTCCAGCTCTCTGGTATCGCACACCGTCAATTCACTACTCTCTCAGGTGGCCAAAAACGACTAGTTGAGGTTGTAAAGGTTATGCACTCTGATGCTCATCTCGCACTTGTCGATGAGCCAACTAACCACATGGACTATGTTGCGAAGGCGCAATATGTTGAGTGGATGAAAACTGCCCGCGAAGCAATGCTTGTTATTACTCACGACCGCGACGTTCTTAACGAGGTCGATCGAATCATTGAACTCAAAGATGGTGAGAGCGTGAGCTATAAAGGTAACTACGATGCTTACTTGAAACAGAACGCCGTCAGCACCGGTACACAGATGAATGACTTTGAGATGATCGAAAAGCGCATCGCAAACCTTAAAGTGAAAGTACTTGACTATCAACGTCTAAAAGAAAAGTCACGCAACCCAGGCACAATCCAGAAGTTTAAGCGTCTTGAGGAAGTGAGCCGTAAAGAACTAGCTGAGCTTCAGGCGAAAGAAAAACCTACGTTTTGGATCGATAAGGAATCTGCCGCAAATCTTAACTATAAGGTTGCCGCGCAGTACGACAAGTTCAAATCAAAGAATATCCGCATGAGTCTCAAGAATGACGAGAGTCGTTCAAAGCACGTACTCGTAAGCGCGAAGACGCTGAGCCTTGGCTACGGTGATAGCGCGCTGTTTGACGGTGTAAATATCGATCTTCGTGAAGGTGAAGCACTCGAAATTCGTGGCCGTAACGGTGCCGGTAAGACGACCTTGATTAAGGCTCTACTGGCTGGCGCTGTTCCTGGTATCGATAAGGATATCAAGACATTTGATGGTGAGATTACGCTTGATAAGCAAATTCGTATCGGTGTCTACGAGCAAGAAGTAAAGCCAACCTACTTCGAGCTTAGTCTTGAGGATGCGATTGAGCGAATGTATCTTGATCGCGAACTATCGATTTCGACGACAAAAGTACGCGGTCTGCTGAGCGATTACCTCTTCAACGAAGGAGACGGCAAGACGCCGATCAAACGTTTGTCAGGTGGCCAAAAGGCTCGATTTCAGCTCATCTCGATGCTTGCTAATGATCCACAGCTGCTCATTCTCGATGAGCCAACTAACCACCTTGATTTGCCAAGTATCGAAGAGCTTGAGACTGCTCTGGGTAAATACTCAGGTGCAATCTTGTACGTTAGTCACGATGGCTACTTCCGCGACGCGGTGGGTGGTGAATATATTCAGGTCGGCAAAGCCTAATTTCTGTAAGCTATAAAAATACCACTACGAGTGTAGTGGTATTTTTATATGTAAGGAGCTGACTGCTAGACGGCAGGCTCAAGATTATTTGCCTTAATGGCCGCGGTGAGCTTTGGACGGTCGAAGCCAAGAATGATTTCACCCTTGATGTCTGTGACGGGTACGCCTTGGTAGTTACCGCCATTTTTTGCCATCAGCTCAGCGTAGGCCTCTTTATCGGTTTCAACGTCTTTAGCGACGTAAGGAATGCCGAGCTTATCGAGCCATTGCATTTCAGTGTGGCAGAATGCACACCAGCTTGTGCTGTAGATAGTGATATCCGGTGTTGTTGTGTCGCTCATATAATCCCCTTGTTAATTACTATACATTATACACTAAATATTTTGATTGTACTATTTGGACGAATGACCTTATAATTTAACCATATGCGCCTCAAGACTAATACTGGCTTTGCACTTCCAACTGTACTTATCGCATCCGTCATTCTTTTAACGGTGCTTCTGACATCAGTAACGGCAGTAAGTTCTATTCGAACGTCGCTGAACGAGCAGTACTATAACCAGCTTGCAAGCGAGGCGGCTGAGTCCGGGATAGCAATGGCCGAAGCCTGCCTAAAAGCAAATAACTATATTCCTACCTGGGGAGCTGGCGCCAGCGGCAAGCCACTCCGCCCTAACACAGGCTGCGCCGGCGGCGACCCCTGTACGAGTGGCGCCAATTGTTACGTATTGGATCGAAACGGCGTGCAGACATCTTATGTGGTAGAGGCTCCAACTCAGTATGCAAATTCCCAGGCAGTCTCTGCAACAAGTACTGTCTCTCTGCTTCGTACATCAAGCAGCACTCCGTGGCGCATTTACAGTAATACGAGCGTTGGCCGTATCGGCACTGATATTAACTTCAATAGTGTCACGTTCGGCTATAGCGCCCAAGCTGGCGGTGGTGCTTTTTTTGCGACTCTCGCTGCCGACGGCACGCTCAAGGCGACGGGCAATAACTATTTCGGACAACTCGGCAACGGCACGACAACCGCGACACTGACGCCAACTAGCTTCATGCTTCCGTCGGGTCAGCGTCCCATGAGTGCTTACACTAATTTCCTTTCTGTTGGGAAGAATCTTTTTGTTATTACTAATACAGGTGAAGTATACGGAGCGGGAGAGAACATCTACGGGCAACTCGGTGACGGCACGACGATAAGCCGTTCTACTCCTGTGCGGTTTAATTTACCTGCAGGAAAGCAAGCGAAGTTCGTTGGTGTACTTGGCCACTCTACATTCGTAATTACTACAGATAACTACGTCTACGCTGCTGGATTCTGTGGTGGTGGCGTGCTCGGTACTAACTATACTATTGCGGGCTGTACTAACCGCACCTCTCCAGGAGTGGTCGCATTACCTACGCCAAATCCTGCAGACCCAAATACTATTCCGACCACGAATATGTCACTTGATCGCTCGACGATTTACCTACGCATGGAGGGTGGACGTGTATATGGCTGGGGCACTAACGACCGCGGCCAGCTCGGTAACGGTACGAAGGTAGACAGCTCGGTGCCCGTCAAGATGGGTACCTATGGTGATTCGGGACAGCCTAAGGCGGTTGAGGTGGCCTATGACGGCGAGACGGCATATATTGTCGATGATTCGGGTGTGATGAAAAGTGCGGGAGCTAATTTCTATGGTCAGATAGGTAATAATCGTATGCAGATTATTAATACTAATAGCGGTAAGTGTCTTGATAATAATGGTTTTGATGGGGTGAGTATCCAGCTTTATACGTGTAACGGATCCGCAGCTCAGCAGTGGGCGTGGAACGCGGACTACAGTATCCAGAACGTTAACCATGCCAATAAGTGTCTGGACAATGCCAATGGTGATGGCGTATCGATACGGCTCTATACCTGCAATGGATCTGGGGCACAGAAGTTTGGACTGGATGTCAGTAATTATATCTATAACTGGCAATCGGCTAAGTGCCTTGAGAATGCTGGTGGAAACGGCGTCACCGTGCAGCTTTTTGCCTGTAATGCCACGGCTGCACAAAAATGGTCACTACCTGATAGTGCGACATTGCTCCCCTATTCGATTCCGTCAGCGGCCGGAAAGATTGTCCAGGTGTCGACCGACCAGTGGTTCGCCTGTGCGCGTACTGATCTTGGCGAAGTGTGGTGTGCTGGTATGAACGACCAGGGACAGCTCGGTATCGGCCAATCGTCCGTTGCGCAGCCTATGCCAGCGAAGTTTATACTTCCCGCAGGGGTCAAGGCAGTTGATGTCTATGTAACCTCATATGGTGGACTTGGATCGCCTTCAAGTAATACCTACGTCATCGGTGATAATGGCAAGGTATACGGAGCTGGCAGCAATAGCTATGGCCAACTTGGTGACGGCACCACGACTGGCCGTATTACGCCTGTCGCAATGCAGATATTTGATGGTGTCACGACAAGTGCCAAGCAGGTTAAGTCTGGATTTGGTACGACGATTATCTTAACGACGAATAGTAAAATTTATACAGTTGGTAGCAATTCCGATGGCCAACTTGGTGATGGTACGACAACAAATAGTTCAGTGCCAAAGGCAAATCGCTATACGAATGTATTGCCCCTTACAAGTTTCTAACGCTGACGGCGAGTAAGATGCCAGCCGCCACAAAGTTCGCATTTATAGACAGTTAATTCAAGTGGATCCCGCGTGAGCATCTGATGGTCGGCGGCGGATTGAGCCTCTCGTTCGGTTGGGAAACGGCGCTTGGTTTGGCAGTTGCTGGCAAACCGAAACGGCACGTGTTTTGGCGTGCTATTTTTACGAGGCATCGTTTACAAATCCTTGGTTCACTGTTACAGTATATAAGTACATGAGCACATCACAAAATAACCGTGGTGAACAGCCAGTACCGCCGACAAAATCGACGGTTGTTTTATTGCTGGGTACTATTGCCGATACGACATGGCGAATGTTTATTCCGACTATCGGTCTAACGGTTGCCGGCGCCTACGGCGACAAAGCCTTCGGTACGAAACCGTGGCTGATGATTGCTGGTATCGCTCTAGGGGCAACAATTGCAGGACTACTTGTCGTGCGTCAATTAAAGAAAGTGAATAAATAAAACATGACCAATACTTTTGCAGCACTTGATCTTCATATTAGCCTTGCTCCCGAGGCTGTTTTCCATATTGGTTCATTCCCTATCACTAACAGTATGATCCTTGGTGTTATTGGCTCACTTGTTGCGCTTGCGCTCCTTTTTTACGCTGCAGGTAAACTTAAGCGCGGAAAATATAATCGTTTTGTTGGCTTGATGCAGTGGACATTTGAAGGCTTTTTGAAGCAGGCCGAAGAAATTATCGGTGATAAAAAGACCGCTCGTAAGATCTTCCCTCTTGCAATGACGATGTTCTTCGTCGTTCTCGTAACGTACTGGGTAAGCGTTTTGCCTGGTGTTGGTGCGATTGAATGGAATGGCATCCCGCTTTTCCGTGGCCTACCGGCTGATCTTAACTTTACGTTTGCTCTCGCAATTATTACCGTCGTTGCCTCACAAGTGTATGCCATAAAGAAGCATGGTGCATTTGGCAATATTGGTCGCTACCTCCGCAATCCTATTAAGGATCCAATCGGTGCGTTCGAAGGCATCCTTGAGTTTATTGGTGAGTTCTCGCGCCTTGTCGCTCTTAGCTTCCGTTTGTTTGGTAACGCATTTGCAGGTGAAGTGCTTCTTATGGTCATTGGCGTTCTGACGAGTTACTTCGCAAGTGTCGCCTTACCTGTATTTATGGGCTTCGAGCTCTTTATCGGCTTTATCCAAGCATACGTCTTCTTCGTCCTGACCCTTATCTTTACCTCCCTCGCTATCCAGACCCATGGCCATGATGAGCCGCACAAGAAAACTCACGATCATTCATCTGTTGACACGACCAAAACGGCTGCTCAACTGGAATGATCTGAGTTAAGTCAGTATAATTTAGGTAATAATTAAAAGGAGATAACACATAATGGAACAACTAGCATTCGGCCTTACATACGCATTGCCAGCACTTGGTGCAGCACTTGGTATCGGTTTGATTGGTGCTGCGGCACTTAACGCACTCGGCCGTAACCCAGAAAAACTTGCTGATATTCGTACTCTTATGATTACTGCTATCGTTTTTGCTGACGCCCTTGCGATCATCGGTATTATCGTTGCATTTATCGCTAAAGCCTAAGGGTAATCAACCTACATGGATTATCTAACATCATTTAAAGCACTTGCCACCGCGGCAGCTGAGCCAGCGAAGACTGACATTATGACGTCACTCGGTATCGACTGGAAGCTGCTTGTTCTGCAGATTGTTGCTTTCTTGATTCTGGTTGTAATACTTGGGAAGTTTGTCTACCCGGTATTCGTTCGGATTATAGATGAGCGGCAGGATCAGATCGAAGCTGGTACAAAAGCTGCGCATGAGGCTGAAAAGAAGGCTGCGCGTGCTGAAAAGGACGTCGAGAAACTCCTTAAAGAAGCGCGAACTCAGGCAAAAGATATCGTGCAGACTGCAAAGGAAGAGGCTGTAGCTGCTATAGAAGCGGCTGAAGCTAAAGCTAAGCAGAAAGCTGAAGCTATTGCTGCGAGTGCAAAAGAGCAGATCGAGAAGGATGTGATTGCGGCGCAAAAGACACTTCACAACGAGACGCTTGAGTTGGTTGCTCTTGCTACCGAAAAAGTTCTCGGTAGTGCCGTATCGGCATCTGTCGATAGTAAAGTAATCCAGGCTGCCGTCAAGGACGCTCGCTAATATGGCGGTGCGTCTGAGTCGTCGTAAGCTTGCGAGTTACTGCGCTGATCAATTAATGAGCGGTAATAAAGTGACTGTTATTCAGGAGCTTGCTGCCTACCTTGTTGAAAAGCGGCGTACGAATGAGCTTGAGCTGATCGTTCGCGACATCGAGGACGCCCTGCTTCTTCGCGGTATCGCCATTGCTGATGTCGTTACTGCCCGCGAGTTGACAGCTGAGACACTTAAGCAAGTAAAGAGTTTCGTAACAACACAGTATGCTAACGCATCTGTTCAGCTACGAACTCGGATTGAACCTGAAGTGCTTGGCGGTATTAAAGTCAGCCTTCCAGGCGAAGAGCTTGATCGCACGCTACAACGTAAAATCGCAACATTAAAAGCTAGTAAAGTATAAGAATTGATAAGGAATAACATGAGCGAAGTATCGGTAACAGAACTTTCGAAAAACCTCCGCGACGCCATCGCCAAGTTAGAGACGACCGAAGGGCTTGAAAAAGTCGGTATTGTCGTCCGTGTTGGTGACGGTGTGGCGTGGATTCACGGTCTCCGTGACGCTGGCTATAGCGAGGTTTTGCAAATTGAAACAGATAATGGCGTTGTTGAGGCATTTGCCCTTAACCTAATGGAAGACGAGATCGGTGCAGTACTACTTGGTACTGACGCCCTTGTTCGTGCTGGCGCTAAAGTAACGCTTAAGGGTGAAGTCCTTAGTGTTCCAGTCGGTCCGGAACTACTTGGTCGCGTAGTAGATCCACTTGGTCGTCCCCTTGACGGTGGCGCACCAATTAAAACAAAGCAAACTGGCCTTGTTGAGCGCGAAGCTATCGGCGTAATGGGTCGTAAGTCGGTTCATGAACCACTGATGACGGGTATTGTGTCAATTGACGCTATGTTCCCTATCGGTCGTGGTCAGCGTGAGTTGATTATTGGTGATCGCCAAACTGGTAAGACATCACTTGCGATTGATACGATGATCAACCAGGCAAAGCAAAAGTCTGGTGTTGTTAACGTCTACGTTGCGATTGGCCAGAAGCTTTCAAAGGTTGCTCGACTTGTTGAACGCCTTAAGGAAGAAGGAGTTATGGATCAAACGATCGTTGTGGCAACAAGCCCAGCCGATCCGGCATCACTTCTCTACCTTGCTCCGTACGCAGCTACGGCTATGGGTGAGTATTTCCGTGACAACTCTCAGCACGCGTTGATGATTTATGATGACCTGACAAAGCACGCTGTTGCCTACCGTCAGATGTCCCTCCTTCTTCGTCGTCCACCGGGACGCGAAGCCTATCCAGGTGACGTCTTCTATCTTCACTCACGTCTTCTCGAGCGATCGGCGAAATTGAGTGACGACCTTGGTGCTGGTTCATTGACCGCCCTTCCGATTATTGAAACTCAGGCGGGTGATATCTCAGCCTACATCCCAACCAACGTTATTTCGATTACAGACGGTCAGATCTTCCTTGAAACGGATTTGTTCTACCAGGGTGTTCGTCCGGCGATCTCTGCTGGTCTATCTGTTTCTCGTGTTGGTGGTGCGGCTCAGACAAAGGCAGTTAAGTCTGTCGGTAGTCACTTGAAGCTTGGCCTTAGCCAGTTCCGCGAGCTTGCGAGCTTTGCGCAGTTCGGTAGTGATCTTGACGAAGCGACTAAGTCGCAAATCGACCGCGGTCAGCGTCTGACTGAGCTCTTGAAGCAACCTCAGTACCAGCCAATGAGCATCTGGGAGCAGTATGTTTCTATTGCAGCGGTGACTCGTGGTATGTTTGATACTGTTACGGTTGATAAGATTAAGGACGCACAGACGGCGCTTATGACACGCCTATGGGCTGATCATAAAGACGACATGCGTGAACTCAATAAGGGCGGCAAACCAACCGAGGACCAAGATGCATTGATTGAAAAAGTTGCACTATCTGTTGCAAAGGGATTTGAGGGCTAATAGTCTATGGCATCAACCCAAGCATTGAAGTCGCGTATCCGCTCGGTAAAAAATACCAAGCAGATTACAAAGGCGATGCAAATGGTTGCGGCAAGCAAGATGCGTCGCGCACAGGAGTCGACAAAGGCTTCTGCGCCGTACGCACTCGCAGCTAGCGAACTGCTTACGTACCTTGCAAGTCAGGGCGTAACAAAGCAGCATCCGCTCTTTACGACTCGTGCGGTAAAGACTCGTCTCTTGATTGTGGTTGCATCTGACAAAGGACTTGCCGGTGCGTACAACAGTAATGTTGTAAAGCAATATATTAGAGAAATGGCAGCTGACGATACGGCTGGCGTAACGAATATGACGATCGCTGTTGGCCGTAAGGCGACCCAGTTCGTATCACGACTAAAAGATACAAATGTCATTGGTGTCTATGAAGATCTACCGGATCATCCGGCTGGACACGAGCTTTACGCGATTCTTGATACGGCAAAAGAATTGTTTATCTCAGGTGAGATTGACGCTGTTGATATTGTGTATACGGAATTCGTCAGCAGCCTAACGCAAACAGTTCGCACGCAGCGCATTCTACCGGCCGGCTTTACGCCAACCGATGTGAGCGATGAAGTGCGCGAAGCTGCATATGAGCCAGATCTTGAGACTGTACTCGATGGAGTCGTTTACCGACTTATCGGTGCGCAGATCTTCCAGGCGCTGCTCGATGCTCGCGCAAGTGAATATAGTATGCGTATGGTTGCTATGAAAAATGCAACAGACAATGCAAGTGACCTTGCTGATGATTTGACGCTTGAAATGAATAAGGCCCGCCAAGGTGCGATTACTCAGGAACTTGCGGAAATATCAGGTGGCGTAGAGGCTTTGAAGGATTAGTTATGAAGGAGAAAACAATGAGTAAGAATACAGGAAAAATCATCCAAGTCGTCGGCGTGGTGATTGATGTTGAATTCGACGGTGCATTGCCGGCGATTTACGACGCACTTAAGATCAAAGCTGATGACCGCACAGTGACGCTTGAGGTTGCTCAGCATCTCGACGAGCATACTGTTCGTGCCATCGCACTTTCAAGCACCGACGGCTTGAAGCGTGGTGCTGAAGTGAGCGCAACAGGCGCTCCGATCCACGTTCCAGTGGGTAGTGAAACTCAAGGTCGTATGTTTAACGTTGTTGGCGAGCCAATTGACGGTAAAGCTGCGCCTAAGGGCAAGACCGCTTCGATTCACCGTGAAGCCCCTGCCCTATCCGAGCAGTCAAACAAGGCTGAAATTCTTGAAACTGGTATTAAGGTCGTTGACCTTATTGCGCCGCTTGCTAAGGGCGGTAAGGCCGGTCTCTTCGCCGGAGCTGGTGTCGGTAAGACGGTTCTTATTACTGAGCTGATCAATAACATCGCTAAATTCCACTCAGGTAACTCGGTATTTGCTGGTGTTGGTGAGCGTACTCGTGAAGGTAACGACCTCTACTACGAGATGGAAGAAGCAGGCGTACTTGATAAAACATCACTTGTCTTCGGACAGATGAATGAGCCGCCTGGAGCTCGTCTCCGCGTTGCCCTATCCGGACTTGCGATGGCTGAAGCCTTCCGTGATGAAGGCAAGGATGTATTGCTCTTTATCGACAATATCTACCGCTACACTCAGGCTGGTGCGGAAGTATCTGCCCTACTTGGCCGTTTGCCAAGTGCGGTTGGTTATCAGCCAAACCTTCAGCAGGAAATGGGTGCGCTCCAAGAGCGTATTACCAGTACAAAGAAGGGTTCAATCACCTCAGTTCAGGCTGTTTATGTTCCTGCCGATGACCTTACTGACCCAGCGCCAGCGACAACCTTTGCTCACCTTGATGCCACGATCGTTATGAACCGTGCGTTGACTGAGATTGGTATCTACCCTGCCGTTGACGTGCTCGACAGTAGCTCAACTAGTCTTGACCCTGAAGTTGTTGGCGAAGAACACTACCGTGTGGCTCGTGAAGTCCAGCGCGTTCTTCAGCAGTACAAAGAGCTTCAGGATATTATCGCTATCCTTGGTATGGAAGAACTGTCTGATGACCAGAAGCAAATTGTTGGACGCGCTCGTCGTATCCAGCGTTTCTTGGCTCAGCCGTTCCACGTTGCTGAGAAGTTTACCGGTGCGCCTGGTGTGTATATCAAGCTTGAAGACACGATTCGTGATGCTGCTGACATTCTTGCTGGTAAGTACGACGACAAGCCTGAGAGCTGGTTCTATATGGCAGCCGGCCCACTGAGCGAGAAGAAGGACTAGTCCATGAATCTTCAGCTCATCACACTCGCAGGAGTGAAGGTCGATCAGGAAGTCTACGAAGTCATGATGCCGACTGCGGCTGGTGACATCGCCGTCTTCCCTGGTCACGAACCATTGGTGACGCTTGCGGTACCTGGTGCTATTTCGGTTCGTCATCAGAAAGATGATAAAGACGATCGTCTTGAGTACTTTGCAATTTCTGGTGGTGTCGTTGAGATTTCACAAAAGAAAATTCGCGTGCTTGTCGATGAAGCCGATCACGGTGACGATATCGTTGAAGCCGAAAGCCGGGCGGCGCTTGAGCGCGCGATTGCGATGCGCGATAGTGCAAAAAACCAAGTCGATCTTGAAAAAGCTCATCAATTGGTTGATCGTCATGCTGTACGTCTTAAGGTTGCGGGGCTCCGTCGCCGACATCGTCGAGGCTGATTGTCTATCGATTTCGTTTAAATAACCACACCGTCTGCGTGTGGTTATTTAAACATGGAAAACAGCGGATGGCTACTTGTTATATGTCCGCAACGGGCGTACTATAATTTAGGTCATTATGTTAGAAATTGAATCTGTCTTATCATTATTTTCACTACTCGCGCTGTCATCGGGCGTATATTTTGCCGCAAAACGGCTAAAAGTTCCGTATACAGTACTGTTAGTTTTAGTAGGCTTGTTGATTGTTCCGATCGTTCACGTACCTGTCTTAAAAGATATCTTCGGATTCTTAGGCGAGTTAACGTTAACACCGGAATTACTCTTTTTCATATTCTTGCCAATTCTGATTTTTGAATCCGCATTTAACATGAATGTTCGGCGAATGGTTGATAATATTTGGTCTATCTCGCTACTTGCCGTTGTCGGTCTATTGTTATCAACAGTAGCGATTGCTGCTTTGCTGTTCTTTGCCTTGCCATACGTTGGTATCCCTATTCCATTTATCGTTGCACTGCTTTTTGGCGCAATCATCTCCTCGACTGACCCTGTTGCGGTGCTGGCGCTATTTAAAGAATTCGGCGCACCTAAGCGACTGACAATGATTTTTGAGGGTGAAAGTCTATTTAATGATGGTACGGCGGTCGCCCTCTTCCTTGTCATTCTTGCTGTTATTGAACATGGGTTTAACGGATCGAGCACAGTTGTTGAGGGCGTGCTAATGTTTGGCGGCATGGTGATCTTTGGTATTATATTCGGCTTATTGATGGCGACTCTTTTTTCGCGCGCACTTCGATTTACGAAATCAAATGAATTTGTTACAGTGACTCTTCTTCTTATTTCTGCTCATATCGTATTTATCGTTAGCGAAATTATTAATGAAAAAGGGCTATTCGGCCTGGATATTCATATCTCATCAATTATCGCGACAACAATCGCTGCTCTTTTTCTTGGTAATTATTCTCGGCACACGCTTAGTCCAAAGACGGATGAATATTTAGGGAAAGTAACCGAGCATATTGCGTTTATGGCGAACTCGTTAGTCTTCCTTCTGGCGGGTCTATTATTTGCATCATCAAAAATCGATGTTCTTTCGCTTATTCTGCCAATTTTATTGACGATACTTGTTGTTGCATTTGTGCGTGCGGTAACAATTTTTGTTGTTATTCTTCCGCTGAACGCTTTAAAGATCGAGGAAAAGATTCCTCGTTCCTGGCAACTACTATTGGCCTGGGGTAGCTTGCGTGGAGCCCTCGCTATTATTATCGTGTTGCTCATCCCTGAAACGGTAACAGTACCGGGATGGACACTTGACTATTCAGTGCGCGATTTGCTACTCGCGCTAACGGTAGGCTGTATTTTAGCGACACTGTTTGTTAAGGCGCCACTCATTGGTTCTATTGTGCGCAAACTTAAAATTAATCAGCCCGAGCCAATCGTTGAAGCGTACGAAGCAGATCTAGGAGTATATTATTTACTTACGGCAGAATCACGCTTCGACACGCATAAAACGAGAGGCTTCGTACGGGAAAGCGAATATGTTGAACTGAAAAAAGACATGAAAGCAAAGCTGGACCACGCCTATAGTCAACGGGATGACCTCATTAAAGCCCATGGAAAAAAAGTCTTTGAACAGTCCCTGCATCTTACCGCTATTCAGGTTGAAGAGTTTACCTTGAAGCAGCTGTATGCTAATGAAGAGGTGTCAGAAAGCATTTTTCGTAAGATCAAAGGTAAGCTTAATTTACAAAAAGAAAAAATTGAGTATGCACAAGAAGACACGATTGATCCCTCAAAGTATATTGATCGCAAGGATGTTTTCGACCGTTTAGTAAATGCCCTGCAGACATTATATGATCGCAAGCGCAGCAATAAGTTACTACCAGAAGAACAGCTACAGTACTACCGTGCACAAATGATTATCTCTCGAAAGGTCACTAAGGTACTCAACGACATGCAGCACGAACATCCTCACCCGGTTTTTATTCCGGAGGTATTTGAAAAAGTATTACAGCGCTACGAGTCTTACCGTGCGCAGTGCTCAGCGCGTGTCGACAGTCTACTAGCAGCCCATAATGATGAACTATCACCTTATCTTGCCAGCCTTGCGACACGGTCTTTAAATGCTTCGGGAGTACGTGCGCTCGGTTATCTCAATAGCCGTGGTATTCTTAGCGAAGACGTCGAGCATAATATCGAACAAAAATTCGGTATTGAAGCAAAATAGCCTTAACGGCTAAGCGTTTAGTAGCTGACGGACTTCTTCGGTTGTTTTTGTATGCATTAACTTGTCGCGCAGCTCCGAGGCGCCATCGAACTCACGGACGTAAATCTTGAAGAAGCGCTTGAGTGGTTCGAATTTTCGCTCGCCAAGCTCCTCGGAATACTTATCGTGAAGGTCGAGTTGAAGACGCAATAATCCAAGGAGTTCTTCCCTGCTGTGGGTTTGTGGTGTCGTTTCGAACGCGTATGGGTTAGTAAAGATGCCGCGGCCAATCATGACGCCATCGATACCGTATTTCTCGACGAGTTCTTCACCGTGTTGGCGGTCACGGGTATCTCCGTTTATTGTCAAAAGAGTCTGCGGCGCTATCTCGTCTCGGAGCTTCTTGATTTCTGGAATCATTTCAAAATGAGCATCTACCTTACTCATTTCTTTACGCGTTCGAAGATGAATTGTCAGGTTAACGACATCTTGCTTTAGAAGATGAGTCAGCCATTCCTTCCATTCGTCGGTATTGCTATAGCCAAGACGTGTTTTGACGCTGACTGGCAGTCCGCCCTCTTTTGCTGCGGCTATTAGTTCTGCAGCAAGTTCCGGCTGTTTAATAAGAGCGCTGCCCGAACCGCCTTTTACGACTGCTTTATCTGGGCAGCCCATATTGATATCTATACCCATGTAGCCCATCTCAGCGAGACCCTTTGCCATTTGGCTGAATTGTTCTGGTTTATTGCCCCAGATTTGAGCGACCATTGGATGCTCGTCTTCGGTAAATGCGAGACGCCCACGCGTACTATGTGCTCCCTGAGGACTGCAGTAGCTACTGGCATTCGTGAATTCAGTAAAGAATATATCTGGCTGAGCAGCACTTGCTACGACATGACGAAAAACAACATCAGTCACTGCCTCCATTGGAGCCAGAATAAAGAATGGTCGCGGTAGTTCGTTCCAGAAATTTTTCATAATATAAGGTGTGTCGCTACTAGTCTGTCTCAGGGCGGCTGTCGATAATTACTGCTCGCTCTTCTTCAAGTACATCAAGACGTGTCCGTACGGTTTTACTAAGTGCGGTATCTGCCAGGCTAACATTCATACGATGTCGGACAATAAGTGACTCCGGAGTATTGCTCTCGATAGACGCAGGTTTTATGTAGATGCTGTGTAATTTTTCAGAGCTTTGCATGTATTTATCCCCGTTTTTTAACGCTGGTTATTTATATCTATTTTGACATATTTTTGACAAAAAATAAACGCCTCTTGCTCACCACAATCCTGGGATTATGAGGAATAAGAGACGGACAGGAATAATGCATTCTGTTTTTTCGAGGTGTCTATAGCCGGATGCTATAGTCCTACGTCCGTCAGGCCTGCGATTAGTGCAGACTAGGTCTTGCGACCGGAGCCGCCGCATGTGCCGCATGTGCTAGCAGTAGGAGCGCCGCGACCACCGATGCCGACTGTGCCGGTACCGTTGCATGTGGGGCAGACTTTTTTCGCTGCAATTGCAGCATCTTGCCGCTTTTCGTCAGGTGACTTGAACAACTTAACCACTACTCATTTCTTTTGTTGGATGGGTACTGCGGGTAAAATGGCCTGGATGAAGAGCAGCAACTTCCTGGTAGAACGATCATTAACTGATCGAAATACAAGGGAGACTTGCGCTTCATCCAAGTTTGGTCGGGTATGGCAGGGTTAGGACCTGCACGTTCCCTACTACTTTGTAGTAGAGCACATTGCGCCATAAGCGCCCATTCCCAAATCTTGGGGCGAAACCTTGCTGGGAGCCAGGTGCTATTAGAAAGCACGAGTCTCAAACCGAACAAGGTTTCGCCGGTAAGGACCGCCCTACACGTATATAGCCGCTTGGGGGTTGCGGGTGTGACGCATAGGACGGCCGTTCTTGGAGTTATGCATTATTCCTGTCAAAGTTCGTGCTGATGGCACGAACTCTAACATTCGTGCATAAACACGCTGTGTATAATATATTATTTTTACTATATTGTCAATAGTTATCGAGGAGGTCGCGCTCAAAGTCGAGCATGCCTTTGTAAGTCTGTTCATACTGAGATATATCCGGTAGATCAAGCGTACAGATGTGTTTCCAAACAGCTTGTATAAGATTGCTAAACTGATCAAGCTCGTCTTGGGTGAACGTTGCATCGAGTGCTAGAATGGCGCCAGTCTTGGTAGGCTCGACGAATTGAAGCACGCCGTGATCGACGATATACGTCTGGTAGTCGCGCGAGCCTTCGACGAGTAGCTTATAAAACATTAGTTGCTGACGATACTTATGGAGTTTGATCTTCTCGTAATCCGCCTTGCCCTGCCAGCTTGACGTTGCTTTGCCTGTTTTGTAATCGGTAACAATAATCGATTTATTAGAAGTATCGATATCAACGAGGTCGAGCGAGCCGGTTAGGCGAGCATCACCGATGCGCACCTGCTGGCCCGCGAAGTTGAGTTCTACTTTCTGTGTGTCAGAAAATTCATCATACTTAGCGTCCAAAAATGCCTGAAGTGTGTCGCTTCCCCGTTGTAAGTAGTCGGTAAAATTAGCCTCTGACATGTGCTGCTCTTTAAGATTCTCTTCAAAGTCATGCAGGATGTCCTCGATTGGACGATGGTTCTTTTGCGCAGCAACATGAGCGTGAGCTCGCTGAAGCGTACGGTGGATCGCTGAGCCGTATGCCGCACTAGGGCTCATGGCCTGCGGGAAGCGAAGGAGATTGTTCAGCAAGAAAGTTTGTGGGCCACCTCTTGAAACATCCAAGAAGTTATTGAGGTGAGTAACGCTTAATTTATAATTCTCAAGTGTTGGCGCCAGTAGCTGCTGCATGGTTCCCTGCGAGAGTGAGATTAGCGGTTCATACCAATTGCGCTCAGCGGCCTCGATACGCTCCGCGGTTGAGTGTTCGGGCGTGACTTGTTGCGGTTGCATTGTTGTGGTGAGAAGGAAGCTTGCGCCAAGTGTCGCCTTCCCGCCTGCGTCCGACAGGGAGTAGCTAATGATAAGTTGCTTGCGAGCGCGGGTCATGGCGACGAAAAATAGTCGGAGGCGCTCGTCGAGTGTGTCACCTGCTGGAGAAAGTGGCAGGTTCTCCGGATAGCCAATGAGGCGGCTGCGACTACGTACTCGCTCGCCCCAGGCTGTATCGATAGCGCCAATGATGTAGACGGTATCAAATTCAAGGCCTTTTGATTTATGGGCAGTCATAAGATTAACGGCATCGAGCTGGGCATCGACATGTGGCCTGATGCTCGCAATTGAGCTACCGAGTCGGCGATGGAGGTTAATGAATGCTAGCAGCGTGCGGACAGTGGGAGTTTCATCAATCTGATAATCGCGTAGTTTACTGCGAATCGTTCGTAGCGCCTCTAGGTAGACAAGGTATTCATCTGGATGTGAGATGATTTTATCTTGTGAGAAGAAATAAAGATAGAGCGGCGAGATAAAGTCGTCACTCCCCTCCTCGATGTCGACTTTTCCGAGAAGTATGTCGAGCATTTCTTCAAGCGGGGTATGAGGAACTTTTTTGGCAGTTTCGGTAAGCCAATTGAATAGCGGTACGAATTCGGGCGTGTTCGCCATCGTTTCCATCCAGCTTTTTCGCTGTTGGTATGCCTGGATACTTAGTTTCCAGATTGAACTGGCGTTAATGCCCCATGCTGCGTGCGACAACACCTCGGGAAGTAGTGCGTTTACCTCGTCGTGACGACTCTCGAACAGGGCGACGATAAGCGTGGCGACTGATTCAAGCGCAATGATCGGTTCAATGTCCAGTACGTTGTCCCGACGTTCGTAGTTTACCTGTATGCCAGCATCGGCGAAGTACGGTAGCAGGTTGATTATTTC
Organism: Saccharimonadales bacterium (SeqCode); assembly: GCA_049295575.1. Lineage (GTDB taxonomy): Bacteria > Patescibacteriota > Saccharimonadia > Saccharimonadales > Saccharimonadaceae > UBA6022. The sequence goes on from JBAQQX010000002.1 coordinate 276,200, forward strand.
GTGGTGCCGACGGGCAAGCACTGCGATTGAGCCTGGCGACTGCCCCTTCGCGATCCGCGCTGCAATACCGGCAACTAGGATCTGGCGCTCGTCGTTGATTGTCGGCACTTCCAGCAGTGACACGTCAGCAGTATCGCTACTGCGATGCGCCGTGAGTGTTTTATCAATGTCGTCGAGGGTTGTTTCAAGTCGTTCTTCGCCCTGTACGATAACGCTCCGAGCAGCTTCGAGGATTGGTGCTGCTGAGCGATAGTTGTCTTGGAGCGTAATTTTAACAGTCGCAGGATAGACGGTTGGAAATGTCAGGATATTGCTGACTTCTGCACCCTGGAAGCTATAGATGGCTTGATCATCATCACCGACGACCATAATATTTGGCCGCTCGGCGTTCACTTCGCTGCTTGTGAGGTTATGGAGGATGCGCATCTGGGCCATGTTCGTGTCTTGGAATTCATCAACCATGACGTACTGGTGTTTTTCTTGCAAGTTATAGCGTAGGCTTGAGAAAACTTCCATGCCGTGGACGACACGTAGGATCATATCGTCAAAGTCGTAGAGCTCGGCTTCTTGCATGCGAGACAGGTATTGGTAATAGACGAAGCTGACTGCTCGTAGCTTTGCTTGGCGTTCATGACTTTTGAGAATGAAATCTCCAGATTCATCCTTCTTCATCCAGGCGTTTCGCCATGCCGTGAGCGGCTTGGTTGAATTAGTTTCTCGTGCGTGAGCTACGGCGTGTTTTAGGCTGTCATGAAGAATATCAGCGAGCGAGTTTATGCTCACGAGACCAGTTTGGCCATTGATCTGCGCAATCTGTTCGATAACAGGGTCAAGAAGATCTGACGTGCCTTTGCTAATACGACTCGCAAATACTGCGCCCAGGAGCGGCTCGCTGATATCTATAACGTGGTCATTGATATCAAGTACTGCGAGGAGTTCATCGCTTGTTAGCCCGCTCTTTTTTAGTTCGGAAATTGTCGTGAGTGTGTCGCCAAGATGGGTATACTCGCCGTTCATCTTGCTCGACAGCGGATTGCCGTATTCAAGTTCATCGAAAATACCACGAAGGAGTTCGTAGCTACTTAGTTCGTCGGCGGCGCGAAAATGAGCTCCGTGGTAAAAGAAGTCACCGTTTTGGTTAATGACTTCGGCGCCGAAGCTGTGGAATGTATGGATGGCTACCTTAAAGGCAGCCTTGCCGATGATCTGACTCAGGCGTTCGCGCATGGCATTGGCGCCGCTTTCGGTGAATGTCAGGCAAAGAATATTTTCCGGTAGCGTGTCGGTCTGCCGTAGGATATTAGCTACGCGCATACTGAGCAGTTCAGTCTTTCCCGTTCCTGGGCCGGCGATAACCATGACTGGTCCGTCGATCGTATCAACCGCTCGTTTTTGGGCATCGTTTAGTTTAGCGTAACGAGTCGTGAAATCCATTACTCTTATTGTACGATACTTTTTTGGAAGTCGCGCGCTTCAAGCTTGAACTGACGCTCGATAGCAGCACCCATGACTGCGTAGTGCGCTATGCCTGGATAATACCGTTCTGCCGCTCGTCCAATGACTTCTGCTGCAATTGGCTGCACGGATCTGAATTCATCACGCGCATCATTAAATAGCTCGTCCTGTTTTTTTGTTCGTAGTGCGATGTTGAGACTGCGGGTAGCTGCCATTGCTGTGACATCCGTGAAGTAGTCGGTTCGAGGCGCAATGAGAGACGACATAATTTCATATAGTGTAAATCCATGCGTAAAGCCGGCGTGATGGCTGTCGTCAATGAACGTGTCCTTAGAGTGTGTAGCTGTAAGATGAGCGAGGTTAAAGAGAAGATTACTTTGCTCCGCCCCCGAATGACTGGCCTCAAGGAGAGTGCCGTTTTGTAGGAAGAATTCAAAAAATGCCGCATTGGTTTGAGTGAGGTCTTGTTCCGGGAACTCGGGCTGATGATTGAGAAGCGTTAATTCCATGATTTACAAAATTATACGCTCATACACAGGTTTGACAAGGGGGTGGTATAATACCAACAGATATGAACGATGAAATATATGATGACTTAGCCCTAGAGCGTATAGCGCACGATAAATTCGGTCTTGATATCGATATCTCAAAGGTTATCTTGAGACAGGCTGAAGTCGGCCGCTTAACAACGGCAACAGTGATACTGACCAAAAAGAAGCAGCTCTTTGTCTATATTTCCGGCCATTCAAAACTACTCTTTAGCGACGTGAAAAAGATTGTTTCCCGTATGGGTCTTAAAGCGGAAATTTACTTCCCGCCCAAGGGGCAGATTGACTATTTTGATGAGATTGGACGCGAGAAGTTTCGAGCCGTCTTCCCTGGCCGTGGCCAGATCAGCGATGACGATATTCTCTTCTACCGCACTCTCGCACCGTATAACCCAGCTATGATTTTGATTAGCGAAGTGAAGAACGGCGAAATCTACCAGTATGACAGTGACGCTCGTAGCGACTGGCGTGTCGCGACAAAGTTCACGTATCGCCGTATTAAAACTAGCTAAACGTCTTACTTTTGGCCAGCAAGCGGCGTATCGACTGTAGCCGATTGCTGCTGCTTCTTCTCTACTTCAAGGAGACTTAGGGCAGCGTCAATGTCTGCTATTTTATCGGTTGTTTCGGTCGTTTCGTAGTAGCTGCGTGCTTTTTGATATGAAGTGATAGCTTCGTCGTACTTACCGGCCGCCCGGGCAGCTTTCGCGGTATCGATTGCAGTCATAGCTTCCTTTTCGGTAGCCTGTACGGTTGTTTCTGTGGGAATAGTAGTGGTGGTGTCTGCGGTATCATTTGCCTTTTTAAGCGTCCGAAGGGCAAACGCACCGCCTACAGCAAGGCTCGCTACGATAATGATAGCGATGATGCCAAAAAGGATTTGTTTTTTAGTGAACGTCATAGTTGCTCCTTAAGGTAAGTTCATTCTTGGACTTTCGCGTCGCCCAGTAGTGGTACTTTGTCTACCAGTTGTCGCGTTTCTGCATCGCATGTCCGTTGCAATATTCCAGCCCGATCCGGAGTTTAAGTTCGTTTGGTTGTTAACCGATCCTGTCTCGATAGTGCTTCCGTAGAAGTTCCAGTTATTTGCAACCCAGGTGCCGCCGTGTGAATCGGCATACCATCCATAGGCTGTAGTGCCTTCCCATGGATAATCCCAGGTGTGAACGTCGGCACGAGAGTAAAGAGAGACGCTTGGGTCACATGGCGCAGTCGCTCGGACGTAGACGATGTTCGGTGCACCACGTGCAATACTATATGTACTGGCGCCAGGAGGAGTGACGGGACGAATGTAGTCATCCTCTCCGGAAGCACTCCAGTCGCTTGTGTCATTCGCGTTGTAGCAGTGCGCTTGTACTCGGGTAATATATTGGTATCCCTGACTAGCCGTATCCCATGTTCGTGAAAGCAATCCTGTATACGGACCGTACCATGGTGAATCATAGCCCCAGTCTGCGGCAAACTCGTACTGGTAGCGAGCAGTCGTTCCGGATGGACAGGTCGTCGCAGGCCAGTTCCATGTTGTTATGTTGGCGCTCGTCGATGCGACGACTACAGGAGCGGCCGGTGCGGCTATCGGGTGAATGTAAGTAGCCTCGGCACTTACTGGAGAATCGACACTAGAGCTTGTGGCCGAGACACATTTAGCTTTGGCTCGGAAGCCATACTTCACGCCTTGGCTAGCTGCTGCGGTTGTCGTTCGTGTAGTCGACCACGCTGAATAGCTGCCCCATGTACCGTCATTTGTTCGGCTGCTGAGGGCATATTGAGCCGTGTTGCCACCTGTACAGGTGACGATAGACGCGGTTCCGGTAACCGTGTTACTGGCGTAGGTCGCCGCTATTGTCGGTGCACTTGGCGCGTCAGGAGCTGGTGGTGGCGGGGGTGGTGGTGGCGTGACGACAGCCGATCGATCGGTATAGCGACTAGAGATGACAACGTCCGTATTATCCGCTTCTTTTTTATACGTAATAGTAAAGCTGTCACATCCGCCCGTAGCTGATGTTTGACATGCGGTGTTTTCAGTCGAGTTGACACTACTGGCGGTGTATTTGGCCTTGGTGCTTGTTGGCGAGCCACTGGTCAATGAGTTTGTTGTCGACGAGCCGACGCCAGGAAATACTATTGTACCGATTTCTACGTTTAGCTTCGCGGCAACCGCGCTTCCACTTACGCCACTCTCGCTTACGAGTGACGGAACGGATGGATACTCACCATGTTCTTCGTAGTATTTTTCAATTGCCTCGGCCAAGATGGTAGAACGAGAGTAACGTGTTTGGTCACGTGCTTCGACCTGTTGTTTTGAGAAAGTGAGAATCGAAATGGCCAAAAGGACTCCGATAATCGCAATACTGATGAGGAGCTCGATAACCGTGAAACCGCTTCTGTTTTTCATATGGTGTTTATTATAGGACGGCTCGCTGATAACGGCAAGGTGCTTTTACTGAGAAAAACATGAAAGCGTATCGATGCGGATGTTGCGAAAGGTTGGTAGCTTTGGCTATTGGCTTGTTGAAGGCGCTGGGCCGGTGGTGTTGCCACTGACTCGTGTCGTAGGCGCCTGTTCGGGCGTTTCGGTATTATCGATGGTTTGATTGATGATGTCGATCTGCTGTTGTGTATCGGCCGCTGCTGTAGCGTTGTTGTCAGCTATATAAGCGGCTGTCGCCTTTTCATACTCAGCCTTTGCGCCCTTGAGGTCGTTATTCTTCATGAGATGTTCCGCCTTCAGCCGCGTTGAATCGCCGCTTCGGGTCGTCGCGTTGGTCGTTGTTGTGTCGGCTGGTTCATGTGGCTTAAACTGGCGCAGGACAAAGTATGCTCCAGCGCCAGCGGCGGCAAGGACGATAATCGATGCAAGTATAATGCCGACGACTTTTAGGTTTAGTTTTCGTTTTTCAAATGGATATGACGACATATATTCTCCTAAAGGTTAGCCCAGCCTTGGCCCCATGGTCCAGGTGCGCTACTGCGACCAGTTACAGGGTTAACGCACCAGCCTTGAGCGCGGCCGCTGACAGCGAATCCAGACTGACGCGGTTGGTTATTATAGCCGGTTGTCTCAGTTAGCATCGGTGCGTTTGGTCCGAACGTTATATAGTCAGGTTGGTTGCCGCCGTTTGAGTTAGCTGTCCACCAGCCAACTTGACCAGGGCCATTTGGCTGACGTGGAGCAAGCCAGTAGATGGCGCTGTTGCCACTGTTAATCCACTGATCTTCGATATAGTAGCGATTGGTACTAGCGCCACAAGCGAAAGTGAAGGTCCATTGCCAGTGTGTATTATAGTTACTCCCGTTCCAGTTCCAATATGATGAGAATACCCAGTTAGATGGTGCGGCTGGTGGTAAGACGGCTTTAGCTATACTCGCCTGTCCTGTTGTGCTCCAGGGGCTTGTTGCAAAGGCGGAGGCACAACGAGCCTGTACTTGGGTCGTATAGGTGTATCCTTGGTTGACGGTCGTACGAACCGTGCTGGCATTAGCTCCTGTGGATATCCAAGCTGAATCTGCTAGTGAGGTTGTTTGATTTTTGATCTGGTAATTTGCCGTTGCTCCCGCCGGACATCCAATACCTGGCCAGTTCCAGGCTGTTTGGCTATCGGCGGGGTTCCATAGTTGAGCTGTATTGCCGGTACCGCAGTTCCACGTACCAATTGATGTTCCGTTTGCTGTTCCCCAGTTAGCCGCGTCCATACAGCCGCCGTTGCCAACATTTTGGAATGTACCTGAATCACCACGGTTCCATTGGCGGGACGTAGCGCCATCACAGGTGTAGAGCGTGAGCTGGCTACCAAGGCTTCCGGCGGTTACGCACATATTCATGGCGTACGTAGGGCGAATCGTTTTGTCGTTACTGTTGTACGCCCAGTCCTGTGCGAATGTTCCGTTGCACTGCCAGATCTGAACAAGTGTTCCATTGCCTGATCCTCCGCCGTTAGCGTCCATGCAGACGTTACCTGTGCTGTAGGCTGGCAGTATGAGTGCGGTTATGTACGGATTCGGCGTACTCGGCGCGGTGATCGGGTGTATGTAAGTAGCCTCTGAGCTGGCTGCAGATTCAGCACTTGCGTCACCGACAGTCGTACAATGGGCTTTGGCGCGGAAACCATACTTATTTCCCTGCGCTGTCGTTAGGCCAACTGACCTATTTGATGACCATCCGGAGTATGCGCTCCATGTACCGTCATTTTCGCGCGTACTGAGTGCATACTCAGGAGTATTGCCATTCGTACAGCTCACGACTGATGCCGTACCGGTGATAATATTGCTGGCATATGAGGTCGACATAGTCGGTGCGCTTGGGGCATCTATCGTTGCGGGTGTGCTTGGGGGTGGAGTCGGAGGAGCGACTACGGCAGTACGATCACTGTAGCGACTAGCAATAGTTACATCGCTGTTATCCGCTTCTTTCTTGTAGGTAATCGTGAAGCTATCACATCCGCCAGAAGCTGATGTCTGACAGGCGGTATTTTCGGTAGAATTGACGCTGCTCGCCGTGTATTTGGCTTTGCTTGTCGTCGGAGTGCCATTAGTAAGTGAGTTCGTTATTGATGCATTAGCGCCCGGAAGGGTGACGGTATTGAGTTCTACTTTTAGCTTTGCTGCAACCGTACTGCCGGTTGCACCAGTTTCGCTGACAAGCGAAGCAACTGACGGATATTCGCCGTTTTGTTCGTAATATTTCTCGAGCGCTTCGGCGATGATGGTCGCGCGCGAATAGCGCGTCTGGTCGCGTGCTTCTACTTGCTGTTTTGAGAACGATACAATTGATATTGCTAAAAGAACACCAATAACTGCGATGGAGACGAGTAGTTCAACAACCGTGAAACCGCTTTTGCTTTTCATAGTGTGTTTATTATAGCATTCGGACGTTGCTATGTGGACTATTTTTTATCGAGAACAACGAGATGTTCGATGTGCGGTGTGCGCGGGAAGAAGTTATAGCCGCGATGCGAGCGAACGCCGTATGTTTCAGCAAGACGAGCAACGTCGCGCGCCTGCGTGGTTGGGTTACAGCTGAGGTAAACGATGCGTTCTGGTGCAGCTTCGAGAAGCTTGGCGATGACGTCTTCATGAAGACCGGCGCGTGGCGGGTCGACGATGATCGTTGCGTCACCAGTAATATGCTCAAGGGCACTTTCGCTCGGTGCGAGAATTGCCTTGGCAGCTTGTTCGCGCTGAAGTGCGGTGATATTACGTTCCATCTCGCGAACGGCGTGTTCGTTAATCTCCACCATGGTAATATTATCGCCACCGATCGTAAGGCCGATTGTGCCAACGCCACTGTAAAAGTCGACGGCTGGCTTATCGGCAGGTACCCATTCCTTCATGTCGCGGAGGGCTTGCTCATAGATCGGAAGGTTGATTTGGAAGAAGCCTTCAACTGCGTATGTAAACGGCACATCAAGAATTGTGTCGGCAAGACTCGTCTCTCCCCAGGCTTGAAGTCGCTTGGTGATAACACTTGCAGGGCTCTTCGGGTTTGAGAAGATGAGTTCAAAGCCGGCGACGCCAAAGTCACGCATTTCATCTTCGCTAAAGGCATCGAAAAACTCATCTTTAACGTAGAGTTGTGCGGCAACTTCACCCTGTCGATTACAGCGAATAAGGAGTGTTTTGAGCGGAAACGCTTGAATGTCGCGGGCGCGAAGCGTGTCGCGAATAGCGTGGGCTGCTTTATTGATTGCGTCGTTGGCGAGACTGCTGCCCTCTACAGGGATTTTGCCGTGTGTACCGCGACGGAAGAACGCAAGGTCAAGCTGACCAATTTCTTTGTCCCACCAGAAACTGAACTCAATCTTGTTACGATAGCCGTATTCTTGGTTGTCGCTGTAGACCTCGATTGGATTTGGCAGAACAATATCATGAAGCTCAAATGCTTCTTCAATCAGCGCAGCTTTGTAATGCTGCTCGGCCTCAAACTTCATGATTTGCCATGGGCTTGTTGAAAGATAACTTGTTTCGTCAACTGGCGTAACGCGTTCGTCGCTTGGCTCAATCACTTCCGTGACAATACCTTCAACGAAGCTCGACTTCTTTTTAGTAAGCTGAACGTTTACTTTTTCACCAGGAAGGCCGCCCCAGACGAACGCCTTCTTGCCATAATCAAGGCTGCCAAGTGCCTGGCCGCCGCCGACAATTTTGTCGAGGGTTAATTCTACGATAGGAAAGACTTTTTTACTCATCTCTCTAGTGTACCTTATTTAGGTTGGATTGATAACACACCCCTGAGCCGGCGTACCGGCTGTGACAGTCATCGGCTTCCCGGCCCTGCCGCCACGCAGCACCCAGCTGTTGCTACTTTCACTGAAGAAGCCAGCGACATATGAACTCACTTCATCAGGACCAAGGGTGCCTGTGCTGATAGTGCACGGGAATGATGCGGTCGCCGAATATGACAGTGATGAGCTGCTAGAGGTGTTATTAACATTGCCACCGAAGTAATAATATTTCCTTATAGAGGTCGTAGTGTCCATTAATGGTGTCGTTGAGGCATCTAGTGGGTCGCCAAGATTACTATTTATCCCAGGTAGAACGGAAGTGATATTTACTAATGTTGCGGCTGAGTTGAGCATTTGGGATGACGATGTATTTCCTGTCAGAAACCAGCTCGTGCAAGATGAGCGCGGACAGCCAGGTGGGTACTCGCCATGCTTGTCGAAGTACTTCTCTAGCTCATTTTGAAATAGGGTGATGTCGTTGTTGCGTACGTCGTCTCGTGCTTGTCGTTGCACCTGGGTGTAAGCGAGGATACTGATCGACGCCAGGATACCAATCACCATGATAACAACCAGTAGCTCTATAACCGTAAACCCTTGTCGTTGTGGTCTACGCACGCGACGAGCATCGCTTTGAGTATGTGCGTAGAGGTTATGCTTATTCATGAAATGATTGTAGCGTAAGTGTGATGATATAGGTAGTGGGATGTCGCCTGGTTGGTGAGCTTCACGGAGCTACAAGGGGCTACATATGATGGTTCACGAGGCATCTTTTCAGGGGTGAGTGTGGTATGATGGTGGCATTAAGAAACACTATGATCAGTAAACTATTCACACCTAGCTCGAACGTTCACATATTCTATCACTTGTTATTTAATACGTTGTTTAGTTCGGTGATTAACTTCACCGTTTGGTTTGCGGTTACGTTTTATATTTATATTCAGACGCAGTCGGTATTTGCGACTGGTATGATTGCGGGCATTTACCTCGTGGCGACAATGCTGACGGGTATCTGGTTTGGCGGCCTGGTTGATCACCACCGTAAAAAAACCATGATGATTGTATCTAATCTCGCCTCTTTGGCTTTGTATGCCGCATCTCTCATTCTGTATATAGTGACGCCAAAGGAAGTATTTAGTGATGTCTCGCATCCACTTCTGTGGGTGTTTGTTGTCATGCTTTTGTTCGGAGTTATCGCAAGTAATATTCGGACAATCACACTTCCAACGCTTGTGACTATGCTTATCCCTGCGAGCAGGCGCGATAAAGCAAACGGCCTTGTCGGGACGGTATCTGGCGTATCATTTCTATTGACGTCGGTCATTAGCGGTCTGCTAGTTGCGGCCGGCGGTATGTTGTATGTTTTATGGCTGGCACTTGCGATATTAATTGGTTCGACGCTTCACCTACTCTTCGTGACCGTTCCGGAAAAACGCGTTGTCCACCTCGAAGGCGTCATGAAGAATATTGATCTTAAGGGCACGTTCAAAATCGTCGTTGCTGTCCCTGGGCTACTGGCGCTCATTCTCTTCTCGACGTTTAATAACTTTCTCGGCGGCGTGTTCATGGCGTTGATGGACGCCTATGGCCTGTCGCTCGTCTCGGTTCAGGTATGGGGTATTCTCTGGGGAGCGCTTAGTACCGGGTTTATTATCGGCGGATTGATAATCGCTAAAAAAGGCTTGGGTAAAAATCCTGTCCGGTCACTACTGCTAACAAACGGTATCCTTTGGGTGATCTGTATCCTCTTCCCTCTTCACAACTCGATTATCCTGCTCGCAATCGGCATGTTTATCTATATGTTATTAGTGCCGTACATTGAGGCGTCGGAACAAACTATTTTGCAGCGTGTCGTGCCATTTGAGCGCCAAGGTCGCGTGTTCGGCTTTGCGCAGAGTGTTGAGCAGGCCGCCTCTCCGCTGACTGCTTTCTTGATCGGTCCTCTGACACAGTTCTTCTTTATTCCGCTCATGACTGCCGGCGCGGGTGCGCAGCTCATCGGTAGTTGGTTTGGCACCGGTCAGAGCCGCGGTATTGCACTCGTGTTCATTATCGCCGGTGTTATTGGATCAGTCGTGACGATAATGGCGCTATGGTCAAAGTACTATCATCAGCTTTCTGATGTCTATCTCTCCACTTCAGGTGATGATGGCGACACACCTCCAAGTGTCGACGATGCGGTAAAGGGTGGTCTAATAGGCTAGCTGAGAGGTCGTATCAGTAGATATAAAAAGCCTCGGTCATACGGACCGAGGCTTTTATTGTGAAGCGTTTATTTTTTCTTCTTTAGTGCTGCTTTGAGCTTTTTCTTCAGAAGACGCTTGCGCGATGCGCCATGCCAGTTCTTGTGTTTGGCCATAGTTAGTAATCCAATCTTTTATATATCCCCGTTATTATACCACGTCAGAGGAGATGAGTCTCATGGTTTAGCAAGGGGCGGCCGAAAGTGCTATGCGCTTTGAGCGAGCTTTTGTTTTAGGTTATCGATGCTTGGGATGATAATAGTGCGGTGACTGAGCATTAGGAGCATTTCTTTTTTTAACTTTTTTACTTCGCGGTTGATCGTTTCTCTCGATAAACCTATGCGGGCGGCCAGCTCTCCTTCGTGGATGTCTAGCATGTAGCGATTGTTCCGGTCCTTACTACTAAAGTGCTGACACTGAATGATAAGTTCATAGATTAATTTACTTCTTGCGCTGCCGGCCATAAGAAGTGATTGTCTATCGAGGAAGTCATTTATGTAGTCGTACGATCGTTTTAGTAGTTCGAGCGCGATCGAGGGCTGCTCTTTGATCAGAGTCTTAACGGCCTCGAGAGGTGCTCTGCGCACGACGATATCGGAATTGGCTTCATAGATATATTTATTTTGGACTGGGCTGATGGCGTGGGACATTGGAAAAAAGTCTAGCGGTCGGTATACATGGAGTATAACCTCGTCGCCGCGGTATGAAATAGTATACACTTTCACATACCCTTCAAGGAGATAGTAGATATGGTCAGCCTCCTCGCCCTGCAGGAGTAGGACCTGGCCTTTTGAATATTGACTCTGTGTGTAGCGTTCAAAGAAAGTACTGATCATCGTCGAGGCTGGTACGCTCATCAAATATCCTCTCTTTCCCTGCCTAACTATACTCCCCTTGTGCTTATGAGACTGTGATTAATACGCCCTGTTTATGTGTGACATGATAGCAACCCCGCATGTAGCGGGGCTGCTATAAGGGTCACGTGTTTTTACTGAGGGCTATCGCCACGTGTATAGATTGGCGCGGTGTGCGTATGTGACCTGGCCATCACGTGCGCGAACGTCAACCCTGCTGCCATCGGCGAAGTAAACTCGATACTCGCGCCTATTATTATTGTTATTATTATTGTCGTATCGATTATTGTTATTATTATCATTACTTAACGTGACCCGCACGATATGCTTACGAGGGAAGACATTCTGGGCGATACGTCGAGCTTGCCATTCTGAGATGATCCGTCGCTCATTGTCTCGTCGCTCATTGTCTCGCCTTTCGCTATCTCTATTCCATGAGTCACTATTGCGATCCGAGTTATCGCCGACGGCACCAGCACTTAGTGGGGCGCCAGTAAGACCGACAGCGGCTGCGAGAAACGCTGCGGTGACAATTTGCTTACCAGATGCTTTTTTCATAAATAATCCTCCTGTTACGTTACCTACTACACAGTATGACGATGTAGTGTGATGTAATCAGCGAGATTTATCACTCTGTTGCTATGGCTATTGTCACTATACAAGCCGTGTCTAATGTGGCTATTTGTTATTCTATGCGACGCGCAAACAATTCTTCGGTTTCACGCATGAATATCTCCGCCGTCTTTGGGCCTACGCCGAAGAGTTTTTGTAGTCGCTTTGAAAACTCATTTTCATCGCTAGAGCTATCAAACATGAACATAAGAGAGCCTTCGTACTCGCGGATTAATTGATCCATGCAGGTATGAAGTGCGCGCGCCGTACTTTCGTCGTAACGAGTATACTTTCCTTCATCGAGAAGGTTGACTAGTCTACGATGTGGAGTGTCAAGAATTGCCCAGGGCGTGTCGAGTTTCTTTGCTATGAATAATTTCCATGTGTTGATAGCAACCCCTGCTTGTATGGGCTTGCCGAAAAGATAGGAAAGCAAGAACCAGCGAAACATATCCGTGTCGCCCGAGGTGACGTCGAGATTAAAATCTTCGGCATGATGAATTGGTTTTGGAGTGGCGTTATTTCGTTTTGAAGCCATATGTCTACCTCGCTGATTATTCTGACTTACTTGCGCTAAATATTATGAACTGAGGAAAACGGCTAAACCTAGCGTAGTAGTTTTCGTCGACATTTTTTGCTTCCTCAACTACCTTCGTCTCGATAAAATCGTTCACGCTAAAGCCGGCTTCGCGTAAAAGCGTAAAGTGCATACTTGGCGGTCCAACCCAGAATCTTAAAGTTTCGCCTGTCTTAAATACCTCTTCGCACTCATGAAATTCTGAGTAGTTGCCGAACAGGCGCGGTGGCGCCTCGCCTTCCGAGTAGCCCATTAGCTTTACGGACATGCCATCGTAGGTAGTTCGTTCCGAAGCCCATCTCATTGGATGACCGACGGAAAATTGAAAAGTACCACCAGGTTTCAGTACTCGCAAGATCTCTTTGTAGACTGTCGCGGGATCTGATGAGTAATGTATCGTCAGGCTACTATAAATGAAGTCGAAAGTGTCATCATCGAATTCAAGGTGATGCATGTCTCCGAGCGTGAAAGTATGATCAGGGTACGACTCATTTGCAAGCCGAATAGATTCTTTTGAAGTATCGATACCGACCATATTCTTGCCGCCGAACCCCTCAAGAAGCATAGACTCTTCGCCTGTCCCGCAGCCCATCATCAGGACTTTCTTGCCATGCAGGTCGGGTAGAAGTTTTCTCATCGCTGGCTTTTCGACAAATCGATGCGGGAGGCTTTCTCCCTTTTTTAGTGCCTCTTGGCGTATTGCTGCATAATGATCGTAATTATTTGCATCAGTCATATGTTTATCTTAGCAGAACGGTACTGTCTCGCTCTATCTTCGTTTTGCTACTTTTTAGCCGAATATGCGCCAAATAGTAGGCCGGAGATAACGCCTACTGGAAGTCCGAAAGCAATGCCTAAGCCTATATTGTCCAGGACTATTAATCCCGGAATGATTCCGAATAGCATACCGTAGGGTATACCGAGTGCGATACTTGTCGCTAACTTGTTATCGTCTTTTTGTATTTTTTGCTTACTTATAAATTATTTATATCAATATCTAACGGTTTACATAACTAGGGTCAACTACTAGTTGTTTAAATATGAACTGACTCTACTTTTTAGCAACTCGTAACGCAATCGGGTGTCATTGTCGCTGAGTCTTTTTTCTCTGATAGATGTGAACCCTTCAAGTGATGCAGGTTTGCGCGTTAAGGACACGCGATGGGTATATTGTTTTTTCGTCGTATCGACTATCGTACCGTCAGGCAGTTGATTAAAATAATGGGTTTCATGTAGATTCTCACCTTCGACTGAATATTTCAGTAATTCACCGCCAAAATAGTCCTGGACTACTAAACTCGAAATAACGCATTGTCCGCGCGCACTGTTTTCTACTGTCCAGTCGTCTTTATCGAATGCAGTATCAGGTCCCCAAGATGCTTCGAGTGCTTTTACGATATCTTTTATCTCAATCATGACTTGATTATAGCAAACAAAAAATGACGATCTCTCGTCATTTTAAATATAATCATCTTGGCTGGGATGGAGGGACTCGAACCCCCGAATGCTGGTACCAAAAACCAGTGCCTTACCACTTGGCGACATCCCACTATAGATGAAAGCTTCGTTAGTATAGCATAAATACGACGCGTATTTCTAGTCTTTTAGAGGTGAGCGGCGGCTACCTTTGTGGAAGTAGCGCCGACCAATAAACTTGTGTATCTCGCTTAGTAGAATCGGAACGATAAAGGCGATAACACCAGTACTGATCAGATCGTTGATGGCAACAGGCGTAACGTGAAGCACGCCTTGAAGCGGTCCGAATACTGCCAGCATTTGAAGTGTGACGGCAATAGCAAGTCCAATATAGAATTTGCCATTAAACACACGAAGCCGCCTGAAGATCGATTCGTAATCACTGCGAGCATTGAATGCGTTTGACCATTGCATGACAACAAGCGCGGAGAATGCAATCGTGCTCCCGTAGGTATGTCCGTGCTCTGAACTGAAGATCGCATAAAGTGAGAGTGTCAGGATGGCCATGCTGAGGGCGATAAGGATCATACGGCTAATAATGAATCTACTCAGGATCGGCTCGTTGATACGCTTTGGTTTATTTTTCATGTTTGACTTCTCACCTGGCTCGAGCCCGAGCGGAATAACCATAGCAGTATCTGTAACAAGATTTATCCAAAGAATCTGTACTGTGACGATGGGAAGAGGCATTCCGATGGCAAGTGCGCCAAGCATAGTAAGGACTTCTCCGGAACTTGTAGATAGGAGGTAGAATAGCATGCGGCGGATATTGGCGAAGATAGTGCGGCCTTCGTGCATAGCATCGATGATGCTGCGGAAGTTGTCATCGAGTAAGATGATGTCGCCGGCATCTTTGGCAATCTGTGAGCCGCTTCCCATAGCTACACCAACATGGGCATTACTAAGAGCTGGTACGTCGTTGACGCCGTCCCCTGTCATGGCGGTGATATTATGTTTTTTGAGAAGTGAGAGGATGCGGTATTTATGTTCCGGAATGACACGAGAGAATACGCGAACGTCACGAATAATCTCGTCGAGTTCGCTGTCGCTCATGACGCTCATGCGACGACTATCAAAAACCTGGTTGCGGTGCGTAACCATACCGAGTTGCCGTCCGATATGATATGCCGTTTCGAAGTGATCGCCCGTAATCATGCGGACGGTTACGCCGGCGGATAATGCGGCAGCAATGGCTTGTTTGGCTTCTGGGCGTAGGACATCGGCGACGGCAATGAAACCAATAAAATCGAGTTTGGCTCGTTTTGGTAGTCCTTCGAAACTAGAAATCTTTGTAGCCAGTTTCGTTTCGGCGATTGCGATGACACGGTAGCCTTGTCCCGTCAGATGATGGAGCTTAGCACTCGCCTGCTCATGCTCGTTCTCGGTGAGGTCGCTGCGAGCCAGGACGTGTTCTGGCGCTCCTTTGACTATGAGTCGATAGTTAGCTCCATCGTGCCAGAGGTTACCGCTCATGGCGACTGCTTGGTCAAATGGCAGACTGAGTAGTGGGACTCCTTTTAACGTAACCTTTGCATGAGCGACGAAGTCACTCATGGCGGTGTCGAGCGGGTCATGAACTTTTCGGCCATTTTGATTTATCGCGTGCGCAAGTGCGGTAGTAAATACCTTATCCGTTCCTTCTGGGTGCCATATCTCCTGCACGGTCAGCTTATTCTTCGTCAGTGTGCCAGTTTTATCTGTTGCGATCGTCGTAAGGACGCCGATCGTTTCGATGGCGCGCATTGATCGCACGAGGGCCTTTTTAGCTGCCATACGACGCATGCCAAGTACAAGGACAACCGAAATTGCAACTGGCAGGCTTTCGGGTACAGCGCTCACAGAAAGTGCCAGAACAAAACGAAGGCTTTCGCCCAGTTCCATGCCACCGCGTAGCGCAAGTGCGAATGCCACGACTGCGACGCCGCCAACGATTGCAATAACGTGACTAATGAGTTTGTCGATCTTTTTTTGTACTGGACTTTCGGTGTTTGCGTCTTGAGTGAGCGCTGCTAGCTTGCCAAATTCTGTGTCGTTTCCCGTTTTAGTAACAACTGCCGTAACGTCGCCGGATATAACGAATGACCCCTGAAATAACAGGTTGCTGCGTTCGTAAATTTCTTTTTCACCTTTTAGTGACTCTGCTTGCTTGGCGATAGGCACTGATTCTCCAGTAAGGAGTGATTCATCGATGCGGACATTTGTACCAGTTAAGAATCGAAGATCAGCCGGGACCTTGTCTCCCTCGCCGAGTGAAATAATGTCACCAGGTACGAGCTGCGAAGTGTCAATTTGGATTAAGTGGCCATCACGCAGCGTCTCGACATTTTGTGCTGTGTGTTTTTGTAGTGAGCGCAAAATACGCTCAGTTGAAAAACGCTGGACGTAGTAGATAGACGCGCTGACGAACATGATCGTAATGACAATAATGGCATCAAGTGTATCGCCGTGCAGGACACTAATGACGGCAGCAACGAAGAGCACTAGCATGAAAATATTTGCGAATGGTTCGATAAGCTTGCGCCAGAGAGGCTCGCCAGTTACGCGGATGGTATTTGGTCCGTGTTGTTTTAATCGCTCCTCTGCCTCGCTGTTTGATAGGCCACGCAGTGAGCTATCTAGGTCAGTGAGGGTGGCCTGGGCAGAGTGATTGTAGTAAAGCATTAGAGTTATTATAACAAATTACCCCGCAGTTCGCGGGGTAATTTAGGGCGGTTTACGATGAGATTAGGTGATATGGACCAGCTGGAGTTGCTTAATGCGCTCTCCGCTCCCCCATAAGATGATATCCTTTATCTGCTTACCGAGTAGATTTTTACCGAGTGGACTCATGAACGAAATTCGTCCATCGCTTGGATCGGCTTCGATGCTGTCGACGATTGTGTAGCGGACCATGCGTCCGTTGGTGTCGATGAGATCAACGACTGATCCAATCGCTACCTTGAGTCGTTCGCGCTTACTCGGATAGAGTTTTGCTTGTGATAGATAGAGTCTCTTATCTGCGAGTTCGCTTTCTATGATCTCAAGCTGCGCAAGCTTCTCGGCGCGGTCAAGACGTTCATCGTGGCCATCGGTTTTATCAAGGTCCTTAAGTGTGCTCATCGCCGTAGCAACGTCACGCTCAAGTCGAGCGACCTGCTTTTTAATCTCTTTCATTCCCTTTTTACTCAAATACAATGGTTTTGCGGTGGTGTGCATAGTACCCCTCCTCTTTGCGTTTTTATAGTAGCGGTGGGACAATGTTTGTCTTGGCTACGGGTCTAGTATGGCAAATGAAACTGAGTCGAGTCTTAAGTTTGAAGAATTTTACTATCTTTTACGGGCTGTTTTTTATCTTTTGCCTGTGAACTGTTCACAGTAGGCAGCAGGACAGTAAAAGTTGTCGCGTGCTGAGGCGCACTACTGGCGGAGAGTTCACCGCTGTGTATCTCAACGATCTTTTTAGCCAGAGCAAGCCCGAGGCCATAGCCGTTCTTTGCGCCGTTCGTGCGTGACATATCAGCCCGGAAGAAACGATCGAATATATGTGGAAGGTCTTCGGCACGAATTCCCTCTCCGGTATTTGTAATTTCAAGGCAGGCTTTTTGCGCACGCTTGCCCACCCGGATGGAAACGAGTGAATCAGGCGGACTGTATTTGAGTGCGTTATCGATGAGGATGGTGGCAAGCTCCTCGATACTGGCGCGGTTGCCAGTAATCAGTGGTGATGATTTTGCTGCCGTAAATTTGATGCGGTCACCTGTTTTATCGAATCGATGAGCGGTCTGTCGAACAATAGCCTCAAGCGATAACTTCTCTTTTTCAATATTGTCGTAGTCTAGTCGAGATAGCTGAAGCAAGGTCTGTGATAAACGTGATAGTTTGTCGACTTCCTCGAGGTTACTGGTGAGTAGTTCGCGCATTTCGGATTTACTCAGGGTGTGATCGCGCAGGGCGACTTCAAGCTCTGTCTTCATGACAGCAAGTGGCGTACGAAGCTCATGGCTAGCGTCACTGGTGAACCGAGACTGCGCCTCGTGTGCCTCTTCAATCGGGCGCAGAGTGCGACGCGCTAGTACGTAGCTGCCGATACCGGCTGCGACTAAAATAAAAACGTTGATATAGATGAGAGAAATAATAAGATTTGTCGAGGCTTCCTGTGCTTGGTTTATCCGAATACTTCCCGCGTCAAAGTTTGGTAATGGACGGAAACTGTTCTGGCGCTGAATGCCAGTCTGTAGCTCCTCGAGACGCCGATTGACCTCTGATGACGTTACCTGATAGATAATAATACTGAATAATAAACTGATGATCATGAGAATCATCAGGTACCAGGCAGTTAATTTGATAGTGGCAGATTCAAACATTAGGCTTGTAGTTTATATCCAAACCCTCGAACTGTATGAATAAGCGGCGCATCGAAGCCAGCATCAATTTTGTTGCGCAGATATTTAATGTATACCTCGACTGTATTCGGCAGGATATCGGCGTCGTAGTCCCAGACGTGGGCGATGATTGTATCCTTGCTAAGTGGTCGACCTTGATTTCGAAGGAGGTACTCGAGCAGTCCGAATTCTTTGCTTGTAAGTTGAATTGATTTACCAGCGCGAGTGACGGAGAACGCTACAGTGTCCAGAGACAGGTCGCCAGCAGTCAGGATACTATGCTGTTGCTCAACAGGTCGACGCAGGAGCGCTCTGACTCGAGCAAGCAATTCCTCGAGGGCAAATGGTTTTACAAGATAGTCATCAGCGCCGCTATCAAGGCCGGTCGTCCGATCGGTGACGCTCCCGAGGGCGGTTAAAAGGATAACCGGCGTGTGGATTTTTGCTTCTCGCATACCTTTAATAATAGCGATACCGTCATAGTCGCCAGGGAGCATGCGGTCGATAATCGCCGCGTCATATGGCTCGGTTGTTGCCATCGCATATCCTTCGTCTCCGTCATAGACAACGTCAACAGCGTAGCTCTCTTGCTCGAGTGCTCGCTTTAGTGCGCGAGCGATCTTGTGTTCATCTTCAACGACAAGTATTCTCATACTAACTATAGTATACACCTATCCTGAGAGTTGACTTAACAGTCGGTCGTTTCGGGGTAGGTGCGGCCCCAGGCTTCCATATCACGTAGGATTGGCAGCAGATCATGGCCTTTTTTCGTCAGGCGGTATTCGCAACGGGCAGCCGATGAAGTTGGTGATTTTTCGATAACGCCCTGCTCTTCAAGGCTCGTAAGTCGAGCTGACAGCGTGCGCGGATTGATGCCACCTACAAGGTCTTGGAGCTGGCAAAAACGAACAGCTTCTTCGTTAGCAAAAAAGCGCAGTAACTGCGGCGTCCATTTGTCGCCGAGGATGTCGGTGGCTGCGCGTACGCATCCGATTGCTTTTTCAGATACTGCCATAATATTTTCACTATACATTATCTAGTAAAGTTTGTCAAAGTATCGTCGAGTAAGCAGAGTGCTAGATCTTGTCGTTTTTGCGGATGTGTTCCATGCTAAAATCCCAGCTCGCATCGGTCTTCTTGTGAGGGTTGAAAATGTAGCGAGGATCGAAGATTTCTTTTGTTCGACGGAATAGCTGGTAGATATCGTCACCGAACATGGCCGGTAGCCACGGGCCGCGCACCATGCCGTCGTTATGCTCCCCTGCAAGTGTGCCGCCGTACTTTTTAATAATTGGAACGATGGCGCGCATGACTGGTTCAAGCTTGGCTTGGTCCTTAGGGCTGCCAATATCCATGAGTGGAATGATATGGAAGTTGCCGTCGCCAAAGTGGCCCGCCACTGCCGCTGGTAATTTATACGTCCGAATGATATCGCGAATTTCAGGCAGAAACTTATGGATATAGCGCGGCTGGACGGTGAGGTCGTCGATAAACGGTGAGGCGTACTTATCATGGACTCGATTACGCAGTAAGCTGAGGCTTGCGCGTCGAATATTCCAAAATAGCGCACTGTCTGCATCATCATGCTCGACAGTCGTTTTTAGTTTAAAGCGTGCGAGGTCGCGCTTTAAGGCAGTAATCTTGCTGTCGATGTCGCTGATCGTTTCGCCGTCAAATTCGATCATGAGTACGACGCTTGGAAGGTGCGCACGAAAGCGCGCAGCTTGCGTAGTGAGCATGGCCTGCTGTTTGAGCCACTCTTTGGTGCCGAGCTGTTCGCGGAATGATTTAAAATATTTAATGCCCAAATTAAAGGTGATGTCGTCGAAGCCTTCGAACGTGACAGGATTGTGACTCATGACGACCTGAATGATTTTTTCGAGCTTAGAGGGCGTGTCAACATAGGTAACGAGCAGGCCGTTATGTGGCGCTTTCTTATGGGCTTGCATGACAATGTCAGTAACGATGCCGAGGGTTCCTTGACTGCCAGTGATCAGGCGCGTCAGATCAAAGATGCCAGTGTCACGGTCCCAGACACTCCAGAGGTTGTAGCCCATAGAGTTTTTGCGGACGCGCGGGCGAGCATTTTTAATACTGTCATAATTAGATTCGATCAGCTCATAGACTTTTCGGTAGAGTTCGCCCTCAAAATCGCCCTGCTTGATTTTACGGGATAGCTCTCGCCTATTGAGCGGCTTGACGATGTATTCATTGCCGTCAGAAAAGACGACCTTCAGTTCACGCACCGACTCTTCGGCGTTGCCATACTGCAGGGATCGTTCACCGCCTGAGTTATTGCCAACCATGCCCCCTATCGTACAAAGAGCACGACTCGCCGGAACGCAGCCGATGAGATACTCGGTTCCAAGGATGGCATCAATAGTGCGCATAGCGACACCAGGTTGTGCATGAACAACGTCACCATTGAATGGCTGAAGTGTTGTAAAATGGCGGGTCATATCGAGTACGAGTGAGTTGCCAATCGCTCCACCTGACATATCGGTGCCGGCTCCGCGCGGGGTAATCGAAAGCGCTGGGTAATCATGCTTAACCTGATTGACGTGCGTCACGAGGGTTTGAATATCTTTGCTTGTACGTGGGAATAGAATCGCTTCAGGTGTCAGTTCGTAAATACTGGCATCATGACTGAATGCATGGCGATCGGCCGATGAGGTAGAAATCTCGCCGTCGAAGATTGCGCCGAGATCTGTAAGTAAGCGTTGCATAGTCTCTACTATAGCCCAGCCATAAGCATCTTGTCGAGCATGTCGCGTCAATGTATAGTGGATACATGGTAAAGAAACAAGTAACAACAAAGAAGACTCCAAAAAAGGTCTCAAAGACAACTCAGCCGACTGAAAAGTTTCAGCCAACTCTGATGACAGTAGCAGTTTCATCCGTTGCTGTTATTAGCCTGTTTGTCCTTGCCTATCTTACGGCATCAACTTCTCTCTAGTTTTGAGGCCGACAATAAAAAAGCGCGTTTAAGCGCTTTTTTTGTTGCCGAATATTGTGCGAAGTGAAAGGCGGTTTGAGTATTCAAGAGTCCCGTAGCGGAAAATACGCACTGCAACATTGATAGCGAGGATACCAGATAGTGCAACAATCGTTAGACCGATAATACCTTCGTGAAGCGGTAGTGTATTAAAGCCATTACGGATTAGAAGAGCGAACGGCGCTGTAAATGGGAAGTATGTCAGTCCAGTGACGACGATACTACTGGCCGGTGACATGAGCAATGGAAAAAACCAGAATGGTACGATCATGAGTGTAATCACAATACCAAAGAACCCGTTGGCTTCTTTTGCGGTTGGCATTGCAGCCCCGATCGCAACTAACATGCCGGTAAAAAGGAGGAATCCAGATACGAGTACTGCCGCACCAAGTAGCATTGGCCAGAGTTCAAATTGAATTGATCCGAGGAATGCACTCATGTCAGGAATGTTAAATGCATCTTTGCCAAGTAGGTAAACCAAGGCTGCCGGGATAACGATCACGGCGATTTGGATGAAGCCCAGAATGATGAGCGAGATGATCTTGCCGACAATCAAGGCTTTCGATGAAATACTTGTTAAGAGCATTTCGGTAACGCGGTTCTCTTTTTCTTCGGTAGTACTTGTCAGCATCTGGCCGCCAAGTAGGACGATGATAGCGTAGAATACTATTAAGAAAGTCATTGGTGCGATCATGCGGCCGATAATATTAGCCTCGCTACCATTTTCAAAGTTTGTCTGCGTCGTGGTTGTGCCGCCTGTAATAATCGCGAGCAGCTGCGGCGATCCGACAGATGCGGTCGCACTTGTTTTAATAAGTGATTGAGCCACCTCTGTGTACTTGCCATTATCGGTCAGGCCGTCGTTTTTATTGTAGACCTCGATTGGATTCTTTGTCAGATCCTCCGGGTAATAAAAGAAGGCATCGATCTTGCCGGTTCGAACGTCATCAATGGCCGCTTCCTTGTCCGATGCACGCGACGCTTTGAGCGCGGTGAGTGTCTCGTCGCTAACAATATTGGTTCGATCTTGGATAGCTAAGCTGAACGGTGTATTGCGGACTTCCTCTTCCCTGTCGATGCTGGTGGAATTTGCGAAAAAGACAATGGCAAAAATAACGCCAGTAAGAGCCGGAATAGCTAGGATGCTAAGCCAAAAGCTTGGTTTCTTCAGGGTTCTGATGAGTTCAAATTGTAGTACGGTACTAAAATTATGCATGATGGCCTCCTGCCTCTTCGCCGTAAATGGTAACGAATATTTCATCAAGTGATGGGCGCTGTACGTCGAACGTGGTGATTTTTAAGTCATTTGACGCAACAAGTTCGCGCAAGATTCGATCGGTTTGTGAGCTATCTTTAGGAGTTAGCTCCGCATATGATGTTTCTTGTTTGGTAATTTCATAGAGGGCTGGCCGCTTTGGGAGGATGCCGGTGAATCTGAGCATGATTCGTACGCCTCCGAAGGTATCTTTTATTTCATCGATAGTTCCGTACATTTCCGCTGTGCCATTTTTAAGCAGAACGGCTCGTTCGCACAGTCGCTCGACTTCTTCCATCTGGTGAGTAACCATCATGACGCTGGCGCCTTTTTTATTTTGCTCATCAATAATATCCATAAGTAGTCGTCGGTTGACTGGGTCGAAGCCCTTTGTTGGTTCATCAAGAATAAGAAGCTCTGGATCATTCATAATCGTGACGCCAAGTTGAACTTTTTGTTGCTGGCCACCGGATAGCTTGTCGAGCTTCGTTTTGGCTTTGTCGCCAAGGCCAACACGTTCGAGGTAGCTAAGTGACCAAGCTCGAGCCTCTGCACGCTTAATTCCTTTTAGCTGTCCAAAATAGGTCATGACATCAATGACGGCTTCTTTTTTGTAGAGTCCCCTCTCTTCAGGAAGATAGCCTAGTTTTCCGCTTGATGTTTTTGGATCAAATGGGCGGCCGTCGATCAGGAGGCTGCCTTTAGTCGGCTCGTAAAGACCAAGCAATGCTCTGATCGTCGTCGTTTTGCCGCTGCCGTTACTGCCAAGGAAGCCGAATATTTCACCACGCTTAACGTCGAACGATAGGTCATTGATGACGTTCTTTTTGCCAAAATTCATATGGAAATGATCAATTGTAACTAGAGGGGAAACTGTGCTCATGCTTTCAGTCTAGCATAGGTGTTAATATGAGACCAACCCTTCTCGTGATAGACTAGTAAGGATGAAAAAAGACTTTTATTTTACTCTGACTGACCGCTTAGCGGGTACGCATGCACGTGCTGGCGTGATTCATACACCACATGGTGATATCGAGACGCCAGCGTTTATTCCTGTTGGCACCCAGGCGACCCTCAAGGCACTCGTACCCGAACAGCTCGCTGCCGTCGGCGCCCAGGCGATGCTTGCTAATGCCTATCACCTCTATCTTCGACCTGGCTCTGACATTATTGACCAGGCCGGTGGACTACATAGCTTTATGAACTGGAAGAAGCCAACGTTTACAGATAGTGGTGGATTCCAGGTGATGAGCCTTGGTGTCGGCTTTAAAAAAGTAATCGACATGAGTGGTGATGTGGCCGAGAAGCCGCTTGCTAAGAAAGATAAGCTCGCCTGGATCGACGATGATGGCGTGACGTTTAAGTCGCATCTTAACGGCAGTCAGCATCGCTTCAACCCTGAAGTATCTATGAAAATACAGCATGAGCTTGGAGCGGATATTATTTTTGCTTTCGACGAGCTTACTACGCTTCACCACTCATATGACTACCAGGTAGAGTCGCTCGACAACCGTACGCACCCATGGGCAGTGCGTAGTCTCGAGGCGCATCAGAAGCTGACGCAGGAACGAGCTGACAAACCGTACCAAGCTCTCTACGGGGTTGTTCAGGGTGCAAATTATGAAGACCTGCGCCGAAAGTCATCACGCTTCTTGGCTGATCTTGATTTTGACGGCTTTGGCCTTGGTGGTGCATTAACGAAAGAAAATATTGGTGAGATCGTCGGCTGGATGAGTGAAGAGCTACCTGAGGATAAGCCGCGCCACATGCTCGGCATCTCTGAGCCGGATGATATATTCGACTGTATTGAGAATGGCGCCGACACGTTTGACTGCGTCTCACCGGCTCGCGTTGGACGAAACGGTGCGCTATACCTTCCGACTGGTCGAGTCAATATTACTAACCGTCGTTTCCGCAATGATTTTACACCGCTAAATGCCGACTGTGACTGCTATACCTGCCAGAACTACACCCGCGCATATCTCCATCATTTGTTTAAGGCCGGCGAGATGCTGGCGAGCACGCTTGCGACAATACACAACCAGCGGTTTATCGTGAAGCTAGTCGATGACATTCGTGCGAGCATTAAGAACGAGACGTTTTTTGACTTTAAGCGAGATTTCTTAGCTAACTATTATCATAAAGACGTGTCGTAGCGTATAATAACGGATATGAAAGTACGAATTGATATAGATACGAGAACCTTTGTTCGTTTTTGGCTCGTAGTGATTGGCTTTGCGCTTGCACTACTTGCAATTTACAGTGCCCGAACTGCACTCATTATTATTGGCGTTGCCTTATTTCTTGCCCTTGCGCTTAACGCACCAGTAAGTAAGATCGCGGGACACCTGCCAGGACGAAGCCGAGTCGGCGCAACCGCCATTGCCTTTGTTGCTGTCGTCGCCCTCCTAGCGGCCGTTGTCACGTTGGTTATTCCACCGATTATCGAGCAGTCAGCCAAATTTGCACAGACAATTCCATCGATTGTTGACGATGCCGGTACCCGCTGGCAAGGCCTCAGTTCCTTTATTGATAGTCATGGCCTTCGTCCACAGGTAGACAGTGCGCTGACATCAATTAAGGATAACGCATCGGGTTGGGCTGCGAATGCAGGTGGAACGCTACTGACGAGCGTCGGTTCACTAGCCTCAACACTAACAGCCACACTACTTGCTCTTGTCTTGTCATTCTTGATGCTCGTCGAAGGTCCGATGTGGCTGCGTCGTTTATGGGGTGTTTATCACGACCAGGAGCGAATGGAATACCACAAAAAACTACTCCATCGTATGTATTCAGTTGTCACTGGCTATGTCACTGGTCAGTTGACCGTATCTGCAATTGGTGCGGCGGCAGCAGGTCTAGCGGTCTTTATATTGAGCTTCATCTTTAGCGAGGTGCCGGCAAATCTTGCAATGCCAACAGCGGCAATTACATTCGTTTTGTCACTGATTCCAATGTTTGGTGCGACCATCGGTGGTGTTATTGTCACTGCCCTTCTCGCCTTCAATAACCTTACTGCAGCGGTTATTTACCTTATCTTCTTCGTACTGTACCAACAGATCGAAAATAACTTCGTATCACCTCATATTCAGGCCAAGAAAATTGACCTCTCTGCCCTAGCAGTACTTGCGTCGGTCACCATCGGTCTGTACGTCTTTGGTGTCGCCGGTGGTATCATCGCTATCCCAATCGCAGGCTGTGTCCGTGTGCTCGTCGAAGATTACCTCGAACGCGCAAAGCACAAACGAGTCGAGAGTGACAAGCCACTTGCAAAGCTTGTTAAGAAGCTTAAACACGAAGAAGCCTAGTCTATATACTTAGCTAATAAAATAATCCACCGAATTGGTGGATTATTTTTTATTTGATGAGCCTAGGCGTATTGCCAGATTGGTCCGTGAGAGGTGTCTCGGATCGCGATACCCTGTTCGAGCAATGCATCACGGAGTGTGTCGGATGCTTGCCAATCTTTCGCTTCGCGTGCACGTTGGCGCTCAAGAATGAGCTGTTTTTGACTATCTGAAATGTCGGGTGTTGAGGCCTGCAGTTGGAGACCGAGTGTTTCATCAATCATGTCGAGGAGTGTTTGAATGCTACGGCGGTGAATTGAAGAGAGCGATATATTCTCGAGTTCAGCGAATGCCCTATCAATAATCGTGAGAGCCTGAGGCGTATTGAGATCGTCATTTAATGCTTCAAGCAGCGCATGCGGTACGGCGCGAAGCGACACTTCTTTCTCGCTGTCATCAGCGATAGTATCGTGCGTTTGGTGACGGAGGACGGCAACACTGCGCCAGTTCGTTAATCGGTTATGAGCGGCTTCGGCATTATCGAGACTAAAGCTGGTCGGCTTGCGATAGTGCGACTGCAGTACGAGGAGTCGGAATGCAAGTGGATCAACCTTCTGGCCTATGAGATCATTGAGCGTATAGAAATTACCAAGGCTCTTGCTCATCTTCTTGCCGTCGACAAGAATATGTTCGTTATGAACGAAGGTCTCGGCGTATACCGGGCTATCTTGTCCGGCCGTACTTTGAGCAATCTCATTTTCGTGATGCGGGAACGCAAGATCAATACCACCCGTGTGAATATCAAATGGCTGGCCGAGGCCTTGCCTGCTCATGACTGAGCATTCAATGTGCCACCCTGGACGTCCAGTTAGATCATGTCCATCGAGACTGAATTCCCATGCTGGTTCACCTGGTTTTTGAATTTTCCAGAGTGCAAAATCGTGAGCTGAATCCTTGTCGTATTCGTCGTTTTGAATTCGTTCCGTGCTAGTGTTTGACTCGGTAATATCAACCAGTTGACCATAGATCTTGCCAGACTTCTTATAGGCGTCAATCGAGAAATATACGCCGTCATCGGCAGTGTAAGCAAACCCATCGGCGTGAAGCTGCGTAATCATTTGACGCATTCCTTCAATAGTAGCGTCATCAGCGGCTTTGATGAACGTCAGCGCATCCGTATCGCTGCCAATAGTACGCATGTCATTGAGGAACAGATCGCCGTATTCACGAGTTAGCGTACGGAGTGCGTCCATCGGTGCCTGATCCGGGTAGGTTTCACGGCTGCGTCGAATAGTCTTGTCATCGACGTCGGTGAAGTTCATGACGTGTTTCACGGTGTAGTTGTTGGTTGAAATGACACGACGAAGCGTGTCGGCGGTAATAAAAGCGCTCAGGTTGCCGATATGAGCATGGTCATAAACGGTCGGTCCGCAGCTATAGATAGTTACCTGTGCAGGATTAAGAGGCTGAAATATTTCGACTTTTTTGGTGAGTGTATTATGCAGTTTGAGTGTCATGGTCATGAAGTGCCTTGTCAGTTGCCGTTACTAATTCTGTGATAATTGTATCGTAACTCTCGTAAGCACGGAAGCCTGCGGCGTACTTATGTCCCCCGCCGCCAAAGTAGCCGGCAACTGTCTCGGCAATCGGGAGATTGGCACGGAGCTTGCCGGTGATCTTGCCGTCGGGATATGTTTTAATTGCGACGCCAATTTCGACACCTTCAACGAGGCGCATTTCATCAAGGACAAGGACACTCGGATTATACTGATCGCTATATTTTTGAATGTCTCCCCATGGAATATGGACAACCGCAAGCTTACCACCAAGGAGGTATTCTATGCGTCCAATGAGCTCGCCTTTGTATGCGAGGATCTCGGGTGACTTCTTCATAAACTCACGGCGACGACTTTCAATAACGGCCGATGAGGCGCCAAGCTCAGTCAATTTTCCGGCTACAAAGTAGCTATTTGGCAAGACGTTCTGGGTCGTCAGACCAAGGCTGTCGCTCATGATAGCGACGAGCATGTTTTCAGCTGCCTGTTGGTTGATTACCCACTCGTTATTTGCAGCGAGCTTGTAGATAATCTCACTTGTCGCAACCGCATCTTCAGCAAGGAGCGTATGGTCGAAGCTAAGATTTGACTCACCTGGGTGGTGGTCGATAACGAGTACTGGATGTGATTCCAGGAAGTGACGAACGCCTGGTGCTTCGAGGACTTTGGTAATCAGGACATCGGCGGTCGTGTCAACGATAATAGCAAGGTCGGCGTGAGTGTCGAAGTCGGTCACTACCCTGTCCCACCCTTGAATAAAGCGCATGTATTTAGGAATTTCAACGGGACAATACAAGACGATATCCTTGCCGAGATCGCCAAGAATTTCTTCGAGCGCGAGTGCGCTTCCGAGGCTATCGCCATCAGGGTTTTCGGCCTGAATAATTACAATTTTATTTGCGTCGTTAATAAGAGTAGTTGCAGTGTCAAACATTCCCCTTAGTATAACAGATAAGCATTGTAGGCAGGCCTCTCTCCTGCTAGACGTACGATACATAACATGGCTTATTGACCCGGAAACGCTCATGCTTCATAGTGATGCGTAGAATTATGCATAAACGAACACAAAAGATTAATCGCTCGTATGGTCGCGGCTTCACGATCGTGGAACTCCTCATCGTCATCGTTATTATTGGCATCCTTGCTGCCATTACGATTGTTGCTTATAACGGCATACAGACACGTGCCAGAAACGTTAGTCGCGCTTCGGAGGCTACTCAGGTGGCTAAGCTACTAGCGAGTTACAAGGCGCAAAACGGTAACTTCCCTACTTTGGGCTCTGGACAGGTTTCGTGTATTGGATCTGGCTTTCCTGATTTAAATAGTGACGGCCTGGCAGATTGCTGGGATGTGCGCATAATTGGCGGGGCTACTTTTCACCCAGATGCAACATTTAATACACAGTTAGCGCAGATGGGCACGACGCCAATTGGTGACCGCACGATTGTCGAGTATCCTTTTGACGGTAATGGATTTGTTGGTCCGGCATACGTCGCTCCGGGAGGTCCTGGCACGACGGGTAGTGCGGCATATGTTCGCTTCTTTCAAGAAGGTACGACATGTCCGTCAGGAAACCGAGTTGCTTGGACAGGAAATGGCGGCAAGCCAGTTGCCTGTGCAGTTGATCTTCAGTAATAAATATATTCACCTCGCGTCATAACTGTAGCGTGGCAAATTGATTAAGTGTCATTATTATGATATAGTATTGCAGCGCACAACGCGTGTGCATCTATTCGATTCGGAAGGAAACACTTTATGGAGAGTGCGACACTCGCGCATACGTTTGCGGAGCTACGTATTAAAAGTGCTCTTAAGAATTTTGAGAGCATCAAAGGAGCGGATGACGTACTTGATCGTGCTTACGAAAAACAAGATTGGCAGGCTGCAAGAGTGCGGCTTGAAGAAATTCAGTATGAAAACCAAGTTGTTGATTCAGTAGACGTGCTAGAAGATCGTAAGCGTCTATTGAGACTGCTTCGCATTACTGCTCCACTCTACCTTAAGACACTACAAGGACTGTAGAGTCGTTAGCGACATTTGAGTAGAGCTGGCGATCCCCGTGGGTATCGCCAGCTCCTCGGTGTCCTCTTTCCGAATTATGCGTCAATGATTATAGGATCATTCTGATGAGTCCAAGAGGACGAAACGCATATCCGGGACTAGAGAGCTCGTCGTCCTTCGAGGGCATGAGTTAGTGTGATCTGGTCGGCATATTCAAGGTCGACGCCAACTGGGATACCGCGAGCAAGGCGGCTCATGATAACATCAACACCTGCATCATTCAAATAACGCTGAAGGAATAGCGCGGTCGACTCGCCCTCTACACTAGCGTTGGTAGCAATAATAAGTTCTTTGACGCCGTCTTCCTTGATGCGCTGCAAGAGCTCAGGGATATGAAGCTGCTCGGGGCCGACACCGTCGATTGGTGAGATTGCACCACCAAGGACGTGGTACGTGCCTTTGAACTGACCGGTTCGTTCGAGTGATACGATATCAAGCGGTTCTTCGACAACGGCGATTGTTTGCTTGTCGCGGTCGCTGTCGCTATAGAGTGGTGAAATATCCTGATCGGCGTCAATCAGTGCAAATGTCTTTGGGCACTGCTTGACGCCAGTATGGAGCTGCGTAATGGCTGCTGCAAGCTTATCGGTGATATGCGTATCGGCGCGTAGCAAGAAGTACGCGTAGCGTTCGGCTGTTCGCGCGCCAACACCCGGAAGTCGTCCGAGCTCATCGATTGCACTGGTGAGTGCGCTTGGCAGTAGTTGTGCCATAGAGTAATCCTTACGCCTAAAGGCCGAGGTTGCCGAGACCACCCATGAGTGGTTTCATTTTTTCAGCAGCAACTTCTTGTGCTTTTGCAAGACCGTCACGAACGGCAATTTCAACCCAGTGCTCAAGCTCTGAAATGTCATCAAGGTCAACCTGGGCTGGATCGATCTTTACGCTTTTGATTTTTAGTTCACCATTAATCTGTACGACGACTGCACCGTCACCTGCTTCAACTTCAATAATTTCCTTCGCAAGGTCTTTTTGTGCTTTTCGTAACTGATTTAACATCTTCATCTGGTCGAATGCCATGACTGTCGCTCCCTATCTAAATAACTCTCTATAGTATACGTTATTTTGAGGTGTTTTTGTAGACGTAAAAGCGGTCTGCTTCGTTGGCGTGAGTGTTGGTGATGACCTTTTGTAAGGGCAGGGTTATCTTTGTTTTTGAGCCCGTACCGCGTTCAACGATAATCGTATCGGCAGTTGAAGGTGCCGTGGTCGTTACAGTAATCGTAGTGGCTTTATGCTGTTTTTTATTATTGGCAACGGCTTGATAGAACGTTTTGTTCTTTTCAGATACAACAAGCGTTATATTGCCAGAACTTTGTCGCAGCTCTTGGTTAAGGAGGCGGAGATCTCGCGAGAAGCTTGTTGCCGTTAGTGGATCGTAGTGATAGCCGTACATATAGCGCTCAACGCCAGACAGGAGCAGTCCGCCGACGAGGATCGTGAGCGGCAGTAGTCCAGCGACACGGGCATAGGGATTTTTTGGGAATAGACGATACCATTGATGAAGAAGCGTTTGCACACCGGTTGCTAGGAGCAGGACGAGTGGCACAAAGGTGATACTAACGAAGCTCGGGTTGATTAGAAGGATCGGAACAAGCAGTAGTCCCCAGACGCTAATGATGTAGCTTCTGGCGGTGTGACGCGCGCCGATAATATGGACTAGTCCAAGGATAATAAAAGCCAGCGATCCGAAGCCGAAAATAGGCGTCATGATAGTACCGCTCGTTGGTGAGATGACGTCTAGATATTGGGTGGCAATTTCATTAAGATTGGTGCCGAAGTTTGGCCATGTCGTTGGGACGCCAAGAAGATCAAGGCCGAGGCGTGGTGTCTTGATGACGGTATATATTAGCGGAGCGATGAGTACGAGTGCCATTGCGCCTGCACCTATAAACTTCAGTTTAGATAGGCGTCGTAACATGTATCGAAGGTGCGGATGAAGCATCGCTGCACTACCTATCGCGAGTAGGACGTAGGCGCTGAGCGGTGTGTACAGGCTGAGTGCTGCGCTTGCGAAGAACGCAAACGTCCAAAGAGTGCCATGGCGGACGTTGCGGACGATAAGCATTGCGAGGAGCAATAGGTAGATTGACCAGAAAATAAGCATAATACTCGGCGTGCCGTTTTGTGATACGAATAAAAACTGACCAGTTGCAATCGTAATAGCCGAGGCGATAACGGCAATATTATGTTTGAACCAGCGGCGAAGCAAGAAGAACATACCGACGGCCGATGCAAAACCTAAAATCAGTGACGGGAGCTTGATGCTAAATATAGTAACGCCAAAGATCGCAAGACTCGCCTTTTGAAGGAGATAGTACGGTAGATCAATAATGGCAAGCGAGCTGATATTTGCTGTCGAGAGACTACTGCTGACGACTGTCGCATTCATTTCTGCTGTCGATAGACCACCAGGAATATAGAGGCCCGCAATGACTAGCAAGGTAATCAGGACAAGTATGATCAAGCCGTAGCCAATCAGGTAACGATACTTGTAGGTGGTAAAGTCGGTAACTAATAATTTGCCCATGTTAAGTACCTCTGATTATATCACAGCTAACCGTCGTGATGCTTGTCGAGAGACATGAAGCGGAGACGTTCAGGGTGGAAGTAGAGCTCGACGCGGCCGACTGGACCATTACGGTGTTTAGCGATAATGAGGTCGGTGACATTCTCACGCTCCGTCTCGGGGTTGTAGTACGCTTCGCGGTAGATAAACATAACGATGTCGGCATCCTGCTCGATTGATCCGGATTCACGAAGGTCGGCAAGCTGCGGAATCTGCGGGCTGCGGTTTTCAACTGAACGCGAAAGCTGTGACAGTGCAATGACTGGCACATTCATTTCACGGGCGATCAGCTTAAGACCACGTGAGATTTCACTCACCTCTTGAACGCGATTGCCATCGCTTTTACCACTTCCCTGCATTAGCTGGAGGTAGTCGACGATAATAAGACCGAGCGGTGCTTCGTGGGCGGCGCGGCGAGCTTTAGTACGCATCTCAAGGACCGAGAGGCCTGGTGTGTCATCGATGTAGATTGGTGCTTCGGCCATTTCGCCCATCGCCTCAGAGAGCTTTGAAAAGTCATCATCGCTGAGATTACCAGTACGGATGTTCCAAGCATCAACACCTGATGCATCGGCAAGCATACGGTCGACAAGTTGCTCCTTACTCATCTCGAGCGAGAAAAAGAGTACGGGTTGTTTTGCCACTGTGGCGACGTTGTAGGCAAGGTTTGTTACGAGGGTAGTCTTACCCATTGCCGGACGGGCGGCAAGGATAATGAGGTCAGATCGCTGAAGTCCGGCGGTCATGTCGTCAAGGTCTCGGTAGCCGGTACGAACACCACGAATCGCTCCCCTGTTGCGGTGGAGTTCTTCCATACGATCGAAGCTGTCGGTAAGAATAGTTTCGATACTGACAAGGTCTTGTTTGAGGGACTGGTCGCTCACGCTAAAGAGTTCAGCTTCGGCTCGTTCAAGTAGCTCCTGTGTTGTCGTGTCTTCGTCATAGCCAAGTTCAGAGATTTCACCACTTGCTTTGATGAGGCGACGACGGACGGCTTTTTGGGCAACAAGCTCGGCATAGGCGCCGGCGTGCGCCGCTGTCGGTACGTAATTGGTCAGTTCCGTCAGGTAGGCTGAGCCACCGATAATATCCAGTTCGTCTTTTTTCTTTAACTCTTCTGTGAGTGTTAGAAGGTCGACTGGCTTGTGGCGTTCGAATAGGCGTATCATGCCGCCGTAGATGGTAGCGTGACGTTTATCGTAAAAGTCTTTTGAGGTGACATGCTCGCTAATGTCCGACAATGTTTCTTCGTCAATCAAAACAGCGCCGAGCAGGCTCTTTTCAGCATCTAAATTTTGTGGCGGGACTTTACCCGCGGCAACTTCTTTAACTGGCATAATTTCTCCACGACGTACGAGTTACGACTCGACGTTCACCTCTTCTCCTCCACCCATAATAGCAGCAACTGCGGCTGCGGTGCTATCTTTTGGTGGCGGCGGTGTGCCGATAGTGATAATTTCAGGCTCTCCGGCGCCAGTCTCGCGAAGACAATCAGATAGCAGCGGGCTATATTTAGTGTCATCGAGCTTCTTTTTATAGAAGGCGTTCATCGTATAGATAGTGAGCGTGTTACCGTCAAGTTCAAAGCTACACTTTGACAGTACGCTATAGAGCGCAACGTAGTTAGCGCGTGTGTATTCAACCAGTGCTGGCCAGTCGAGTACTTCAACTCCGGTACGTGGTCGTGCCGGGGCTGCCGGTTCCGTAGCTGACTGTTTTTGTGTGGCAGCAGCAGGTCGATGCGGTGCAGCGTGCTGCTTGACGGCTGGTGCAGGTGCCACCGGTTTTTGTTTCGGTAGTGATGGATGAGCTTTCGTCGCCTGTTTTTCGAGCTCTGCAATAGGTGCGCTCACACTTAGCGATGGCGTTGTTAGGGCGGCTGATTTTGGTTTCGGTGCAGCGTGAGCGGCGAGAATAGTGAGCAGTTTTATATGGGGCTGCGATGACCTGGCGACATCGAGCAGATGATCGAGTAGCTCAAGTAGCTGTGGACGTTCGCCGATTGAGCGGCGCACTGTGTGAATAAGCTGTGATGCTAGAACGGATGCTTGAATCCCCTGCTGAGAAGCGCCATCGAGTAATTGAACAATCTCCTTGAGATCACGGGATTCGTAGGCGGCCAGGAGATTATCAATGAGAGTGACTGGAGCTAGCCCGAGTGATTGTTCAACGAGTGCTTCAGTAATGCCGGCTTTGTCGTCAGTAAGGCTCGTAAGCTGATCAAGCAGGCTGATACTATCTCGGAAACTACCGTCGCCTCGAAGGGCGATAAGTTCAAGTGCTCCATCGGTAATAGTAATGTTCTCTGCTTTGGCAATATGTCTTAGGTGACCAACGGCATCGCTTGGGCTGATGGCGCGGAAGCCGAACTGTTGGGTACGGCTGATGATCGTTGCCGGGAGTTTATCGGCATCGGTTGTCGCAAGGATAAAAACGACGTGCTCAGGCGGTTCTTCGAGCGTCTTTAAAAGCGCGTTAAACGCAGCCTTTGATAGCATGTGAACCTCATCGATGATGTAGATCTTTTTGCTGGCCGAAACTGGTGCGATCTGTACCTTTTCGCGTAGATCGCGGACATCCTCGACGCCGTTATTGCTGGCGGCATCGATTTCGATAATGTCAAGATGATTAGTGTCGTGGCTATAGGGGAGCTTGTTGATTTCGTGGGCGAGGATACGAGCGATTGACGTTTTACCAACTCCTCGAGGGCCGGTTAGGAGATAGGCGTGAGCGATCCGCCCTTTTGCGAGGGAGCGTGCAAGGACGTCGGTGACGTGGTTTTGCCCCACGACTTCGTCAAGCGATGTACTGCGATACTTACGATAGAGTGCTTGTGACACTTGTTTATTTCCCCTCACATTTTCTCTCTCTATTGTACGCCGTTTTGATCGATCCGTTGTTGTGATTTGTGATAAATGAAAAACACCCCCAAGGGTGCTAAGATGCGCGTGATGATAGGCAGACGAAAGAAGTAGCCGCGCCCATCACCACGTAGATTACGTGAGTCTAACAGGGACTGGATGAGTATGGTCGACATGCTTGCCGACGTGGGACAGGATGATGGCAACAATCGTCTGATGGGCCATTGCCCATCCCGTTTCATGCCTGACATGAACGGTAATAGACGAATCGTCACCGTGGGCGGCATAGACCGAGTCTAGTACGGCTATGAGTCGTGGGATCAAGTCATCAAGATGGTAGGTATCGGTAATAAGCCGACGTTCCCCCCTCTCGAATACCTCATTTACCGACGACTGTGCCGAGTATGTACGTACGAGTACATTGTCGGGCTGCTTCGTAACATTGAGTGCGATGAGCACAGAGGGTCACTTCCTTCGTCTGCGTGGTAAGTACGGTATGTACTTACCTATATTATGACATATTTATGACAATACTAAAAGAGAGATATTTGTCGGGCTGGTAGGTCGATATCAGTTTGCTCGCTTGAAATATGAAGCTGGTAGCCAATATACTTTTTGAGTGCGAGGAACACCTGGGTGTCCTGCTGTTCGCAGAATAAGAGCGAACCGAGCATGCCAGTTACCTTTCCGGAGAGAAGATCCTGGGATGCGGCGTCGTACGCACCTGCGAGGAGTGGTGTACCGTGGGGAAAGAAGCGGTGGTCAAAATGGAGAATAGTAGTCTCGGAAAATGTCGCATGTAGCTCTGCCTCGACGCGCTGGTGGGCGGCGAGTAGCTTCTCTTCTGCCTCGGCCTGGTCGTATGGACTTGCGAGAGCAGTCACCTTCTTGCTGATAAGGACGGTCTCATATATGCCACTAAGAGTAGCGATCTTGGCTTCGTAGTGTCGGGCAATATGAGCTGACGAAAAGGTGTCGAGAATGAGTGCGCTCCGCGCTCCCTGTTCGAGAAGTCGACTATTGCCCCTGGCAGCATGCGAAATCCCTACCTTCATCGTGTCGCTGCCAAAATACGCCAAGTAGAGAATGTGCGGCTCAAGATTACGACTTTCTTGCTGGGGGGATACCGATGCGCTGTTATAGAAGGCTGGATTGAAGCCAGTGCGCTTTTGGCAGGCGCCACATTGTTCATATTTTCTGTCCACTACCACCCTGTCTGGACAAACATGTCGTTCGCCATTCGTAATATCTCGCCAGCCGACACAGAAACGCTGGGCCATAGCAAAGCGGAGTGTTAGCTGCTGGTCGACGGGCAGTAGATCGATAAACGCTTCACCTTGCTGAAGAATCAAAAGAGGCTTCTCGTGTTTAGAGAAGCCAACAGATGTAAGGATGTAATCGCCAGTCTCTGGCATGTGTCCTTAAAGGGCTGCTTCGACAGCTGCCCAGGTTGCGTCGGGATTATCTTCTGGTACGATAATCGTTACTTGGTCGCCGATGGCAATATGGAAGTAAGTGACACTGGCAAGAAGAATACGGTATTCTTTACCATTTGCCTCAACGTAGTAGGCGCCGTCATGTTGTGTTAACGTACCAATAATCTGCTTGCGCGGAGTTGGGCCAATTTGCTTATAGATAAAGCTGCCATCGTCGGCGATAGTAAGCTTCATGATATCGCCTTCTACGAGCTTTGACTTGCTGGCGTAGTTAGCAGGCACTGGATAACTCTTGCCGTCAGGGCCAATAGTTACTTGACCATCGAAGACTCCTTCGATAACTTTACCGCTTACTTCTTCTTGGCTGCTACGAGGAGTAACGATAGTACCGTTTTCACCCATAATGCTAATAAGGAGTTCTTTAGCGGCTGCTAGGTTTGTCTCGGCCTCTTGAATAAGCGAATGCAATCGCTTAACTTGTTTTTCTGGTAATTCAGACATGGTAACTCGCAATTTCCTTTTGTCTATTTTTGTAGTGATATTGTCTCTATTATTATCATTGTACTGACATTAAGTCAAGACAGCCCACGCACTGACAGCCTATACTGGTGGGCCCGTTGATGGCGAGTTGTGCGCCGTGCTTGTCCAGATCCAGTCTTGCGTTGAGCCATCGGCGTAGCCAGAAACAGTACTTCCCTGAGTAAGCATGACACCGTCAAAGTAGCTCGTGCCATTTGGTGTATAAAAACGTACGCCCAGCGTGCCAGCTGTCGAGGTTGTGA
Source organism: Saccharimonadales bacterium (SeqCode) (assembly GCA_049295575.1). Taxonomy (GTDB): domain Bacteria; phylum Patescibacteriota; class Saccharimonadia; order Saccharimonadales; family Saccharimonadaceae; genus UBA6022. The sequence goes on from JBAQQX010000002.1 coordinate 313,346, forward strand.
ACGTGGCGCTGACTCGCTGCCATTGGTTGAGAAGTCCGCGGTTATAGTTGACTGTACCTGGGGCTGCTGATAAGCCTACGACGTTATAGAACATCGCCTCACGGTTGCCGAACGTGGTTCCGTTAAAGGTAATGTAGGCGTAGGCGCTGATGGTGTACGTTCCGGGCTGGAGGGCGATATGGTCTTCGAAGTAACTGTCGACTGAACTTGAGACGGCAGTAAGCGCAAGCGATTGAGTACCAGAGAAGGCACGGGTTGACGATACGGCTGCACTATCGCCTGTTTTCATGCCGTTATTCCAGCCGGTCAGGCTACCCTCAAATGATGGATTAGGCATCAGGTTGGTGATTGTAGCGACGCCACCTTGGCTGTGGCCAGGACAGCCACCTTGAGCAGGCACCTGGTTAGTCGATAGAATCTTATAGGAGACACTATCCTTCGTAGCAGTCAGGCAATAGCTGTCAGACGATAACGTATAGCTATACTGAAAGTCGACATCATCGGCTTTTTTGAGACTGGCGCCACTCGATGGGTAGGTACCGGCATCGACCTTGCTGAGCTCAAGCTGCTTGGCGGCACCGGCGAGGCTGCTTGTGACCGCCGCAGTCCTGGCGCGGTTTTGGATGCCATTGTAGGCAACTATCGTAATAGCAGCAAGAATGCCAATAATGACAATAACGATCAGGAGTTCGACGATCGTAAATCCTGTTTTTTGTTTAGTAGATACCTCCATGAATACTTAGCAGTATAAAACATAAGCTTGATCGGGTAAAGAAATTGGCTAGTTAACGCTACTGGAAACTTGTCGCCAAGTAATGGCGCCAATTGCTAAATTACAATTTGGCGTCCAGTTGGCATCACCTGTCGTATTTGTGTACTTACCTGCACCTTTGTCTGTTGACCAATAGTGGACAGTGGCGCCAGCGCTGCTGCTATAGCTAGGGATGCCAGGGGCTGAGAGACTAATAACGGCATACTTGTCGGTACTGGCACAGAATAAGTAGGTGTGAGTGGCCGGCGCGCGTGTACTGTCCCAGGCGTTTGCCTTTTGGAGAATTTCTTTGACACCAGCGTCTGATGCTGGAAATGTGCCATCGTTTGTTTGGTAGACCTGGGCCATTTTACCAATAGACGTCAAGCTGGACTGAAGGCTGGAGATGCGAGCTCGTTCTTGAATACCGTTATACGCAACGATCGTAATCGCTGCTAGAATACCGATAATAACAATAACTATCAAAAGTTCGACGATCGTGAAACCTGATGTCTGTTTTTGCTTTGCCCACATAATTATGCTTAAGTATAGATCATTGAGAAATGAAGGTCAAAGCAGCAGCCATCGTCGAGGCCTCGCTGGTTAATCGGGCTTATTTATTCACCCGATAATTACTGACGCCACTATAGGATAGTGACGGCGCCACCGAGCACGAGCCGACGAAGCGGTCTTCTTGGTTCGGGCCTTCTAACCGGTAGATTAATAGATAGAGTTGTTTTTGAGACGCTCCACAAAAACTTGCTGCATTACCGTAATATGCGTAGTTATTGCCAGTTGATGAGGTTCTCATGTCAATATTCGGCGAGCTAATCGGATCCGATGGAAGGCTTGCCATGTACGGCTTGAGTTTGGTAGCAAGATTTTGCCAGCTAGCATCTGCCGTCGTGCTCCAGGTGCCGCTCATACTAGTCGAGCCGCTTCCAAGGGGATATTCGCTGTTGTCAATGTAGTATAGTTCGAGCGCTTTGGTAATTGCAGCGATGTCGCTGACGCGCTTAGAGTCTCGTGATCGTTGCTGGATGCCATTGTATGCAACAATGGTAATCGCTGCCAAGATACCGATAACTACTATGACAATCAGGAGCTCGACGATTGTAAAGCCTGATTTTGCCTGTTGTGTACGTATCATGCGGCTGGTCCTGTTGAAATTGAATTATTCGGACTGCCGCTCCATAGCCAATTGGTTGAATTGCCATCTGCATAGCTGTTGAGGCTTGACGACTGGACGAACATTACGCCGGTGGCATCGAGCGTCGCATTGGCTACGCCGAGGTTACTTGGTGCGTAGATTTGTAGCCTTGCCGTTACGGCTGTAGATGGAGCGGTCGCACTTATCGAGCGACGCTCCCAGGTGCTGGCAGATTGACTACTGGCGGGACTTGGAGACTCGGCAACAACCGAATTACTCGAGTTTACCCAAATAATAATAACGCCAGTATTGCCGGCTATGCTGCTACGAACATAGCTACTCAAGGTATAGACTTGACCTCCCGTAACAGGAACGGGCTGTGCATTCTGGACACGCCACCATGTTAACGGAGTTCCGCCGAGTGTTGCGCGGTACGCTGTCGTCACGCCGGTTAGGGGTGTTGACTGAGCTGTAAGACGTGATCCGGTTGGATTACCGCCTGATGATGTTGTTGGCGCCCAGTCTGTCGTATTTACGGCTGCAGTTGGGTTGCGTACAAGATTAGTTATTGCGTCAACCCCACCCTGTCCGTGACCTGCGCAGCCGCCAGCTTGAGGTGATGCCTGGCTAGAACCGAGGAAATACGACGTCGTTCCGTTTGTTGCCGTCAGGCAGTAAGTTGTTGCTGACATGCTATATTGAAGTCCATTGGTATCGGTGACACCGGCTGTCGTTAGGTCATCTGGATAGCTACCTTCGCTTGCCTGGTAGGACAGTACTTTCTTATTTGTTTGAGAGAGTAGCGATTGAGCAGCAGCGCTGCGAGCACGCTCTTGGATGCCGTTATACGCAACGATCGTAATCGCCGCCAGAATGCCAATAATAACAATCACGATCAGGAGTTCAACGATCGTGAAGCCTTGTTGCTGGTTAAGTGATTTTAGTTTAGGCATCAGTCGTTTTTCCTATGTAGTAGATACAGTAGGTGTTCGAGCCCCACAATGACCTGTTGGTCGCCGAGACGCCAGTGACGGCTGGGCACTCGGCAAGTTGGCCAGCCATCGCTGCTTCGATATAGACGATCGTGCCGTCTCCACCACCGAATACATAGGTCAGTCCTCTTCGCCAATTTGAATCGTCTTGTCGGGCGGTCGTAAAACTTGGTGTTGGCAGTGTGCCGTTAATATACGGGCGCATGGAAGTCACGAATGTCGCACTTTCTGTGTAGCCGTTAACGCCAGTCTGGCGGCATTGTGCTGTACCAGATGTATCAGTACCGGAGAGGCCGTATTGGTAGCCTTGACCGAGACATTGCCATCCTGTCGGCCATCTGCCGTTGTCTGCTTTGTAAAGAGAGAGCGCTTTAACCCAGCCGGCCATCGCTTGGGTAGTCTGTGAATTGGCGGCACGCTGCTGAACGCCGTTATATGCCACAATCGTGATAGCGGCGAGGATGCCAATAATAACAATGACTATTAATAGTTCAACGATCGTGAAGCCGGTTCGATAATGGTTTGTCGTGGAGTAACTCATAGTTATTAGTAGGCTTGGTCACCTTCTGACCAATAGCCCCATCGATCTTGCCACGTGGCGTAGCTTGTATCTTTTACTGAGTTTGGGATAGTGTCTTTTTCGTATTGCGGCAGCGATGGTTGTCCGAGTCGAAGCAGTTTATATCGTGTTCCGTCAGATTTATAGATATAGCAGTTGCCCGATGTGACGGTCCCGCTTAGTTGTGGGAGTGAGGCGGCGTATTTTGGCACTACGCCGGGAATGTAGGTGTTTGCCCCACTCGAAGAATATGCCCAGTTGCCTCCTGTGCTTGGATAGGTACCTACTTCGGCCTTATGGAGCTCGATGACTTTTTGGATAGTTTTAAGATCAGACTGAATGGTCGTGTATTTTGCCCTGTCTTGTATACCGTTATAGGCAACGATCGTAATCGCAGCAAGGATGCCAATAATAACGATGACGATGAGAAGTTCGACAATCGTAAAACCACGAGTACTGCGAAGGGGTGCATTCATGATTAGTTGCCCCCTGCCCAGTCGCGCCATGGGCCTGTCGTTGTATCGGTTGAGTTATATCCAGAGCCGGCAGCTACCCATCCAGTTCTCACGCTATTGCATAATGTATTTGCTGCGCCGCCAGCCCAACTGACTGCCCCAGTGTATTCGCTAATCTTACCTCCCGGTTCTGTATAGAATCGCTTGCCGGATTTACTGAGAGATAACACGACATGATCTGTTGAGTTTGCTGTCGTTGGATAGCAGATGAGTAGATTATAGGTGGCATCGGGACTCGTGATGTAAGCTGCTTTATTCGCTTTAAAATCCTTAATTGCAACAGCGAGACCGGGATTGCCATAAGGATAGGTGTCGGAGGTGCTTGTTATTCTGTATACTTCAAGCTTCTTTGCGACATTAGCAAGGTCTGCCTGGATAGAAGTGTCATTGGCGCGGTTTTGGATGCCGCTGTACGCAACGATCGTAATCGCCGCCAGGATACCAATAATAACTATGACGATCAGGAGTTCGACAATTGTAAAGCCAGTTGAAGTAAGTTGTCGTTGCTTCATTAGATACAGGCCGGTTGGATATTTTTAATAAAGGTGTGCTTCGTCATTGTCTGTCCTGTTGTAAATGGACGAGAGTAGTAGCCGATGGCATCATCGGCACAAGAGGTGGCTGGTACAGCCCCCTCCCCTTCGTTCTCGTCAATATAGTAGGGCCGTCCCCAAGGATCGACGAGACCGCGCACATTCATACCGCTCGCAATACTAATTGCATCAAGCGCGCCGGTATATTGAGTCCAGCAGCCGTCTGTGGACTTATTAAGCGTTGCTAAATCGGTATCGTTCACCTTGCCCCAGCACGGACCACCTGTTGCGGTACTGCTTGTGACATAACGCATGGCAACGCCGTCTTTCTGCCGCGCAAGGTCGATTGCAACAATGAGGTTGCGCATATCGGAGTCTATCTTACTGTTCGTTGAGCGTGTCTGTATCCCGTTATAAGCAACAATAGTGATCGCCGCCAGTATACCAATAATAACAATCACGATCAGGAGTTCAACGATCGTAAAACCTCTTGTGCTTACTTTCATGATCTTAGTATAGCAAGAACCTGGCCTGAAAATAAATTGTATCTGTTTTCCACATCATTACTAGGGGTAGAGGCAAAAGCGTTGTTAATTTTGTTATTGCATAAAAATATACCGTCCTGTAAAGGACGGTATATTCTTTGTTTCATTAACACCGGTTGAATAAGTTTTGTTCGCCTCGTTAGCGGAGGCGAATGAAATTAGCTAAGTTCTACAGATGCGCCGGCAGCTTCAAGAGTTTTCTTGGCAGCTTCTGCGTCGTCTTTAGAGATCTTTTCTTTAACTGGAGCTGGGGCACCGTCAACGATAGCCTTTGCTTCACCAAGACCAAGTCCTGTGATTTCTTTAACTGCCTTGATAACAGCTACTTTCTGAGCACCAGCGTCTGTAAGAGTCACTGTGTATTCAGATTTTTCGTCTTCAGCAGCACCTGCTTCAGCAGCAGGACCAGCAACAGCAACAGCTGCAGCAGCTGGCTCAATGCCGTATTCATCCTTTAGGATAGTTTTAAGGTCGTTAACCTCTAGTACAGTAAGCTTTACAAGCTCTTCTGCAAGTTTTTTAATGTCAGCCATTATAGACTCCTTATATATTCGAATTGATTATTAATTGGTTGCTTTAGCACTGACGCCATCGAGGAGGGCGTGCAAGTTGCCAGATAGTGCGTTTGTAATATCGTGAACTGGTGAAAGCAATTGTGCCACCACTTGGCCGATAAGTTCGTTCTTGCTTGGAAGACCAGCAAGAGCTTTAACTTCATCAGCGCTAAGGGTTGCGCCTTCGCCAGAAAACGCGCCAACAAAGACAAGTGCAGGATGAGTTTTTGCAAACTTATCAAGTACTTGTGCTGGTGCAACTTCGTCGTTATCGCTAATCGCGTAGAGCAACTGGCCAGTAAGAGCTGAAGTGTCAGTGTCTTTGTAGACGTCGTGAGACGCTAGTGCAACACGGACAAGTCGGTTCTTGATGACTTTGATTGTCACTCCTGCTTCACGAGCAGCGCGACGAAGTTCTTGTACGTCAGCTACGCTGAGACCTTGATACTGTGCGAACACAGTCATCTTGGCATCCGCTAGAACGTCGCTCATCTCTGCAACCAAAGTGTTCTTTTTATCGCGAGTAATTGCCATAAAAATTCCTTTCTTTGATTGATGTTTTATTCAACCGAGTTGTTAATGTACTGGTAATGAAAGTTCCAAAGACCTAATTAAGAGTATTAAAAAAGTCTTTGATTCTCGCATTACCAAAGACTATATGAAAATGTTTGTTGCATCCTCGGTAGCGTATTAAGTGATTTCTCACTGCTACTGTCTCTGGTAATGTCTGGAGCGATTATAGCAGACCAGGCGTGAAAATGTCAATATTACAGCGTGAAAACCCCTTAGAATTGCCAATACATTGTAATTATGTTAATATAGCTAGATGTCTACGGAGAGTCTGTAGACAAAAAACGCAAAGGAGCGTAGCATGGCTAACGCAACACCTAGCAAGAATTCGTCATCCACCGACACCTCGACACGTGCACAAGGCACCGGACGAGCCGAGCGCTCGTTAGTTTGGCAAAAGCAGCCGAGTGTCCTGAAGGATCCAACCTACAAGATCGGTGACGGCGAAGAAGATTACGTTGATTAGGCACTAGCCTAGTCCGGTTCTTCCCATCGAGGCGGGCTGACATCTGTCGGCTCGCCTCATTAACTTTTCAGATGCCTTATTGTTATCCTTGGTACCGATATGGACATTTAATATTTTTAATGATATAATATGCGCATAATGATCGATCGCAATAGCGACAGTCTGCTGACGAGTCGTAGAAATTCAATTGAAGAACTTAGAAACCGCCGGGGCCTTATTCTCGGCACGTCTATCTATGAGCCGATAGCAGGTCGCGAGACGGTATACCGTCCGTACGAATCGACACCGCTTGACCTGTCCGACGAAGTACTTGACGTCCACCAGGACGACGTTCGTCGCATGATGAGTGATTTGATCGATCACGAATACGCCGGACGTGTTTCAGATTCAGTTCTTCGGTTTCTTCGTCACAGTATTTTGACTCGAATGATTCAGCGCGACGGCTCTAATGGCGCTAGCTATTCCTCGCGACTTCACGATACGGTACCAGGCGAGCTTGAAGGTACAGTAGAGAATGAAATTATCGAGGCCTGTCGTGCCGCCAAGGCCGGTACGGCTCTTATGACGCAAAGTGAAGCAGCTCGTGAAGTACTTGGCATGGCGTCGGCGGAGTACGGCAATATTACGGTCATTGGCAATAAGCGCGCTGAACATATCCCGGACATGTTCAATGAAGCCAGCGAACTACTAAATAGAGATATTACAGACGTTGAGCCGTATCGTATCGAAGTGATCGGCTTTGACCGAGAACCAGACGGCAGGAAGAATAATCACCTTGGAGCTATGCGTGTTAAGATTAAACGCTACCTAGGTGAGCTTGATAACGGGACGGAAGTGAAGCAGCGAACGATGGCTATTATTAACCTTAGTAAAGGCGCTGGCGTCGACCAGGCGATCACTCAGGCTATCTTCGGAGAGTATGAGAAAGAGCGTAAGTCTAAACAAAACGCAAAACTAGCTCGTGCCTACTTGAAGTTGACCGCGAAAAGTGACGAAGACTTGCTACTGCGCGAAGTTGACATGCGTCGCAATAAGCTCGTTGCGCCACCTTCGCTTTATACGGCTAATTACGGTAAATTGAGTGAAGTGGAGATGATGATCCAAGAGCTTATTAGCCGGGATATGCTTGACCCACTCGTGTTAGCGCGAAATGAGACGATCTATGGCTTTAATAAAGCGACCGATCGGCTTATTCGTCACGATCTTGACGAAGTTGAGGCCCGTTGGTCAACCAGAAGTCTGACGTCGCTGGCAACTGCTTCAATTGACTGAGAAGCTGATACTATTGGCAGGTTATACTGAGCTGCAACTTTCAAATAACCGTCACTGACGCGCTGCTGAAACTCGATCTCGCGAGATTCAAACGTGTCTGGTGCATCAAGATCACCACGCTCTTGAACGCGGCGCTTTGATACCTCAAGGTCATCAATCGTAAGAATGAGGCCGTAGTCGGGTTGCATGTATTCTTTGTCGGTGAAGGTTGCGGTAATGGCTTCAATGACCGATGCGCTCATCCCTTCCCCGTATCCTTGGTAAGCAAGTGTTGACCAGTAGTTGCGTGTCGATATAACCCAGGTGCCGCTATCGAGTGCTGGTTTAATCGTCGAATGCCAGAGTTCATGCCTGTTGGCAGTGAATAACAGTATATTTGTCATTGGGGTGCGCTCGAGCGTACCGTTAAGGATTACAGAGCGAATCGCTTCAGCGACTGGTGTGCCGCCCGGTTCTTTGATATGGAGGACGGTTTTGCCTTCAGCCTGAAGGCGTTGCTGGAGGATGTCGGCCTGAGTGGTCTTGCCAGTACCATCCCCTCCCTCGATGACAATGTATTTTCCGCGCGCCATTACTTAAGACCGTCTGGAAGACCTTCGATAACCGGCGGTGCTTTTCGGGTGTCTTTATAGGCGCGTGGTAGCATTTGTTCGGGTGACCATGTGGCGATAAGTTTGCTCAGGTTATCGGTATGCTGGTATTTGCCGCTCATGCCATTGCGACCATCGCTATAGTCGCCTTCAACTGGTCCAGTTTTATGAAAGATGAGCTGGCCGACTCGTTCGCCGACTGGCAAAACGACTGATTCGTGCATGTTAAGATTGTAGATTTCGAGTGTAATACGGTTGATGTAGCCCGGGTCAATCCAGCCAGCGTCAAAACAGATCGCTACGCCGTTTCGCCCCCAGCTGCTGCGCGAGCGGACTTCGCTGGCGCCACCATGGGCGCGGATGCCAACGAACTCGTGGGTGTGTGCCAGGATGCGTTCACCGGGACGAAGAACGATAATTGGATGATCTTCCGGGATATTATCAAACAGTGTAAAACCGTATTTCTCACACCAGTCTTTATGAGGCATCGCTTCGAGCGGACCCTTGAAATAGCGATCAACGTCGTCTTTGTCGAATGGATTATAGACCTTAGCGTTTTCGTCGAATTCTTGTTTGTAGAAATAATGACCAAGCGTAAAGTCGAGACTGGCTTCGGAAACGTGCGCTTCATTGTATGGAACAGAGACAATTGTTCCGTCCTTGATGGCTGCTTTGATTTCGGTATTACTATAAACGCTCATTATTGTAGCTCCTGAACTTTCTTTAATGCGTAACTCGCCCGGCTGTACATTACTTTTGGCATTGGCGATAATTGGCCTAGTTCCTCAAGTGTTACCCAGGTGAGTGCTTCGGCTGCGCCTGGCTCGACGCGGATATCAGCCGTGTCACTAAGTAAAATATAGGCAAGATCGATATGGCGATGGCCATCGGGACCAACGGGATGTGACTCGATGTCAAACGGAAGCGGTTCGCCGCGGTTAACGCTGTCACGGTCGAAGGTCTGGTTGTCGTCATGCGGCGTGACGAGTGTAAGGTTGTCCTTCTTAAGACCTGTTTCTTCTTCTATTTCTCGGTAGAGAGCATCAATAGGTGTCTCATCGAGTTCAATGTGGCCGGCTGGCGAGAGCCAGAGCTGCAGCTTGTGATGAAACAGCATCAGCGCTTTGTCATCATGGATAATGACAGCACTAACCGTGAAGTCGAACTGATTGTTTGAGTGGATGTGTGCCATATTAGTTCTTGCCTACTTCGGCAAAGTTATCTTCGTGAATGACGTCTTTGCGGTGCTGGTGCCAGCCGCGGAAGTTGCCGCTCCATTCACCTGCTTCAAGTTCCTCGTTCGTCATTGGACGTGCAACGTGCTCGAGTGGTGACATATGGCCACCTTCAGTGAGGCGGTCGTATAGTTCGATATCTTTGGCGTGATCGCGCTTGCCGTCATGTGTTAGATAGCTGACGCGGGCAGATCGGCCGCAGCAGACTTTAATAGCATCTTCGATATTTTCTGTCGCCCAGTCTTGTTCGTCGTCTTGCAGAAGTGGCAGGTGCCACTGGTCGTCTTCAAGTGGTGTCGGGATAGATGTTCGGTATGCATCTTTCATAAGTTCTGCGACGCGACGCAGTTCTGGTTGTGCATCGGGGTTAGCGCGAAGAGCAAAGAAGTTCTCCCACTCCGATGCGGTCACGATAACAGTGTGCCATGTGAAGGCTTCAATGAGGCGGTTAGTCAGTTGTTTATGAAGTCCGATTTCGACGAGTTTTTCAGCGTGGGCGACGGCGTCGTCGCGTGCTTTGAGCCATTCATCGATGGCTGCTTGGCGGGCGTCGCCTGTGAGCTCGTTGTCGGCTGACATGCCCGGTTGGTTGGCGCCAAGATAATCTGGTACAAACGGATTAGTTCGTACTTTTTCGAGTAGTTTTTCAACAGGAATCGCTCGACTACTTGATGAGTTTCGACTAAATACGCGATGCGTATTAAAGTCAGCCAGCGCAATGCGCGGGAATACAATTTCCATCGTTGTTAAACGGTGGCCATTTTTGGACACACTATCAGCTAGAATAGTTGCACTATACATCTTACACCTCCCCAGGTTTTGAATGTTATGTTTGTTTTTGCCTGTTTGTACTGCTAGTATTGCACACTGCCGAATGATTATCAATAATCATTATGTGCCATGGCTCTAAATGGCTTCTTACTGTCGTTATGGACAAAAGACAGTAAAAAGTATGAAAATGCCAGTTTTTTTATACCGCATGTGGTATTATTTGCATAAGAGCCGTTCCAAACAAACAGCCCATCCAATAAAAACCATAAGCAAAGGCATGCTATATGAGTATTGAAACCTTATCAACTCCTACTTCTGTCGTTGAATCTGATGCGGCGTATTATCATACTGAAGAGATTAAACTTCGGCATTATTTTGGCACCTATGCCCCCGAGTGCGAGGATATGCTTGCAGATGCTGAGCTGTCTGAAGATGACGCGCAGCAGCTCCGTCAGCTAAGTGCTGACTATGTAATTGCTACAGCCGCACGTGACGAGCACGACGTGGCTGCTCGTCGGACAATTTTACAGTACGCATCATCGGAACTGACCGAGTTTAGCGAAGAGAGTCCTCGAGGACTGAGCCGTTCTATCTCGGAAGAAGGCGATGTGTCGATTCGTCTTGACGGCCGCACACTTACAAACATCGAACTTGGAATTATGTATCAGCTAATTGAGCCATCCCCTGCCGTGCTCGATCGGGCTGCCCGTGACGCCCAGCCGATTGAAGTGATCGACGATGTATATATGGCGGCGTTTATTCATGAAGCGGCTGAAGCTGACGTCGAAGAGCCGGAGACAGCGGATGATCTTGATCTAGATATCTATGAGCCAGAGCCAGCATACGAGGCGCATACCTTAAAAGACGAACTTAGACCGCTAGCTGGCGTCGTTTTGAAATTCGGCAAAAAAGTCGCGCGTATCAGCGGTGTCCGGATCGCCTACGACGACCAACAAAAAATCGCTTCATAACGAAGCGATTTTTTGTTGTCGATGAATGTTATTAGCTAACGACGTTTTCGACTTTGATGCCAGGACCTTGAGTTGTGCTCATTGAAGTAGACTTCACGTAGCCACCTTTTAGGCTCTGTGGCTTCTGGCTCTGGAGGCTGTCGAAGAATGCTTTTGCATTAATAGCAAGCTTCTCAGCGCCGAATGATACCTTACCGATTGAAAGGTGAACGATCGCCTGCTTGTCGACACGGTACTCTACTTTACCAGCCTTAGCTTCGGTAACAGCCTTAGCAACGTCAGTTGCAACTGTACCACTCTTAGGGTTTGGCATAAGGCCGCGTGGACCAAGTTGGCGCGCAAACTTACCAAGCTTAGGCATGTACTGTGGAGTCGCGATAAGAACGTCAAAGTTAAGCTCTTCTTTTTCAAGCTGCTTAATGAATTCTTCGTCGCCAACGATATCTGCACCAGCTTTTTTCGCTGCAGCGTGATCTGCTTCAGGAGCAAATACGGCTACGCGGATTGTCTTACCTGTTCCGTTTGGAAGTGAAACAGTTGTACGGATATTCTGGTCAGCCTGACGTGGGTCAACACCTAGACGAACGTGAACTTCAACAGACGCGTCAAATTTCGCAGGGTTTGTCTTAGTGATGATTTCAAGTGCTTCAGCAAGTGGGTAAACTTTACCGGCTTCAACGTGCTTTGCAGCATCTTGGTACTTTTTGCCGCGGCGTTCTAGGCGCGGGCGAGTAACTGGCTTCGGACCCTTAGTCGTACGAGCTTCTGCTTCTTCTGACTGTGGAGTTGTGTCACCAGCTTCTTTGCGAGCTTCTTTTTCAGCTTTTTCTTCAGCTTCAGCAAGCGCTTTATCGCTTCGCTTACCAGCCTTAGCTGTTTTCTTCTCTTCTTTCGGTGCTTCTACTTCTGCTGTTGCAGCACCTGCAATTGCAGCTTCGATTTCTGCAATTGTGTTCTTGTCTGTCACTTCAAGTTTTAGTTCTGCAGCTTGAGCGAGCAAATCGGCTTTCTTTGCCATGATAGGTATAAACCCTTTCTGTGGTAGTAGCGGCTTTCGCCTCCCAACATTGATTGATTCGTACTCTATTGTACCATGAATTTAAGCAATTTCCTAGGGGTAGTAACTGCAGCCTTATGGCGTATTGGTAGTGTATTATACCTATCCTATAACTAAGCCTCTGCTATTGGAGAGTTCGTCCAGGTAGCTGCTGTGAATTCTGGTCGCATTGCCATTTTCTGAAATGACAGACGAGGAGTCGTGAACAGTATAGTTATCATGTTCTGCGTTGTAGCGGTACACGGTTACCATATGACTTTCTTCAGAAGTGATGTGTCGAGATTTTGCTAGATTGACGGAGAGAAATACAACCTTGCCTGCCTGAAGATTATTCTTAATCTTTTGCGTTGTTAAACTTGACTCAACTCGAGCAGGGATGCCTAACTTATGGAGAAGATTTTTGAGAGGATAATGAAACGCTCCGTTTATGCTGCCGTCTTTACGTACCTGGAATACTCCTTCGTCTAGGGATAGCTTTATAAGATCAAAAAGGCTAAGCTGCCGAGTCATATTAGTTGCATCGCCGACTGCTTTCACGCAGCAGATACTGCACATATTAGGTCGCCATAGTGTGTACTCGGCCGATGGACCGCCAAAGCGACGAACGCCACTTTGTAGCCTGCCACGTTCTATGTAAGGAATAGGTATCTGGCTGAAATTTATTGAAGCGGGTCTGTTCAGGCTCATAAGTTTATCTATGAGCGAGGACGATAATCGAGTGAACGGATTTTTCATGACGTACTATTCATATTACTGTTGAGGTAAGGATAAAGTAGATAGCTAGAGCTGTCAATGTTTGTGGTATTGGCTTAGTGAAAGTCAAAAAATAAAAAAAGACCGCGAACTAATCGCGGTCTTTTTGGTATAAGCGAATGCTTATTCTGCTACTTCAACACCCATTGAGCGTGCTGAGCCAGCGATAATCTTCACACGAGCGTCAAGATCGTTCGCGTTAAGGAAGTCCTTCTTCGCTTCAGCGATAGTTTCAAGCTGAGCGCGAGTAATTGTACCGACTTTTTCAGCGTGTGGCTTGCCACTACCCTTTTTGATACCGATAGCGTCACGGATCATGTCGTCAACTGGCTGGCCAAGTGACTTCCATGCGAATGTACGGTCTTCGAATACCTGAAGGTGAACGATAACGTCCTTGCCCATGTCAGCTTTTGTAGCGTCGTTAAATGGATTAATGAAATCCATCATGTTAAGACCCCATTGACCAAGAGTTGAACCTACTGGAGGACCTGCAGTCGCACGACCAGCTGGGATACGGAGTTTTAGATTACCGATTACTTTTTTTGCCATAGAATTATATTTCCTTCTTGTACTAAATATTATTGAAGCGATATTTAGTGCGTAACTGCTATATTTTAGCGGAAAATGTCCCTAAGTGCAAGTCGCGACTAGCGGTGATTAAGGATAAACCCACCGAACGCCCGGACGAATGCGACATCGAGCTGGCGGACCGGCTCTTGCTTTGCCTCTTCTTCAAGTTGGTCGAGGAGGGCTTCGTGTTCATGAAGCTCGAGTGCATAGTGATGGAGGGGGTCCTGGGCTGATGAGTGTGTGAAGTCGGCGTATTCCGGAATGGCTGTTCGCCAGGCTGGTTCAACCACGAACCCATAGGCGCGGACATCTGGTTTAATAGGTAGCGAAAGACCACCGCGGGCTTTAACGCCAAGGCCATGACGGCCGGCAATGGCGATAGCGTTTTGTTCGTGAGACGTAACGGCGTTTCGCATACCCCGAATGAGGTTACCGCCTGGAAGTGTGAATATATTGTTATTCTCAAGCGTCGGAAGCACGAAAAACGGCATCTGGTGCGTATCTGACAGCTTCGCTATTTCTAGCGACTGTTCAGCTCGATGATGAGTGAGTTGTTCTGGCATCTATCTATCCTTTTAAAAAAACACCTCCCGGAGGAGGTGTTGATTGTACTTAAACTTTTTTGACTTGAAGTGCGTCGAGTTCAACTGGAGTGTCACGGCCAAACATGCTGACCATAACTTTGAGCTTGCCCTTATGGGCATCAATTTCAGAAATAGCGCCGTCGAAGCCTTTGAAAGGACCGTCTGTAATACTGACAACTTCACCTTCTGAGAATTCGATGTTGTACTTAGGATCTTCCACGCCCATGCGCTTCTTGATCTTAGCGATTTCAGAATCGAAGACTGGTGTTGGAGTAGTGTCTGCGCCAACGAAGCCAGTAACGCCAGGAGTGTTACGAACGATGTACCATGTTTCGTCTGTTAGTTTCATTTCAACAAGAGCGTAGCCTTGGAAGATCTTCTTTTCGACAACCTTGCGCTTGCCGTTTTTGATTTCGATCTGCTTCTCTTTTGGAACCATAACGTCAAAGATCTTGTCAGCCATGTCGACGGCGTTGATGCGCTGACGAATGCTGTCGGCTACTTTTTCTTCGTAACCGCTGTAAGTGTGAATGGCGTACCACTGGCGAGTACTGTCATATCGATTTTTCATAATTATCCTAGGATCCTTTCAAATAGTAGTTTAAAACCGGCGTCGAGAATGACGATCAGTATGATGAAGAAGGCGGTGAATGCGAGCACGGCAAGCGTAAGGCTCCAGGTCGCTTTACGCGTCGGCCAATTTACTTGCTTTAGTTCTACCCACGCACCTACAAAATAACCGAGAAATGCCTTGAACGCATTTGGCTTGTTTGTTTTACTTGAGGCTGTTGCTTTTTTTGGAGCTTTTTTGCTCGCGATTTTGGAGGTGACCGCTTGCTTCACGTCATCGGTTGCAGTGATGCGTGTTACGTTCGTCGTCGCCTTTGTCGTCCCCTGAGGGCTCTTCTTGTTTGTCGCCACGGCTGTGTTGTCTCCCAAATTAAAAAGCCTGCTGTTGCAGACTGTCAAGTAACAGTATAACTACTTAAAACACCCTCGTCAAGCATGGTATAGTACTAGTAATGCTTGAGCTTAGTTTGCTGATTGTTCATATCGCTATAACAGGTATCACTGTCTTTTGTGCCTGGAAGTTACTGCACGCCTTCCGTCGATTTAGGATGCGAAGCTTCATAACCCAGGCGCCGCGCCTTAGCGACATGCCAAGCGTATCGGTGTGTATACCAGCTCGTAATGAAACCCATGCAATGACGCAGTGCCTCGAATCGGTGATTGCCAGTACCTATCCAAAGCTCGAGATTATTGTGCTCGATGATGCGTCGGTTGATAATACCTCCTATCTTATTAAGTCATTCGCCTATGCTGGTGTACGGTTCGTCGAAGGATCGCCGTTGCCTCATGGGTGGCTCGGTAAAAACCATGCGCTTCAGGGGTTGCTCGAAGCTGCTAGTGGCCGGTATATCCTCTACGTCGATGTTGATACGAGACTAAGTCCGGAGACAATCGGGCAACTGGTTGCGTATGCGACCAAGGAAGAGGCGCAGATGGTATCGATCTTGCCGCAGCGCTCAGATGGCTGGCGTCTCAGTGTCTTACTTAGTACACTACGTTATTTTTGGGAGCTTATTTTTCATCGACCAAAAGCACCAGCGACGTCGAGCTCGGCCTGGATGATTGATCGGTACACCCTGAGCCAGGCTGACGGGTTTACGAATGTGGCACTTGATGTCCAGCCTGAAAGTCGCCTGGCAGCAACGATGGCACTAACTGACCAGTATCGTTTCTTGATGAGTACGCCGGATATTGGCGTAACCTATGAAAAGAAATGGTCGTCGCAGCTCGAGACGAGTATCCGTCTGCTTTATCATCGGTTTGGTCATACTCCATGGTCAGCACTGCTCGGGCTGATGATGCTCGTTATCATATGGCTCCCCTTGCCCGTTGTGATCTCGGGAGTATTCTTTGGCTGGACAATTATTCAGGCAATCGCCTTGTGGGATCTGTGTCTCTTTATGGCTATCTACGCGCTATACGTGTCGCATATCTGGCAGACGCATTGGTGGACGGCAATTGTCCTATGGCCACTAACGCTTACTCAGGAGCTTGTTTTACTGCTTCTGAGTGTCATTGGCTATGCTCGTGGCACAATCACGTGGAAGGGCCGTCCTGTGCGTCTAAAGCCCACTCAGACAGCTACGACTTCTACTACCGTCGACGCTTAGAAGCCTCTACCTCCAGTTAGTGCAAAGACGAACTACGAGACTATGGATGGCATAGTCTCGTATTGTATGTGAGTGTGTATCGGCTAGTCTTTCTTTGTAATAACAGGTAGCGTGAAGCTGAAGGTGGAGCCGTGATTGAGACGACTCTCAAGCTCGATAGTGCAGCCAAGTTTCTTGGCGAGTTTTGATGCAACATACAGGCCGAGCCCGGTTCCGCCAGTCTCACGGGTGCGATAGTCTTCTGAGCGGTAGAACTTTTGGAAGATCTTCTTCTGCTCATTCTTACCAATACCAATACCAGTATCTGTGACGGCGAACTCGACGACATTGTCTTTGAGATGGGCGTGGAGGGTGATGGAACCTTCACGGGTGTATTTGATGGAGTTAGTAATAAAGTTCTGGAGAAGCTCTTCAAGGTAGAGTCGACTGGCACTGACGGTACCGAGCTTACTGTCGGCATCGAGATTGAGATGAAGCTTCTTGGCTTCAGCCTGCGGCAGGTACTCATTATAGAGCTTGTCGATAAGAGGACGAACGTCGATATCTTCATTGGTATCGGCCACGCCACGCTCGGCGCGTGACAGTGTCGATAGGTCATTGACCATCTTGGCGAGAAACAGCACCTGATCATGTGCGTTCTTAATAGAATCGACGAGGATCTCTTGCTTGGCGTCTGGACGTGACAATATGAGCTGAGCGTTACTGATCGTACCTTCGGCAATTGTGATCGGCGTGCGCAGTTCATGGCTGACGACACTAATAAATTCATCACGCTCTTCTTCGAGACTTTTTGCCTTAGTGACATCACGCATGATGATGATGTATCCGTCATGCTCTTCACTATCCTTCGTGCGGCTGTAGCTGCCGCGTATTGGCGAGTAAGTCACTTCAAGGCGGACCTCTTCGCCGTCATCAAATGTTAAATGGAGATCGTCGCGTACGGCGACACTTCGTGATTTCAGTAACTCGTCAAATAAGTGAACTCGGGTGTCGTCCTTGTCGGTGAGCGACAGGATCTCGTCAATGTGGTGGCCATTCAGGCTATCATTGGTGTCGAGCAAGTTAAGGCTAGCGGCGTTGTAGACACGAATGATACCATTTTTATCGGTACTAAGTATGGCATCGGCAAGATTGTTGACGATAGTGAGGATACGGTCGCGCTGGAGTGATTCTTGGGCCTGTGAGCGTGTCAGCGCGCTTCGGTCAACCTCTTGAGTGCGACTGATAGCGATGACGGCAAGGCCAGTCACGAGGACTGAAATAATAACCATGAGGTTACTAGCTATGATCGATGGATTAGACCTGATGAGCAGTTCGATCATAATATCCGCACCCACCGTAGCTATGAATGCCAAGACGCTCAGTAGGAGGCCGCGGCGAGAGAAGTAGATATTTGAAGCGACGAACAAGAGTACCCAGAAGATAGTAAACGGAACACTGAGTCCGGATACGAACAGCAGATAGAGTCCAGCCAGTATGTGATATGTTGCGAGTCGGATAGCTGAGGCGCGACGAGTGTTGCTTGGAAAGAGGAATTGCCATGCGCTCATCATCATCCAGGCTAGCGCAATTGAAATAAAGGCGATATCACTCGTGTAGTGTTGGGTCGCGAGGACATTGTATTGTACGAGAACCCCGTAGAGGATAAGGACAATTGGCACGGTCAGCCCAGCATAGCGAATAATTTGCGCCGCGCGTTGGTTGTAAGCAGTCCCACCTTTATACATCTTAGGCTGTATTATACACGAGACATAAGCTTTTTAGATAGATGGCGTCTCGTTTTTTAAAGCTCGCTTGTGTTGCTCGTAGTGCGGATCGCCGATTGCGACGAGCTCCCAGAAGTCTGAGCTGTGATTCATCTGCTTCGTATGACTTAGTTCATGGATTAGGACGTAGTCGATAAGTTCAAACGGCAACTTCATAAGTGCGATGTTGAGACTGATCGTACCGTTGCTACTGCAACTTCCCCATCGTCCACTGGCGTGCGAGAATCGGACTTTTTCGTAGTTGAAACCATACTTCGTAGCAAGGAACTGCAACCGTTTTGGTAGGTAGCTTTTCGCTTCGCGCCGAAGAGCGGTAATGACTACCTCGCGAATTGACGTGACGACGATCGGGTCATCGAGTGTGCGGTCGGCAGGAAGATGAACGATGATCTGTTGGCCATGGCGAGATACCGTAGCTTGATCTGCGACCGTTGGCCGAACGATGAGCGTATGACTCTTGCCTATTGCCATGCCGTTTTCAAATGAGGTGTCAGGTTGATGGTCTTGTAAGATCGTGCGAAGCTCATCACGAGAGTTCTTTAGTAGACGCTTAACAAGGAAAAGTGGCGCATAGAGTGGTAGTGACGCGCGGAGTGTGCCGTCGGGGGCGACACGAATACGCACCTGTGAGGCACGGGCGCTTCGACGGATCGTAATTTTGCCGAATTCGGCATCGCTAATAACGGGCATGAAGTATCCTTTTGATTAGCGGATCATGATATGTTTTGACGTACTGCGAGAGCGTACGGGTGCTGTCGTGTGAACGCTGATGTCCGCACGTGGCTCGGCTAGTTTTCGCAGTACCATCTTTGCCTGTGTGGCGTAGGTGTGCTTGCCACTGATGACAATCGGTTTTTCAGAGGCGTGTGGTGCAGCGAAGCGCTTTAAGGCTGCTTCGTGCTGTTCGGCGGTGCCGACGCGGCGGTGCGGTTCTGTTTTTGCGGCCTTTATTGCCCGTTGTTTAGCGGTGGCTGGCTCGGTTTGTACCCAGATGATCAGCACCTCGTAGTCATGCTTGCGAGCTATGTTCATAAGCGCGAGTCGTTCAACTTTCGTATCGGCGTGACCGTCAACGATAAATGACTGGCGAGATTTGAATAGCTCTTTCATTTGCTGATCGATCAGGGCGTTCATGATTTTTGTTGGCAGTTTTGTCTTGCCAAAGATGGTCGCAATAGCTGCGGCGCTGACAAGCGGTGCCTTGAACGTGTTTGAGAATTGTTCGGCAAAGAAGGTCTTGCCTGCGCCAGCGATGCCGACCATGAGAATTAGATGCGGCTTAGATAGACTCAATGATTTCATATATGACAGTATAGCAAACGTAGGGAGTTATTGGATAGTCGAGGGCTGCCGCGAGCTAGCCACTATAGTATTATAGAAGTATGAATTCAGATACAACTCCACTTGAAGGTACAAAATTAGTAAACTTTGAGCCGCGTAAGACCGTCGAGCGACTTGAGATTATCGATACGATTATCGGTACGGGTGACGAAGTGCAGCCATCTCAGACGATTACGGCGCATTACACCGGCGCACTTGTGAAAGATGGTACGATCTTCCAAAGTTCAAAGGACTTTGGTCAGCCAGCAACGTTTGGTCTCGAGCAAGTTATTGAAGGTTGGACGAAGGGTGTTCCTGGTATGAGAGTAGGCGGTACGCGTCGTCTCATTATTCCATCAGCCCAAGCCTACGGATCTGTTCGCGCTGCTGCAAACATTCCACCGAACTCGGATCTCGTGTTTGATATCGAGCTTGTCTCAATCGGCTAATTCATCGTTTTGATGACAGTGTAACTACACCCTTAGGCCTATCTAGCCTGAGGGTGTTTTTAACAGGGGTGTGTGCGGTATCTACGCTTATTAGTTGGCATTTTGCTGTAAAATAGAAATGTACCAGTGTGATGTTGTATTATTACAAATTCATCTCAGAGCAAGGAGTATTATGTCCATAACTACTGAAACTGAAGATTTGCAGCAATCGGCTAATCGAATAGAAAAGCAACTAACGTCACCAACCGTATCTTTGATACTCGCTGTCGCTACGCTTGGAGCCTTTGTCTACCTCGCGTACCTGCTGCAGCCGAGTTTTCGCGGCGATGTACTTCCGTATACGCTCGCACTTGTCGCTGAAATATTACTCATTATTCAAGGGCTACTCTCCTTTTGGACGATTCTGTCGGGGCGCTTTAATCCACGAAGCTTTGAATATCACAGTGCCCAATCGAAATTATTTAATGCCCCGGTTGGTAAATCTGCCATTCATATATTAAAAAAACGCGAAGCCCGGATCGCTCGAACAGTTCAAATGTACGTCCACCACAAACCAATAAAGGTGGACGTTTTTATTCCCGTCTATGGTGAGCCGATTGAAGAGATCCGTGCGACCGCGACGGCTGCGCGCGATGTCTATGGCCTGCATGATACGTACATTCTCGATGACGGGAAGTCGGATGAGGTCAAGGCGATGGCCGCGAAGCTCGGCGTTCAGTATATTCGACGACCAACCAATGAAAATGCAAAAGCTGGCAATATTAACTATGCCCTGAAGCACACCTCTGGCGCCTACTTCTTAATACTCGATGCCGATTTCGTGGCGCATCCGACAATCTTGTATGAGACAATTCCCTTCTTTGAAAACGATAACCTCGCCTTTGTTCAGACGCCACAGTTCTATGATAACCAGAATAACTTCGTATCGACGGCGGCCGGTTTTATGCAAAATGTCTTCTATTCCTTAATCCAATCGGGTAAAAACCGATTCAATGCCGCTTTTTGTGTCGGTACAAACGTCGTATTCCGTCGCTCGGCTATTAAGTCGATGGGTGGAATGTATGCTAAGTCGAAGTCGGAGGACATCTGGACATCACTAACGCTCCATGAGCGCGGCTACGACTCTATCTACATTCCAACCGTTCTAGCGGTTGGCAAGACGCCAGAAACGCTCAAAGCCTATTCAAAGCAGCAGCTGCGCTGGGCAACGGGAAGCTTTGAGATTTTTCTGCGGCATAATCCACTGTTCGCCTCAAAACTAACGGTTGATCAGCGACTGCAATACTTCGCTACGACCTCCTACTACTTTGTCGGCTTCTCAGTACTGCTGCTCCTACTGTTGCCGCCCTTACAGATCTACTTCAATCTCTCGCCGATTAATACGTCGATACCAGTCTGGCTATGGGGGCTGATGTACAGCGGATTCTATGTCACCCAGCTTATTCTCGCCTTTTATACGATGGGTGGATTTAAGCTCAAAACGTTGATGCTTGCGAACGCGTCGTTTCCGATATACATAAAAGCGTTTTTCAATGCATTGACGAAGCGAGATCAGGCGTGGCAGGCGACGAATGCGATGACATCGTATGATTCGCCATTTAACTATGTGCGCATGCAGGTATATATATTTATCTTCTTGTTCTTAACCTCAATTGTCGGTGCGGTGAAATCTATCTATACCGCTGAATTCTCTATTTCGCTCGCATGGAACGTTATTAATACGGTCGTCTTTAGCTACTTCGTCGTCGTGGCTCACGCCGAGGCACGCGCGCTCAAGCGGCAGCGCAAAAGAGATCGCAAGGAACAAAAGATTATCGTGAAAGGAGTTACATCATGAATATATTAAGTCGTTTCAGGTTTCTGTTCGGTATTCTCTTCGTTGTTATTATTGTCGTGGGGTTAGTCCTCTTTCTTAACTACAGCATGTCAGTGGCGCGTGCGTCGAAAGCGGAAATTGCAGCCGACGCCAGTTCGATCGGGACGGATTACGCCGGTTTGGTCGTTAAACAAAACGCTGAAGTTGGCGACCGTGTATCTAAAGGCCAGGTACTCTTTGAATTACAGAGTTCAAAGCTTGCCGAAGAACTCGACAGCCAGACCGTAACCGAATCATCGTTATCGTTTGATGTCGACCCTGACACTAAGCACATCTTATTAAAGGCGAATAATGATGGCGTCGTTGATAAGATCAATTATCGCGCCGGGTCATTCGTTCCGACCAGTGGAGTAGTTGCGACAGTAAACATGGTAGATTCGGTATACGTTACTGGCTATTTTCAGCTATCCCCTCCGGACTATGCGCGCATCAATAAGGATAATAAGGTAACGGTGGTGCTGCCAGATAATAGTACGCGAGAAGCGACTATCTTTAGCATAGCCCTCGTTCGTAGTGGCGACAGTGTCGATACGGTCGTTAAGGCGCGTATACAAGGTGCCGATCTCAACGATGTTCGCTTCTCGGTCGGGACGCCTGTTCAGGCCCGCCTCATGCTGAGCCAAGAAACATGGTACCAAAGCCTAATCCGCTCCGTCACCGATCTTCTTCAGCCGGGAGCGAATTAAGATGACGAAGAAGAATATGAGCATTGCCCTTGGTGCGGCTGTTGTTGGTATCGCCCTCATTCTCTTTTTGACTTATGGTAATCGTAATGGCAGTTCAAATGATGATCATCGTACCTTGGTTGATCGTCAGACGCTCGAGAAGCTACCGAAGCGAGATAATTCTTCGGTTGATCGTTCTCGGGTGTCAGATGCACTCCTGCCGCCGACTAACTCATGGTTAAGCGGCATGGTACTTCAGGCTAATCCCAAAGCAGTGTATCCGATGCCACTGAGTTTCCTCGCTAAGAATTCAGGATTTGAGATTGGCCTACCCCGTGTCATGTCAACAGACAAGGTGATTTCTGGCGGTCATGTCGCTGGCATGGATGTCACGGTTGCACGGGCTGCTAATTTTCAACTGAGCCGTTACGATAAAGTGTCAGCCACTCTCTCTTATCAGACGGCTGATCGTACTGAACTAGGAAAGCTAACCCTTGCGGAGGGTTCTCCCTACGTGTTCTACCGTGCGAAGGAAGAGCACACGCTCACTATTCCTTCAGTTGATATCGTAAAGTCATCAACGTCAAATTATCTGCGGTACACACGGGCGGGTCATGACTATACGGTCGTCACTCAACCGGGCGTACAGATGACAGTCACTGGGGAGACGGCTACGATTCGATTGTCGAAAGATAACCTAGTCACCTTCTACGCGCTGCCTAATGGTAACGACGACGAATTAAGAAAGTACGCCGGTAATGAGTTAGCATCGGTTGAGGTCGGGTATGATGATGGCGGCAAGACGTCGCTTGAGTATACGACTGCTAATGGCCAGCCGACAATGTTTGCAGCGATGCCTTACCGCGAGACGACAACCGGGGAAACAACCGGTGATACGTACGATAGTATCTATGGCTCTATGCAGTTACGGAGAGGCACGACACTAACGACAACTGCTCAGGCGATTACGCCGGGTAATACGCTGGATGTCTCTCGGCTATCTCAGGAGCACAAGCAACAACTGGTAGAGACGCTGAAAAAAGACGTGGCGAGTACGGATATAGTACCAACGGACAGCTATTACGCTGGAAAACAATTGGCCCGTGCGGCGAACCTGCTTGATATTGCGGTGCAGCTTGAACAAAAGGAAGCCGTTGCCACGCTCAAGTCCCGCTTGAACGCTGCGTTTGCGCGCCGACTCACTAGTGAGTACTGGTACTACGATAGCGAATTAAAAGGTGTTGCCGCTGCAACGACCGCCTTTGGCTCCGAAGACTTTAACGACCACCACTTTCATTACGGGTATTTCATCTACGCTGCAAGTATCTTAGGCCGACACGATGCCAACTTCCTCCGTAGTTCACAGAAGCAGATTGATCTACTTGTTGCTGATATCGCAAGCTACGAGCCGACGGCTGAGTTTCCCGTGAGGCGCAACTATGATCCATATGCGGGTCACTCGTGGGCGGCAGGGCTGGCGCCGTTTGATGACGGCAATAACCAAGAGTCGAGCTCTGAGGCAATTCAGGCATGGAACGCTGTCGCGCTTTGGGGGCAGCTAACGAACAATATCCAGCTCGAGAAATCCGGTAAGTGGCTTCTTGCTAATGAGGCAGCGACCGCTCGATCTGCTTGGCGTCATGTGACAACGGACACGCCGGCACTCGATAACTATACGAGTCCGATTGCATCACTTAGTTTTGGCGGCAAACGTACATATAGTACGTTCTTTAGCGATGAGCCGAATGCGAAGCTGGGCATCCAACTTATTCCGCTTAATCCGGCGATGCGTGAATTTGCATCAGACGGTGATGAGGTGAAGCGATTGGTTGATGGCTCGATTGTCGACAATAATTTCAACGTGGCACTCGGTGACTATGTCTTGATGTACTCAGCGTTGGCTGATCCGCAAAAGGCAGCCGAACGCGCGTCTGCTCAGCAGGATAGATTTATTGACGACGGTAACTCCCGTACCTATATGCAGGCCTGGATTTACTTGCAACTAGATAAATAGCGCTAGTACGAGTAGCGATCGATCAGATTGCTGCCGCTGAAAAAGTAATAAATCGCAGCATAAATAATCACGGCGAAAATAAGATAGACGATGACCCATTGCCAGAGTGGTCGCTTTCTATATCGCTTTGATGTATGATGCGGAGCCATGTGTAGATTATTCCCTGCCATACTCATCTCCCCCGGTTAGTGGCTTTAGTATGCCTCAGTAATCGGTATATTGTATGTGATCTATGTCATCTGCCAAATGTGAAAATCCCCCGCCCGCGCATCGCGCAGACGGGGGCCGGAGATCATGCTCTTTAGATACGAAACAGTCTGGCAATTCTGCCAGCAACTGTCTTGAAAGAGAGATCGAATCCGTTGGATTTTATTGCGCCACCGATCGTCGAGAGGGCCTGTGGTGTCCAGCCTTCGTATGCCGGCATAAGGAGTGTGATGTTGAGATCCTTACCGACACCGCCGAGCTCACTTGCCTTGAGCCTGTGGCTCAGTGACTCGATAAATGCCTGTCTCCCTCCGTTTTCGAATAACTCAAGGGCCTGCACTTCGACGTTGTCGCCCGCAGCTTTGCGGATGAGTACGCTGAAGTGCTGAATGAGGAGTTCCTGCGCAATTGCACGAACCCTTGCATCTATTGTCTCGGCACCATAGAGCCAGTAGAATATGCTCGAAATACTGACGGTCAGTGTTGCACGAATATTGTAGGCTTCGAACTTACCTTTGCCGCGCACGGGGACCGTTTCAAGGTCGATCGTACGATCAAGCACGCTGACAATTTTAATCGTCTGCCAGAATGGAATCATCATCTTGAGGCCGGGCCCTAGAATAATTACATTGCCATGCTTGTCACGGGCAACCTTGCCTCGGTTGAGGCGGATTGCTTGATTGCCTTGTTCAACGAGCTTGAATGTTTTGATGTACGCCAGAAACGCCGCACCCGCAAGGATGACTGCATAGGCAACCGTACTCCAAAATGGTCCAAGACTGTCGATGGCCTCGAATACTCTATCAAGCGGCACGGTTATCACCTCCTAAGGTAGTCGTACGTACTCGCTTGTTGTTACTATACTCCTATGTAAAAGAATATAAAACCATCATTTGGTGGTTTTGCGCGTAAGGCTGCGCGCTAGTTCTGATACCACCTGACGTCGTCGTAGTAGGCGCTAATGCCGGAGTTTGCAGGCACGATAACTTGAAGGCTGGCCGTCTTTACGGCTACTGAGGTCGGCTTGTATTGGAAGCTGACATCACCTGTGCTAACGCCGCGAATGCCCGTTACGTAGCGGCCCGATACCCAGGCGCCATTTGCATCGTATTCATCGATATAAAATCCGACTTCGCCGGATGCCAATTGCTGCACACTTAGGTAGCTGGTGAGTGAATAGTTTTTCGTGGCGTCAACGGTTGTTTTTGGTGAAAATAGGTGGGTATTCCTCGTCGTTGACTTAATTGCGACTGAATTCACGATATTGCTCGGGCTGCCGTGACTAGCAGTATCCTTGATGATATTAGTGGCATCGTCAGTTGTCCAGCCATTAGTGATGCCTGCGTCAAACGTACCGTTGGCGACGAGGTTTGTTTGAGTCGGCGGAGTGACACTGCTGAGTGCGAACCACTGCACGTTATCTAGATAAGCAGTGATGCCAGAATTTGCCGAAGTGATCACTTGCAGTCGGGCCTTCTTGACGCCCGCTGACGATGGTTTATAGGTAAAGTTGAATTCTTCAACGAAGGCCGTCCGTTCGCCGTTCTTGTACTGACCGGATAGCCAGTTGCCACTGTCGTCATATTCATCTATGTAGAAGCCAAGCTCTCCGCTACTAATAGCATTTACCTTGACGTAATTTTTAAGAAGATACGTCGTGTTTGCATCGACCGCTATCTGTGGTGAAAAGAGGTGCGAATTGGCTGCTCCGCTGGTGAATTTAATTGAGTTGGTTGAATTTGGCATGCTGCCATTGTTAGCTGTGTCTTTGGTGACATTAGCGGTGGCGTCTGTCGTCCAGCCTCCAGATACGCCACTGTCGAAGCTACTATTTGGGAGAAGATTGGTGTCGCTGGTGACAATACCTTTACTGATATTCACTGGTGTGATGAGGCCAGCATTTTGCTTTGACTTGACGTAGGCGGCAATTCGATCAAGGTTGGCAGTTGAATACTGGTAGTCATCTGGGTTGGTGCTCGGATTGACTCGTATGTCATGCATCGTAAGGATGAGCCATTGCTTGTTCGCAATAGCGGCATCAATCTTTGCTTTTACTTGTGCGACGGTGACGCCGGCATGAACTGGCATATTATTAAGAAGATAATCGTTGTATGGCCAGGTGTTGTTGGCTACATCGGCAAATCCACGGTGCGACGTGTAGTGCTTGGCTATCTCTGAGAGTGTCGCAGGAAGGTAGTCGCCGTAAGGTGATGCAAAGGCAGTAGCGGTAATCCCTTGTGCGGCCAAGTCCGCCTTGCTGCCGCTTAGTTCTTGTGCAACCTGAGCGGGAGTAAGAAGGTTGGGCTGTCCATCATCCGCATCGCGAGAAGCGAGGTAAGGGTGGGTTTGCGTGTGGGACCCGATCTCCCATCCGGCTGCTTGCAGCTGCTTTATTTGTGCCCAAGTCATATATCTGACGTCGTTGTCAGCGCGACAGATATTTGGCACCGTAGTCATGCCGACGCACTTTGTCGTGACATAACTTGTGCCAGTAAGGCCGTATTTTGTCAGAGTCGGCTGGGCCTGTGTGCGGGCGCTCGCAAAGCCATCGTCAAAGGTAAAAGATATTTTTGCAGTTGCGGCGGGATTTTGAACGAGAGCTTCACTATTTCGCGTTAGCCATAGTGGCGACGAGATTGCGAGGAGCATGGCCAACGCTACCTGCATGTAGGTGCGCGGCGAGATGTGTCGCTTTGGTATGTATCGATTGATGATTGAGTGTAATTTACGCATATGTACCTCCTTGCCTATTCGGCGTGCGTGGATGATTGACGTTAGGGTTGTTTGCCTATTTCTTGCATAGCGGCGGAGACGGTAGAA
This sequence comes from Saccharimonadales bacterium (SeqCode), assembly GCA_049295575.1. GTDB lineage: Bacteria > Patescibacteriota > Saccharimonadia > Saccharimonadales > Saccharimonadaceae > UBA6022. Next base: position 341,081 of record JBAQQX010000002.1, read on the forward strand.
ACAGTGATTCCGCTTTCTTTTAAGGTCATAAGCTGCTCCTGAAATTGTGCGGGACTAATAACAGGCTCACCTTGTGTGTTGGTGTCGACACGATGATAAACAAGGATGAGCCAGCCGTTGCTCGCTCTTGCTTCTTTGAGTGCGCTAGCAAGCTTGGTTGACGGCGTATCTTTTCCAACATAGAGAATGAGCAAGTTATACGGGTCAAAATTCTGTCGTGTATTCATGCCGCTTTCGGTACCTCGGAGTGAGCTGTAGTATGTGCGGGCGTAGTGACTTACTTGATTATCTGTGCCACCAAATGGAGCTGCGAACTGGGTGGCCTGTTGATTGTGTACTTGCTTGAAGTACTCGTTCGCGTGCTTAAGTTGGTAGTCGATTGACGGCGCCGCAAGCGTCGTGAAGTTCAAGTGCTCATAGCCGTGCGAGGCCAGCTCATGCCCGTCTTTGGCAAGCGCGGCGACCTGGTCTGAATTGACGAAACTGAAGGTGTCTACTGCGGCAGGATTCAAGTAGAATGTTGCCTTGTACCCGTACTCGTTAAGCAGCGGTACACCGTTTGTGTAAGCAGATTCCCAGCCGTCGTCAAACGTAATTGAGACGAGCGGTCGTTGCCAGGCTTTAGTACCGGATTTCGATATATCGTACAGAGCATAGTCTTTCGTATCGAGTGTCCCGCTTTGATGAAGGGCCGGCGCGACCATAACGCTAACTGCATTGGACGGTACTTCGAAGCGACCCGTATACGTTGTCCAGTCTTTAGCTGGTAGCAGTGTAGTAAGCGTATAGAACTGTCTCTCACCTGAAGATAAAAGGTACTCGGCTATAACATCGGTCGGACTGTCGCTTCGGTAGCTGACGTTGAATGAGAATGCCTGATTGCCTCGCACGGGAATTTCCGTGTACTGCCACTTTGCTTCTCCGTTTGTGTAGCTGTCGATGGTGCTGCGGAAGTAGGCACTGCCGTCATTTGTAATGTAGCTTGACTCTGTCTTGTTGTTGCCAGCAGTAAAGCTACTCCAACTTGCTGGCAGCGCGGAGTCATTGGATCGATCAAGCTTCGGCAGTAGGTTCCTACTAAGTGTTGTCTCGGGAGGTCTGTAAACATTTTGTGGATTTGCTTCAAGATAATTATTATCTATTTGTAACTCCCCTTTTGCTGAAAAACTGTAGATGAACTGGACGCTTTGGACAGTCGGATCTGGGGTGAATAAATGACTGACAGTTGCCCACTGCTTGCCTGATCCGTAGCGTTCAATGATAGATAGTTTTTTTGTTCCGTCTTTATAGTTTGATTGCAAGATGAGATCAAACGGTACGGTTGATTTATAGAATCCCTTATAAAAATATGTTTTATCATTTTCAGTACTGACGAGCGGGCTGGTAAGTGTCGTGTTGAGACGAGGCGTATCGCTGCTGTTAGTGAGGACGAGCAGTGACGGACTCTCGTGGCCGACGATGCTTGTGGCAGTGGCCGATGAACTGGCGGGAGAAAACTTCCAACCAACCGGGAGGCCACGATCATCAAGTGTGTCGAGGCCGCCATTGGGTAATATGTTGGAGCTCGAGGTATTGATTTCAGATTCAGCACCGGTATATTGCTGCCATGCGACGAGTAAGACTGCTATTACCGGTAGAACAATAAGGAGCGGATTCTTTACGATGCGAGCTAGCTTATTCATGAGCCTTACCTATCGTGCGCATGCGAGGAGCGGTCGCCGCATTTACAAACCTTCCACCGATTCTATCCGGTGATATCCACGTGGAATCGGCATCCTCGTGACGCGTTAGTTGTCGTGCCTTAATCAAGCACTTGATGACGGCAATGATCTGAATAAAATCCATGACGTAGAAGACGAAGTAGGCAACGGGAACATAGAGTGAGAGATATAGCCGTTCGCGACGACGCAGATGATTATTGTACCAGAGCGTCACGAGCATATAGATCGAGATAGTGACGTAGGCGCCAACGATGAGTAGTAAGCTCTTTTCCATGAATGTTAGGTAAATAGCGTATGCCCACGTAATCGGTAGTAGCAGAAGGGTTATTTCTGTCATGATAGCGGCCGGTAGTCGATAAATGGTAAGCATCGACGTATACTCGGGCTTGCTGACGCCAATCATGTCGGCGTGCTTGAAAAGATTTTGCATGCTGCCGTATTTCCACCTGAATCGTTGCCGAAATAATGCCCGTAGATTCTCGACTGGTTCGGTCATCGCGACAATGTCCGCACCATAAACAACGCGGTGCTGTTTGTTGCCTTTGGCGACAACTTTCATGCTCAGACTAATGTCTTCGGTCATGGTGTCGGTGTCGTAGAAGCGGACCGATCTTATCGTATCCATTCGGTAGGTTGAGGCAACGCCGCCGATGACAAAGTCACAGTTAGTAATCGAATAGGACTTTTTTGATTGGTAACTAATCATATGTTCGAACTTCTGGAGAATACTGAGAGTCGTGTGCTCGTTAAGTATTTGGACATTGGCGGCAACGCCGGCTACGGTCGGATCGGTAAAGTAGCTGACAGCACGTTCGATCGCGTCGGGCGCGAGGACCGAATCGGCATCGAGCATCATGACGAGCTCGCCTTTCACGTAGCGCCGTAGCGCATAGTTGAGTCCTGCCCCTTTGCCGACATTAATGCGTTTGTTGATAACACGAACGAGCCCACGGCCATGAGTATGACTGAAGCTACGAAGTATTCGTTTCGTGCCGTCGGTTGAGGCGTCGTTGACGACGATAACATCAATGTTGGTGTACGTGCTGGTCAATACTGAATTAAGACAGCGCACAATAACCTTCTCTTCATTATGAGCTGGAATTAAAATCGTGACATGTGGCGCGTACGTTGATTCAACGGTTGATTTACGTAGTAGATAGAGCCGCCGATGTTGCCAGATATCATAAGCACTGGCGCCGATAAGGTAAAAGCCAAGGTGAACTACGTAGAGTATGCTCGTGATAGCAAAGAGATAGAGAACTACGGTGCTGACGATCATGACTTTTTACCTGCGATTTTCGAGCTATGTGTGTGTTGACTGTATGATGATCGCATAATGAAGGTTGCCAGGTGCCGGACAGCCATACTAATTGCGATAATAATCCATATTGCGATACTGATAAGTCCTAGAACGGTGAGGAGTGTTGTGGCGCGGACGTGCTCAAAGCCAGTGAATTGATTGAAGTCAAATACGGTTGATAGTAATTCGGGTAACATGTTATTCTCCCCACTCTCTTGTTTAGGTTATCGTACGGTATATAAGACACAGACTTACGCCAGACGCCGTAATATTGCTATAAATGGTCGATGAGTATCGCTACGTAGAGTGCTGGCTTCGTCGATTAATTTTTTGATGCGACGTATGTCAAACTCGAGAAACTCGCGTTCTAGTTTTCTAATCGATTGAACGTTTTTCGGTTCGTTTTTATTTTTAAGATCACGGCTAACATGTTCGTAGCGCGTATTAAGACGGTCAAGCTTTTCGCGAAGATTCTGGACAGTAAACATCGCTGAAGCGGTTGCGTATTTTTCCATTGTCACCTCCTATTGCCTTACATTTCCTACAATGTAATATAACTCACACAAGGACTGCCTGTTCGTGATAGCTATCAAAACAGTACTGTGATATTGCGCACAATCGAATTAGGAGTATGATGAAATTGGAAGCAAGTGAGTAGAGATAATGAAAGATCTGTCGATATGCCAGCCATGACATCTATGAATTCTACCTCACGTCAGGCGGTTGACGATTTCTTTAGTCCGTACCCTCTCAAGTACTATAGAAAAGGTCATATTCTCATTCTGTCGGGTGAAACAGCACCGTCTGCGTTCTATCTTGTCGAGGGAAAGATACGTATTTACGACATATCGTATCGAGGCGATGAAATTATGATTCATGCCTTTCAGGCCCCTGCCTTCTTCCCATTATCGTTAATCGTGAATTCGACGACGACTCGATATATTTATGAGGCGAGCACTGATATTGCCGTTCGACAGGCGCCCATTGATGATACGAAACGATTTCTTGAAACTCATCCGTCGGTCGTTTTCGAGTTACTCTCGACGCTTTATAGAACTCTCGATAATGTACTCGAACGTATGGTGCATTTTATTTCCAGCGGTGCAAAAAATCGCCTGATCTACAGCCTCATTGCCGAGTGCAAGCAATTCGGCCAGAAGCAAGACGACGGCAGCTACATCGTTGCGATTAGCGAACGTGAGCTCGGTTCACGCGCTGGACTGTCGCGAGAAACGGTGAGCCGCGAAGCTAGGGTGTTGAAGATTGCGAAGTTGATTGAAGTTCATCACAGCTCGATTATTATACCGAACCTCAAGCGCTTAGAGCGTTACCTCGAGATTCATAACTAGTTAAACAGTTACCGGTCTAATGTGATCCTGCGCACATAAGTTTTTACTTGTTGCGCGTAGAATCATGATAGCGGAGGATTCGTTCATGACTAAACAATGGATCAAAATGATACGGAGGCTGTATGAATATAGGTATCTCACGCTTGCAATTGTTGGCGTTTTTGTTTTGTTGGGTGTCGTGGCATGGCTTGGGCGATCGTCGATGAATGTTTCTGCCAGTGACAATACAGTTAACCTGCTCAGATCCGGCTGGAACTATATGCCCGGAGTGTCGCCTCAGTCTGATGGCCTTCACGTCTCTTATGTCGGGCGAGGTATCGTCAAGCAAGATGGCACGTTCGGACAGGCTAATCCGGCGATAAATACGTATGGCACGTATTTAAGTACGCCTGGGGATTTCGCTATCCACGGGACGTTGGCCAACATCAATGGCGGCGCTACGATTCGTCTTTATGATAGCGTGCCAATCGTTCAGGATGAGTTTAGGAGTGAGACGAGAGGTCTTGAACTCAAGATCACAAAAAATGATATACGCGTGGCTGCGTGGGGCGACGCTACAAAACAGGCACCGGAAAAGCAGTCCCCGGTTGAAACGCATACGTATGCTCTCGCCTCTTCATCGACAGTCTCGCTATCGATTATGCGTAGTGGTGACAGAATGACAGTCAACGCTAATGGCAACAATCTCGTGACGTTATCGACACGTAATCTTGTACGTGATCGAGTGTGGCTCGGGTTATCTGCGGAACGACCGGGAGACAGCTGGGTACTTAGTCGCCTGGAGGCTGATGGACTAAAAGATAGCGTAGCGAACAACGCTCAAAACGCATTACCGTATACTAAGTCGAGCAGTGGAATTCAGGCGCTTGCGACCGCGAAACGACCTGGTTTTTTGGTTGGTGCTGCGGCAGCATTCGGCCTGGCGGTGAGTGATGCGGACTACGCCCGTACGTTATTTGGCGGTGACTTTGGTCAGTTAACACCTGAGAATGCGTTGAAATGGCAGTTTATTCATCCGCAGCCCGACGTATATGATTTTAAGGAGGCGGACGCAATGGTCGATCTTGCGAGAAAGAATAAGTTATCGGTTCACGGACACACGCTCGTGTTTGGCGAGGCAAATCCTGCTTGGGTACGCGCTCTTCCGATTGTGACGGCGTCAGACAAAGAACGTATCAAACAGACCATGATTGACCATATACGTCAGACAGTCGGTCACTTCAAGGGTAAGATTGCATCGTGGGATGTCGTCAATGAGCCGTTAGCGGACTATGATACGGATGCTGGTGTAAGTGGCCTGAGGAAGCATCTATGGTATGAGGCGCTTGGCGAAAGCTATATCGCCACAGCATTTAAGACGGCGCACGAGGCTGATCCTCGGGCGAAGCTTTATATAAACGAGTTTGGGCTCGAGGATGATGACGAGCGCTGGCAGGTATTTTTAGCACTTGTATCACGACTGAAATCTCAAGGTGTGCCAATCGACGGAGTCGGCTTTCAGGCACACGTATATGAGCCTGGTGATGAGATAGATCCGGCTACTTTACGCGGGCGCATTCAGGTGCTTGCAAAGCTTGGGCTGACGTCTCGAATATCTGAAATGGATGTCCATCGTGAGAATGGTAGTACGGCACAGGCAAAACAGTACACCGATATCTTCAATGTGTGCCTTACGGAGCCAAGTTGCGCATCATGGTCAACGTGGGGCGTGAGCGATCGGTATAATATGTCACTGGATGATGACGACTCTATTAATCAGGGCCAAGATTTTCTATGGGACGCGCGCATGCAGCCAACCCAGGCCCTGCGTTCACTTCGTGATATGCTGTCGAGCTGACTCTTATTTTGAACAAAAGAAGACTCCGGCCGTGGCTGAAGCTGTGTAGATTCTTCTTTTTACTTGCGTGAGGTCTCGGTATACTTACGCGATGAAACTAGGAGTTCGAGTAGCCTGCTCTACTGTAAACTTATAGACAAGTTGCTCTGAGCGAATGTCGCTATCTTTTAATGACTCCGGATTAATGAACGCGACGTCATCGGCGTCTTGACCGATGCCAAATTCAAATGGCGCCTCAACGTTTATTTCAAACACCAGCCATAGCAGCCAGGTCTCTTTGCGTTCGAGGTAAAGATGCTCGGTTCCGACGAATTGTTCGGTAAACGGCGCGGTAATTAAGGTTTCTTCGTACAGCTCACGTGCAAGCGCAGCGTGCAGATCTTCGCCGTGATCCATGCCACCGCCAGGCAGGCTCCAGGCACTGCCGTTTTCCTTAACGACAAGTACTTCTCCTTGGGTATTACGAATAATAGCTTTTGTCGAAACTCGGTAGTGCGCATCTGGATATTTTCCACTCATCTGATCATCATAGCAAATGATGCATCTTTGAAAAAGACAAATCATATTCTTGGGATAGAAAAATATAGGCGCGGATAGAGTTTACTAGTATAATTTGCCCTATGGCATACGGAACAATCATTCAGTTATGCGTACTTGCGCTACTTGCAAAAGGTATGGATACGTACCGCTGGAAAATCTACTGGCCAGCGCTATTTGCGGTTACTGCACCTGTTGCGCTCGCATTTGCTACCGGGTGGATCGTTGGACAGCCTAACTGGCAGCTCATCTCGCCGACTAATCTCACCCTGCTCCTCTTTCAATATCTAGCTGCGCTTATTGTGTTTAATTTTCTAAAGCTCTATGAAGATACGATCGCGGCATGGCTCATGATTCTTTTGGGCGGCGGCATGCTTATATATATGATTGTTCCCGCTCTTGTTGGGCTGTTTTTGTAGCCGGGATAGCTAGCTGTTCATTAGGGGCATGAGAGCAAGTACGGCCCGTTGATACGGATCGCCGTGTGGAAACATGTCGATTAGCGCAACAGCACTGCAGGTAATAGCCTCGCCTTCGTACAATCTCTTATGTGATTGAACAGTTGCGTGGGCGCGGTAGCCATCTTTATGGTATTCGGGATTATTAAAGACTGCATTGTGTTTTTCAAGAAATGTGATGACATCATTATGCAGCGAGATAAGCTCTGAACTCATGGTGAGGATAGTAACCTGCGTATGCTGCTGAGCACCGAACCATTCGTCATGACTAGCGACTGCCGTAACAGGTCGTCGACTTGCTAGAAGACTAGCTAGCTGTTCGCGGAGATTATCTTTTTCCCAGTCAATCGCGAACGTATCGGCGAGCGTAATATGAAGTGGCCAATTCGTCGAGGTGTATTCGATGCCAGCGGCGAGCGGCTCGAGCGGCATGATTAGCGTGTATTTTTGTGTATACTTTGGCATAGCCTCATTCTAGCAGAAAGCGCATGAACAGTTATTCGATATCGAGGACGGTGATGCGTAGTCGCACTTTTGGCGTAATGATAATGACTGAGTCATCGATTTGGCAGCCGATTAGCGCTGAGCCAACCGGAGATTGCACGGAGATAAAGCCTTCGAGTGGGTCGGCTTCAAGCGGATCGACGAGCGTAATGATATGTTTCTCGCCTGTATTCTCCTGGACGTAGGTTACTTTTGCCCCCTGCTCTACTTGTTGCGGACGGGCGCTTCGTTCAAGGATAGTAGCGTTTGATAAGATCGTTTCAACCTTGAGCATATCCGATGAAATAATTTCTCGTTCAATTCGCTTGCTCGCAAGGATGCTTTGACTTTGTGTCTTATCTTTAAGGTCCTGAGTAATGCGTTCGTAGCGTTCTTTAAGATAATCAAATTGTGATCGAAGTTTTTTGATACCGAAAGTTGTCAGTGTTGTTGTGTGGTGGTACATGGTAGATTCTCCTTATGCTTATTAATTACTCAATGGATCAATCATATGCTATCAACTAGCATGAATTCCGTAGCATCGAATAATAAAAATGTGTGATCTACATCACATGTATACTAGCTAATGTATAGCATAATACGGTAAAGCTTTAAGGTATATCAGCGACACGCCGAGGATAGACGACGGACATACACCATTATGACAAGTGCACCAATGGACAATATGACGCAACAGAGCCTAAATGATTTCTTTTCGCAGTACCCCGTAAAACGGTATCATAGCGGACAGCTTCTTATTTACGCCCATGAAGACCCCACGGGGATCTTCTATCTTGAAAGTGGCGAGGTGCGTAAATATGACATTGGTCCTGATGGAGAAGAAGTTGTCCTAAACGTATTTAAATCCAAAGTATTCTTCCCTATGTCATGGGCAATTAATAGGACTGCCAATCAGTATTTTTTTGAATCAACGACACCGATTGAAGTCCGCCGCGCTCCAGCTGACGCATTCACCGCCTATCTCGAATCTCATCCAAAGATTATTCTCTCATTGCTCAAACAGGTTTATAGCGGCCTGGAAGATACACAGCACCGCGTCATCCTTTTGATGGACGGCGATGCCTATCATCGACTCCTGTTTGAACTCATGATGGAGGGTAAGCGATCGGGTGAAATGCGCAGTGACGGCTCGTGCGTTGTGACGGTCAGCTTGGCCGATCTTGCGCAGCGTGCGGGACTGACACGCGAAACAATTAGCCGTGAACTGGGAAAAATTATCCAATCCAGTCATCTTATCTCACGCCAGGGCCGTTCGCTTGTCATTCATGATTTCAAGGAATTTGAAAAGCAATTCAATGAATAGCACGACACCCCTCCCGTTGTCGTCATATTTTGTTGCCTTGATCTCTTATTCGCTGCGGCGTAGTAGCCCTGCGAGCTCGTGACCAAGTGTGCGATGAGACGGCGTAGTAATGTGGCAGCCATCCTCGCCAACATCTGTAAGACGCGCGGCGTCAACGAAGTCGAGACTGTGGTGTTTGGCGAGCGCCTCAAGACGGGCGGCAAGTTCGTGAGATTTAAGAACAGAACTATGGTCGTAAATGCCAGGTGTCGGCATGCTCTTGTGAAAAAGAGGCATAGCGTCGTTCATGTACGGCGGGCTAACTATGACAATTTTGGGCTTCGTTGGGTAATCTGCATAGGAAGTATTGATATAGTCTACGTACTGCTCTATCGCATCGGCAATCTGGTCTACGGAGCGCTCGTACCTTGTTTTAAGATCATTTGTTCCTAGCATGATGATTATGACATCGACTGGGCTATGGCTTTCAAGGCAGGCCTTGAAATACGTCAGGCCATTACGGCCTGGTTTATTCAGATTGGGGTGCTCGAGATCCGTAGTGCGGCCACCGAGTCCCTCCTCGATAACATAGTATGTGTCGCCAAGCTCTTCTTGAAGCACTCCTGTCCAGCGTTCATTGGCGGCAAATCGGCCGCTTCTGTCTGGCTTTTGACCGTACGTGTTAGAGTCTCCATAGCAAAGAATTGAGAGGGCGTGAGGTAGTATGTTCATGATTCTATAGTAGCAGAGTGATCAATTGTTCGGCTCATTAGCGAAACAATCGTTCGTACCAATTTAATGCGCGCTCACGGTATGATAGCGGTGCTTCTTCAGGTGGAGATTGAGTGGGTTCGCTGTAGTATGTCTGTACGCTACTAGCAATTGCCTGCTGCCCCTCTGTGGTAGGGTGGAACGGTCGCGGGCTTGATGGCCCTTGCACCCAACTGTCGCTGGTGCATAGTTCATGACCCGTGAAATCAACAGGAGCAAATTGCGCGTACGAATAGTTTCCAACCGTACCGCTGATTGCGCTATTGAGCCGGTCAACTCGTTCACTGAGCCATGCCTCCTCTCGTGCTGTGATTCCATTTGTGTCAGTGCACGGTGTTGTAGAGATCGGGTTGTAGTAGCCGGTGACAATGACTTGTGGCGGCATGTCGTCACTGAGCGTATGAACTTTTGCCATGATAATATTCAGCTCGAGTTTCAAGTCAATGAGATAGGCGTTGAATCGAGCAGTGTCGAGACTATAGCCACAGCGAATGTAATAGCACTGACGGATAAACTGCGTCCATCGACTGTCATTGGCGCCAATAGTGAGCGTGATAAGCTCAGGTGTACCATTTGCATACGCTTGATCAAGCTGGGCAGGAAGGACTGCGAGCGCCGTCTCCTGTTCGTCGTATATTCCTTCATCAGCCTTGGCGCCAGTGCAAGCATAATGTGATAACGTCAGTCCGGTCGATGCTGCAACTTCGTACGGATAGGCCTGCGGCGAGCGATCACAGACCGGATCGGTTGTACTGAGTCCAGCACCAGCAGCAATAGAGTCGCCGAGTGCTACATAACTTCCGCTTGCGGCAAATGCCGTTGTTGATACTATCGTTGATAGTCCTAGTGTGAGTAGTGCAATGATGGCAAAGCGTTTCATACTTCCTCCTTTTCATTACGTCGCATAAAGTGGCGATTAACTACTTCTATTATAATACGCATGGAGAGTGCTTCGCAAGGTAACTTAAATGACGTAAGCGTAACTATCCTTTAGTATATCCTTTTGATTCAGCTTCTGCGGGACTGCAAAATAAGTGATTGGGAGCGGTTAATATACTAGGACCTTTGGATATATGGTAGGTATATATGCCGAAGATATCACTTCCGAAATAGAGTTGGCTCCAGCCACATTCAATCTTTTTTATGGGGTAGTACGTAAAATTGTTAGCCATTGGCACTGCTAGGGATAGTGAATAGCATGCAATGAAAATAAGAATGGCCACTATCCAGGTATGAAGCCGGTTATTATGTTTTTTTATGTCTGTCTGTTTCTCTACTCGTTTTACCATAATAATGAAACAAGCTATATTACACGCAAGTTGGTGTCACAAATGGTAATGACATGATGTTAGTGCGGCTCGAGCCGTTAAATGGCAGAGCGTAGACCGCTAGTTCGTCTTTGCGGCAATCCGATGCAGAAGCTTCAGCCTCATTAGAGTCGATCCAGTACGGTCTTCCCCAGGGATCAACGAGGTCACGTACGTTGGAGTTACTAGCGACGCTGATTTTGTCGAGTCCTGCGTAGTAGCGCACCCAACAGGCATGGCTTTTTGGTAACGTAGCAAGATCGGTACCAGCGGCGACTGGACTACAACTTCCGTTGATATTAGAATCGAGAACGATGTCCTTCATCGGACTGCCTGTTTGAGCCTGAGCTGCTTTAATAGCAACAGCAAGAGAGCGATGGTCGTTATTGATCTTCGTTAAACGGGCACGATCTTGGATGCCGTTGAAAGCGACGATCGTAATTGCCGCAAGAATACCGATGATAACGATAACGATCAGGAGTTCGACGATCGTAAAGCCAGCCTGTTGTTTATGTTTTGCCCACATATTACTGATGAGTATATAGGAGTGAGTTACGTGAGTCAAAGGAGGTACCTGGACACGGCAGTATATACTCTAGTACTATACCTATAACGATTACGTTAATCACTAAGGAATATTTTATGCATCAAGATCCGACTAACTCTCCGGTACCTACGCCCCCTCGAACACCATCATCCTCTCCGTATTCATCGCGTCCAGTGAATACTAAGAGTACAGCTCGTAAGCGCATGATTCTTATTATCTCGGGTATCGTTGCGGTCGCACTGATTGGGCTCGGTGTGTATGCGTATATGCAGATGAATGATAAGAATGATCAGGCTGCTACGCAGGATAATCAGTCGCAGGCTGATGGTACGGATGCTACAAATAAGGCTGCCATGATAACGACTACCCTGCCAAACGGTAAGACGGCGACCTACGCGGACACTGAGGCTAATAAAAACCTGTCCTTTTCAGCGTCGGCTATGGGTGATAACTACGTAGATGTATCCTATAAGGCTATCGGCGACTATCTAGCGGCTGCCGAACAGGACTCAGTCGATTTACTTTGTGGCGCCAATGGAGAGAAGGCACAGGTTGAGAATATTGTTGTTGCAACGATGAGTACATCTGTACGAGTAATAGAATACCCAACCGAGAACAACTGTCTCGACGAATTTGCGACTCTACGTAATCCTGACTCAGCCTCTCAAACGAGTGCATCTGCCCTTATTAAGCAAGTTGATAAAGACGTTCGTGAGTTTTATCGAACGGTTATTATTAAGTAGTCAGATAGCTAAACTACAGGATGTTTATGTCGAGGTTAGTCATTATTCGAGGTAATTCAGGCTCCGGAAAGAGCACGATTGCTGCCAAGCTTCATGGTATGGTCGACGGGTCTGTATTGATCGAACAAGACTACTATATTAAGTATATGTCTGCAGATAAAGAGCAAGATGCACTTCGTAAGCAGCGTATTTTTGATGATGTGAAACGGGCGCTCGACCAGGACAATACAGTTATCCTGGAAGGGGTATTTGATTCACGACGCTATAAAGACTACTTTGATGATCTGATTTCGTATCACCTTGGTAATACCATTTTGACCTACCTGGATGTGCCGTTTGGTGAAACACTGAGACGTCACCAGCAGAGAGCTAAAAAAGATCAGTTCGGCGAGACGGAGATGCGGGGATGGTATATCGCTCATGATAGCCTTGGCTATGAAGGCGAAGTTGTGCTTGATGAGACGTGTAGCCTTGAAGATGCGCTTGCCTCTATTGTCATGCGGTCAGGTCTCGGCGAGCAGACTTCCCTACTCTCTCTAGGACGGTAAGGCAGTTTGGTTTGTGGGCGCCAACTCTATTAAAATTGTTTTTTTGTAAGATATTTCATACTGGCTGATGATTGTTGTCGCGTATGATTGTGACATAACCTAAGAACAAGGAGATCATATGACTGAAGATAAACGCGAGACTGTTATTGTTGAGGGTGATAGACGTGACCGCAGCCCTTACGGTTGGCTTGTTGCACTAGGTGTTATTGCGGCTCTGTTGATTATTTTCTACATGGCAGGCGGATTTAATATGTTTAACGGCGCCAACTCCGGCACTGAAACAATCAATGTCGATACGCCAGATACGGTGAATGTTCAACCGAGCAGCGGACAATAATTCCCAGCTATGAATATAAAGAGAGGCTTCCTACCTAGCCTCTCTTTTTATATGTGGCTCACATCTATAGCACTTAAATTCATCTAGATTGATGGGAAGTCAATACGGCAGTAGACATCTGATCCAGCCACGGCCTTACTCTGTTCGGTAGCACCGGCAATTGTGGGGCAGGTATTCGATCCGAGAATAGGAAACCCAATATACTTACTCGCCGTGTAATAAAAGATGCCCGTGCCTGTAAATGTGCTGACGATCTTCGCATTAGACAGCGCCGGCGTGCCGTTATTTAGGTATGGAGCTAAGGCATTGTTAAGTGTCGTACTGTGTGTATAGGTACTGTTGCCGATGTAACAAGGATTGGATGTGTAGTAAGCGGCCGTTCCGAGGCAAGCGTTGCCTGCTGGATATGCGCTATTGTCGACCGTATAGGCAGTCAGGGCTGCGTAGTAAGCACGAACGGACGAGACTGTTTGTTGATTCGTTGCGCGGTTTTGGATGCCGTTATAGGCGACGATCGTGATGGCGGCAAGAATGCCAATAATGACAATAACGATCAGGAGTTCGACAATCGTAAAGCCTGGTTGTTGTTTATGTTTTGTCCACATAGTTAGCATAAGTATATAGTATCGCACAGCCAGGGTCAAAAGCCTTGACGCCCCCTTTATAAGATTATTGCAGGGATATCTATTTTACTATACACTGTATAGTAATGAATACGAATGTAACAACAGGACAGCTCGCAGGTCATAACTATGTTTATCAGGCAGGTAATTCATCCAGTAAACGAGTATTTCTGTTGCTTCACGGTGTCGGCGCTGATGAGTATGATCTTCTCAGATTGGGTCGACATCTTGATCCGTCCGCTCATCTACTAAGCCCCCGCGGTGCGGTATTTGATGAAGGTGCAAACCGTTTCTTTCGTCGATTGCCTGATGGTAGCTTTGATTCGCGGGAAGTGGCTGAGCGAGCAAGACAGTTAGCTGACTTTATTGCAGAAGCTAAGAGAGTACATAGCCTCGATGAGTATGAGATAGTCGCTATCGGATTTTCTAATGGAGCAAATATGGCCGCCTCGATGTTGCTGCTTGAGCCGGCTGCGTTTAATAGTGCGGCGTTACTGCGTGTAAAGCTCCCGTTGGTGCCGCCTACACTTCCTGATCTGCACGGTCGTCGCATACTGGCACTGAGTGGAGAGCAGGATCCGATTATGCCCAGGGCATCTGCCGAAGAGCTGACGGCTCTTTTGAAAGAAGCTGGTGCCGATGTGCGTCACGACTGGGTTGATGCTGGACACGGACTAACACAGGTTGATGTCGATCGTATTGTCGAGTGGCTGAGCTTAACTAGATAAAAATCACCTACATACAGCGGCGGTGCCTATGCTTATGCTTGACCTATAGATAACCTGAGAGTATGCTTATAAAGCTTTGTTGAGAGATAACTCTCCGAAGTACATTAACAATCCATGCCGCTGCCTGTCGCTTTTGCTACTTGAGTAGGTGCCGCTGATTTCACGTATCTGTTATGTGGGATGAGCGGTGCTTATTCAAGAATTTGGATGAGCACTACTGTAAACAATCCCTCCTACAAAAGGAAATGCACATGAAGACAGTCTTCAGTCCTATCGCAAGAATCAGTCTTTACCTTTCAAACGGTGAAGTTGAAGAAGTTCCGGTCAAAGAATATTGGACAATCGATGACATTAGTCGCGAGTATCCACTATGTAGCAAAACAGGTTTCGACTACTTGCTATACTTTGTCTCAGAAGAGGAGCGAGACGATATTACTATCGTGTTCTACGATTGTGACGGAAACGTTACTTTCGATCCTCGCATTTATATGGAAGATATACAGCCCTAATTTATAGGGCGAAGCTGTTGCTTAGGTAAATTGTGCCCGAGTGTTTTAAATGAGTTGTGCAGAATAATACACAAATTCAAATTATAGGATAAAACATGAAAACGCAACGCAGAGTAGCCCACGTAGAGGCATGGAACCCACCGGGACAATTGTTCAATTACATTATGTAAGTAGACAATTGTCCTGGGTTTCCACTAGTAGCATATCGTGTATGTGCTTCTAGGGAGACTATCCCCTATCTAAATTTAAACTAACAAGATGCCTTATAAAGAGGTATTAAAGTAACGTTTGTCGTACCGGGCGTAAACGGCTGATTATACGTTCCAATCTGATCGTTCATGCACAGATGGGTTGTTTGGTTTTCGCTTTCATTCGGGTTGACGTAGTATGGCCGTCCCCATGGATCGACGAGACCTCTAATGTTCATTTCTGATGCCGTTGATACGGAATTTAAGAACGCATCATAATTAGTCCAGCAAGAATCAGTTGTGCGGTTTAGTGTCGCGAGATCTGTTCCCGCTGCTTTGCCGAGGCAGCCACTTTCTGGTGCTCCGTTAGCGTAAACGCCCATGAGATAGGTGTCTTTGTTGATGCGACTGACACTAATCGCTTTTTGAATTTGCGCGAGATCGTTTTTTATCTTTGTGTTTTTAGCTCTGTCTTGGATGCCGTTATACGCGACGATCGTAATAGCAGCAAGGATGCCGATGATTACGATCACGATCAGGAGTTCGACAATTGTAAATCCAGATTTTTTTTGGCTATGTAATTGCATCAGTATTCTTACTCCCCGCCGCCACACTGGCTAGCGTACGATGTCCAGTTAGCTGCCGTGCCAGTGTATTTCGACATGCAGTAGCGTGGCTTCTCGCCTACCTCGTAGGCGTTTGGTACGTATCCACCGTCATTTTGGCCACCGTTACCTTCCAAATAGACCATAAGGCCGTATGACTGGTAGTTATTGGTCGACTGACTCGTATAGTGGTAAAAGTAATTTCCTTGAGTCGCATCAGACAACGAATTAGGGTCAATCTTCGTATACGCAGCGAGTGTATCGGCCAGTGTCTTATTGCGATCACAGTGACCCCAGCTTTCTGTTTGTGAGCCACAAGTCGTCTCGCGTCCATGGCCATCGAGGATTGGCGGGTATATACCGTTATCAGTGTAATAAAGAGCAATGGCCTTCTCAATACTTTTGACCTTAGCGATACGCGCAGAGTCACGAGCTCGTGCCTGCGACCCATTAAAGGCAACAATGGTAATAGCGGCTAAAATGCCAATAATAACGATGACAATTAAAAGCTCGACGATAGTAAATCCGGATTGTTGTTTATGTTTTGCCCACATAGTTAGTTCAAGTATAGTCTATCGGTCTATATACGTAAACAAGAGTGTAGAGCTAGCCTTTATTGGTATGCTTGTTTGATTTTATAAATGCCACCATAGAAATAACAGACAGTACTAAGGAGGCGATCGATAGCCCAAGAACGCCTATCGATACAAGACGAACGGAAGAGGATACGATGTCTGCCGTATTGGTACTACTTGGGTCAATGGTTTGAGTGCTAGTGCTGATAAAAAAGATACCGCCTAGATAGACCAACACTAAGAATACAAAGAAAAAAACCAATGAGAGGATTAGTGATACGACGCGGGTTGGTGACGTTTTCTTGTCGGGCATATAGTAGTATCATACCAGATCCGTAGGCTTTCCCGTCTCAAGAAAGTGCTCTAATCTGTCAGTATGCGTACTGTGCTAGCGTTGACATTGGCCCCAAAAGCTGGCGTGCCTGGCTGGAGTTTCTTGCCATCGGCAAGTGTACCAATAACGACTGGATCGAACCCGAACGAGTCGACGATAGTTGCGACAGTAGTCATGTCATCGCTATTATCA
The DNA here is from genome assembly GCA_049295575.1 of Saccharimonadales bacterium (SeqCode). GTDB lineage: Bacteria > Patescibacteriota > Saccharimonadia > Saccharimonadales > Saccharimonadaceae > UBA6022. Next base: position 358,076 of record JBAQQX010000002.1, read on the forward strand.
CCGGCTATCGCTATAGCCTTTCGGTTGGTCGACTTCCCTATTCTAGCTTCGTCATGGAGATGATGATAGCCCATATGGTTAAACGCCTTAATGACGCGAGCTGTGTGAAGATAATCTTGAACGAGCTCGCTCGAAGATATGTGCGGATCAGTCAGGTCATCGCGCTTACCGTCAACTTCCCACCAGTAGTTCATGGCATCGATCACAAGCTTGCCTGCCAGGGGCTCTATAGGAATCGTCTGGTACTTGCCGAGTGGTAACGCAAGTATGACGACGTCCGCTCGGGTAGCGACGTCATGTGCGGTCGTTGCGATGGCACCCGGTGCGAGGATTTCGACACTAAGCCGTATCTTTGCCGGATCACCCGAGCCTGCGATATAGACAGTGTAGCCAGCTTTGACGGCTAGCTGCGCAAGGACGATACCGACTTTGCCGGCACCAAGGATACCAATAGAAGATGAGGCTGTTCTCATAAGAAAGCTTAGCTCTTAGATGTAGCTTGTTTAGTAAGTAATTCGCGGACACGGGGAATGACTTTACTGCCAAATAACTCAACGTTTCGAAGACGTGCACTCGTTGACAGTGGACCGGTGCCATAGACAAGGTCGAATCGTTCGGCGCCAAGCGTGGTCATAGCATGAGCGATCTTTTGAGCAACTGTTTCGGGTGAGCCAATGTAGAGCGAGCCGTGTTCAATCTCGTGTTCGTACTGTGCGCGGGTTAACGGAGGCCAGCCACGATCTTTACCGATTCGATCACGGTTTTCTTTAAATGGACGCCAGGCGATGTCGCGGGCCTCTTGGTCGGTATCGGCAATAAAGCCTGGTGAATGCATGCCGACAGGATGAGCTGTCGTGCCAAGATCGGCAGCCGCTCGACGGTAGAGTTCAACGTACGGTACAAAACGATCCGGTGCTCCGCCAATAATCGCAAGCATCAGCGGGAAACCGTAACGCGCGGCGCGAACAACAGATTCTGGTGAGCCGCCGACGCCAACATGGGTGTCGAGGTGGCCGGATTCGGTCTTAGGAAAGACATCAGCGTTGTCGAGTGCGGCCCGGGTATTCCCACTCCAGGTCACCGGCTTTTCTTTAATGAGCTCAGAAAAGAGTTCGATCTTCTCCTCGAATAGCTCATTATAGTCTCGTAGATCATAACCAAAGAGTGGAAATGATTCAGTAAACGATCCTCGGCCAAGGATCACTTGGGCGCGGCCGCTAGAGAGTGCATCGAGTGTTGCAAACCGCTGATAAACACGGACTGGATCGTCGCTGCTCAGAACTGTCACGCCGGTAGCTAGAGTAATATTCTTTGTACGCGTGGCGATGCCAGCCAGGATTGTTTCTGGGCTAGAGATAGAATAATCTGGACGGTGGTGTTCGCCGAGGGCGATGATGTCAATGCCGAGGTTGTCAGCGAGGATCGCCTCTTTAACAACCTGGCGAATTGCTTCGGGGTGGCTCAAGAGCTTGCCGTTGTCGTCTGAGGGGATATCTCCGAAGGTATCGAGGCCGAATATATAACGTGGTGGTGTTGTCTTGGCTTGTTTTGTCATTTCTACTCCGTTTTTATAATTTCGTTACGTCGATGCCAACGCTTGTAAGAAGGTCATTGTTTAGTTGGTAAACTTTCTCAGTACCGAGCTTGCGCTCGATGAGGACGCCGGACTGCACTAAGCGAGCAAAGTGGTGGCTCATGGTCGGCTGAGACAGTTTAAGAAACTCGGCGCAGGTTTGGACGATTTCACTGCCGGCTACTTCGCATTGATCTTTGGCGAGCCGTCGAACGATCGACATGCGCGTCTCGTCGGCAAGGCTTTTTAATATGGTGACGGTAGGTGTATTCATAATTCAGTCCTTAGTATATAGAAATATTTCAATATATCAATACTTGTGGTACTTTCGATGATTTATATCTACAATCTGAAACCCTCGGTGTAGTGAGTGTTACGAGATACGACTAAAAATCAATTCTAGTAATGCCCTAATCCTACTGCTATATTAAGGACAACTGATGAAATTACTCTCCCCTTCGCTTCCATTGTCTTTTTCAAAACCAACAGATATTGTTGAGCTATTTAATGACGAGGATGAAATAAGCGGCATCCAGATTGAAAATAGCTGGTTTACGAGTGTCGATCTTCAAAAGACAAGTATCGCCGAGTCGCTACTCAACAAGATTGATTTCTCCCGTGTCGACGTGACGCAATTTGATATTTCCGACTGTAACCTCACCGGATGTACCTTTACGGCAAGCAAATTTCCCGACTCGAGCTGGCACCGTATTTCAATTGACGGTGCTCGTTGTACGGGAACACAGCTGACGAACAGTACACTTAAAAATGTTAGTTTTAAAAATTCTAAACTCGAACTAGTTAACTTTCGTTTTTCGCACCTAGAGAATGTTATGTTCGATGGCTGCGTACTGAATGATGTCGATTTTTATGAAGCTCAGCTCAAGAATGTCGAATTTATTAACTGCACCATCAGTCGCATTACGTTTGCGAACGCTCGAATGATGCACGTTGATATCTCAGGGTCGGATGTCGAAGGAGTTAATGGCATCAGCAGTCTTCGGGGAGTGACGATTAGCTACGAGCAGTTGATGCAACTCGCACCATCATTTGCTGCTGAAGCCGGTATTAAGATCAAGTAAGACGGCTACTTACCGGTTAGCTGGCGTAAAGCGTGACTTCCAATCGATTTTCATTCTCAACGCAACGGCATAGGCAAAGTCTCGCTCCAGAGATTTCATCCGTAGTTCCTCACTCGCAAAATTCAATCTATTAAGCTGCGCTTGTTTGATATACATGCGGTAGCCTTCGATATCTGGCCAGGTTTGACGTAATCGCCTCGTACCAATCCAGCGCATGCCATCGAGCTTTATATAGATAAACGTTAAGATGCTACCAAGAATGACATAGAACGGCGCAAATAGTAGTGTGAATCCGATAAGCGATATAGTGCCCACGAGCAGTATTTCACCGACAGACAGTGGCGATACGAAGAAAAGTGAGCTGACACTGAGGACGATGAGTGAGCTGTAAAAGAAAAAGACATTTCTGATCATCTTGAGGCCACCGAAGAAAACGCGTAGATAGAACTGTGCGCGTACAAGATCCTTGCTGACGAGTCCCATGCTTACCTGCTGCTTGAATAGTTGCATGTTTACGAGACTTAGGCTTTGTAGGACGGACGTATATTCGCCGCGAGTAATGCATCGGATGATGAATTTTTCATGAGACTTCAACTGCTGAGTTCCGACAGCAGCGGCGTTGAACGATATGCCTCCTTTTTGGTCGATCGTAACAATATCTCGATATTCAAGATCAAAGACCGTGGCAACAACTTCGTGGTTGCCAAGTGATGCGTCGTAGATGTAACCTATTTCAGCTGGAGTTAGCCCCCTTGGGGATTCATAGAGGGCGACGATAGTACGCGCGCGGGACATCTGCTTTAGGCGCAGGCGTGAAATGGCCCGAACAGCCAGCGGGAAGATAATGAGGATTGGAAGCGCAATAATCGCGTAGAGAAGATAGATTGAGCCGTCGTCGGAGCTAAAGGTCATGTCGGAAGTCATATTAGATGATTATAGCAAAATAACCCTCAAAGATTGTTTGTAATTACGCTTATATTCTCAGTATCTATTTAGCAACTTTACTATTTTTCCAGCGAAGGCAGAGTCCAAGTAGGAGGAGAATAATCCCGGCAGTAGCTACAAGCCCCATAGCCTGAATGAAGTAATCGTTCGTGTTGAAGCTGATACTTTGCCGATCAATCGATGCGCCGAATAGATTTTTAATATCAATCATCACGCTACCGAGAGTTAGGTAAAGAAGTGGATTGGCGAGCACTATGATGAGCACGCCGAGTTTTATGTAGCGTGATGAGTGAGAGGATGCTAGAAAGCTATTATTCATATGCTTACTATATCAATAAAGTTGTTTAATTTATGGCTATTATTGACTAAATAAATAGTCATACTCGGGATTGGCGGTGATCGTTTCATTAGTTGGTATGATCCTGCCTCGTTTATGGGTGTCGCTTGGTAGACCGGTCAGAAGGAGATAGCCCTGCCATGTACCCATGCCTACCTCAAGTTCAAGGTGGATATGGTCGGAGAGATCTGGTTCATCTTCTACTTTATAGAGATTATAATTACCCATGCTTAATATATAGTCTGTCTTATGTACTTTATGCGAGGCGACGAGGATTTCACCTATTTCTGCGGGCTTTACCCAAGCATACATGTCGTTGTTTAGATAGAGAACTTTATTGGCGTGTTTTGTCTCGATGAGCGTATAGTGGCCGGTTTTTTCCAATGATATCATGGATCCCCCTCCTCTCAGGTGTAGCCCTATTATAAACGAGGACGTAAGCTTGAGGCGTGATAAAGATCACGTCAGTAGTGATACAGGCGCGCTACACTAAGAGTACAAAGGAGGCGCGCATACATATGTTTGACTTCCCCTTCTCAGGGTACCGTCGCGATCGCTCGCGTGAATTAAAGATCGCTAGTGAACTGCGCGGCTGTGGGTTTGGTGTCGTGCAAATGCGCAGCCTGGAAGTGAGGCATCTAGCGGATATCCTGAAGATAAATGAGCATATAATGGCTGCAGTCTCCGGTCGTAACGAAAATAATGACAGATCAATAATTATTGCGACTGACATGAGAGTTGTCGCTATTGATTATATGCCTCTATTCCATTCTGTCGATGAGATAAGCTATGGTAGTATCCAGGGAGTGACTGTATCGGCGGTGGTACTACGGGCGGTCGTCACCCTTCATGTATCTGGGCGAGATGTTGTGCTCCGGCGAGTTAAGCTAGGTACGGCCCAGCAATTTGCCGACTATGTCGAAACGAGATCTATTGACCTGTATTCTGCGGCTACGTAATGACGACCGACTTTGCTTCTACTGGTGGTTCTATCGGCATTGCTACCTTTAAAATGCCATCGTTAAAACTCGCCTCGACCTTATCTGCTTTGACACCTTCCGGGAGTGTGACGCGGCGGTAGTACTGATTGGTGCTTTCTCGGAAGTAGTAGCGCCGGCTATCTTTCTTCCCTTCTTCAGCCTCTTCTTTATGTTCGGCAGATACCTCGAGGATACCTCTATCTGCTGTGATTTTTATCTCTTCCTTTTTGAAGTTTGGCAAATGGACTTCGGCGATGAGCTTGTTATCCTCTTCGTATAAATCCATGGCGGAGATGTCTCCTCCAGCTGACGAAAGCAGTCCTCGTCCGTGGCTCCACATATTATCGAGGTCTCGTTCTATTTTTCGTAGTTCACGAAAAGGATCATATTTAATAAGCTGCATACGCACCTCCTTTTACTTACGTCTGTCTGTATATTTAGTGTGAAGCTATTACATCGATATGTCTGTGATGTGTGTCACGGCGTACTTGTTGTATGACTATACAAGGCTGCTAACAAATTCATCGATTGCTGCTTTCGTATCGGTAATCGATAACATAGTAGGTGGTTGTTGATGATCCAGGGAGCGCCGAACAGGCCGAGCGAGCGATTGTCTCGTCTCGCCTGCTTCATTCCAAGAAGCTAGAAGGGGTAGCTCATAAAGAAGCGCCACCGATTACGGTGACGCGTACAGCCAGTTTGTCCAGTAAGACCAGGCGAAAAGCGAGGAATATTAATGAGGTTGATTGATCTCATCTGAGGCCACTCTAATATGAGTCTTTAGGTCTCTATGTTGGCACGCGCTAGTTACTTTAGCCTATCTAGTGTGATGCGGTATCGTATTAGGTTAACGACCATCGTGCCATTGCAGCATTCGCCAGAATACAGGCTAGGATTACTAAGATTATTACTGTGACAAGAGTGAGAAGGAGTGTTTTAATTAAGCTTCTCATTATATTAATTTGCTGGTAGCCAGTTAAGTCGTAGGGTTGTAGCCTATTTGTTTGTGGCGTTTGGTTGGATTTATTTTGTTTTTTTGTCAAACGTTGTGCCCTCTTTGCTATGTAATACTCACAATTATATATCAATCGAGGAGCTTACCTGCTGCTTCGTTCATTCTTTACCCTGTTCATATTTACTTTGCGCGCTTTGACGAACGCATTCATGCGCTGCTGAAGTAGTGTATCGATTTTAACTGGCTGAGATGCCTGTCGTAGTGTTTCGATGTACTGTAGCCACTGTCGATCATTTGAATTATTCATATCTAGTTCTCCATAGTTTTAAAAATAAAAAACAACTAAAACAGAGTGTTTAGTTGGAACGGATTTTATTGTATGGAGCTGCCTGGTAAATAGTGCCGACCGTCTATTGGCATTATCATTACAGGAAACTAGTTGTATAAATAAGACGCGCAGGGACCGGAGTGTGGTTGTCTAATGGTTAGTATACTCCCTTAGGCCAACTCTGTGCAATCAGGTCAAGGAGGTTCATTAAAAGACACGTTGGCAAAATGCTAACCGTAAAATAATCGCGCTTGGGGCAATCTTTAATTCAGGACTAGCTTAGACTACTTTAAGCACAAGCACATCTTCTGGTACTATAAATACATGCCGACAAAAAGAAACAAACAAAAAGTATTATTTACGATTCCATGGTCAAAGCACCACCCTATCGCTGTTACCAAACCATTACTCCGCCGAGTAGGACTTGCCACACTCGGCCTGTTTATATTCCTGAGTCTTGGCCTTGGTTCCGGGACGCTCCCCTTTGCAATAACTACCGTCCGCTGTCTCGGACTGCCCGTTCAAACATCTAACTTTATGGGCTCACGCACCCTAACTCTGCCCGGCGAAAGTGGCTATGGACCAAATCTATTTACTAGTTACAAATATTGTACTAGAGAGCAGGCAGAGACTGTCGGCTACCGATCAAGCGTCTTTAGCGAAGAGGCCAAACAAAAGGCCAAAGCTCAGGAAGAGGCACGACAAGAAGCGAAGCGCTTCTCGCCGTCAAAGGTAAGCTACACTGTCTATGTTCCGACCCATCCGGAGTACGAGGCATCCAATCTGGAGCTTAGTACTATTCAGTCCAACCTTCATACATTCATGCGGATAAAAAAGAGCGGAACCGTGATTGGTCAAATTAGGGAGCTAAAAAGTAATGATAGCTACAACATCTGCCTGAAGGGCGAGGACCCAAATGAATCTTACTGTAAAGTGATCGGCCACGACCCGCAAGGACGAGAAATTAAAAGAAGCTTCACCAATAGCCGCAGGGGCTGGGAATCTCGGTATGTCGGTGTCACGATTAACGACACAGGGATTATTCTCACCAGCGATGATGACGCCGAAGCGGTAAAAATACTTAGTTCCTTGCAGGAATACAAAGAAAGCTAATTGATTATGAAGAAGAATATATCGACCAAGAAGCATCCTATTGGAAAATTTCTAATTTGGGCTGGTATTGCCGCGGGACTTTACGCGGCTATCGCTTATTTCAACCTCGACGACTACATGATGTATGGAACAGGCCTGATTATCGGCTGGGTAAGCTCGCTCATAGGCACTCCTTCGAATGGACTCACCTTCCTACAGCAACCCCTTGCGCTGCTACAGATAGTAGCGCCCGGACTTATGATTGGCTTTATACTAACGATCGCTCGGCAACGCAACTCTTTCAGGGTCGCGTTTCTCGGTACGATGATTGCGTATTTTATCGTAAAAGTTACCGATGCCTATCAGTTTTATCCATGGAATGCTGTCGTTACTGTTCCGTTTCTGGCAATGCTCGTGGGGTATAGTATCGCCTATCTCGGCGTTCGATGGATACGTAATGCCATCTTGGTGTGGCTCCTTGTGATTGCACTGGCGGCGGTGAACATACTCGTCGTTCCATCTCTGACGCAATCAATTAGCCAACCGATCGCCAAAGCTAAGCAGGCCGCTAAGCTGTCTGAAGCAGCGCAGGCTCTGAAGTTCACCGCATACTACCCCGATTACACTCCAGCTGGTCTTCAAACGACGCCAGCTAAGCTTGAAGGGTATAATTATTTAGCGACTCAGCGCACACACGTCAGCTACAGTACTGGTAAATTAGAGTTTATGGTAAGAGAAAAGCTAAAGAACCAGGACGAGGTATTTAATAAGACCGACAGCTGCGATATTAGTGCAATCTGGTTTGCAATGGGATCAAAGAACGAAATCAACCCAGCAGAGATAGCTAACAGCCGTGATAATTTATCAATCTGTCGTCTGCTCGGCAAGACCGGTGACGGCCATGACGTCTACATTAAGGCATCAAAAAGTCAGTTTGTATTTTACTACATGGAGATTAACGGTACGATTATCGTCGCCAATCACGATACGGCGCCACAATCACGCTATAGTACCGATTTTGAAAAAGAAGTGCTCAAAATGTTCAACAGTATGAAGCCGCTCGGCCCCTCAGGGCTAACGTCTGGCTATTAATACCCTCCTGACTCTCACTCGTATCTAGGCGTCACTCAAACCCGTAGACGCAGTAACAACTACTACTTATGCCTCCTTTTATTTGCTATGATGAGAGCTATGAAGATCGTCACTGCCGGACCTACGTTCTTAGATATCGATGCCTACGCCTGCGCCATTGCTTATGCGGAGTTATTGCGACGCCAGGGCGATGATGCGATTGCCTACAGTTCGGCAACGATCAATGAAAGCGTCTCAAAAACAATACGCTCATGGGATGTCTCGTTCTTAACAGAGTATGTGCCGACTGATGGCGATACGTTCATCCTCGTTGACGTATCTGATCCTGATTATTTAGATAAAGCCGTAGACATTGATCGGATCGAGGAAGTGATCGATCATCATGTTGGCTTTGAAGCATTTTGGCGTGATCGTATTGGCGACAAGGCGGATATCGAATTCATTGGCGCTGCCTGTACGCAGATTTATGAGAAGTGGCTCGCGGCTGGTCTTGTCGCTAGCATGAGTAAGACGAGTGCTCGCCTCCTCATCTCAGGTATTCTCGATAATACGCTGAACTTTAAGGCGGCCGTTACAACAGATCGAGACAGAGCTGCATACGATGCCCTATTGGCGGTTGCGGATTTACCTGATGGTTGGACGGCACAGTATTTCTCAGAGTGCCAGGAGTCAATCTTCGATGACATTGAAAATGCCCTTACTAATGACACGAAGATGATGACACTTAGTAATATCGACGCTGACGCTATTGCATTTGGTCAGCTCGTCACATGGAGCGGCGAACGGGCGACGAATGAATACCGCGGGCGAATTGAGGCGATTATGACGGCAAAGTCGGCACATTGGTTTGTGAATATTGTCAGTATCGCCGAAGGAAGAAGTCACCTCCTCTGCTCGGATGAGATTGTGAAGGAGTGGGCTGAAAAGGTTTTAGCCGTTACGTTTACGAATAATATCGCCCAGGCAGATCGACTGTGGCTAAGAAAAGAGATATTCAAGCAAGACCAGACGTACGCCGCCCCTGATAGCCTAGCTTGATTCTAAGTGTGCATATTGGCTGTAGTATGGCTCTTATAGTTACATATTTCGGCTACTTCGTATTAATATAGGCGCATGAGAGAGCTTCAAAGACTAACGAACGAGCAACTCCTGCCGCTTTTGGTAGAGTCGGAGTACGCCTTTTTGCCGACGAAAACTCATCCCGATGAAACTGCGATATCACTCCAAGAGAAGTTCAGAAATGATACAAGATATGATACGTTAGGCTACGTCCTTGGTAATAAGGCGCTATCCTATATTACGGCGCTCAGTGGTCGAACGGCTGATGAGATAGCGATTGGGCCGATGTACGTAGCGGAGAGCTCCCGTGGTAATGGTCTTGGCAAACTGCAGGTGGTAGAGTTCGTTGAGTTGTTTGCCGAACATGGCTACGCATCAATCTATACAAAAACATGGCTGGGTAATATTGCTTCGAGGCGCAGCTTTGAATCACTCGGATTTATCGAGATGGATCGCAAGGACGACGATCGAGCTGACGGCGATTCGACAATTTCATACACACTTCAGATACACAGACAATAGCTCGATGTATCTGTGTCGCAAATAGTTATTGGATCGGAGCCTCTTCTTTTGCTACGTCTGCTTGAGGTGCTTGTTGCTCCGGTATGCGAGGAGCTGGCGCTGGGACTACGGTATGTTGAGGCTGCGCTAAAAGATGATCTTTGATAGCTGCGATGTCTTTGTGCATTTTCAGTGTCGCTGATTGCACATACCATACGCGTACCATGTGACCGATAAAGAGAATGGTCGCCACTAAGCCCAGGATGAGAGACAGAATAATCAAGGGCGCCATACTTGCAAGCATGTCGTTTAAGGCATTGGTTGGCAGCACATCGGCTGGGAGTGTATCGAGTGGTAATTGATCCATAGTTGGATTATATCAAAGATACAGACTCGTGGGGTGATAATCGGTCTATGGCTGTTGACCTGTTGCCTATCCCGGAGGCTCTAGTATCTAGTGGATGCGGCTTAGTGTCTCTGGCAGCATTGGTTAATGGTCGTCATTATAGAAAAAACGGGCGGTTTATTCGTTTCGTCCTTATGGACTCATCAGAACAATAATATAATTGTTGACGAATAGAGCACGGAGGTCGAAGAGATATTGCTATTTCTTCGACCTCAGATGGAGGAGGGATAGATAATTTGAAAGCTCTCCTGGTGTGATTTCAGCCTCGTAAGAAGCGCCAAGTGATCAAAGACGCACAGATCATCATCGCCTTGTTCGACTAAGATGTTGTGCAGCAGTTCGACCCTAATGTTTTCGCGCTCTTGATCCGGCTCGATATCACCCGGGTCAAACTCGAGATCAACCCTGAGGTATGCAAATTGAGTGAGGTCACACTGCATGGCCCCGAATTTAGCATCTCTATAGGCAAGAACGTGTCGAATGCCATAGTCACCAATGACGACTATGGCTATCGTCCATTCTTCCGTCACTTCCTGATACGCGATGGAGTGAGGTACTGAGCGCAGCATGATGCCGTGCATAGGCTCACTGTCCTCGACATTAAAGTCGACGCCTCCCAAGGAGGCGTGATGTTTCAGGGCGTCCAAAAGACTCTCGATCTCTACGGTCACACTGCTAGGTACCGGAAGAAACACTGAGGTCTTGCTGTTCAAATCTGAATTGTCCATGTGCTACTCCACTGTGCTCGGGAATAATGACTCTTGTCATTAACTATATTTATACCATTTTATAGAGATTAGTGCAATAGGAGCCCCAGAGGATGCGTAATCAATTGTTACTGATGCCACTCAATTAGACGAGATAGGTAGTTCAGCTGATGTAATCACCTACCCATTGCTCTCTATTGGCAATGTAGCGCTCAACTAACAAAAACATCTACATAGTACAGGGCTTTGTTAGTTGCCCGAGATTGTACGCTCTCGGGCGGCGTCATTACTATTAGTACTTACTTACCAGGTAGCGGGCTGCTAGCGCGGGCGTGGATGTGGTCTGGGTCATCCCAGTGCATCTCCCGGTAGCTAGCGTAGCGACTTGGAAATACGCCTCCTCGCACACCGATACCGTCAAACACTTCACTAAGGGCACTCGAAGACATGTCTTCGAGCAAACAGAAGTCAATCAGTTTTGCTGGCCTGCCCTGGCTACCGTTCAGGTAGCCGTCAACCCAGGCGAGATTCCCGTCTGGAAAGAGGCACAGGGTCGTTCGTTCGCCGTTGCTGCAAAGCGGCCACGCTACTTCGAGCTCACCGTCAGTTTCGACCCATACATAGTATGAGGGAGGATTTGCGTGATTCTTCTCAAGCAACTCCGCCAGATAATGGCCTAGAATCGTCGACCAGGCATGTACCTGTTCTTGTACTCTACGCTCCTGTGCACCTCGGTAATTGCGCTCTCTCTGGGCGTATACATTGTTCATGCCGATCATCGGACACTCCTACTGGTAGGTGTACTACCTTATGCGACTTGCATAAAGCATTTTTTATTATATCACATATGTATAGACCCTTCTCATACCAGAAGCGGCGATCTCTTTTCGTATAATTTGACATAACGATTTACTGAGTCGTGTGAGTGCTCAGTCTCGAGTCTGCTATCGTGGCTTGAGGGAGTAGTCGGTGCGAGTTGGTCTGGGGTTACTATGAAAGACCATAGGGCTGACCGTAGTAAGCAAAAAGTCATCGATGTGATCTTTTGTCATTCTAACGTACGTATTGGTATACTTGCCTACATGAGTATTCCCGTTGTAAGCGCAAATGATGAAGTAATCGGATATAAAGAACGTGCTGATATTGATCCAGCCATGGATATAGTGCGTTCGGCATCATTATGGATAACTAATCCTAGTGGCGACATACTCCTCGCTCAGCGAAAATTCACAAAACGAAATAATCCAGGAAAATGGAGTGAGGCTGTTGGAGGAACTGTTGAAGGAAATGATGATTATGAATCGACCATGCTTCGAGAAGCCGAGGAGGAAATCGGGTTTACGGTGAATGAGTACGAACTCGGGCCAAAGCAATATGTCAGTTCACCTGCGAAATACTTCGTACAGTGGTACACGGCCGTCATAGATCAGCCGATTGAATCATTTAGCGCTCAGGAAGAAGAGCTGGAACAGCTTGCGTGGATCAGCGAAGAACAATTTATAGCTGAATTAAAAAATACTCCCGAAAAGTATATCGATGAAATGCAGGAAATTGCACGTCTGTTCATTAAATTCTAAAGGGTAAACTTGCAGCCTCTTAGTGCCACGACTGAATGGCCTAAGGGCTATTCTTCTATAATTGGCCTGAGTTTATGAAGCAGGTTTGCCGCCAGGGTGTCATCTACGTGTTCCGATGAAATATGTGTACCATCGGTCAAGCGTTCTTCGTAGCTCATACTGTCGTCTTTTAGTACCAGGTGGGCTTCAGCAATGTCAGGGGTCTCAAATGATACTTGTATAATAGCCCCATCATCCTGCGACCCTTCCTCGAATGTACTAATTCTAAGATCCGTAACATCACCGGTCTCAGGCTGTATTTCTACGTGCCTTAACGTGTCTGCTCGTCCCCTGCGCCCAGTAAGGGCGACTGTTGAAAGTGCCTTGGAGAGAATTGCGGCTCTCAGTTCCTCAGTAGAGTTAAGTGGAAGATTTTCCTGAGAGTCTGTCATATAGGTAATATGTCATATTATGTGACATATGTAAATTCCTTATGGGCGGCAGCCTCTAGCGGATGAGCTTAGAGCTCTGGATCTCGCAGGTAGGCTTCTGTAATAGTTTTGTCGGGGTTCTGCTCGTTCCATTTGGACGTGCCTTCGTCATCGCATGGATGAATTTCATAGTTGTAGCAAGCATAGATCAGTTTTGTATTCCAAAGTGTTTTGCTCTCCTCGTCGTTAGCACGGTCTATGAGCACATTGATTAGTAGAAACTGATAGATAACGGCGCCCGTCAGCAGAATAAGTGCTGCTGCAATAGCAATGGTACTTTTACTAAATTTCATTTTGTTTTTCTTCATGCACTAACTATAGCAAACAAAACGACCTCCGAAGGGCTCAATAATCATCCTTATCATACTCAGTAGTCACCAAGGGGCTAGCTTCGCAGCTTCAAAGGCCTTGTGCCTATTTGATTGTTGGGCCGAGACCCAGTGCTATGGATATGTAATGCTCGATAGCCATGCAGTCGTTTAGTCCCTAGCGGACAAACTTAGGACTTTTCAAGAATAATATTCTTCTTTATAACTTTGCTTAAAATAACTTTCCACCGATCGGGACATTACGGTCTGATGTAACCAAGATACATTCACCATTTTCATCAGGGAGACCGAGTGTAAGTACTTCGGATTTTACAGGACCGATTTGCCTAGGGGGAAAGTTTACGACCGCCAGTACTTGCTTGCCTAGAATGTCGTCTTTAGAATAATTTTGAGGAAGTTGCGCGCTTGATTTTTTGGTACCCAGGTCACCTCCAAAATCAATTACGAGTTTGTATGCCGGCTTTCTCGCTTCTGGAAAGTCCTGGACGTCAACTATTTTTCCTACTCGAATATCTAATTTTGCAAAATCATCATATGTAACCATGGTTTTATTATAGCAAAAAGACCCCCGCGGAGATCCTGGATGCTTAGGCTCGTGCTCGGCTTGCCCTAGCGGATCAGTATCGCGACAATTTAAGTTCGTAAGTACTAGTTTTTGCGTATTTTGTATGCAGCAATGCCATCAGCAATTAGTACACCGATCAGTAAGATAATTAATATGCCATATGTATAATTGGCTGCAGTCCAATCATTTAATGCTTTTTTGTCATTTAGCATACAGCCTAGATCAGCCTCGGCGATTAGACCGTATGGGCCGTGGCGAGCGGGTGCACATAAATGGGCCGTGCTCTTTGGCTTATTCGCAAGATTAATACTTAGATAAGATATATTAGCACCGATTCCAATTACAGAAATGATAGCTATGAGGATAATAGTTCTAAGAGATGGTTTTTTCTTGTCGGCTCGTTTTCTTGTCATGACCTTATGATAACAAAAAGTCACCAAAATGGGACTTTCTCACGTACCCATACTCGGCAGCCCTAGTAGCTGAACTTGGAAATAGTTGGTCTGCAAACGATTAGTAGCTGGAGCTGAAAAAATCGACACATAGAAATGCGGCTAATATAAGTATGACGTTAATAGTAGCTAGGAGTTTTACAGAGCCGGCCCATCGAGCTGACGTATGTTTTGTCCGTCTGCTCCGAACTTGGATTGCATAAGATACCAGTAAAATGAAATTTAGTACATTTAAAAATATATAAAAGAGCGCGCTCGTCATGCCAGCAAACCAATTATTTTGCTGCAGGTCTGTGATGTATTGAATGAGCCAAACGAAGAACATGAAAATCTGGAGATTCAAGAACAACTGAAGTGTTATTAGTAGGGCGGGCGTGTTAATGGGCTTGGTTTCGGTCATGGCTATATCATATCAAACAAAAAGACCTCCGTAGAGATCTTTTATCATTGTGCTTATGCTTGGCAGGGGCTCCGGGACGATTACCGAACCTATTGTGGTATAGCTAGTTTTTCTAAGGGGGACTTTGATGCTTAGCCTACGAAACTCGCAATTATACGACCAGACAAATTTCTATGATGCATTTATGCGTGATCTGCGCCGTGCTCATTCGCGAGTTATCATAGAGAGTCCTTTTATCACCGAAAAACGCATGATGACACTCTTGCCTATTCTTCGACAGCTTCGAAAAAGAGATGTGCGCATCATTGTTAACACTAAGCCGTTCGAAGAGCACGAGCTAGTCTATAGAAATCAAGCTGTCTGGGTGGTTGGCGTAATGCAAGAACTGGGCATTGAGGTTTTGATGACTGGCGGACACCACCGGAAGTTGGCGGTCATCGATGACGATATCCTATGGGAGGGAAGTCTTAATATTCTGTCACAAAATGATAGTTGTGAGTTGATGCGCCGCATACGCTCAGCGGAACTGGTCGATGAGATAGTTCGCTTTACGGGTATCAAGAAATGGTGTTGATGATATGATTATAGCAATGGAATTAGTAGCGTTAATCGTAGGTGTTGTGTTGGGCTGGTTTGTATTTATACGATCAGTCGACTGGCTGCTGATCATTTTCTACTATGCCCTATTCAGCTCAAAGAAGGACTTTAAGACACTATATACCTCGGCTGATGATGAAACTACCTATTTATTCGTCAGGGATCGAGTTAAAAATATCGAGAGTTACGCCGATTACCTACGTCTTCACGAAACGGCGCTACCTTCTTCGTTTAAACGATTCCATCGCTACTACAGAAACGTAGTAAAGTTATTACTGACTCGTGTTGCGCCGCTTGTCTTATTACCTACAATTATATTTTGGAATCGATGGGATTTATATTTACTTGGCGTATCGATTTCATTGTTCGCGCTCGTCGCTTACAAAACGTTGATCAAGAGATATCGTGTCGGATACTATCAGCGATTGATAGTATCTGCGGTACTTAAGGACTTTCTTAAGACTACCAAGAAATAAGGGGTATATGCTCTCTGGGTTACTTAGGTGATTTACACCTTCCCATTTCCATGGTGTAGAGAAATTATTTTTGATTCTTTTATTTGGTATGCTTAATACATGAATGTTTCAAACAAAAAAGAATGGTATAGGAATCTAGACATCTCCTCAAAAGGCGTGCCGACGGGCATTGATCAGGTTGATGGCGCGCAGCCCACGGGTATTTGTTACTGCATTATTAGCAATAACGGAGTTGTTGAACGAGTCGATGTCTACAAGGATAATCAAAAAGTTCACTATAAGGAATTCGGATACGACAGCTTAGGTCGAGTAGTTGAAAATGCCATGTACTCTCCCGATGGTAGTGGTGGTTGGCATATTATAGATGATATCTGGTATTACGAATATGATTCCGAAACCGGACTTCGCACCAAGAAAACAATAAGAATGCCTGGTACTTCAACAGCACATGAAATCCTATACGACGAAGAGGGTGATAGGATTAGCGAGAAAACCATAACTTTCAATGATTAGCTCAGTTCAGTTCTGATTTTATACAATACGCCGTACCGCATTTTGCTATATATAGAGACTATCATTCACGTATACATCATTAGAAGTTGAAACCCCCGCTCTCCTTTCGGGAGGCGGGGCCTTCGACCACAGGGTGCAGCAGGTGGGAAAAAGTTTTCATCAAATCAGGGTGAGATAGAGCGATGGAGAGATATTTTGGCTGTGCCTTATCAAGAGTATCTGTTAAGTAAATGAGACTGAGGAGTTACACCGATACCGCCGCAGCTTTCATTTACTTATTCATCTCACTGAAATAGTAATGCCAAGCAGGAAGTTCTAGTCCAAAGAACTTCTCAGGTGATTCCTCATAAAGTTCCTTGATTTCAGAAATTTTCATCCACTTAGCATCTTTTGCCTCACTGAGTTGCGAAACTGGCTCGCCAGGCTCAACCTCACATATGAATACAAAGCCAATCCAAGGCTTACCATTCTTTAATTGTTGTGTACAGCAATAAGGCCGAAAACCTATAATACCGTCATCCTTACCTGCATTTAATAACGGGGTGCGCACATCCTGTCTAATAGTTTTAAGCGTCAAACCCGCTTCTTCTTTAATCTCACGTGCTAGAGTATCGTGTACATCCTCAAAAGGCTTATCAAGAACACCCGCAGGAAATTCCAACGTCCCAGAATATACGGGGTCAGCATGCGGCTTCCAACGAGTTTGCATGAGAATTTCTTTTTCGCCGTTTTGATTTCGCTCGATGATCGCCCCGCAGTATGGAATTGCCATCGTATAAGGCTCGTGAGCCTGCTTTGTGCCGATGAAGCGGATTAGATTATGCACGCCTTTGGCACGGTCTTTATATGTCTCACCCTTGTCATCTAAAAGATTAGTGTCAAAGTAACGAGTAAAGGCACGGGTAGTATCAATGCTGAAATAACGCTTTGCGGTTTTATCAATTTGGAAGTAGTCAGACTCGATCATTTTACCTGTGTTGTACTCTGGGTCGTGTACAGAATTTACAAAGAAAGCGAAGACACCACCTGGTTTAAGCACTCGCTGCACTTCACCTTGCAAACGCACTGTTGTCTCATAATCAAAATAATGCAACGACAAGTGGGCATAGACGACATCAAAAGCTTCATTCTCAAAAGGCAACTCATTACGCAAATCAACTCTCTGGATTGAAATATGTTGCTTTATCTCGTCCAACACCCCAGTTAGGTTTTCCCTTAACGAGTCTTCTTCTAGGTCCGTACTAACAACCTCATAACCTTGTTCAGCAAAATAACGAGTGTCTTGACCAATGCCAGCTCCAAGATCCAGAACTTTAGCTCCTTTTGGGAAATAGGCAATCGCAGTTTCAGCGAAGATTGAGGGCTTACTAGACCAGTCTCTGGTTTTATAGTCTTGGTGTAAGGCTGACCAGATTTGGTCTTTATTATTATCAGATGATTCTTTCATTCTTCTATCATAACAAAGCGTACGACCAAATGGGATTCCAACTTTCCTACAGGGTTAGTTATAAAACAAAAACACATCTTTCGACGTACTTTATCTGTTATAAATTCTTGGTGCGGGGTTAGGGTGTGGGCACTTTCGCTCTCGTGACGACTATCGACCCTCGTTCGGTGCTGCCATGATGCCGGACAGCTTCAATCATCTATGGCATTTCCCTCCCGTAGCCATGCAAGGATTGCCATGCATACTTGAACTGACTCGCGAGATGTTCAACAAGATGATCGAGAGTCTGCGGCTCGCGAAGCGCCGCTACTAGCGGCTCAACATCAATCACGCTCAACTCAACGTTCGGTACTTCATTGGCGCTAGTGGACGATTTTAGACATGAAGAGCCCGCTGCGTTGTCGCAACGGAGCGGGCTCAACGTTGCTTTGCAGCGGGTAATGGGTTACTTCTCCTGCTCTAGCGCCACCGTCAGTATTTGACCTCTCAAGCCATTCAAGATGATTGCGGGGAGGCTGCTGCCTGACTGAGCTTTCCCGATGAGGAATCGCGGTTCGATCACCCGATTATGATCAATGCAGAGTCTCGGCGTCGCTATCCTGGAGATTGGGCTAACGTACAAAGATAGTGCATCCTCGAGCATAATCCGAGTGTCGCCATCTTCTAGGAAGTTGGTAATGACTTCGGGACTTGTGTTCCGATCAAACAGCTCCTGGCGAATGTGTCGCTTCAGTAGCCCGAGTTCATTGTTGGTGAAACTTCTGAGCTGCACGAAGATCGACTTCGTCCGCTCATCAAAGTCATTAACATACAGCTTTCTGCCCGATTGTAGCGTGATAATAATCACGCTTTTCTTTTCGTACGGATTGCGCTGGTGTAGCTCGGTGACGGTCTGCTGAATGAGCAAAAGGGACATGATTCTCCTACGTTGGATGGTGGAAAAACTTATACTTATAATAGAACGAAATAACTATAGTGTCAATAGTGGGGTTAGTGGATGTGTTTAGGATAATATGCATGCCATTTCCAAGCTAAGAACATCCTGGTGTCTATTGACACAGTAACATTTTAGTTTTAAAATATTAAACGATGCACAGTCCCGTGCTCATCCATCCAACGGAGGTACTTTGATGATCGTCGCTGGTGATCGTAGCCGATGCTACGGACTTGAAAACCTACAGCGCGTTAAGATCAGCCTGAGCGAGCGCCCCATAGCAATGCCCCAACTGCCCGAAGGACACCACCTTTTCGCAATCTATGACCGTCTTTCCGGAGAACAAGTTGTCCTCTGTGAGACTGTCGAAGATGTCCAGCAGCTGTGGGATGGCTACAACAGGGGCGGCCTCATCACTCTGGCATTCCACTCAACCAATGATGAAGTGGGCTGCATCGGGACTATCACTATCCCCGGTCTCGGACAGTAACCGCAATTCGCCCCGTCTCGAAGTAGAGCCCTGCTCCTTCGGGAGCGGGGTTTTACTTTTTCAAATTTATACATCTTCTAAAACAAAATGGCTTCGAAAACGAAGCCTTTAATCATAATCATTTTGGCTGGGAAGACGGGGCTCGAACGACAGGCATTAACTCCTCTTGATCGAAAGGCCAATTACATACCAGCTGAGGCTCACGATAATTGATTTATATAATAAAATGTTATTATATACTTGTTCACGACCAAGGGAGAGTGATTAGAATGTCCAAACGGATTGGACTTGATGTCGGAGGCGTCATCATTGATGCAATCGGCAACGACGGCACCGACACCGATCTTCGTGGAGATAACTTCATGAAGACCACGCCAGTTGCTGGTACCTACGACGCCGTGAAGCAGCTCGTCGAGTGGTATGGCTCGGATAACGTCTTTATCGTTTCCAAGTGCGGAGAAGTCATCGAAGATAAGACACGTCAGTGGCTCGCCGGCAACGACTTCTACGGCTACACCGGCTTCAACCCCGAGAACCTCATCTTCTGTCGAACACGAGCCGAGAAGGCTCCAATTGTACAGGAACTGGAGCTCACGGACTTCGTCGACGACCACACGGATGTCCTGGAATACATGCAGGACATCGTAGACAATCGCTACCTCTTTGGCCCACAGGCTGATGGGACTCAGAACACCGACGGTCTTATTGTCGTCAACACATGGGAAGAAACGCTTGCGTTCATCTTCCAAGAGGTTTAACGCTTCGCCCATCCATCTCAAGATTAAGGAAATAATCCTCCTGATCGAAAGGTTGGATGGGTTATTTCTTTTAGAGGATTATATAAAACCTTACTGACATGAATGTATTGCTAAAGCAGAGCATTAACGATAGAGCTTAACTACTGCATCTGTTAGCTCTTGCTGAGCTAACGTTCCCCATGTTTCTCGAGGCAGTGCAATCTGCACCTGGACATGCCAGTCTCGGAGCGTAAGCTGTGTATTGAAGACATCATCTGGGCGTTCGTATTGCATAATCAAAGCTGTAATTTCAGCACCCACTCGAGTCGCATCATTAAAATCAGCTACATTAATGACGAACTGAAGCAAATCGAATCCATTGTCACCAGAAGCGATTATTGACCACCCCTGCTTGTCGCTTCTCGTTGGTTTATTCACATTGTTAGAACTCATATGTTTAGAGCTTTTGATATCACACTTCAAGTGAGTCGGGTGGTTGAATAGTGTCGTTGAGGGCGACCGATCCAAGTTCTTGGCTTGCTGCAGCTAATTCCCGGTTAGTCTCGGCAATTCCCTCTTCAATCATCTGAACCATCACATCTGAGTCGGGGTAAGAATATTCTCCGTCTGGTATAAGTTGTGGGATTGCCTCCTGCTGTCCAGGAAGGTGTCCAGGGAAATACCATCCTGAAGCATCGGGATCGTTCCTCGGATCATAAGTATCTGGCTGAGTGATTTTTTCAATAAAGGATTCAATTCTTCGTTTTAACATGTCAGCATTATATCAGTTTTATTGCTCCATGAATTATTAATCATGCTAGGACCGGTGGACGTGTTTCGGGACAATTTGAAATATAGCTATGAACTTATCAATGTCATGTTCGCACAGACTGAAGGATGCGCTTAGGGATATTGGATGTGATCTTATCGATAAAGCAAAAACCCGCCAGGGACCGTTTCCGGTATGGCGGGGAGCAGTCGGTCTGCTCAGTCCTTAAATCTTAAGCTCTACAACGCTATCTTTGTCGATTTCGATGGCGCCCCGAGTCTTAAGCGTGCCATTAGCTTCCCATTTGGATTTATCCGGTAAGATGATTGTGATCGTCCCTTGATTCCAGATATTCTCATCACTTTTAAAAACTCGGCACTGGGCGTGTACCTTAACTCCAGAATGGAATGCGACATGAAGTCTCCCGATTCGATAGTTTGATACTTCATCGCCCATTTTGACGCTTACATGCTCCCATGCACCATGTAGGTGTGAGTGCCTTTTGGCGACTACGGGAAGAGCTGCCCTAACGAGTTCGATTGCGAACTGCGTAGAAGCTGTTATGTTGAGAGATTGCATGATTTTCTCCTGTTGTAGGATGAACTAATGAAGGCTTTCTTCATTGGTCGCTACTGTCTCGGTAGCGACCTAACCACAGTACTATGTAATCAGGTCGCCAACGAGAAGTTACGATACACGCAAATCTCTAAATAGCATAATGACATTATGTGTTGCATGCGTCAAGATTCAGTCTATCAATAGCCGGGGCTAGTGGACGAACTTCGAACTAGACATGGAGATTATTAACAAAAGAAATATACAACTTCTTAAATTCAGATTCTTTTACAGAACCAACCCCGCTGAAAACCCTAGATTGAGACAAAACAAACTCATCGACCAATCTGGAAATATCTTTGCTAGAAACAGAATCAAGTAAAGTAATTTTTTCTTCAGCGGTGGTTACTGTATCGAGGCCAAAGTATTCTTCAGAGTACATATTTAATAGTTCCTGTGTGGTTTGCCCATTCTTCTTTGATTGACCTATTAAGAAAGCTTTAGCCTTTTGCATTTCTAAATCGGTAACAACAACTTCACCGGAGAGGTCATTTAGTGCATCGCTCATTAACTTAAAGAATTTTGATGCATTCTTCGGCCCAATCGGAGTATCAAATGCCCATATTGTTTGTGTCTTTAACAGCTCGATATAGCCACGCATGCTATAACAAAGTCCGGCTTCCCTTGCCCTGCCAAGAATTCTCGAATCCCATGAATTACAAAGAAGATTGTTAATTATTTGCATAGTTGCGACTTCTTTAGCAGTCAGCTGTCGAGGAATTGCCATAGTGAAGTTCGTAAACAAGTTCTCCAATGACGAACGTTCTTCGTAATTGTAAACATTGGTATTGACCGGTTGTGTCGTCGGGCCCATTAAACGTTGGCCATTTGGCAACATGCTTGAACTAAGAAGCCCAATAATAGAGTCTTTAATATTTTCAATATCACCCACGACCATGAAGCGCAGGTTATCGATGGTATGTGTTTTTTTATGGTAGTTTACGACATCCGCTATTGTCACGCTCTTAGCATCAACCATCGCTTCTTTTGATGTCTGCCATGCGCCATTACTAAGAGATTTACGAGTCAAGGCATTCGCAAGTCTTATATAATCGGCCACTCTTTGTCCCATCTCCTCTATGACGTTACCTGATTCACTCTTCAAGATCTGTTCAGTTAATTTTGGATTCGCTATTGCACTAAGCCGCAATTTTAATATTCTTAATAATTCATCCGGTATACAATCGCCCACGTAACTTATGCCAAATTCACCAGTGAATGCGTTACGCCAAGCACCATTTTCCTGTAGCTCTTGCAGGTAATCTGACTTTTTAGGGTAACGGGGTATATCCGGACCAGCTTCTACGATGTGTTCAAGTGTATGAGCAACCTGAAAGGGAAATGCCCGTGTTGCTTCGTCTGATCCCGCTCTAAACTGGATAGAGTAAGCTGCTACCGGCGCGCCTGGAGTATTTACAACCATGCCTTTTGAGCCGTTTGGAAGTTCGATAATTTCAAGAGTATGAGGTATCGCCATATCTATTAACTATATCAAATAAAAAGACCTCCGGAGAGACCTTTTTATCATTGTACTTGATGAACTCCAGTCGTTAATATCAAAAAGTTGTTTTATCGTTGAGGGGCGGTTAAACAAAATTTGCTACAATAGAAAAATGCGAAGAGTTGAAGGTGATGAATTCCAATCTATAAAACCATTTTTTGAGGCTGCTGCGGATGTAGCTGAGAGTGCAACGTGCCTACGTGCAAAATGTGGCTCCGTGATTGTTAAAAACAGTGTGATTATCGGTAGAGGTTTTAACTCACCAGCTCTTGATGACGAAAGCCAGCGATTGTGTGAGGCTGAGATGAATACAGTCGAGAAACCTAAGTACGATAAAACGTGTTGTATCCATGCTGAATGGCGAGCGGTAATTGATGCTTGCAAGACGAACGCTGATAAACTTGCAGGTTCAGTGCTTTACTTTATGCGAATAGATTCATCTGGTAGCTTCACTGATGCCGGTGATCCGTTTTGCACCGTCTGTAGTCGACTCACAATGGAGGCTGGAGTAGAAGAGTTTGCATTGTACAATGACAACGGAGCAGATATATACCAGCTTGGTGAATATAATATTAAGTCATACGAGGCTTACATTAAATAACGTAGCCATGTCTTTAGGCAGACGCTTCTTATGGTAATTCTTATATTGGAAAGTGTCTACTAGCCACCGGCGGACGAACTTCGGAACTTTTAAAGACGCGGGAGTCTCTTCAGAGATAGGCGCACCTTGTATAACAAACAATAGTTAACGAGTTTTCTCAGAAGGTACTATTCTCAATAGCCCTCACCGTACCCGCATCAATACTCGAATCGTTATGCGCATACGTTAATGCATCATCAACTTCATCTTCATAACCATCCTTGTCACCAAGCGCCGACTTTATTGCCGCCATAGAAAGTATCAGACCAATCTGCCGTCTCGAGCGTACAGTATCAGGTGCTCGGTCGACCGCCCTCTCTCCGAGCGTGCGATACATGCGCAGATTTCGTCGCTCGAGCCCCGCATCTTCTTTATTGGCGACTACTTCAATCGCCGCATCTAAAGCTTCCGGTGGATAGGTAAACCAGTGGTGTAGCACCTCGCTTAGTGAAGGTTTGCGGAGTAATAGCCACGAGCCGGCATCTTGCTTACCGGAAGATCGACGAACCTCTGGGAGAAAGCCCGTATTCGTAATTGCAGTCCAGTAACTATGGAAGCGTGGCTGTATCTCATCAAACAACTGGATGACGCCGCCATTAGCGTAGCCTTTTTCAGTAAAAACTTTACTGTCACGTCCAGCTGTTTGAGCAGTCGTACCTAATTGAACTGTCCAGATAGATGGTCGGGCGATCGTTGAGCCTGGATTCTTGTTAACTTGATCGTCATAGAAGTCTTCAATGCCCTGTAGAAGCGATAGCCGCCCTAGTATCAGAACCCTTTCAAGCTCAGAAGGCGAAACAGCTATCTTCTCGCTCTTAGTGCCTCTTAATACATCTGCCCGAAGCGCCTTGCCGTTAACAAGCAAACGATTAGACTGCAAGACTACGGACGGATGTTCGCCTATTGCTTCATGATAGTCGCTCATAATTAACATATTATACTATGAAATATCGAATGAGTCTAGTAAATTTGCAAACCTCACCCCTGTAGTGATATGAATAAAGTGTGAGTTTGACGAGCCTCTGGGGGATAAACATCGTATCTTTTGCACACCATAGACTCTCAGTCGTAATGGAGACTAGGCTTTGCTGTTTCTGTCAGGCGTCAAGTACGCACAGGAGGTGCTGTTACTTGTACTATGGCGCTATAGAGTTCTTTAAGTTCCCATGTACCCATATCAATAAGTGGCTCGTACATGAAGGAATTTATATGTATTGAGCCGTCTATCATCATCGTTGCTTTATTGAATAGCACGAGGATAGTCGTCTTATTAGCATCGCGCGTATGGTTTTTGTACGTCTTCATTAATCCCCTCGTCTGATCTCTTCCTGCGCGGACTACTCGCTGATAGTCATCGTCTGTGATGTGGCCGATTATGTATTTCTCGATCTGAATTCGTACAGCAATCGCAAGAGCGAGACTTTTATGGAGGTCAAACCCATCATCTTCCTCGCTTACTATGTTGTTTGCAGCACTAATTATCGCATCGTGAACCATTGTTGTGGCACTAAACGCACTATCTAAGACGCCGGTATTGTCGCCAATTATTTGCATTATGTCACCGACATTAAACTGGTCGGGCATGACATGAAGACACTTAGTCAGCTTAAGATAATCATCGTCGCTCACACTCTTGCTATATTCAATAATATTTCGCGCTAATGGTATGAGTCCCACCCATGCACTCTCGTCAAACGCCGCCCTCTTTTTTATCTCCCCAAATACTCGGATATTAAACATGTCATGGATACTAAGGCTGCCATCTCTTGACCTTGATGCAATTTTGAATTGATCATCCTTGCGGGGGTGAATTTTCTCATATACTAAGCGGTAGAAATCAAAATTATGAGTAAGAACGATGACGTATAACTTGTTGGTGTCCGACGAAATATCCTGCAAATACTCAAAAAATGCATATTTGTTTTTGTAATCAAATGATTCAACGATGTCATCGAACACAACTAATGTGTCGCACCCCTTCTTTACTTGATTGCGCAACTTGAAAATTACATTCAAAAGATACAACGCCTTACGCTCGCCATTACTCAAAACTAGCCCTAATCCGCTGAGTTTGCCATTTACATCAGGCTTCTCGCGATATGGATCATTAGGATTTCTAGGATTCATAAATTTAACCTCAAACACGGGCTTAACGAGTTCATCGACAATCGCATCTTGCTTGTTGGAAATATCTATTCTGTAAGGTAAGTTCCTGAAACGATCATTAAATACTTCTACAACCTCTTCCCATTCATTATCACTGTCTCGGGCACGCTCAAGTGCCTGTTTAATCTCTTCGCTTGCTGTATCATGAGCTTGCAATAAGTTATTCACTTCATCTATACATCCGGCCAGGTATCCGTACCACATGTTTCTGTAAAAGCGATCCTCACTACCCATAAATAAAAGTAGGCGCCTTTTTGATGGATCTTCGAATATGCTTCTTACGTCACCGTTCGTGCCGACCGCAAAGTCGTTAATGAGCGATGTGAGCGCTGACTTAAGTGCCGGATATTTTTCAAGAATGATATCAAAATCGGTTTTTAATAATTCGTCAAGCTTCCCTAAGTCTTGCACTGGGGCGCTAGGCTTTCCGTCTCCGTCTGTTAGTGTAACGCTGTGTTTTGCGTTGAAATAGCGAGAATCCTTCAACGCTTTTGTTAGCTTCGTTGCGCTACTAGCATCAAAGCCCGCGCGGTAATAGGTTGGTGACGCAACAAACTCGTCATATGCACTTGCAAGCTTCTCGAAAAAACCAAGATACTTCTTATTTCCTATGAACTTAGCAAAATTCGTGTGCGTGTATCGTTTGTATGAGACGTCACAAAATAACGTATCGCCCTTGCTTACCTCAGGTAGACTACCCCTCAATAGTTGTATAATTTTAAGCGAAGTAACTGGCTCTGCGCTATCTTTAACGAAGGAGTGGTGCATGTTTCCGACTAATTCAGACACACTTGATTCATCCAGGGGATGGCCCGCAACCTCAGCTAGTTTAGCCGTGAACTTCTTGTATGCGACATTTACACTATCGAATGCTTTGCTATATGCCTCTTTGGCTGCCTCGTTTGATACAAGAAGCGCAGCTTCGTCGGTCAATTCAACCCTTCCGTCGAAACATGGAAATGATAGGATATTCTGGCTGTCGATTCCGCTTACCGAGCATTTACCTTCAACATTAAATAGATGATCTTTAATAGGAATCCCCTTGCTGTGATCATCCAAGGCCTTTGCAAAAGAGGATTTCATTGTTCCGTTCTGCGCGTAGAGCGCATAAAAGTTACTCTCCTGGCCGAAATTAAATTCATGGCTTAGAGACGAGATTCCATAACCATTTTCTATCTCTACCTTAATGTTCATTTAGTCATGTCCTTATGTTATGCAATTGTCTAAATAAAGCCATAACGGATTGACACCCATTCATATCAGGACTTTTATTGTCACTAGTATATACCAGCATTATGACAAATGACTACCATATAGGCCTGCTGTTTGTTGGTTAAATTCCAATTCCTTATTCTATTGGTAGCGTTGTGAAATAGTCAATATATTCGACAGATACCAAACCGCTTGTTTAATACGTCGGATTAAACATGTGTGAATTGCTTATGCTGTACTACTCTTTAGTGCGCGTGGTATGTTTTAGGCACAAACGAACATTTATCAACGGAGGATCATATGATCAGAAGTTCCACGGATATTAAAACTGTAAGCCTTATTGTAGCGGCAGGTGCGTTACTGCTGTTGACGCCAGACGTGTCGGCGGCAACCGGTGACGTCGCACAGGTTGAGTCATTCATTCGCAATATTATCAAGCTCGTCGCAGGACTCGCCGGTCTCGTAGCGACCGGCTTTTTTGTTATCGGTGGTTTTGGCTATATAACAAGCTCCGGTAATCCAGAGCATCTTGATCGAGCGAAGCGCACGCTCTTATGGTCGGGTATTGGCCTGGCTATTGTGATTGCGGCATTCGTGATTAGCAATATTATCGTGTCAATCGCTACGAATTCATTCGGTAGTTAGGGGTCAAAATGATAGATTCTCTCACCATGAGCCTGACGCTCATGGCTGATTCGTCAGGTGCGATTACTGCTATGCGTGAGTATGTAACACCGACAATGACAACACTGACTGCGCTGGCGGCTCTTGCGAGTGTCTTCTTCATCGTCTATGGAGGTATCCTCTATATGACGAGTACTGGACGGCCAGAGAAACTCGATCAAGCAAAACGAGTGCTGAAGAATGCATTAATCGGTGTCGTTATCGTCCTCGGGGCTGGAACACTGACGGCAATCTTGAACGGAGCAATGCCGCATACCCAGGCGCCAGCGAGTAGCGTACTACCAACTCTCGAGGCGATTAAACCAGAAAGTCCGAGTAATGGCCTAGTAGAGATCCTCATTAATGCCATCGTCGGCTTACTTAATACGATCATTCAGACGCTCGCCACTCCGTTTCTCGGCGCACTCGACTTCTTCACGAAAAGTACGCCGCTTATGGCGGATAATCCGAGTGTCTTCAACTTTTGGCTCGCGATGGTCGGCATTACAGACGTCCTGTTTGTGATCGTGATAGCGTTGATCGGCTTTCATGTCATGAGTGCAGCGACGTTCGGCCTGGATGAAATTGACTTCAAGCACTTACTGCCGAGAATCCTCCTCATCTTCTTGCTGTTAAACACTTCCCTATTCATTATTGATGGCTTTATCGCAGCATCTAACGCCCTGATTACTGCCGTTGGTCATATTGGCGGAGCATCGAGTGTCTGGAATACCTTAACGACCGTGTTTAAGGAGGCTGGAGGACAAAGTATCGCAGCTCTGCTAATTATGCTCGTCTTTCTGATCTTCTCGTTCATTCTCCTCATTTACTACGTTGGCCGTATCGTGACACTGTTTATCGGAGCGGTGCTGTCGCCACTTGTCATTCTCATCTGGCTCGTTCCCGGATTTAGAGACTTCAGCGAAACGGCCATGAAAACCTACCTCACGACGATATTCATTCTGTTCGTCCATGTCGTCATCCTAACACTAGCTGGATCGCTCTTTACCGGACTGTCTGGCACGAGTGGAAATGATATACCAAATGTACTGATGTCGATGGTTGTTGGCTTAGCGGCGGTTATCGCCCTACTTAAAACACAGGGCTTGCTCATGCAGTTTAGTTACGTGAGTCTTGGGGCACGATCCTCACGGCAACTCGGGACGCAGTTCATGAACGGTGTCAGTTACTTAGGAGGTCGTGGTAAAGCAGCCGTGGGTGCAGTATCGAACAAAGTAGGTAGCCGTTCTGCCCGTAGTAGCCTGGCGTCAACTGGGTCGAGGCGTGGAAGTGCGGGAGGCACGGTACACATGGCACCCACAAATAAGAAACAGCCGCCATCCGTCAAAGTGACACGAGTACCAGCCACCGGTACAACATCGCGAGCACCAAAGGTTGGCACGGCCAATGCCAGCCCTCGCGTTGCTTCGGTGACGGATATTGCTACCAAGCGAAATGCTCAAACAACAAGTACGAAGGAGGATAAAGCAGCATGAAAGTAACCGTTGTACCAGCACAAGTCACGACCGTCGAAGATCGTATTACTGGCAACTTAAGTGTGTCGCAGATTGCACTGTTCGCCGTACCAGTCTTTGGCGGATCACTTCTCTACGCCGCATTACCGCCGAGTATGGAGTTCAGTATATATAAACTGGTCGTGATCGGATTCCTGGCGATTATTACGAGCCTACTTGCCATTCGTATTAAGGGAAAGATTGTCCTCGTGTGGGCGCTCATCCTTCTCCGCTATGGGCTGCGGCCAAGACTTTACCTGTTCAATAAGAATACTGCCGCTTATCGTGAAGACTACCCCGAACCGCTAAATGAGGCCGAGGCAAGAATGACCGTCAAAGAACATGTACCTGCCGTGCTACCGAAGTTGGGCATCCAGGAAACGGCCTATGTGTACGCCACGCTCGATGATCCGATCAGCCGATTACGTTTTGAAACGACCAAAAAAGGAGGCTTACATGTCCGTATTACAGAAGTCCAAGAATAGAGTACCGAGCAGGACTCAGATTGCGATTGAGGGTGCAAAAGACGGTATTCTGCTACTGCCAAATAATCAATACCGTGCGGTGCTAGAAGTCTCGTCGCTGAACTTCGAACTAAAAAGTGAAGATGAGCAGGACGCCATCATCGACACCTACGAAAGTTTCTTAAACTCAGTCGGTACGCCGCTTCAAATCCTGATCCGCACTCGCGAGATAGATATGGACAAGTATCTTGAAGATCTTAGCGCACGACTGGAGGATGAGCGAGAGGAAGTCTACCGTCAACAACTCGTGAATTATGACGAGTTTATTCGCACCTTGATTCAGTCTAATAAGATTTTGACACGTCACTTTTATATCGTTGTGCCGCATGCCCACACTACCAGAGGTAAGGCCGACTTCGAGATGATCAGAGAGCATCTTGGACTGACCGTCGACATTGTTTCCAAAGGTATGAACCGCTTAGGCATGAGCGCGCGACAACTCACTAGCCTCGAAGTCCTCGACCTATTCTACAGTTTCTACAATCCCAGCGCAGCGAAGATTCAACCTCTGACCGAACGCGCACTCCAGATGATACACACTGCTTTACTACGAAAAGGAGAAGACAATGAATAAGATAACGGCCCTCCTCGCGAAGCGTCGAGAAATGAGTGAAGCTAAGCGCCAAGAGCTATCCCTCAGTTTTGGCGAACAAGATGCGCTTGATGTAATGAGTTACGCTGGTCTCGAAGAAGCACCGGATTACCTCAACATTGATGGCGTATTCATTCGCACACTGTACGTCAACGGCTATCCGTTTGTCGCAAGTTCTGGCTGGCTCGATAGTCTTATTAACTTTAATCACGACACCGATATTAGCTACCATGTCCATGAAGTAAATGCGTTAATGGCACTTCCAAAACTCCATCGCAAGATTACGGAACTTGAAAGCACTAAGCGTGCCATGATACGTGCTGGTAAGATTGTCGGCTCGGAAATTACTGATCCGCTTGAATCTGCCATTGAACTACGCGATAAGATTCAACGCGGCCAGGAGAAGTTGTTTCAAATGTCCATTTACGTGACGCTAAGAGCGGATAGCCTTGAGGAGCTCAACAAGATTACAAAACTCCTCGAAGCTACTCTGTCAGCACGGCTATTCTATTCAAAGATCGCTCGTTACCAGCAGCTTGAAGCCTTGCAGTCCATTTTGCCACGCGGGGAAGATCAATTAAGTCAGAAGCGAAACTTAGATAGTTCATCGGCGGCACTCACCTTCCCGTTTATGAGCTCGGAGCTAGTGCAGGAGTCTGGTATTTTATACGGGGTGAATAAGTCGAATAACTCGTTAGTCATTCTTGATCGGTTTAGCCTGCATAACGCCAATAGTATTGTCTTCGCACAGTCCGGTTCAGGCAAAAGCTATACGACTAAGGTCGAGATTCTACGCCAGCTGATGCAAGGGACAAAAGTCATTGTTATCGACCCGGAGCGTGAATACAAGCGCCTTACTGAGTCGGTCGGTGGCACCTACATTAAGTTGTCGGCCAGGAGTAAGGAAAAGATCAATCCATTCGATCTTGCGACGACCTTTCATGACATCGATGACCTGTCCGAGCATACTCAAGATCTTACGGAAGTTATCAGCCTGATGGCCGAGGGGTTGAGCTCACGCGAAAAAGCAGCAGTCGATAAAACGATCCTCAAGATATACAAGAAAGCCAAAAAGAATGAGCAGCCGCTGCTCGAAGACTTATACGCTGAACTCTCGAAACTCGGGCAGTTGAAGCTCTGTGAACGGCTTGAAAAATATATCTCGGGTTCCCTCGCGAGTGTATTCAATGCCCAAACCAATATTGATCTGTCGAACCGCTTGGTGATCTTTGACATCAAAGATCTGCCAGAATCACTCCGACAGATTATGATGCTCATTATTTCTAATTTTGTACAGAATCAGGTGAAAGCTAAGCCAGAAAAACGGCTCCTGATTATTGATGAAGGTTGGATGCTGCTCGAGCATGAGGAATCGGCGCGGTTCGTGGCGGGGCTAGTGCGTCGGGCACGTAAATACTACTTGGGAGTATCGATCATATCCCAGCAGGCTAATGACTTTCTGAGAAGCGACTATGGCCGTGCTATCGCCTCACAATCCGCACTTCGTATTCTGATGAAACAGGATACCACCACAATTAAAAACGTGGCCAGCGAATTTAACTTGTCTGAATATGAGGAGAGCTTCCTGCTTACTTGTGAGCGTGGTGACGCACTGCTTATTGCCGATCAGCACCATGTCGCCGTCAGAGTCGTCGCCAGTGAAAAGGAGCATCCACTCATTACAACTAACCCTGCGGAGTTGTATAGCCGATGAATTCGTTTGTCGCTATCGGTTTAATCGGCGGAGATCTTAAAAAGTATATCGTCGTCACACTCGCGACGCTTGCATTTGTGATCACCCTACCGGTAATGGCAGTATTTGCAATGGGTAGCGATGTCATGGCATTTCTTAGCGACTCCCCTAGCGCTGAATCGGCACAAGAGCAGGGTTTTTATATGGGCGGCAGCGTTCCTGGAGATACCTACGCATGGGGTAACTGTACCTATTGGGTATTTGCCATGCGACTCTGGGCGGAAAAAGTAATCCCTACGTCCTGGGGTAATGCGAATACGTGGGACGAATATTCTATTCGCGATG
The DNA here is from genome assembly GCA_049295575.1 of Saccharimonadales bacterium (SeqCode). GTDB lineage: Bacteria > Patescibacteriota > Saccharimonadia > Saccharimonadales > Saccharimonadaceae > UBA6022. The sequence goes on from JBAQQX010000002.1 coordinate 390,354, forward strand.
GCTACGAGGTAAACCATATACCGACGGTCGGAGCGATTATGCAGAGCGACGAGGGCGAATGGGGGCATGTCGCGTATGTGACGGCAGTCGATGTCGTAACTGGAAAATGGACAATCTCCGAAATGAATGCGCCGCATCTCAATGTCATCACGACACGTACTTTTACTACGTCTGCTGCTATGCACTACGACTTCATACACGACAAGAAAGGAGTAACTCCATGATTACCGCTCTGATCAACCGCAGGTATCTGAAGAGCCGCGATATGATCTGGCTTGAAGTGACGCCGCCTGCGACAATCTCGAAGACTCCCGAGGCGACTGAGCAGCTGTTTTCAGTGATTCACGGTATGTATTCCGCACGTATCTTAAAAGACAGACTATTGAAGCGTTCACCAGTGCTGAGTTTTGAAATTACTTCAACTAAGAAAGATGGCATTCGCTATCTTATTCATGTTGAGAAATCGCGAGCTGAAGCGCTTCGAAAAGTGATCGCTGCCTATATACCTCATGCTAAAGTCAAAGAAGTTGATGCGTCGCAGTCATCAAGTGATTGCATGCTAGAACTTAAGGAACACGGCCACTACATCTTACCGCTCATTCTCACCTCGGCACTTGACCAGCACGATCCTCTTTCCTATGTGACGAGTGCGATGACAAAGCTCGACGACGGCGAACGGATTGCGATGCAACTGGTTATATCTCCTGTTAAGCTGCGCGAGACGAGTAAGTTAGCACGAAAGATTCTGAGCAACGAGGATATATTATCTACTGTCAGCGCAGGACACCTCATCTGGCTACAAAGAATTAGTGATCTTATCAATAGTGCTCTGTGGGGCGCAGTTGATCTAACGACTGAAGTGTATCATGGCACTACTTCGGGCACGTATGCGACACACTCTGGTGATCACGACAGAGCGTTTCAGATGCAGGTATCAAAACGTCAGCGTCCAGCACGAACACTTAGTGCCTTTGAGCTCGAACTGATGAAATCGATGCACCACAAGGTAACACAGCCACTCTTTCAGGTGAACCTGCGTATCCTAACGACTGGCCCGAATGCTAAAGATCATATCCAGACCATCCGTAGTGCGCTTGATGGGTATAGTGTCCCGCTGTATCAGTCACTTAAGGCTAAGATACGATTTCCGATCATTGATAGGCATCGACACAAACTTGCTGATATGCGGTTACCGGCATTATTTCGTCGGAGTTCGTTAATACTATCTGCATCAGAGATTGCTAGCCTGTATCACTTCCCGTCAAGCAAAATCAGCCGAACCGATAATCTCATCACGTCGCTCAGCAAGACACTACCAGCACCGGTATCCCTCAAGTCGGGGCGTAAGTTAGCAGTGATCATCGGCGAAAATCAACACCACGGTACCGTTACTCCGATTGGATTGACCGAGTCGGAGCGTGAACGTCACCTCTACGTTATTGGAGGCACGGGAAATGGCAAGACGACCATGCTTCTCTATTCGATCGTGCAGGACATCCAAAACGGCAATGGCCTCGCCGTGATTGACCCACATGGCGACCTTGCCGAAACAATCCTGCGGCACATACCCGAGGATCGCATTGATGACGTGATTTACATGAACCCTGATGATCTAGGGCATCCCATCGGCATGAACTTACTGGAACTGCCCGAGGGATTATCTGATGATGATCTGCTTCGAGAAAAAGACCTTATCACTGAATCGACCATATCTGTGATGCGTAAGATATTCTCTGAGGATGATAGTGGTGGGCACCGTATCGAGTACATCTTACGCAATGCCATCCAGACAGCATTAACACTCGAAAAGCCGACACTCTTTACTATCTTCCGACTACTCAATGACTCGAAGTTCCGCCGTGAAGTTATAAAGACACTAGAGGACGAGAACCTTAAAAACTTCTGGAAGAATGAACTCGGTAAAGCTGGTGACATGCAGCGCATAAAAATGGCCGCTGGTATCACTGCTAAGATCGGTCGCTTTCTTTTCTCAGCCTCTGCACGGCGCGTGCTTGAACAAGAGAAATCGACCATCGACTTCGACAAAATCCTTGACGATGGCAAGATTCTGATCTGTAACTTTTCTAAAGGTCTCCTCGGTGAAGATACCTCTACCCTATTTGGTACGACCGTACTCGCAAAGCTGCAGCTCGCATCGCTACGTCGTGCACGACAAAGTCTAGACAGTCGTCGGCCATTTTATCTGTACGTCGACGAGTTCCAGAATTTCGCGACTACCAGCTTCACACAGATGCTGTCTGAAGCTAGAAAATACAAGCTATTCCTCACCATGGCGGAGCAGTCTAGTTCCCAGCAAGATCAACAGCGGCTTGTCGATGTCATTCTTGCCAACGTCGGCACGGTTATTTGCTTTAGATCGGGTAGTCCGGCTGATGAACGCCTCGTGCTACCCCTCTTCAGTCCGTATATTGATCAAGGTGAAATAGCCAACCTGCCAGCATATTCGTTCTATGCAAGAATTGCGGCCATACACTCGCAGGAGCCAATGTCAGGCATGACTATTGTTGTTGAGGAGGGCGGCAGCGAATCGACTGCCGAACTAGTCCTTAAATCTTCAAGAAAACTTTACGCAAAAGAGGTTGAAGAAGCGGCAGAATCGGAGATAATCGAGCCAGATCCGAAGCCTATTAATAAGCCGAGCGCAGTGCGTAAAACAAAGAAGAACCACGCGACCAAGAAAACCAGGTATGAATTATCGGAGATCAAGCCGCTCGCGTAAACTTCGACATTTCTAAAAATATCGAAGTGGTAATAAAAGCTACCAAGACGAAAGAAGACGCTCGTCTTCTCGCAGTGTGCGAAGCACGAATCTTCTTATTCTCGATGAGATCAGCAGTCGTAATGACTAATGCTACCTTGAAAAATCCCGGGAAAAGATATAGTTAGACATAAGTGTAACCGTCAGGGAGGCATGGATACTTTCTTAATAATGTTCTGGCTGGATAAGCATTAAGTTAATATTTCATTTTAGAGCAGAATGTACTACAATTGTTTGGTATAGGTCCAAAAAAATAAACGCATAATTAAAGGATGGTATGGCAGATTTTCTTCAAAAACTTGGGTTATTTTCGTTCAAACATAAATGGCTGGTCATTTGTATATGGCTCGCCGTGATTGCAACTGTAATTGGTTTGGTCGTTGCCTACCAGCAGCCCGCTTCACGAAATATTTCTATCCCCGGCACCGAAGCACAGTCAGCCATTGATAAGGCAGAAAAATTATTCCCTAATGCCGGTGGTGGAACCGGGAGGATTGTATTCGAAGCGCCAGCTGGAAAAACGATAGATGATTATAAGGACGTCATCGGCAAAACCTTGGCAGATGCCGCCAAAGCCAAAGACGTTGAGCAAACCATAAGTCCGTTTGTCTACCAAGAGGCAATATCAAAAGATAGGCGCGTTGCTTTTGCTCAGTTGCAGCTCGGTGTGAGCCGCAACAATGTCACAGAACAAACCGCCGAAGAGGTAGCATCATCGCTGTCCATCGCTCGCCAAGGTGGGCTGACGGCTGAGGCTGGTGGCGATATCGTAATACTGGCACCATCAGAGATTCTTGGAATCGGTGAAATAATAGGCGTACTCGTTGCAGCGGTCGTTTTGATGGTTATGTTTAAGACGGTGCTTGCGGCAGGTCTGCCGCTTATGGTGGCCATTTTCACGCTTGTCACTGGCGTAGGGGCAGTCTTCGCTCTCAGCGGTGTGGTAGAGATTAATGCAACGACTCCGGTACTCGCCGTCATGCTCGGGCTAGCTGTCGGGATTGACTATTCACTGTTTATTCTTTCCCGTTACAGGAACTATATTCTGGAAGGAGATGATTACGAAACGGCAATCGGTAGCGCTCTTGGCACAGCCGGCAATGCGGTCGTGTTCGCGGCGTTAACGGTTGTCATCGCTCTTTCGGCACTTACGGTCATACAGATACCACTTCTCACTACCATGGGGTTGGCAGCGGCAGGAACAGTAGCAATCGCTGCTGTGGCCGCTATTACCCTCCTTCCTGCCCTTGCCGGAGTTCTAGGTGGTAGAATCCTCACCAAAAAGCTCCGTAAAGCTCATCATGCCTCACATGTTCACCATCAGCTCCATATTGATCACTCTTCAGCATGGTATAAATTCGCAAATTTCTTGAGCCAGAAACCAGTACTAGCCATAACAGTTGCTGTCCTTTTTTTGGCAAGTCTCGCTTATCCTGTCAGTGATCTTAAGCTAGGCCTTCCGACTGACGAGTTTGCCGCATCAGACACTACGCAGAAGAAAGCCTACGACATACTTAGCCGTGGATTTGGCGAAGGGTTCAACGGGCCGCTCCTCGTGCTGGCAGAGAACATGTCTGCGCCATCCCCTCAAGAACTAGAACAGACCAAAATGGCGCTGGCTTCAGGTCAGTTACAACTTCCACCTGCTGCCGGAACAGTAATGGGCGGAAATAACCAAGATATTGATTCAGCTGCACATACTATCGTATCTTTTGGTAAAGCGCAGCAGATAGCGAACGACCTTAGTACTCAAGAGGGTGTAGCTAGAGCCATCCCTGCCTCTGTCACGCCAAACGGTAAAGAGGCGCTGATTCAAGTAATACCGGAGACCGGCCCCTCTGATGAAGCTACGGTAAAGCTTATTGAAAGATTAAGATCTGACGCGTCAATCCTATCGAACAAGGACATCGATTTGCTAGTAACCGGAACGACCGCTATTCAAACGGATATCGATAACAAAATGTTAGAAGCTCTTCCGCCATACCTGGGTATTACTATCGGTCTGTCGTTCCTTATTCTGCTCATCGCATTTCGTTCGATTATTGTACCGATCAAGGCCACCCTCGGGTTCCTCTTATCAGTAGGCGCAATGTTCGGTTCGTTAGTTATGGTATTTCAATGGGGTCTGTTCGGGCTATTCGAACCGGCACCAATTATCAGCTTCTTGCCGATCATTGGGCTAGGTATTCTCTTCGGGCTCGCCATGGATTATGAATTCTTTATGACCTCTAGCATCCGAGAGTCGTATGTAAAAAGCCACAACGGAAGGCAGTCTGTCAAAGACGGTTTCTCACTAGGTGCAAAGGTGGTCACGGCAGCAGCGATTATTATGGTGTCAGTCTTTGGAGGATTTATGTTCAGCACTGACGATATCATTCAGCAGGTAGGCTTCGGTCTGGCATTCGGTATTCTTATCGACGCGTTTTTGGTGCGAATGATTATCGGGCCCGCCGTGATGTCCCTGCTGGGAAGCAAAGCGTGGTACTTGCCGAAATGGCTGGGCAAAATTATTCCTCGGATTTCAGTTGAGGGTAAGGAATAACTTGTAAAAATGAAGATCAGAAACCAGTTTGAAGACTGTCTGCCAATATTTAACGCACTAGGTAACAGTATCAGACAGGAACTTCTTTTCGCTATAAATGAAGAAAAGGGCATGAGCGTAAAACATTTGGCTGATAAGATAAATCTCTCGCGCCCCGCCGTGTCACATCATCTGAAAGTCCTGCAATCGGCAGGAATTCTCGCGCACCATAAGGTTGGGCGTGAACGTATCTATTACCTATCGTTTGCTGACGCTCTAGAAAAGATGACTCGATTAATCTCTTCAGCCCAAACCAGCAAATAATTGCAAAGTGTTACTAACGGAATCACTCTTCTTTTGATAATTTGTAGGGATTGATTTAAGGGGTTAGGTTAGATTTTAAAAAAACCGTCGCCCTTTGCGAGGCTCCGGTCTACCTCCTTCGTTACTTTGTCTGACTTGCTGTTAATATCATGATAAAGGTTCAAATACGACAAGATAACGTGAGTTATGTAAAAGTTTAAGCCACTTAATGCCTATAAGATAGGCTCATTAGGCCAAACCAGGATTAGAGCTTCTTCATCCATATCAAGATATGATTAGGTAGACGCACCCCATAAACGCCGATTTACTCGGCGTTTATGGTTGAACGACAAATTAAAGTTCATCTTTTTTATCATTTAGAAATGTCGTCCATTGCCTTACAAGTCGCAGGACAGTTTTTAATGGAAGTTCTATCACAGTATCCAGTATCAATGCAACGATGTTTATTTTCTTGTACTCCTCGGACAACCAGCGCCCCAAAACGATAAAGGGCATGTAGAGGAAGTCCCGTATCAGCTGAACGACACCGACTTTAGCGGTCACAAGTTCAAGCTCACGGATTATACCCGTAAGCCTAAAGCCCAGGAAACTAGCCGTTGCAAGGAAAATGGTAAATAATACTATTTGAACAAGATTGAATTCTAAGCTAATTAATCGGTTCAGTACAAGCCCAAACGCAAAAATAAACATCGCGGCATAAACAATACTAAAGGCTACGCTATATTTAGTAGATCGATGTTTGCTAGAGATCTTTTTCGTCTCGTCACCATAGAGCGCATCGCTCATATAAACCACCATAGTCTCAGTGTTCACTTTACCAGGTACCTTGATACTAACCCTCTGGATAAGAAGATAGACTATCGGAGCGAGCAAGTTTATGACAAGAGGCAAGATGATAATTGAACCAGTGACGGCAAGGTCATATGGAATTTCTATCAATATCCCAAGTAATGACTTAGTGATTAACAGGAATAGAATGCTCTTAACAAGTGCCTTGTTGAGTCGCTTACTCGCCTTTTTATATTCTGCCTCTACAAACGATTGATAGGCTGAGACGAACTGGCCACTTTTCCCTAAAAGCTCAGATAGATTTTCTCGCTCTTCTACCATAGACCTAAATATTCTCAGTGGTGCGCCGTGTCGGTCTACGAGTCGAGATAGCTTATTTGTCAAGTCAGATGAAAATGATTCCGTAATATTATTATGGAAGTGCACATATGCTTGCATGTCATCATCTGAAAATTGATAGAGCTGCTGCAAATCGTAGCGCACTGTTGGCAGATCGGACTTCAGTAATGTTTTGTGGACAGCGATATAGAGGCATGCATCATAACTCTCTTTACTGTCAGCAGCTTTGTACTTCTCCTCATCAATCACACTCCGATAATGCTGATATGCAAAATATTGATATATTTGAAGCTTTTTGTCATCGGCTATAATTGCTTCCACTTCTACAGATATGAGGTCGAGAGTCAATTCTTCCGCACCTGCCCGTGTCGTGTAAGGTTCCATGCGCCAGTAATTTTCGTAATGCTTTGATAGCGATTGGGAAATTTTTGCTAAAGATGAATGTGGAATAGTGTCGTTTTCGATGTATCCTGCTTGAGTCAGTTCGACAATAATTTCTTCCGCAAGATTCCTATCGAGAGTACCGCGCGAACGAAACGATACGTTGCGGACTAGAAAGCGGCGGATAGCACGCTGGCGGAGCAGATGCTCTTGTGTGTATTCAGCTGAATTACGTAGTTGTTCGTAAGCAGTGGCCACGATACGCCCTACATTGGCAACGTTTATAAGCTGCTTGTCCTTCTCGGAAGCGCTCCGCTCGACACTCACTAAACGGTCTTTTAACTCACGACCAATTGTGTTTAGGTTATTACCCATATATTTCCTTATATTTTTCTGTGCTTATTTCAGTTTCTAAGCCAAACGCCATTTTGTTCATAAGTTTCAGCAACTGTACATGTTCTTTATCGGATAAATACTTCAAGGCGGTAGAAGCGCGTTCGTTATAAATCCCACTCAATATAGACACCTGCTGTCCGCCTAATTTAGTCAAGGTAAGATAGTGTACTCGTCTATCACTTTCACTCGCTACTCTCACTATAAATCCATCTTTTACTCCTCTATCAATTAGCTGGGTAGCTGTTGGATGCTTAATCAAAAATCTTCTCGCAACTTCAGAACCGGTAACGTTTGCATTTTCACTAATGAATTTTAACAAAAGCCACATTCTTGATGTCGCTCGATACTTTTGAGGTGTATCCGTTTCAAAAGCGCCCAGTAGCCGCACGACTCGTTCGAAAATAAGGAATAATTCGTAGTTCATAATTTACTTAGTATACCTAAATATTAACACTACTTACTACTTTTGTAAATATTAAACACGCGTGACGGTGGTTATATTCACATCTAACTGTTCTAGTAATTATGATTTTTCGCCCTATGTCTTCGCTCACTACAATAGAGGAAGTAATAGCCCTTATTAAGCAGGACATAACCTTCGCTAGGCCATCATGTCAGCTATTTTATTTTTATTCCAGCCTCGGCTGCAAAGTATGGGGCAAATCTCATGAGCTGGTCATAGCTAATGGCTGCGCCTTTTAGACTTGCGATGCCGTCAATCATTTCGATGAGTGACTGAGATAAATCTACGTTCATCATTTTTGCAGAATGGAAACTGATCTTTGAAATCGTACAGTCTATAAATTTAACATTCTTAACCGTCGCACTGTTAAAGTCAATGTCATCAAGCACACAATCTTGGAAGACTACCCCATCCATCTTTGAAAACCTAAAATTAACAATATCCAGTTTCGAATTGGAGAAAAGTACATTTTTTATTACGCTGTCTTGCAATTGAAGTCCACTGCATCTACTTCCATTGATCGTTACCGAACGCCAGTTGGAATTAGGAAATTTACTGCCAGCCAAGTTTGTATTATTTATTTCACAGTTAGCTATATCGAATTTCTCCATATTCATTACAGACAAATCCGACTTATTAATGACACAGCCACTAATACTAATGCCCTTTGCGGCAGCGCCCGTTCCAAACTGGTTCTCGATAAGCATTTCGTCTATATCGTCCTCGGCATCTAAGAGTCGCATCAGATCATCGGTAGGCGTAAGGGTGGTGGGAATTCGAGGTTTCATAAGTACTTTAATTATAGAGAAGATGACATAAAGTTGGTAGCGTTGACATTACCGGTGTGCCTGCTTTCACCTGCAAGGATACGTCTGAAGAATATAGCATCGGTGACACACAGCCATAGATTTGAGGTTTCAGTCCTAGCGTGGGCTATAAAAAATCAGAACTGAATTAACAGTTCTGACTTTATTCATTCAATCTGTCCTGACATTTGTTCCACGATGCCTTCAAGAGAATCTTCTTTTAAAAGCACGATAGCTTCTCCGTGTGACGAGCCTACTACATACATACGATCACCTGGCTGAATAACCAACTCCTTACGTGCATCAACAGGAATGACAATTTGCCCCTTACTGCCGACGATTGCTACTCCATAGAGCTTTTTATTATCTTGCATAGTCATTGTCATTATCTCCTTCTATCATTTCTTCGGCTAGGGATTTCTCAAATTTACCTTTAAATAATGTGGGATGCGCCGTCTATCTCAAGTGACTCGGCAGGTGCATCACGCTCAATTCTTGTTGCAAGCGGCTTCTCTTTTACAAATGCCAGTACAATAACTGCAATAACAACAAGGGGTGCAACGTACAGGAAGATAGGAGTGAGGGCATCATTGTACGCGCCAATAACGACATCGTGGATTGGCCCTGGTAAATTGTTCACTATGGCTGGCGTAAAAGAGTTTGTCGCGGTTCCTTCACCCGCACCAGCAACCGCAGGAAGACGCTCACTCATAAGGGTTGTGAGTCGATGAGCGAACAAACTTCCTACGATAGCCGAGCCAACCGAAGCCCCCATCTGTCGGAAATAGTTGTTAGAAGCAGTAGCCGTACCTACTTTTGATAATGGGAATGAATTTTGTACTACTAATACCAGTATCTGCATACTCATACCCAAGCCAATACCCATAACCGCCAAGTAAGCGCACAGATGCCATATAGCCATCGTAGGCTCCATTGTCGAAAGCAGGAGAAGTGAAACAACCACTATTGCTGTTCCTACGACAGGAAACCATTTATACCTGCCGGTTTTTGTCACTAACTGGCCGGTCGCGATAGAGCTTACGAGAAGCGCCGCCATCATCGGGATCATCAGAAATCCCGCTTCAGTTGCACCCACACCTGTTACCATTTGCAAATATGTAGGCATATAGGCAAGTGCTCCGAACATGGCAATTCCGATAATAAGGCCGCCGACTGTTGTCAAATTAAAGTTACGATCTTTGAACAATTCAAGTGGCATAATCGGTTCTTGTGCCCTTTTCTCAACTCGTACAAAGGCAATAGCCGCGATGACAGCAAGAGCAATTAACCCGAAAATTTGCGCAGACATCCATTCATACGTAGTGCCACCCCAGGTAGTAATAAGCACTATTGAGCTGGATGCGAGTGCCAAAAGTCCCATGCCCGCATAATCGATTGAGGGCTTTTTATTCGTATTTTTCGGTAGTCGCAAGAAAAGAGCAGCCGACGCGATAGCAAGTAGACCAAGGGGTATATTTATCCAGAATGCCCAGCGCCATCCGATGCCTTCGGTAAACCATCCACCGAGCAAAGGACCTGCGACAGAAGAAAGCGCGAATACCCCACCCATGATACCCATGTATTTTCCACGCTCGCGAGCCGGCACCACATCGGCAATAATAGCTTGCGCTAAAATCATCAACCCACCACCGCCGATACCTTGGATCGCCCGTCCAATGATTAGCCACGTCATATCTTGTGCAAGGCCACCTACGATAGACCCTGCAATAAATATAGATATTGCTCCCAGGAAAAGGCCCTTGCGCCCGATAAGGTCACCGAGCTTGCCATAGACAGGCAACATGATAGTTGACGCCAATATGTATGCTGTTGTCACCCAGAGCATATGCTCGACACCGTTAAGTTCGCCGACGATCGTTGGCAGAGCTGTACTAAAAATAGTCTGATCTAGTGACGATAACAGCATAGTTACCATCAAGCCAGCAAAGATCAAAAGAATATGTTTCTTTCTTGCAGCTTCGCCATCTGCGTTCTTCTCACTTGATATTTTACTCATGGATAATTTTTATCGCCTCTCTCGCAAGCATTGTTGCTCGCGGATAAATATTTTTATATGATTTTCTCTTATCAGCCGCAAGCCATTCCTTCGTCGCCGCTCTTACGGCACCAAAGCAAAGCATCATTATTACATCCGACAGTTCTTTTTTAATCGGTTGTTTCGATAGAAAATGTACATTGAGAGAAGTATGTAGTCCAGTGCTTAAGTTGGCGCCTAACTTCGATATAATTTCCATCTGACGCTCTAAAAGCTGTGGGCAGGTTCGCATTATTGCCGATCGCCGTCTCCTTAGATCTCCACTTGCGATACTCCCTTCGAACGTTTCAACTAGAACCCGAATAACAAATTCAATTACATCTTCGCCGCCCCTCATAGACATAGACTCGACGTCACTATGCTTTAAAAGATCAGTTTTAGAAAATCCAAGAATAGCATCTTCTTTCGTGTCGTAATAGTTGAAAAAGGTACGCTTAGACACCTCAGCATTTTGGCTAATTGTATCGATGGTTGCGTTTGCTAGCCCTCTGTCTTCCACTAATTTGATTGCGGCTTGTTCTATAGCGCCACGAGTCTGGAGATGTTTCTTCTTTCTTAAACTAGCTATTTCATCGCTCATAATAGTTACTATACGCTTACATATATTTTTGCACAAGTGCAATATTGTACTTGTGCAATTATTAAAATAGTACCGACTCGGTATAAAAACTTATAGAGTAAGTTGCTCCTTGAACGCAACAAGAAAGGAGGGTTTTCGATCTGAGCTGAAAAGTTAACAAACTTAGCGGCGCAGAAGTGACAAGTCAACTTTCTAGCCTCTGTGTCTCCCATGCTCGCGAAGTGGCAATCATGTCTGTTGCAATAGGTACCAGATTCAAATCATCACAAATAGCTGGCAAGTTAAACTCGTTTCGTAACAAATAATTTCTACATACAATCCTTTCTAATAATAAAAAAGCTAAGACAATTAGAAAAAATATTAGTTTCGATTCTATTCTGGGTATCAAAAAACAGAACCCAATTAACAGTTCTGATTTCATCTATTATGCCTTGGCTCACAGTGATAGGTAAAGCTATGGCCGCGTTTAGGTCGATGTAGTATCCTCATGATCTAAGTAATACCAATGCAATAGGCTAGCCACTCCCTATACTCGGGTTGATTTCGAACAATGTCACAATCCTAGGGTTATTATGAAAGCAAAGAGCAAAAACTGGCATCTTTGGTGGTATAGAGCGTAGGTCATATTGATATGACATCGGGCATCATAATCTCGTCGCTAGTAGATCCCCGTCCTTAGTATGAAAATAAACTGTACCTTTTGTCATTTTGCACAGAACTGAGTGGAGATATGTAAGAGGTTCCCCTCCCTCTGTCTTCTCATTATACGGGTGAACGAATCGCATCAAGGTCGTTCGTCCCACTGGTAAACGTCACGGGGCGCTCCACCTTGACCCGTTTCGTTGCAGCCTCGTGCCTTCTCGCCAGAGAGGCAGGAAGTCCTCTCATTAGGCAAAGGAGGGTCTTATGGACACCGAGCAAGCGCAAAACAAAATATCAGCAAGAATAGCCAACAGGAACGATGAGTTCCGCCGAGCGCGTACTGCGAGCTACATAGTGACACAAGGCGTTATCATGCGCGTGGATTTATCGCGAGCAATTGACACGGTACGCTGCTTCGATAGTTTCAACGAAGACAACGATCCGTATGGAGAGCACGATTTCGGGCGAGTCGAATTAGACGGCGAGGTGCTGTTTTGGAAGATAGACTACTTTAACGAAGGGCTGTCAGGTTGGTGTGATCCGCTAAATCTAAACTGTCGCCGAGTTCTCACGGTGATGTTAGCCGAGGAGTATTAGCTTTTCGGTTTTTTCGTCCTGAGCATGACGATAAAAGGCTCTAGGAGAGTAGAGATTGGGCTATTATCTTTATTGGATCAGATGGGCGGGCGCACAACCATACTTCCCCCTTCACCTTCCACCTATAGGGGAGCTTCAGGCGTAAGAATGATTGCGGCAGGGATATGCGCGGCATGCAATTAAAATTGATTATTGTATTGATTCGGAACGTACGCCCGGCTGGCCATAGCAGTCACAGTGTGACATGCTATCACCACCCGTCCGTAGTATCCGAGAATCGCCTGACGCTGAGATAATCATTACAGTCTCGCCTACGGCTAATCTGCAATCATTATCCCTGGACTAAGATAGGCATATGTCAGTATAGCTAACTGGTATTTTATGCAGCTAGCTGTTTTAGAGTATGAGAGTCGCCCGTAAATGACCAGATTGCGCTTATTGCTGGTATTCCTCGCAGCGCTCGCATGGTGGTCGTGCCAATCGAAAGCTCATCGGTATCGATGCCAGCACTTTCTAGTGAAGTGTTAGCAAACTCCAGGAAACGTCGCTCACTATTGCTGTCAGCAAAGATGAATAGGAGAGCTGGATAGCGCCCTTTCGCCCAGCCGTCTTCGTCGAAGTGAGTTATATATTCAGCCAGCCGTTTTCTGACAAGAAACAGTTGAGTATCATACGCCAACGTCAAGAAGTACTCCCTGTCGCCGCGTAGATACAGATCCGGCTTAGTCTCGGGAAAGTCGTCAAAATGAGCCACCTCCTGACGAGTGAATATTTCGAAGCGATCTTCGTAAGAATGTTTCAGATTATTATATACCTCTAACGTATCGACGGCGTGCTGCATAAAGACGTCAGTGACCGACCTATTCTTATAGTAGGAATGGAGCGTTACGGGATTAAAGCGCGGATCGGCCTTCAGGGCGGCCACACCTTTAGCTGCTAGGTAATAGATCGCGGGTTTACGATCTATTTTGTAACTAACGTCAAACCTTCTATCGATGTAGTTTTCTTCTAGTAATATATCAAAGGTTCTTTGTAATGAATTGGATTTTAGGTTTTTGTAAGTAGTAAGCAATGGTATGGTTATGAATCGGAACTTGTAAAGAAGCATCAGGATATGAAGCTGTTTTTGATTAAGACTATAGCGTTTTCTCGTCTCTGCCACTCTCGTTGTTTTCTCCTATATAGTATATATAAAAGAGGGAGAGTAAAAAAGCAATACTACCCCTGTTACTATTTGATTGATTGTACTTAATGCAAGAAGTATATTTTAATGCCATAAATTAGCATAAATGTATTGTATATTTGTACTACAAGTAGTACAATTTGATTATAGAAGATAGCACCTTAACAAGTCGGTTACACGAAGGGAAAATGGAGGGTATATGAGAAGGAACGGAAACTATTGTATAATAAACGTAATATGGCAATTCGACCAAAAATGCAGATAGACATCTCGACCAAAGCCAAGGCTCGTGCTAAGGCTGTTGCCGCTGAACGTGAAATGACGCTTAGTGAGCTTGTCTTAACTGCTCTTACTAAGATTGGCGACACGAAGCTCGCTAATCTCATCAAAGAGGAGCTAGACAACAAGGCCGGTCGAGGACGACCAGCAAGCAAATAACCCGAACTAATAGCCGACACGTTAAGCGCCAGCCGTAAGGAAACTTACGCTGGTATTTTTCATACGGAGGGTAATATGGGTAATAAGTTTCATAATTTTGTAGAGATCATCACTGAATCATTCAGGATTGATAACGACGCAATCGAGGAGCTGCGCATCATATTACAAGACGAGCAGAAACGCAAAGTTACCCACGAAGAAGCTGAAGCGGTCGGCCGCAGTCTTGTTACGGTTATCGAGACGCTTGCAAACGGCCGTACTATTGTTGCTGACATCGAGGACGGGTCATGAACTCGAAGAATACAGCAGTCATTTTAGCCAGAGTATCGTCAAAGGCACAAGAAGATGAGGGCTACTCACTCGATTCGCAACTGAAATTATTACAGGGCTACTGCGAGACGAATAACTTGAGGGTGGTAAAAGTATTCAAAATTGCCGAGACCGCCTCTAAGCAGCAGAGCCGAAAGATTTTTGGCGAACTACTCACCTACCTCGTCGAACATAATGTCTATAACCTAGCCGTAGAGAAAACAGACCGACTAACCCGCAACCTCCGCGACGCCGTATCTGTCGATGACTGGCTCGAAGCGGACAGAGACCGTATGTTACACGCCGTTAAAGAGAATTTAAAGCTCCACAAAGAGGCCAAGTCTGATGTTAAATTTATGTGGAACATTCACCTTGCTGTAGCTAAAAAATATACCGATAATCTCCGCGAAGAAGCTATGAAAGGCTGGGCTGAAAAACTTGCCCAAGGCTGGATGCCATCTCGGCCACCTATCGGCTACATGACCGCCCTACAAAACGGCAAACGCATACATGTGCCCGACCCTAAAACGAGTCGTATTATAAAAAAGGCATTTGAGCTATACCTAAAACCGACTGAATCCACTAACTCTGTATGGGCCTTTTTAAAACAATCAGGCATCACTACCTACAATGGCCGCCCACCAGTGAAGAGCGCCGTGCATTTATTGCTACAGAACCCCTACTATATGGGTGTGATTCAGTTCAATGGTGAAACTTATCCCGGCTCGCATCAACCGCTTATCTCAAAAGTACTATTCAAGACCGTACAGAATAAAATGCATCACGGTAGATCGGGTAAGCTGCATAGGTATGATGTTGCGCTAAGAAACGTCATTGCCTGTGGCTACTGTAGCAAAACAGTGACATGGGAGCGTCAGAAAGGTCACCTGTACGGCGCTTGTCAGCGTGATCTGTCGGAATGTAAGCAGAATAAGTATCTACGTGAAGAGTTAGCTCACGAGGTGCTCGTAGAGAAGCTAGACGCGCTCATAAGCCCCTCCGCGAGTATCGTACGGTGGCTTGTGGACCACCTTGAAAATGAGTTCAAGACATCTAGCCATACAGTTGAAGAATACAAACAGTCACTGAAGGCGCGAATTGTACGTCTCGAAAAGATGGATGAGATGCTGTATGACGACAAACTCGCTGGCGACATCACGAAGGAGCGCTACGACGTGAAGCATACGGACATCGCAAAACAGATCGAAGAGCTCAAGGACGAGCTGCTTATTGCCGACACGAGCTCAGAAGCCAAGCACAGGAATGCTATCAAACTAATCCAGCTTACGCAGAGTGCGAAGGAGCAGTATTTGGACAGTAATTTGAGCAATGATGCGAAGAGTACAATTTTGACCGAACTTTTTGAGTCAGTCATCTATCATGACAATTCCCTATCTGTTAACTATACCCATTTCGCACAAATGATCGCGCAGAAAAGCGCAGAAACGAGGGAAATTATGACAAGCATAAAAACGCTTAACCGAACCGACAAAAATGAAGTAAATAACAGAGTTCAGGAAACAAAAAACAACGCTGAAATTGCGTTGCGTCCTGTTTGGCAGGGGCACGTGGAATCGAACCACGATCCTAGGTTTTGGAGACCCATATACTAACCGTTGTACTATGCCCCTTTACTCGAAGTATTGTACCAGATTACAAGCCATGAATCTACTCAATCTTGTTGTCGCTGTAAATTGTAACCGTAGGAATAGTCTTAAGTATTTGTGCTGGCTGGTCGCTGAGCGGAATGTCTTGGGCCATAAGCTGCTCGAGTACATTAGCCTTCTCACTGCCAGATGCTTGGATAACCGCTTCGTCAATCTGTTGAATTGGTACGAATGTCATCGTAATACGCTCAAAGTCCTCGCCCGCATACCCGGCCGCCCAATCTGGTGAATCCACAGCAATCGAGCCTGGTTTTATACCCGCAGTGTGTCCATCGCTACCAATGCCGAATAACCCGATCGTATAATCTGCCTGCTCTATTTGCTGTTTGAGCCAGGCACCAAAGTGATCTGTCGTCAGATCGCGAGAATCCCCGGTTAGTGGCCGATGCAGTGTCGCGCCCGGCAGACTAAGGCCGCCCTCAAGGAGTTCGCGCCAGTTTTCATTGGCATGATTAAGCGGACCGTAGCGCTCATCGGTCAGTGTAACGGTGAGGTTAGATAGATCGACACCCTGAAGCTGTTGACAAGCGATCAAACCCACCTTTACACCGGAGCCACCGGAGAGCAGCCACACGACACGTTCATTATTCTCAAGATGAGACTCGATAGTAGTAGCCAGGTGCCGAGCAGCTGCCGGGACTGGGTTGTCGCTATAAATATACTTCATGATAATACCCCTTCGCTTTATCTCTCTATAGTAGAATATACTTTACTATATATAGCTTAGTTTCTTGCATGTCTTCGTACGTTGCTATATAATGTATAGTAACATACAATTTAACGAAGAAGGAACTAATTACTCATGTCAAAAAAAGTACAACTTATTATCGGAAGTACGCGCCAGAACCGCTTGTCTCCAAGTATCGCTAACTGGA
Source organism: Saccharimonadales bacterium (SeqCode) (assembly GCA_049295575.1). Taxonomy (GTDB): domain Bacteria; phylum Patescibacteriota; class Saccharimonadia; order Saccharimonadales; family Saccharimonadaceae; genus UBA6022. The sequence goes on from JBAQQX010000002.1 coordinate 407,499, forward strand.
TCGAGAAGCAGGTCGCTAAGAACGACGAGCTTGAACTTGAAGTCGTTGACCTTAAGGACCTTAACCTTCCACTCTTTGATGAGCCAATGCCACCATCAATGGCACCGGGTGAATCTGACAGTGCTAAAGCATGGTCGGCTAAAGTATCGAGTGCGGACGCTTTTATTGTTCTGTCTCCTGAGTACAACGCTGGCTACCCTGGGGTTCTTAAGAATGCTATCGACTACCTTAAGCCAGAATGGCACCACCGCCCTGTCACTATCGTAACTTACGGTTTTGGTGGCGGCGTATCATCAGCTGCCCAGCTTCAGCAAGTCTTTGCTCGCATCGGTGCTGAAATTGTTGAATCAGGTGTAGCGATTGATATCGGCCCGATCCTAAACGAGACTGGCGGCATCACAGATACCGATGCAAGCCTCCAGCCATACGAAGAAGCACTTCAGTCGGCACTTGCTGAAACTGCAGCGTATGTAAAGCCAGAAGCTGAGCTCGTTACGGCCTAATCGCCCATAACATTTAAAAAAGAAGCTAGATTTGCGCTAGCTTCTTTTTATTTGAATACTTACTAATCGTTCTTATCGGTGCGAATGGCGCGCATGAACTTTTTATCAGCCACCGGATCGGCAAACCGCGCGATAGGTTCGTAGACAAACGTACGCTTGCTCTTCTCTTTAATATCTTCATCAACTTCTTGGATGGCATTGACGAAGAACTTTTCAATGAGCCACTCTCGGCCTGGCGCCGTCTGGCCGATTACTGTAATGCGCCAAAGATCGTCACTCCATCGTTCGGTCGATTTAAGCTTGAGTGGCTTTGCAAGCATTGTTGGACCAGCTGGCACAGCATTAATAAGCTCCTGTAGCTTCTTTTCGCCCGCCTCACGATCACGCACGAACACATCAACGGCAAGAGTGCGCACTCCGCGAGGCGTCACATGAACAGCATGCACCTGCTGATTGTTTATCCAAACGACTTCACCACTCAGACTACGAAGTTTTGTAGAGCGTAACGTAAACTGCTCAACAACCCCCGACACATCTATAAACGGCTCAATTTTAACGTAATCGCCAACATGGAACCACTGCTCGATGATCATCGTAGCACCAGCAGTAAGGTCTCGTAGCAACATTCCAAGCGATTGACCGGCAAACACAATAAAGAAGGCACTCGCACCAATTGCCGCGACACCACTATTTGCTGATGGACTTAAAAAGTCCCATGCGAAATAAGCCACGACCGCAACAACAACTGCTCGCACTGCGGCGACGGCAATACTGAGATATGTCTCTATCTGACGGAGTCGAATATGCCGCTCTTCGTTTGATTCGGCATCACTGTGTATCGAAACGATCTGCGCAAGTTTAATAATTGCACGAGCTAAGTACTTGCTCGCGACGTACGCCACGATAATCGAAGCGATAAGAATTAGGATGGATCGATAGGCATTTGGCTGGGTGAAGAAGTCTGCAATCTCATTTAGCATGCCTTCTGGATTAAATACATTATTCATATAGCTTTAGTATAGGTGATCACCTCGAGAAAGACGAGTCTTTTCAGTAGAGATCTTATCTGTTACCATAGGCGTAAAAGTAATCATAAGAAGTAAGGCGTAAATTAATGAATACCGTAGTTGTCGGCGGAGGGTTCGCTGGTGTAAAGGCCGCACTTGAACTCGCAAAAAAGAAACTTGGTCAAGTTACCCTTATTTCAGATGAGACATTCTTTCTTCATCATGCAACCTTGTACGCCACTGCTACCGGTCGAGCGACGGCCGAATCAGTTGTCACCCTGAAGCATATCTTTGCCAGCTATAAGAACGTCAAGATCGTTCACGACAGCATGATCTCCGTTGACCCTGACCGTAAACTTGTCGTTGGGAAAAAGAAGGGATATGAATACGACACTCTCGTAATAGCCATCGGCGCCGTCACCTCCCACTATGACATTCATGGTATGAATACTCACAGCTACGGAGTAAAGACGCTTGATGAAGTGCGAGAGTTCAATCGCCACCTTCACGAGGAGCTTATTGCTGATAAGCATCTTGATAAACACTACGTTATTATCGGTGGCGGTCCGACAGGCATTGAGCTCGCTGGCATGCTTCAGACATATCTAAAGCAGATTGCCAAAGCGCATCATATCAAGCGAGCTAAGGTAAATATTCTTCTCGTTGAGGCTGCTGACCGTCTCCTTCCTCGCCTATCCCAAACCGCTAGTCAAAAAGTACAGCGCCAACTTGAGAACATTGGCGTAAAAGTACTGACCGGACATAAGGTCGAGGCGCTCGGCAAGGAGTACATCACCGTCAACGGGCGAAAAGTCGCGACAGAAACTGCCGTCTGGACCTCAGGCGTCATGAACCATCCTTTGTTTGCGCAGCATCCGGACGTCTTCCAGTTAAGCGACAATGGCCGAGTACGAGTAAATCAGTACCTCGAGGCCTACAAGGATATTTATGTCCTTGGTGATAATGCCGATACGCCACACACAGGTCTTGCAAGAACCGCCCTTGAAGATGGACAGTATATTGCTCGGCATCTTGCACAAAAAACAGCCAAGCAGCCTTTGACGGTTCGTCGCTCATATTCTCCGCCGACTGGTATTCCAATCGGCGATACCTGGGCTTACGTTGAATGGTTCGGTGTATATGTTACTGGGCGATTCGGATCATGGTGTCGTCGAATGATGGAACTTAGCGGCTACAAGGCCCTACTATCACGAGACAAGGCCCTAGTGGCATGGCGGGCTCATTATGAGTTCGAAGAGATCTGTGAACTGTGCAAAAGATAAGCTCGTTTGTCTGTTGTAAAAACATAAGCGCCTCCCTATAATGAGAGGTAAAGTGAAACAATAACAAGGAGCGTTCGGATTGCTGTCGTAGCAGAATCCGTAAACAAGCAGTATGAAGATACTAATGCTCGGGTGGGAGCTTCCTCCGCACAATAGTGGCGGACTCGGTGTGGCGTGTTATCACATGTCAAAAGCATTGGCGCTGCAAGGCTCTGAGATTGATTTTGTTGTTCCCTATTCAGCGCCACATCCTGAGATTGACTTTATGACTATTCACAGCGCGACAAAACTGACGCCGCTTGAACGCTATGGCCTTGGCGCCTACGACAGCGATATGGTCCTAAAAAAAGAACTATCTGCCGCTGACGCTCACGACCTTAAAGATATGCGCGGCGTCCAGAAACGATATGTAGAGTTTGTCGAGCAACATATCGTGACAAACAAGCCCGATGCTATTCATGCTCATGACTGGCTAACGATGGAAGCTGGAATGCGCGCCAAAGAATTGTGTAGCGTACCGCTAATCATCCACGTTCACGCAACCGAGTTTGATCGTTCTGGTGAGAAAAGCGGCAATCCTGTTGTCCATGATATCGAATATCAAGGCCTCATGATGGCCGATCGCATTATTGCTGTTAGTAATATTACAAAGAATATGATCATCCAAAAGTATGGCATTCCGGCCGACAAGATCGAGGTTGTCTACAACGCGATTGATACAACCTCGTTCGACGACAACTACGAATACGATACTCGCACCTACCGCTACCTAGAAGCCCTTAAAAGCGAAGGCTACACCATCGTCAGTACCGTCACGCGTTTTACGATTCAAAAAGGCCTCACTCACTTCATGCAAGCCGCCGCCAGGGCCTGTGATAAATATGACAAGCTTGCCTTCTTGCTTGCCGGAGACGGCGAACAGCGTGACGAGCTCATTCGTATGGCAGCGGCGCATGGCATTTCGGACAAAGTATTCTTTACTGGTTTCGTTCGCGGCAAACAGTGGCGCGATGCGTATAGCGTTGCGGATATTTTCGTTATGAGTTCAGTTAGCGAGCCGTTTGGTCTGACTGCGCTCGAGGCAGCCCATCACGACAGCGCCCTTATCATCAGTCGCCAATCGGGTGTCGGTGAAGTACTTCATAGTATCTTCCGTTATGATTTTTGGGATATCGATAGGCTCGCCGATCAAATCGTCGGCATCGCAACTTCCCCGGCCCTATCCCGTGAACTAAAGTCAAATATTAAACAGGAGTACAGTCGTATTTCATGGCATGATGTGGCACGAGATTGCCTTCGTATTTACCAAGGGACAAAAAAGCATGGAGTCAACGTATGAGTAAGCGTGGCATCGTTCTTTACCTGCATGTTCACCAGCCATTTCGCGTTCGCCAGTACAGCGTATTCGATACCGCTGATACTCATGATTATTTCGATGAACCCGAGTATGAAACCGATCGTAATAATGAGCAGGTACTGCGCAAAGTAGCCGATAAATCGTATCGTCCAATGAATGCGTTATTGCAGCGTCTTCTTAATACCCACCCTGACTTTAAAGTCTCCCTTAGTATTACCGGTACCTTTCTTGAACAGGCTGAACGCTGGACCCCTGATGTTATTGACAGTTTCAAGGCTCTCGTTGCGACCGGCCGAGTGGAGATCGTATCTGAAACGTACTACCACTCACTTGCCTTCTTCTATTCACGTCGTGAGTTTGAGCACCAGGTCGAGATGCATCGTCAGAAAGTTCGTGAGCTATTTGGTGTTGAGACTTCAGTGTTTCGTAACACTGAGCTTGCCTACAACGACGAGCTCGCTAAATGGGCAGATGGCTACGGCTTCAAGGGTATTCTTGCCGAAGGCTGGGATCCAGTTTTACAGTGGCGCAGTCCAAACCATGTCTATCGCCCAGCGGGAACTAGCAATATCAAGTTACTGCTCAAAAATTACCGACTAAGCGACGATCTTGCCTTTCGATTTAGTAATAAAGCCTGGTCGGCATGGCCACTAACTGCCGATACGTACAGTGAATGGACAAATGCATCGATAACCGACAGTCCACTTATTAATTTGTTTATGGACTATGAAACATTCGGCGAACACCAATGGGCCGACACTGGTATCTTCGACTTCTTCGAGAGCTTCGTAGCCAAGTGGCTTAGCAGTGACGAAAATACCTTTTATACCGCCTCTGAGGCAATTAATACACACGAGCCAGTTGGTGAAATCAGCATGCCAGAGACGGTCACCTGGGCAGATAACGAACGTGACTTAACCGCCTGGCTTGGTAATGATATGCAAAAAGAAGCCTTGCGTCACCTCTATGCACTTGAAGATGACATTATGCGTACGAACGACCTTCAGCTCATTAGCGATTGGCGCATGCTCCAGACCTCGGATCATGTCTATTATATGTGCACCAAGTGGTTCACCGATGGCGATGTTCATGCTTATTTTAGCCCGTACGACTCGCCCTATGATGCCTTCCTCTACTTCATTAATGCTGTTCGGGACGTGCGTTGGCGACTTCACGACCACCATAAGACAGGAGGCCTAAATGGCTAGGCCTATCGTTCTTAGTAACGGCACACTGCACGTTGGGCTTAATACCTACGGGCTCGTTCACGACTTCTACTTTCCCTATGTCGGTCTAGAGAACCACTCAGCCGGTAAATCACTCCGCCACCGGGTCGGCGTATGGATTGACGGTCGACTGAGCTGGCTTGATGACGGCAGCTGGTCGTTTAAATTTCGCTACCCGCACAGCGCACTGATTGGACATACTCAGGCGAAGCACGATGAACTTGGCGTACTGCTGGAATTTGATGATCTCGTTGATGCTGATAGTAATGCACTACTTCGCAATATTCATGTCGTGAATCTTCGCAGTGAACGACGTGAAATCCGTCTCTTTATGCACCAGGCATTCGCCATCGGTGACTCACGCAGCAATACCGACACGGCACAATACCTGCCAGACAGTAATGCCGTTCTTCATTACCGCGGCCGCCGAGCGTTTATTATCTCCGGTGATACTGACGGCCAGCCATTTGACCAGCACTCTATTGGTCTGTTTGGTATTGAAGGCCATGAAGGCACCTACCGCGACGCCGATGACGGGGAATTGAGCCAAAGTAACGTAGAGCATGGACGAGTCGACTCAACTATCCGATTCAAGCTATCTGTCGAGGCCCTTAGCTCCACTCGCGTCCATTATTGGGTGACTGCGGCAACATCGATTAATGATGCATTGAAAATTCACAAACAAATCCAAGACCAGGGTCTCCTAAAACACCTTCATCGTACCGCGAACTGGTGGCACGAGTGGCTACTTCCGGCAATTCACGTTGCTGACAAGATTGACCCGAACCACCGAGAAACATTCCTGCGTAGCATTATGATCATAAAGTCGCAGATTGATAGCCGCGGAGCTGTTATCGCCAGTACCGACACGACGATGCTTAACTACTCAAGGGACGCCTACGGTTACTGCTGGCCGCGTGACGGGGCGTATGTCGTCTGGCCGCTTATTCGCATGGGCTATACAGAAGAAGCCCTTCGCTTCTTTGAATTCTGTCGACGTGGACTTCATCCCGGCGGCTATCTGCTCCATAAGTATCGCGCTGATGGCGCGCTCGGCTCAAGCTGGCATCCCTATATTCACGACGGCGTAGTAGCGCCACCAATCCAAGAAGACGAGACAGCACTCACCCTCTTCGTGTTTACACAGTACTATAAGATGCATCCTAGCCAGGAAGTGCTTGAGTCATTCTATAAAAGTATGGTCTGTCCGATGGGTGACTTCTTAGCGAGCTACATTGATGAAGTCACCGGACTTCCTCGACCGAGCTACGATCTTTGGGAGGAGGTATTCTTAACCACAACCTATACTACCTCGACCGTTTACGCGGCGCTTGTTGCTGCCGCTGATCTTGCAGCACTGTCAGGTGACTCGGATAGAGCCGTAAGCTGGCGAGCAGCAGCCGATGACATTCTCGAAGCAGCTCATAAGCACCTGTACAATGCTGATAGAAAGGCCTTTTATAAGGGTATTATCGTCAAAGACGGTGTTATCTCAAAAGACGAAACTATCGATATGTCGAGTGTCTTTGGGGCGTTCATGTTCGGACTCTTCCCGTCCGGAAGCGACGAGCTTACCGCCACTGTCGAAACCCTGAAGCAAACCTTTGGCATAAACAATGAAGTCATCGGTTTGCCCCGTTACGAAAACGATACTTATCAGCGACAAGACGACTCCATTACTGGGAACTACTGGTTCATTACGACCTTATGGCTCGCGCAGTATTACATCGAACACGGCTATACCGATGAAGCAACAAAGATTCTTAGCTGGGTCAAGCAGCATGCACTTTCAACAGGCGTTATGTCCGAACAACTCAATCCGACAAATGATGCCGTCCTATCAGTCGCTCCACTCACATGGAGCCATGCTGAATACGTTGCAACACTTCTTGATACGATAACTGAGATGAAATAATATGAACCAGCTGTCTCGTAACCTAAAACATCACGCTACCCGCCTTATTCATGCGACAAAGCCATCAACCCTACGCGAAACTCGACGAAAGCGAAGTATCTATCAAAAGTTCAGCGAACAGAATGGATTTGTTTATTTTGGCTACGTTGATCACACCGACGAAGATCACGGTGTTATTCGTGGGCTTACAGCCGCTCCAAAGCGAGCCGACAGCCACTACTGTGTCGGTACGCAAAATGGCTACGACATCGCGGTTGTTGAGCGGCATATTACTGCTGGCGATAAGGCATCTTCCTCGCACATCTGGACCGTTCTTGACATCAGTCTACGCGACTCTGTCGATCATCCACACGTTTTTATAGGAACTAGTCATCATAGCGACCGTTTCTATGCTCACCTCTTCTTTAAATTCCGACACCTTCGTCAGGTGCCACTTGGCACATTCGAACAGCACGATAACCAGTTTATTTCTAACTATAGAATGTTCGCAGCACCATCGTCATTCATTGATACTGAACGGTTATTCTCAGCAAATCTGACACGCGTTATCGGGTCACACTTCACCCCGCTTGCCATCGAACTTGCCAATGGACACCTCTATATCTATGCAGACAACCAGAAGGTGACGCTTGGTCTGCTTCAGACAATGCTCCAAAACGGGCTATGGCTCGCTGAGGCGTTAGATAAGAAGACTGGCTAATCGTCACTAACTGACATCAGTGAGTTTCGTCCGATTATATTTCCAAAGCAAAAAGCCACGACCTTACGGAGTGGCTTATTGCTTTGGTGCTGGAAGTAGGACTCGAACCTACGAAGCCGAAAGGCGGGAGATTTACAGTCTCCTGTGATTGCCACTACACGATTCCAGCTTATATATCCATCATAAAGCAACGAAACGTCATTACTTTATCATGGAGCCGCTTTACGGATTCGAACCGTAGACCTGCTGTTTACAAAACAGCTGCTCTAACCAACTGAGCTAAAGCGGCATGTGCACGAAGTACAGATATAAGTGTACCGAAAAGTAGACGTCTTTTCAACCCTAAATTTAAAGAATCTGCCACTAACGTCACTTGGTTTTTTACCTCTCTTTTGCTACAATTGTCCGAGGTACGCCGCGATAGCTCAGTGGTAGAGCACTTCCATGGTAAGGAAGGGGTCCTGGGTTCAAATCCCAGTCGTGGCTCCATTTTTGTGCCCGTACCCCTAGCAATCACGGTTATTTTATGCTAGTATAGGTAAGATTGATATAACAACCGTAAGTGAGTTTATAATGGCAAAGAAGAATACAAAGCGTAAATTGGTTGGCCTCGTTAGCGAGCTAAGCGGTCACCGTACGTACTACACTACTAAAAACGTACAAAACACGACTGAAAAGATCAGCCTCAAGAAGTATGATCCTATCGCTCGAACACACGCTCTCTACGTAGAGACAAAAAAGAACCTCGGACGTAACGAGATCAAACCACGTAAGGGATAATCCTTACAAAAGACTCCCTCACTTGAGGGAGTCTTTATTTGTATTCACTTGATTGCTGTCTACGTTATACTATATACATATGAAGAAATTATCCTCTCGTACCACAGTAGAGCCATGTAATCTAGGAGTAACAGCTATCGCAGCTTGCTTCGCCTTGCTCGCCGGCGCAATCACTTACAGCCTTCTACCGCTTAATCTATCTGATATAAATTCAATTATCTTCTTTTCTATAGGCGTAGTGGTTTTTCTGCTAACACTCGCAGTCGCTATCTATGGCAGAAAAAGTATATTAAAGACCTTCATTGAAGGCCTTATGAATTACTCAGCGTAGTAAAGATATATTACCAATGCTGTCTATTGCATACAGTAGCGGCTACATCACGACACGTCGAGGTTGACGTACGCGTTTTGGCTGGTTTTGAGGAATAATCATTTTCGCTGACTTTTCGCGAAGACTTGTTGCAATTTCTGTTTGTCCAGTGCGCTCATAGGCGTCTGCAAGAATATTAAGCGTTTGAGGAATTGGATCTAGCTCAACGGCACGTTCAAGACTCGTAATCATCTTCTTATCATTACCGAGTTTCTCTTGTACCTTGGCATACGCGATATGCCTTGCCGAGAGATCACCTTCCATAGCAAGAGCTTGCTCAAAGGCCAATGCAGCTTTCTCGTAGCTCTTGGTTTCAAAGTAGATAAGCCCGACGTTATGAAGGCTGCTTGCGCTTGGCTCGAGTGACTGGGCAATCTCAAAACATTCGATAGCATCTTTAAACGCCTGCTGTTTAGCATACAAAATACCAAGACGATTATAGGCCGTAGCATTACGCTCATCTACGCGCAAAATAGTCAGAAGCGCTTTTTCAGCACGAAGGTATTTCTTTTCTCGCAGCGATTCTTGAGCGATCTGCCATAAACCTTCAAGTTTGTCAGATAGCTTTGACGGCAAATCGGCAACAGCCTCTCCGAGAGTTTGGCGTTGAGTTACGGCCCAAGCACCTAGTAATGCAACCAAAATAAGTCCTAACATTGTACTTTTTATTATACCACAAGCGTTAGGAGCTGAAGGCGAATGTTACCGTTCGCCTCGATGGCGTCATATATAGACGAAAGACGATCAAGCTGCCTAACCATCTTTAGCTGCGGCTGCACTTTAAGGCTATGCTCAATAATCTTCATACAATCTTTGATCATCAGTAATGTCTTTGGTCGATCATCCTTATGTGATTGAACAACCAAAAGCTTATCATACGCGCTGCCTTGAAGGAATGTACGTGCGTCGCGCATAATAGCTACGCGCCTAGCAAAGTACTCATCATCTTGATTAAGTCGAATTAACTCAGCCGGTAAACCATTAGCCATAAATAATAGCTGCGAGCGTTTTGTCGCGTTATCTACCTTAAGTGAATCGAGTAGCTCATTTGACTGCTCGGCAGTAGTCCGCCGCAGCTCAACGTGTTGCACACGAGATCGTATCGTTGGCAAAAGTCGACTTGGCTCATGGGAAGCCAAAATAAATGACGTTCCCTCGGCTGGCTCTTCGAGGAGTTTCAAGAAAGCATTCTGAGCCTGATGGCTCATGCGCTCGGCGTAGTCGATAACAATAATGCGTGCGCCAGACTGCTTTGTGCGCGTCTGTGAGTAGAGCCGACGAATACTATCGACCGTAATACTTCCCTTGTCTAGGTCAACCTTATCATCTTTCTCAGGCAAGACAACTGTGGCATGTTTTGAATAGGTAGCCGCCACATTTCGAGCGATAGTACCCAGTCCGACTCCCTCGTCCGCGCTCAATAAGAGTGCGTGTGGCAAACGAGCAATAACCTTAGAAAGTAACGCATCACTAGTGGGATGCATTACAAGACTCACAGGTCTTTGGCCTCACTGAAGTGCTCGACAAATAAGGCTGGGATAGGAGCATGGAAGATCTTCCGCTCACCGCCCGGAATAGTAATTTCTAGGCTTGTTGCATGAAGATAAAGGCGATCGGCTGCTTTGCCATATACCTTATCACCTAGAATAGGCGTGCCAATATACTGCATATGTACGCGTAGCTGGTGAGTACGGCCAGTATGAGGCTTGAGAACAACAAGTGTTTCACGGTCTTTCTCGGCAATAACTTCATAGAGTGTCAAAGCGGCCTTACCTTTTGGATCAACGCGGAACGTGCTCGGTGCCGATGGAGCACGGCCAATTGGTAGATCAAGCTTAGCTTTCGCCACTTTTGGCGTACCGCGAAGGATTGCTGTATAGGTCTTCTTCGTGCGACGATCACTAAACTGCTTCTGGAGCATCGTAGCGGTTGCCTCGTTGCGTGCGCCAATCATAATACCACTCGTGTCGCGGTCTAGGCGGTGAACGATACCCGGGCGATTAGAATCGCTATTGTGCGTTGAGTACCGGCGGAAAAACTCACCGACAGTAAACTCTTCACTAAGCGCACCCTTTGCATGGCTCAAGATGCCGATCGGCTTGTTGATAACGATAACATTATCATCAATATAGATGATCGGGAGCTCTTGACCGGTAAAATCAACAGCATCTGGCATTTCAATGGCGATACTATCAGCGCTTGTAATATCAAATTTCGGAGATAAGCGAACTTCACCGTTTACTTTAACGTGACCAGCTTTAACATGCTTCTGCCATGTACTGCGAGAGATCTCCGGGTAGCGTTCGGCAAGCTCAAGATCAAGACGTTTCTTGTTTGATGTCTCTACGAACAAATAGCAATCCTTGCCTTTAAATGGCAGTCCGTACGTGGTCATATGATCGTTTGGATTTTCAATCACTTCACCAAGGACACTTTGCTTTTCGGTCTGTACTTGCTGGAGGATATATTCTGTATCATCTTCAGCTAGGTCATCAAAAAGGACATAGAACTGACGCTTATTAAAGCGAAACGATACCATTGTGCTTTTTTCTGTTGGATTTGAAAACTTCACCATTTCAATATGGCGAGGAACATTCTCTTCGCCGGCCAGGTTGAACCGGCGCAAAATAGCGATAATATCTGAGCTTGAAATTTTAACCATTATTTATCTTTCTGACGGAGTCCGACAGCTTGTTGAGCGCGAAGCAAGGTTGCATTCGCAGTAGGTGTTAAGTCACGCTCGGATTGTTCTAATTTTGCCAGTAGCTGGTCTTCGGTAATCGCATTATACTTTGCTTGAAAATCAATCAAGAAATTACGTACAGCCTCAGCGACAACCTTCTTGAAGTCACCGTATCGCTCGTTGCCTTCCCATTCGGCCGTTACTTCGTCTTGCGGACGACCGGTAAGGAGAGCGAGGATCTGAAGCAGACTCGTAATACCAGGCTGCGCACTCCAGTCAAAATGAATGCTCGCAAGGCTGTCTGTTGTCGCACCCATAATCTTTTTAGCAGCAATATCAGGATCATCATTGAGAAGAATTTTCGATTTCTCATCTTGTGAGCTCTTACTCATCTTCTTTGTCGGATCAGTTAGGCTCCGGATGCGAAGGCCGTTATCGCGCTCAATGAACTGAGTTTGCGTTTTGGTTGCTTCGGGCACAGTAAAGACGTCGCCGAATTTATTATTGAATCGAGTTGCAATATCCCGCGTAATTTCGATGTGCTGGAATTGATCCTCGCCGACGGGAATGTACTTTGCATTGTAGAGCAGGATGTCGGCAGCCATAAGTACAGGGTAATTGAATAGTCCCATTGTGACACTTTCGTTATGTTCACCGGACTTCTCTTTGAACTGAGTCATGCGGCTCATTTCGCCGACATAAGTGAAGCAATCAAGAATCCAAGTTAGCTCACTATGAGCCGAGATGTAACTCTGCCGGTATAAGAACGTATTCGGATCGTCAAGATTGAGACCGGCAGCAACAAAATACTTAAGATTGTGGAGTGTATTCTGGTATAGCTTCGTATGATCGATTGGTGTCGTGAAGCTATGAAGGTCAGGCACGAACATATTGATCTGGTACTCACCTGCGTATTGGCGCTGCATATCGACCATTGGCACGAAGGCACCCAAATAATTACCAAGGGTAGGTTCTTCGTTGGCACGAACGCCGGTCAGGATAACAGGTTTTGTCATAGTTACCTCTTATTATACCCTATTTCGGCCATTATTAATTGCATATCGTCGATAAGATGAGGTAACTGTGGATTACGCAGAATTGATTGAATTGTTTCCGGTGTCCATGCCGCTTGTCGTCTTTGCAGCGCGTCAATAAGATCCTCACCCGATGTCGTTAACATGCCTGCGTCACGCTGCTCACTCAGACTCGGCAGTAGCGCCCGACAAAGCAAGGCTAACGGAGCCTGAGAGTTTGCCATAAGCCTATCGTGCTCGTCCACTGACATGCAATTTACTTTGTAGCCTAGCTCGATAAGATGCACCTCCACTTCCTTTGTGTGCGCCGCGTCAGACGCGACGACCGCCGCAGCATGCTTATTCATTAGCAGGTGCACAATAGCACCGTCACCTTCTAAGAACTCCTCACTGAAGCGTCGACTTGTGTCCATCGTACTGTCGTGAAGTATAATCATTGCCGACGACGCTAAAAACCACTCAGCCTCCCCTAATTGATCGAGCGGAGCGCACACATGGATAATGTTACATTTCCTCAAAAGCAGGGCCAACGACGCCGAATGAGAAATGAGCGGATCACTGACAATAACTTCAGCTTCGTTATTATTTAGTTTCTCAACCAGTTGACTTCCTAGATCACCGGCCGCGCCGATGACACCAATTACCTGTTTCACGTTATATCCTTTCGTTCATGCATACTATCAAATAATAAAGAAACCGTCTGGTGACGGTTTCTTCAGTACTTTAAATGCAAGATTGTGTTATTTTAAAACACGGAACAAACCGTCACGAGAAGTATCGTGATAGTAATAACTAAAGGCAATTACGGTTTGTGCTATCATATCGTTACAATATCATAATAGCTATCTGCTGACAAGAAATCTTATTTCTTTGCTTTATATTCGACTGAATCAATCGCCTTGAGTACTTCTCTCACTACCGTTGATACATACCTACCCTTTACCTCATGTCCGGCAATCACGCTCACTAGATGCGCACTCTTATTAGCACGAATAAGACTTTTAATATTACCGAGAATCACAACTGGATCAAGCGATCCGTGAATAATTGTCATTGGTTTTTTAACCGTCTTAGCATCATCTAATGCTGTCTGGTTAATGATACACGCTTCAAGTGCCGCCATGTACGAGGCTACGTTATTCTCGGTGACATTAAACGCTTTGTTAAGCATACCTAGTTTCATTGCTAGGCCGGCAATCGCTACGAATTGCTCCGGGTGGCGATGTATGAGTCCATATAAATCGTTAAGAAGCTTGTCGCGCGAAATATGAGAGGCCCCAGTACCACCCACCTTGTAAAACGGCGGACTGCATAATATGAGATTCTTAACCAGCAACGGATAGCTCTTAGCAACCTCTACGGCTACGAGCGAGCCAAGAGAGTGCCCGACGATTGTTAGTTTTGTCCGCACTCCATAGCGAAGCAATGTGGCAATCACCGACCGCGCCTGGGTTTTAGCATTATAGATCGCCCAGTCAGGACATGGCGATTCGCCAAATCCCATCAGATCTATGGCAATCACATTTACAGTATCTGGTAGACGATCAATAACATCAGTCCACGCAAGTGCCGAATTACCGATACCATGGATAAAAAGTACCGTCTCAGAAGCAATTTTATTCTTTCTATGTACTTGCACGTGAAGAGTGTACGGAATGCGCAGCCAGCGATGAAATAACGTGTCAAACATTCCTACTAGTATACAAGGCTCAATGTGAGATTAGCTATTCTCGCAGTTATGGCGCATAATGGGAAGATGCAGCCCACTATTCTCGATATCGACGCAATCACTGAACGCCTCGAAGGCTTTCAAGCTAACCCAAAGATGGTCACAAAAGGGATCTACAGCCCTGCAGCGATCGACTATCCTGATAATCAGCTTCCGTTTGTCCAAGTACACCTCAGCTACCTAAAAAAACACAAACAAGTCAATGCAGCTCAGTATCTCTCAAACCTTGAGATTATGATCCGACAACGCTAGGCTAGTCTCTCACCCCACGCTTCGCCTCTCATCTCTATTTCTTCATCGTAGTAGCGCATTAATCACTTACGCTGCAATACCTTCACTTTTACGTGCGACAAAGTCAATAAAAAAACTCCCCAGGAATCCTGAGGAGTTTTTCATATAGATACTCGCAGCTTAACGCTTTGAGAACTGTTCGCGCTTACGAGCAGAACGAAGACCATATTTCTTGCGTTCCTTTTCGCGTGGATCACGCTTCAAGAGCTCGGCTTTTTTAAGCACTGGACGTAGGTCGGCGTGAGCAACGATTAAAGCTTTTGCGATTGCAAGCTTGATTGCGTCAACTTGGCCGGCAAGTCCGCCACCTTTTACTTTGACAGTGATATCAAAATCTTTTTGCTTACCAACAACAGCCAATGGGTCTGTTAGTTCAGCAACAAGAGTTTTATTCTCGCTGAAGTATTCAGCAGCTGTTTTGTCGTTGATCGTCAATTGTCCTTTACCGGCGTACAAACGAGCACGTGCAGTAGCAGATTTGCGGCGACCAAGACCGTAGAAGTATTTACCTTCAGCCATATTATTTGATCTCTACTTTCTCTGGAGTTTGTGCAGTGTGAGTGTGAGCTTCACCAGGGAATACGCGAAGGCGCTTTAGGCGCTCAGCAGCGAGCTTGTTGCGAGGGATCATACCCTTCACTGAAGCTTCGATGATGCGCTCTGGGAACTTAGCACGTACTTCTGCAAGAGTAGCGTCCTTGATACCGCCAGGGAAACCTGAGTGTCGGTAGTAAGTCTTCTGAGTCTCTTTGTCACCAGTTACAACCGCTTTTTCAGCGTTGATAACGACAACATAGTCGCCAGCATCGATGTGCGGTGTGTAGGTTGGTTTGTATTTACCAATAAGGTACTTGGCGATTTGTGTCGAAACACGACCAAGTGGTGCCTCAGACGCATCGATAAGGATCCATCGGCGGCTAACTTCGCTTGGTTTTTGTGAGTAAGTTTTTGCGTTAATTTTCATAATTAAGCTTTCGCCTCCTCTTTAGGTGCAGCTTTTAGCTCGTCGACAAATGCGATAGTCGCCATCTGTGCACCGTCACCGATACGTAGACGAGTACGTTCAACGCGAACGTGACCGCTAGTACGACCAGTAAGCTGTGGAGCGATTTCATCAACAAGCTTGAAGGCAGCTGCTTGTGTAGACAAGGCAGCGATTACCTGACGGCGGTTGTGAAGATCACCCTTTTTAGCTTTAGTAATAACTTTTTCTATATAACGCACTAGCTCTTTAGCTTTTGGAAGCGTCGTCTCGATCTTGCCATGCAACACGAGACTCGTTGCCAAGCCTTTAAGTAGCGCGCGGCGCTGGTCGCGTTCGCGACCAAATTTGCGCCCTTTGTAACCGTGTCTGTGCATTACAGTTCAAGCTCCGCTAGTTTATCTTTAACTTCATCAAGTGCTTTGCTACCAAAGCCCTTTAGTTCGCGTAGGTCTTGCTCAGTAAGTGTTACCAAGTCATGAACCGTACGAATATCATTGTTAACCAAGGCGTTTGCTGTACGAGCAGTAAGGTTCAACTCTTCGATTGAAGTGTTAAGCTCATTTGCGTCGTCTTCGGCTACTTGACCAAGTGCAGGTGCAGCTTCAACAGTTGTTGAACCAGCAAGTGCAGTGTATTGGTTAACGAGGATTGCTGATGCCTCTTCAAAAGCGTCACGTGGGCTGATTGAGCCGTCAGTATCAACTGTAAGAAGAAGTTTATCAAGGTTAGTCTCTTGACCAACACGAGTGTTGTCAACTTTGTAACGAACACGGAGTACTGGACTAAAGACAGCGTCAAGTGCAATCATGTCGCTGTGTAGGCGAGATTCGCTTGATTCTTCGATAGTACGGTAGCCGCGGCCAGCTTCAACAACGAGGTCGAAGATGACTGATTTTTTAGGATCATCGATTGTTGCAATAACTTGCTCTGGGTTAACAATCTCAACATCAGCAGATGCTGCAATGTCACCAGCAGTAACAACACCAGCGCCTTTTTTCTCAAGACGAAGCTCGATTGGCTGATCAGTGTGTACTTTTAGGCGAACATTCTTGAGGTTAAGCATGATGTCAACAACATCTTCCTTAACACCTGCAACAGTTGTAAACTCGTGTGTTGCGCCTTCGATGCGGAATGCAACGATAGCAGCACCTTCAATACTAGAAAGCAGTACACGACGAAGGCTGTTGCCTAGTGTATTACCGTAACCAGCGTGAAGTGGTTCAACAACGAATGTTGCGCTCGTAGTTGAGTGCTCATCAATGTTTGCAAGTGCAGGATTGTGAATAACTTTTGACATAGTGTAGGCTCCTTACCCTTAACGTGAGTAGTACTCAACGATTAGCTGTTCATTAATGTCGGCTTCTGCTTCTTCACGTTTTGGAAGACCAGTGATATCAATCTTTAGCTTCTTAGCATCGCTCTTAAGCCAGCTAAGTGGAGCCTGAACAGAGTTCTTCACTACGTCATCAATTTGACTAAAGTAGCCAGATTTAACGCTCTTTGGACGTACGACAATTTCATCACCTGCTTTAACGCGGATAGATGGAATGTCAACACGACGACCATTGAGGATAAAGTGACCATGACCTACCAGCTGACGAGCAGCGCGGCGGCTTGTGGCAAATCCAGCACGGTATACAGCGTTATCAAGACGGAGCTCAAGAAGCTGTAGCAAGTTTTCACCTGCAAGACCTTCTTTACGGCGAGTTGCTTCGTTCATTAGACGAGCAAATTGCTTTTCAAGAAGACCGTATGTGCGGCGAACTTTTTGCTTTTCACGCAACTGAGTAGCGTAAAGGCTTTGTTTGCCCTGACGACCATGTGCGTGCTGACCTGGAATACCAGATTTCTTTGCCATGATTTTGTGCGCTTTAGGATGGAGCGCATAGCCCTCACGACGAGACTGTTTGACAATTGGAGAAGTATCTCGTGCCATATTAAGCCCTTCGTGCCTTTCGAGGACGAACGCCACCGTGAGGTACGCCAGTCACATCTTTAATGCTATCTACAGTAATTTCAAATGCACCCATTGCACGAATCGCTGCATCACGACCAAGACCTACACCTTTAACGAATACGTCAACTGATGATAGACCGTGAAGTGATTTCACGAGTTCGGCTGCTTTTTCAGCAGCAACTTGAGATGCATATGCTGTACCCTTTTTACTACCGCGGAAACCGCAGGCACCAGCGCTAGCTGCTGCAAGTACATTACCTTTTTTGTCAGTGAACGTAACAATAGTATTGTTGAACGTTGCCTGAATGTGCAGTTGACCAGAAGGAACTGATCGGCGCTGCTTCTTACGAGTTGTCGTTTTTGCTTCTGCCATAATCTATATTCCTTTCTACGTCTTAGACGCTGCCTTCTTTTGTGTACCGCCCACTGCTACTGCTTTACCCTTACGAGTTCGTGCGTTCGTACGGGTTCGTTGACCATTTACTGGGAGACCAGCTTTGTGTCGTAGACCGCGATAGGCGTTTACATCCTTTAGACGCTTAATATTATTTGTCACCAAGCGCTGTAGGTCGCCTTCGACGGTATAATCAGAATCGATTAATTCGCGAATACGTTGTTCTTCAGCCTCGGTGAGATCTTTCACCCGAGTGGTCGGCTCAACTTTTGCCGCCGCAAGGATGGTCGATGCGAAGTGTGGACCGATGCCGTATACATACGTCAAAGCGATCTGCACTTGCTTTTCAGATGGGATTACAATCCCAGCGATTCGAGCCATGCTTAACCCTGCCTTTGCTTATTCTTAGGTTTTTTCTTGTTGATAACCCTCAGTATGCCTTTACGGCGTACGATTTGGTCATCCGGACTAATTTTTTTGACACTTGCACGAACTTTCATAAGCGTTCAAAAACTCCCGTTTTCCCTTTAGTTTAATCTCTCATGCGGAAGCTGATTCTGCCCTTAGTAAGATCGTAAGGGGTCAACTCAACTTCCACCTTATCGCCTGGAACAAGTCGGATATAATGCTTGCGCATCTTACCTGAAATGTGAGCGATAATACTATGACCATTCTCTAATTCAACCTTAAATTGAGTATTAGGCAGTGCTTCCACTACCTTACCTTGCAATTTGATTACTTCTTTTTGACTAGCCATAAGTTACAGTAGTAGATTATACACTATCAGAGGCCGCGCGTAAAGCACTTTTAGAATAATGCCATTAGAGCGATCGCTCTGTGTGACATTTGCAATAATTCTATTGTACCGTATGGATACTATTCGTCAAGATTTTACTTATTACTCTAGCTTCAAAAGTTTAAAGACAGAGGAATAAGGATAGAGAGTCACGAGGCGACAGCGCAGGATAATTAACACCCTGCGCTGTCGCACTCTTTATGCCTTAGTCACCTACGTGCGCTTCAGGACAACGTCCTTGTACTCGATTGTGGCAACAACCTCAGGCCCGAGCGGCCGACGGTCGTTGAACCAGTCGACGGCCCGTTGCCCGATATCATCGATTGAATATCGATGTGACAGCTTCGAAGCTTCGAGCAGTTCGGCAATCCGGACGAGCTGGGCTTCCCCTATGAAGGTCAGCTTCCAGCCCACCATTTCACTAGCGAACTGCACTTGATCAGCGTCGCACTCCAGCTCTTCGCCGGCATATGACACTGCCGCTTTTGTTGTTAGAACGTCAAGCATGACATTCGCATAAGCATCTACGAGCGCATGCATTGCCCGGCGGTCGTCATACGCCATATAGACGTCTGACGGCTCAGTCCTTGCCTTGACGCGCCGAAACGAGCCAATGAGCTGGAAGATACCATTCCAACGCTCGGTGGCCTGTATAGTGGGCGTGTCGAGGGTGTCTCGCATGGCTTGACGCCGTACGATTGACGATGTGATCGGCATATATACTCTCTATCTCATGTAAGGTGCACTAAAACTCGACACTGTCGAGAACGAGTGCAGTGGAATTATAGCTTTATAGTTATACCATTTACGTCAGTGCATGTAAAACATAAACATCAAAAAAACAGCCGCCGAGGCACCCGGCTGCGAAGTCGAAACTTCACAGTCTATTTGGGCACCTCGACGGCAAGTGTTTTTATTGAAGAGCAGTCCATGTAGCCACTACTCTACGTGGCGATGAAGTCGATAGAGCCTTCTGTTGCCTTGCTGACAGAGCGGCAAGACGGGCTCGAACACGAGAAACCGTACGGTCAACTTTGGCCGCTGATTTTTCGCGCTTCTTCATCACTCGTTCGGATTTCGATCGGCGCCCTCCAGCTGCCTCGATCAAATTCCAGTCGTCTTTGCGAAGAACACACTTTGGCATGTTACCATAGTCCTTTTGGACATCAGTGTGCTCATCACAGTACTTGTAGTGCTGACGGAAGGCCTTCTCGTACGCAGCGTGGATTACCTCGCTAGACGTTTCGAGACGGGTTAGACGCAGTTCATAAAGAACTGATAAAGCCTTTACAAACATTGTTTCCTCTCTATATAAAAACACGACACCGGTCACTCTCTGCGCGAACGCCGGACGGTGTCGTGTCGATAAGAACTACTAGGTCACGTTCTGTTATATCACGAATAAGATCACAAGAAAAGTATAAAATAATATGAGAGAGTGCACTCTCGCTTTGACGGACACAAGCACTTAATAGCGCCTGTGTCCGTCACGAGATTAAAGCGTCTGCCGATAGACGAACGCAACCGAGTAACTGGACTCACTCACGATCGTGGTTCGAAGCGTCACTACTCCTGGTGTCAATAGATGCTCCAGAATGGACACGATCTGGTTGATATTGTAAATCCGCATCAACTCGTCAAGTGCCTCGTAAAAGGAGTTGGTGGGTACCTGTTCGGGTAGCCACCGCTGTACGAGCTCCTGATCTGGCGCGTCATAGATATTTACACCGTAGTCATGCATGAACCGTCGCTGAACGCGCTCGATCTCAGCCTCGGCAATCGCCGAAACTTCAAGTTCTGCTGGAGCAGGCTGGTTCCTCGATCTGTACTCGGTGATATTGTTTTCGCCAAGCCACAGAACATGCGATGCCTTTAGCTTATTGCTCTCACTGAGCCATCGGGCGTGCACCTCAGCCAGCTGCTCATTGTTTATGTCAGACACTACTGCCACACTCTCTCATAAAAGAACACCGACTCCAAAGGAGACGGTGCTCGACTCTTGGTTTCGGTCGTTATATATTATAACATCCTAACCAAGTATACGCAATGATACTACTTGTAGTCGTCGTACGTAACCATCATAGCGCGAGAGTTGATTTGACGAAGTGCCTCAAGCGCAACAGACACGACGATCAGAAGACCAGTGCCGCCGATCGCGAGGTTACTGTTACTTACATCTGCGATATTATACAGAAGATATTCTGCAGCAAATGGCATGACAGCAATCAGTCCAAGAACGATTGATCCAAAGAGGATCAGGCGATTAACAGTACTACTGAGATACATTTCAGTTTGGATACCCGGGCGAATACCTTCGATAAAACCACCTTGCTTCTGTAGGTTCTCGCTAATCTCATTTGCATTGAAGACAATTCCTGTATAGAAGTACGTAAACAGGATAACAAGTACGAAGTACGTTACTGGATAAATAAAGGCCTCAGCAGTCGTACCGGTGAATGACCCTGGATTTGGCGTCTGGAACCATGCGATTAGGTTAGTTGCAATATCGGCATAGGCTGCGTTACCAGTTGCTTTTAGTACCTGTCCAATAAAGGCTGGCAGAGACAAGAAGGCAACTGCAAAGATAACAGGGATAACACCAGCCGCAATCAGCTTGATCGGTAGCATACTCTTTACTCCGCCATAGCTACTATTGCCCTGGACGCGCTTAGCATAATTTATCGTTATAACACGCTGAGCTTCATTGATCTTTACGAGGAGATATAAGACCATTAACGACACGACAAGCATCGCCAGGGCCACCCAGAACGAGAGTGGATTCACCGGAAGGCTAAACCACCCAAACACGTTAAGTACACCGGCTGATGTATCAAATAGCGATTGGCCGATTGTCGAGAGGGTTTGTGGCAGCTGGCTAATAATACCTGCAAAAATCACAAGACTAATACCGTTACCTACACCTTGTTCCGTGATGAGCTCACCGAGCCACATCAACAAGACCGCACCAGCCGTCATCGCACCCACGGCAACGATCCATTCAATAGGAGTTGGAGTCGAAAGGACGGTTGTATTCGCAGCAGCAACACTCTGGCGGAGGATGAAGATAAAGGCAATCGACTGAACGATAGCAAGCGGCACACTGATCATACGTGTCCACTGCTGAATCTTTCGTCGTCCAGACTCACCATCTTTATGAAGCTCTTCGAGTTTTGGGATAGCCTTGGTGAGAAGCTGGGTGATAATACTGGCAGTAATGAACGGACTCATACCGACAAGTACTATTGAAAAGCTCGCAAGCGCACCACCCGAGAGTAGGTTCAAGAAACCACCGAAGTCGGTTCCGCTGACAACGCTATCGATAACTGCCTTGAGTTTCGTTGGCTCAGCAAGAGGCACTGGGATATGCGCCAAGAAGCGATACGCAATAATAATTCCAAGAACAATTAATAGACGCTTCTGCATGTCCTTATTCTTAAATGATGCAAAGATTGTTTTCCAGTTCATGTCAGTCTTTTTCTGCCCTCTATATCTAAGAGCTACGTATTTCGTAGCCGTAATTCAGCTATTAGTATACTACATAAAGTGTTGAAAAGTCGAAAACCTCGCTCCCGTATTAAAAATACCCGCCATTAGATAGCGGGTATTTTTAATGAGTCAGTATGACTTACTTGTCAGCTTTTTCGGCTTCTTTTGTACTCTGCTTAAGTGGTGTTGGAGTTTTTGTAAAACTACCACCAGCTTTAACGATAGCAGCCTGTACGCTCTTGCTTGCACCCTGAACGTTAAGCGTTACCTTTTCAGTAAGCTCACCGCGAGCAATAACCTTTACAGTGTGGAATGGAGTGGCAATGTAGCCAGCTTCAAACAATGTGAAGTTATCGACAGTTTTACCAGCAAGGGCATTAAGGTGATCAAGGTATACAACCTGCGCAGGAGTGCGAAGACTCTTGAATCCGCGAGCTTTTGGTACAGCCTGAACTAGTGCACGCTGTCCACCTTGGAACATTGCACCTAGTTTCTTACCTGTACGTGCGCCTTGACCTTTAGTACCACGACCAGCGGTTTTACCCTGTCCAGCGGCAATACCACGACCCTTACGCTTGCGATCTTTGTTAGCCGTAATTGTTAGTTCGTTGTACTTCATTACTTAGCCTCCTCAGTCGTGCTAGCAGCTTTTTTAGCAGCTGGCTTTTTCTTAGCTGGGGCGTTAAGCCATTCGTCACGTGGAACAAGGCTCTTCAACGCGTCAATAGTTGCGTAGGCAATGTTGACTTTGTTTGTTGAACCAAGGCTCTTTGAGAGCATATTACGGATACCGGTTACACCGATAATTGAACGAACAACACCACCAGCGATAATACCAGTACCTGGGGCAGCTGGCTTGATCAGTACCTGAGCACCTGATACTTTTACTTCAGCATCGTGAGGAATCGTATCGTTTAGTACAGGAATAGTGATCATGTTCTTCTTAGCAACGTCAGTTGCTTTAGCAATAGCAGTTTGAACGTCCTGTCCTTTTGAGACACCAACGCCAACCTTATTCTTGCGGTCACCCACAACAACAAGTGCTTTAAAGCGGAAACGACGTCCACCCTTTACCACACGGGCAACACGGTCGATGTTGATTACCAACTCTTCAAATTGCTTTGGCTCAGCAGGTGCTTGGTCACGACGGTTGTCGCGACGAGGCGCATTACCGCCTGCACGAGGAGCGCGAGTGTTAGTAGTAGCTTGTTCAGCCATATTAGAACTCCAATCCTTCTTTACGTGCAGCGTCTGCAAGAGCGCTAAGGCGACCAGCGTACTGGCGACCGTTGCGATCGAACACAACTGCGGTTATTTTTGCTTTCTTAGCTTTCTTAGCAATATCCGCACCAATAAGAGCAGCTTGCTCAGTCATAGTACCGGTGTGCTTCGTGCCAACAGTAGTTGCAGCAGCAATTGTGTGCTGCTTAGTGTCATCAACAAGCTGAGCACTCACGTGCTTGTTAGAAATAGTAACTGTCAGGCGTGGACGCTCGGCAGTACCGATAACTTTCGCGCGAACGCGGTTCTTGCGAAGAGTCTTATTGAGGAGCTTCTTAGCGAGGTTAGCAGCCATGATTATTTACCAGCCTTTCCAGCCTTGCGAAGAATAACTTCGTCAGCATACTTAATACCCTTACCTTTGTATGGTTCAGGTTTCTTCAATGAACGGATCTCAGCGGCAACCTGACCAACAGCTTGCTTGTCGATACCGTTAACGATGATGTTCATCTTTTCTACTGTTAGTGTCACGCCAGCTGGAGCTTCGTAGTTCACAGCATGTGAGAAGCCAAGTTGCATCTCAATAGCCTGGCCACCACCGCTTACGCGGAAACCGACACCGTTTACTTCTAGTTTCTTTTCGAAACCTTTAGTAACGCCGTCAACAGCATTATTTAATAGAGCGCGCTGGAGGCCATGTTGTGCCTTAGCGATTCGCTGATCGTCCTTACGAGTAACGATAGCTTGGGTACCTTCGAGGGCAACGGTCACGTCACTCAGGTGCGGTACAGTCAGTTCGCCCTTAGGCCCCTTGACTGAAATAACATCTGAATCAACCGTGATTGTCACACCTGCAGGTACGTCAATTGGTAGTTTTCCGATTCGACTCATATCTACTTCTTTCTTTATTAGTTCTTATTGCGGCTTGAGACAAAGGTAAAGATGGATTGCACTGCGCACCTCTGTACCGATTAGTCTTATTCCTCATGACATACTAGCATAAAATATGCATTTATACCAGAGCTACATCAAATATTTCCAACTAAAAACTGCCGCATTACGCGGCAGTTTTTAGTAAGATTTAAAGTTTAGTAAACCTTAAGAAGGAGCTCACCGCCAAGACGCAACTTAGTTGCTTCATGTCCGGTAATAACACCCTTGCTTGTGCTGATGAGAACGAGTCCACGACCGCTTTTAATGCGAGGGATATCGTTTGCACCAACGTAGACACGACGACCTGGCTTTGAAAGTCGGGTAATCTCAGTGATGTTACAGTTCTCGCCTGGTTTATTGATCGTTACGACCAATGTATCACGTGGCTTACCTGCTTCAACCTTTACGTCTGTAAGGTACTTAGCTTTTTTAAGTTGCTCAGCAACTACTTTTTTTAGCTTGCTTGATGGAACGCGAATTTCGTTCTTGCCAACCATTGACGCATTTCGAATGCGAGTTAGTAGGTCGGCGATTGGGTCAGTTGATTGTAATGACATATCTGTTTCCTTTCCTACCAACTACTCTTTGTTACGCCTGGGATTTCGCCCTTGCTTGCTTTTTCACGGAAGTTAATACGGTTGAGGCCGAAGCGTCGCATGTATCCACGTGGACGTCCATGAAGGACATCGCGGTTCTTCCAGCGAGTTGGAGAACTGTTAAGCGGAAGCTTTTGTAGTCCTTCAAGATCACCAAGTTCTTTGAGTTCAGCGCGCTTAGCGGCAAACTTCAAAATCATCTTCTTGCGTTTTTCGTCGCGAGCGACTGCAGATTTCTTAGCCATTAACGTTTGCCTCCTTCTTTCTCAAACGGCATACCGAATTTTTCGAGTAGTGCACGAGAGTGAGCAGCAGATTCGTTTTTAATAGCGAATGTGATCTGTAGACCATGCAGTACTTGTGTTTCTTCAAATGTTAACTCTGGGAAAATTGATTGCTCAACGATACCAAGGTTATAGTTACCACCCTTGTCGAACTTAGCTTTCACGCCGTGAAAGTCACGTACGCGAGGAAGACTAATGTTTGCAAGACGGTCGAGGAACTCGTACATACGAGCGCCACGAAGCGTTACACTGATACCAACGCGGTTCATACCAGCACGGATCTTGAAACCAGCAATTGATTTCTTAGCCATACGGTCAACCGGCTGTTGGCCAGTAATTTTAGTGATGGTGTTGCGTACTACTTCGTAGTGGCGCTTATCATCTTTATTCTTACCGATACCAACGCTGACTACAATCTTTTCGAGTTTTGGTACCTGATGTACGTTACCAAGTTCAAGTTCGGCTTGTAGTTCTTTGACGTATTGGTCTACGTACAAAGCTTTCAGGCGAGGAGCGGTAGTAGTAGCTTTTGCCATTACTTGATCTCCTTATTCTTTAGTTGACGAGCAACACGGGTTTTACCACCGTCAGCATTCTTAACGAATCCTACGCGACTCGTTGTGCCAGCTTTCTCATCAACAACAAGTGCAACCTTGTGAAGTGGAGTTGGAACATGAATGTCCTTGCTTCCACCGCGTGGGTTAAGCTGTGATGGTTTAACGTGGCGGTGCTTAGTACCAACACCTTCGATAACAACAGCGTTCTTTTTAGCAAGAACAGTCAGTACCTTACCAGTTGTACCTTTATCTTTACCGCTAATCAATTTAACGATATCGTCTTTTTTGATGCGTGGCATAATTATAGTACCTCCGGTGCAAGGCTGATAATCTTAGCGTAGCCAAGATCACGTAGTTCACGTGGCACTGGGCCGAACACACGAGTTGCCTTAGGGTTTTTATCATCACCAATGATAACGGCTGCATTATCGTCAAATGCGATAGTGCTTCCGTCTTTACGTTGGATTTGGTCGCGAGTACGAACGATAACTGCCTTAACAACAGATTTCTTCTTTACCGCACCAGTTGGGTTAGCTTGCTTAACGGTAGCGACAATGATGTCACCAACGCGAGCGTAACGACGCTTGGTACCACCAAGCACACGGATACAAAGGATTTCCTTAGCACCAGAGTTGTCGCATACTTTAAGGCGTGTTTCTTGCTGAATCATTACGCCTCCTCTTTCAGTTCGATAGAACCACGTGATTTTTCAACCACAGCGTCGAGTTTGAACGCTTTTCGCTTAGATACAGGACGAGTCTCAGAAATTGTGACTTTGTCGCCGTTCTTTGCTTCATTGTTTTCGTCATGAGCAGCGTACTTGCGGCTGACAGTGTACTGCTTGCCATAAATAGGATGCGTTTCACGACTAGTCACAGTGACGGTGATGGTTTTATCCGCAACGTCCGAGGTTACGATACCGGTCAATGTCTTGGCCATATTATTTACTCTCCTTTTGCTCAGCCAACTCAGCTGCTCGGATAGCAGTGTGAAGGCGCGCGATTTCTTTACGAGTCGCAGTGAGGACACGTGGGTTGGCGAGTTCGCCAGCCGCGTGACCACGCTTTGCTTCAAGTTGATCGGCAATTTTTGTTGCAAGATCAGTTCGAAGCTGCTCGATAGTCTTTACTTCTTCGGCGTTTTTAACAGCCTTGGTTGTTTTCTTGTCGGCCATAATTACGCTTGCTCCCTTATGATGAACTTGGTCTTAACTGGAAGTTTATGTGACGCAAGACGCATAGCCTCACGTGCAACTTCTTCGTCAACACCCTTCATTTCGAATAGGACAGTGCCAGCTTTAACTTTAGCAACGAAGAATTCTGGGTTACCTTTACCACTACCCATCTTCACATCTTGTGGCTTGCGCGTACGAGGTGTGTGAGGGAAGATACGGATCCAGATCTTACCGCCACGCTTGATGTAACGAGTCATCGCTTGACGCGAAGATTCGATCTGACGTGAAGTAATGTCGTTATTATCTTGTGACTGAAGTGCGAAATCACCAAAGGCAATGTAGTTACCGCGTGTTGCGTTACCTTTGTTTTTGCCCTTGCGTACTTTTCGGTACTTAGTTTTCTTTGGTAATAGCATTATCGATCAACCCTTTCACCCTTGTAAATCCATACTTTCACGCCGATGATACCAGCAGGTGTCTGAGCGCGAGCAGTGTGGAAATCGATGTCAGCGCGAAGGGTATGAAGAGGGACTGAGCCTTCGATCACTTTCTCTTTGCGTGCCATCTCGGCATTATTCAATCGTCCTGCAACCTGGATACGAATACCCTTTGCACCGGCAGCCATCGTGTTTTGTGCAGTCATCTTGATTGCACGACGGAAGTTGACGCGGCGTTCTAGTTGACGAGCGATGTTTTCAGCAACAAGCTTTGCAGCAAGTTCTGGACGTTTTACTTCTTCGATATTGATACGAACTGGAAGGCTAGCAATCTTTTCGATGTTAGCTTTAAGTTCAGTAACACCAGCACCACCACGTCCGATTACAACACCAGCTTTAGCTGTGTGAATCGTAATAGTGATAAGGTTAGCTGAACGCTCGATCTCAATACGGTTAATAGTTGGACGAGATTCGAACTTCTTCTCGATTAGTTCACGAATCCGGATGTCTTCCGCAAGCCATTTGGCAAAATCACGCTTACCGGCGAACCAACGTGAATCCCAGTTCTTGTGAATCTGGAGGCGGAAGCTAATTGGGTTTACTTTTTGGCCCATTTATTTGCTCTCCTTTTCAGATGTATCGCTAGCAGGCTTTGCAGCAGCTGGCTTCTTCTTAGGTTTCTCAGCACCTGTCACCTCAACAAGGATGTTCGCAGTCTTCTTTTCAAAAGGAAGAGCACGTCCACGACTTGCTGGCTTAAATCGCTTCAAGCGAGTACCGGTAGTAACAGAAATAGTTGAGATAACTAAAGTCTTACCATCGACACCATGGGTGTTAGTTGCGTTAGCTTTTGCGCTTTCGATTGCTTTCTTTACAGGAAGCGCGGCGCGTTTTGGTACGTGTTCAAGGATAACAAGAGCGTCAGCTACAGTACGACGACGTACAAGTGCAGCAACAAGCTGAACTTTACGTGGAGCCTGATCAACGTTCTTAGTGTATGAACGAACAGTGATGTCAGCCATTACTTCTTATCCTTTCCACCGTGCTTACGGAACTTACGAGTTGGTGAAAACTCACCAAGCTTGTGTCCGACCATGTTCTCTGACACATAGACAGGAACATGAACACGACCATTGTGTACGGCAAAGTTCTTGCCGACCATTTCAGGGGTAATCGTGCTAGCACGAGCCCAAGTTTTGATGACCGTACGATCATCGCTACCAAGCGCCGCCACTTTTTTAGCGAGCTTGAAGTCGATGAATGGGCCTTTTTTGAGTGAACGACTCATATACTACCTTTTCCTCTTCGCTTCATGGCGACTTTTAACGATCATCTTGCTAACGTCTTTACGTCGGCGAGTACGGTAACCAAGTGTCAATTGACCCCATGGAGTACGTGGTGGTTTACCAGGACCATGACGTCCACCGTCACCACCACCGTGCGGGTGATCTGCGGCATTCATGACGACACCACGGACGCTTGGGCGAATACCCTTGCGACGGTTACGACCAGCAGAACCGATCTTAACGTTCTGGTGTTGGATGTTACCAACCACACCAAGTGCAGCTGTTGCTTCCAATCGGAAACGACGAACTTCACCAGATGGCAAACGCACTTGTGCGTAGTCACCTTCTTTAGCCATCAACTGAGCTTTTGTGCCAGCTGAACGAACCATCTGTGCACCCTTTCCTGGCTGGATTTCGATCGCGTAGATCTGTGAACCAACTGGGATACGTGAGAGTGGCATACGGTTACTTGCTTCGATTGGTGCTTCTTCACCGCTCGAGATAACTTTACCTTTTTGCATGCTGGTGTCAGCAAGTACATAGTGGTAAAGACCATGCTGATCTTTGATACGAGCAATACGAGCGCTGCGGTTTGGATCGTATTCGATCTCTTCGATAGTTGCAACAGTACCAGGTGCAAGCTTGTGATTCATCAAGCGGTGATGTCGTTTGACACCTCCACCACGGTGACGAACTGTGATGCGACCAGTATTGTTACGACCAGCGTTTTGCTTTTTGCTCTTAATCAGACTTTTTAGCGGCTTACGAGTAGTAATTTCGCTATAGTCTTCGCTTGTCATACCGCGACGAGCAGGAGTTGTTGGGTTGTAAGCTTTAATTGGCATTACTTCTTCTCCTCTTCGGCAGGCGTTTCAAACACTTGGATGCTACTGCCGGCAGCAAGAGTAACGTAAGCCTTCTTAGAGTCTTTACGAGTAGTCTTACCTGGCTGAGCACGCTTGCCACGGCTAAAGCGAACTGCTTTACCGCTTTGAACGAGTGTTTTAATACGCTCAACTTTTACTTCAAACTGAGCTTCCACAGCTGCAACAATTTCTTGTTTATTAGCAGTAAGTGGAACATTAAATACGTAAACATTATTTTGTGACTGAGCATAGGCTTTCTCAGTAGCACGTGGGATAACGCTAATTTGAGTCATATTACGCCTCCTCCTTTGTCAACCATGTCTTGATGACATCAACTGACTTAGTTGAAAGTACGATCGTATCAGCGTTAAG
Organism: Saccharimonadales bacterium (SeqCode); assembly: GCA_049295575.1. Classification (GTDB taxonomy): domain Bacteria; phylum Patescibacteriota; class Saccharimonadia; order Saccharimonadales; family Saccharimonadaceae; genus UBA6022. Next base: position 437,721 of record JBAQQX010000002.1, read on the forward strand.
GATGTGGTACACGCTGAGGTAGTTAGCGCGAATCAATAGAGCATTCTGGATGTTATTGGTTGCACGTAGCATTTCAGGTGTTTTCTCGTCAACAACGATGAGTACTCGACGAGTAAACTTGTTGTCAGCGAGGAATGTTGCCACTTCGCTTGTCTTACCAGTAGTCTTGATGTCTTTAACAACAATCTTACCGGATTGGTTAGCTAGCGTAAGTGCTTGGCGAAGAGCCACGCGCTTGCTAGTTGTACTAACGCGCTTTGTGTAGTTTTCATTGCCACGAGGACCGAAAACGATACCACCACCGCGCCAGATTGGGTTACGGCTTGAGCCGAAACGAGCACGGCCAGTACCTTTTTGCTTCCAAGGCTTCTTACCACCACCGCGGACTTCGCCACGCTGCTTGGTTGTTGCACTTGCAAGACGTGAGTTTGCTAGATAGCTATCGTATGCAAGCTTCAACAGTTCGTGGTTTGGAACCTCAACTGCGAAGATGTTTTCAGGTAGAGCAGTTTTAGCTACTGCTGGTTTAGTAGTCTCAGCCATTATGCCTTTCCTCCGATAACAATCAGACCCTTTTTAGGACCTGGAACAGCACCACGAAGACCGATCAAATTGTTTTCAACGTCTACGTAGGCGACAACAAGATTCTTGACCGTAACACGATCATGACCCATGCGGCCAGCCATTCGCTTACCCTTGAAGACTTTTTGTGGATACATTGATCCAATCGAGCCCGGCTTACGAACGTTTCCGTTACCACCGTGAGTGCTTTTGCTGGTATTAAAGTTGTGTCGTTTTACAGTTCCTGCAAAACCTTTACCTTTACTTGTGCCGGTTGCATCTACGATGTCACCCAAGTTAAAAGTTGTTACGTCGATCGTGCTTCCTACCGAGAGGCCTTCTGGTAGTTCTGCAACACGAATTTCCCGAATGTGTTTCGGGGTCACTTTGGCTGTCTTTGTGTGACCAGCCACGGCCTTGCTCAAGTTCTTACCCTCACCATATGCCACCTGGACTGCGTTGTATCCGTCGGTTTCGACAGACTTGACTTGAGTCACAGTCACGGGGCCAGCTTGAATCAACGTGACTGGAATAGCCGCGCCGCTCTCGCTGATGATTTGGGTCATACCAATTTTGGTACCGAGAAGTGCTTTCATTGCCCTCTTGCTCCCACTTAAAACTCTTGGTGGAAGGGGGTTTCTACAGATGTAGACCTACCAATTCACCAAGAGACAGTTGTTATTACGTAATAAGTTACCTCCTGAATATAGCACACTCTCTGTTAGATGTCAATAATCAGGCAGGAAATAAACCTGCTATGATATAGCCATGAAGCTATACAAACACACTGGGCGCGAAGCGGTAAAACGAGCATTGACTTTCCTACTCGTGCTTATTGTTGGCTACGCAGCGTTTATCTATATCACCCAGCCTTATATCTTTCGCCCTCCCGTAACACCCGCAGAACATCAATCTCAGCCGGCTAGCACCGAACAGCCAGCGCCGGCTGTCATGGTTCGACTACCAGGCGCTAGCCCTTTCTTGGCTCTGAAGCAGGATTACACACAGCCTAGTAGTACATGGGCACTGGTTAATAAGACTCGTGCCATTCCTCTTTCTTATGTTCCCAATAACCTCACACTACCTGAGGTCGCGACTCGTAGTGATAAAAGTATCGAAGAACGATCAGTCCGAGTCACTATCAAAGAACCTCTAGAAAATCTCTTTGCAGCCGCAGCAGCCAATGGCCATCAACTTCTTGTCGGAAGTGCCTATCGATCAGCCAACTTGCAAAAGACATACTTCGACCATTACGCCCTTGTCGCAGGCGAAGCAGCCGCAAATCGCTACAGTGCCCATCCAGGTGAAAGCGAACATCAAACCGGCTTGTCGGTCGATTTATCTAGTACGTCACTCAATTGTTATCTCGAGGAATGCTTTAGTGACACCGAAGACGGTCGGTGGCTGGCGACTAACGCGCATACGTATGGCTTTATTCTACGCTACCCCAAGGGCAAAGAAAATGTCACTGGCTACCAGTTCGAGCCGTGGCACTTCCGCTACGTCGGCGTTGACCTTGCATCAGCCCTTTATCGAAGTGGCCTAACGCTTGAACAGGCATGGCCATATCTCGAAGTGGCGCGAAGAGCGCTTGACCAGAACGGGTCTATTTAACCACCACGTCTTGTCCGAGCGTATCAATTACATACTGACGCTGAGCTTCGACGGTCGTAGAAAAGAGAGAACGAGATAGCGGCGCTGCAGCGTCTTTTAATAGGTAAATCTTTGCGTTACGGCGAGCCGACACGTCATCACGAGCTTTTTCCTCGGCTGTCCACTCGTAGTGCATATAGGTTGGCTGAAAGCGAAGATTTTCAATTACTACTTTTTGATTATTTGGCATTACGACATCAAACTGAGCGATACCGCCTATAAGCTCTTTGATATCGAACTGTGAGGACAGCATATTACCCAGCGAGTACCATACGACCATCCTGCCTCCGTCAGTGCGCACTATCGTTTCTGTCTTTTGCAGCACATGCGGCCCACTACCGATCACGACATCAACACCCAGCGAACCTAGTAAAGTAGTTGCCTGCCGTTGGTCCTCACTGACCACACTAGAATCTTCAACACCCCAGTGCATAGATACGATGACTACGTCAGCCGCGGCTCGCGCCTCGCCAACAAGACGGCGCACAAGCGCCTCATCATGGTAATTGTTAACGCTATATCCAGGTGTTGCGGTATTATTATTAAAATCCGCAAACGACACAAATCCAATCCGCACACCATCTACGACGCCATACGACACATCGCCCTGGTCTTCTACGCTCTTATTCGCCCCGCTAAGTGCCAGCGGATTAAGCGCCCTCCAGACATCGACTGTGGCATTCGTTGCATCTACACCCTTGTCACCCATATGATTATTCGCAAGATTTATCATATTGCATCCTGCGCCATGTCTAAGATCGGTAGCAAACTGAGTCGGAGCGTTAAACGACGGATATCCAGAAATACCATAAGCCTCACCCGAACTAAGCCCTTCTTGGTTACAAAAGACCACGTCAGCCTCGGCGTAACTTGGGCGAATTGCAGCGAAGTACTGACTAAAGTCATAGCCCGTGCTGGTTTTTGCATTTTTAATAATAGTGTCATGTGCCAGCATGTCACCCATTGCTGCAACATGTATGCGCCGCTCGTTAATAGCATTAGGCGACGCAGCGGACGGCAGAACGGGCTGATCATCGACTCTTGGGGTGATAGTTCGAAGAATCACATAGGTACCGATCGCTCCCATGATAAGAACGGCTATTCCAGCAAGTATCACCCACGTCCTCTTACGGCGCGGCAGTTTCACGACTAGAGGATTGCTCCAGCTGCCCAAAAGTAAGAAATAACCGTCATGACTATAAGCACAGCGTACCAGATCTTTCGGTCTGACTGTATCTTCTCTAGCCGATTAATAAGCACCAGGCCAACAATCAACCCAACTGGAATGGCGCCAATATAGATACCGCCAACAGTAATCGGCGCACCAAGCCTAAACCATATTGTGCCAAGCAGGACACAAACAACGAGCTTGAGGAAATAGGTGCTATCCGCTTCACGCATCTTCTCGTAACCTCGCCGACTTAGCGCGGCTCGGTTTCGAGCATACGTACGAGGCCTACCCTTGCTCTGTATTTTTTTATTGTCTGTCATAGTTATTGTCCGTAGTATACCAAATCAAAAACATAAGGACAATTGACCCCTTGCATCATGCTTATATTTAGCCCATAATGCTAGCTAGATTATTTAAAAGGAATGTAACCCATGCCAGCAGCGCCAAAAAAAGCAACTACAGCTAAAAAGACCCCTGTCAAAAATACCTCTATGAAGAAAACACCGGTGAAAAAAGTAGCGACTAAAGCGAAGAGCTCATCAACACACACAAAGAAGTCGACGAATACAGCTCTAAAATCATTCCGACCAAGCCCTTCAACTGAGCCATTCTTTACATTCAAAGCTACCCGACAGACAGCCTACTGGCTTGTACTTTCTGTAATCGTGATTGCTCTTGCAGCATGGGTACTTCAGCTAAGCGCCCAGGTGCAGTCAATGTACGATCAAATCGAAGAAAATAGCATGAACATCCAGGAAATTCTCCCTGCTAAAAAAGCAACGACACCAGAAACTAAGTAGCGCGTATAGTTCTAATAAAAAAAACTCCCAGTAAATTCTGGGAGTTTTTAGTTTGCCGCTATAACTACATGCGGATTTCTGCATCTACACCAGCTGGAAGGCTGAGGTTTTGCAGGCTGTCGATAGTCTTAGGAGTAGCGTTGGTGATATCGATAAGGCGTTTGTGAACGCGCATTTCGAATGCTTCACCACCCATTTTGTAGACGTGCGGGCTTTTAACAACCGTAAATACGCTACGACGAGTTGGTAGTGGCACTGGACCAGCGATTGCCGCACCGGTACGGATAGCCGTGTCGATGATTTGCTTTGCTGATTGGTCGATGACCTTGTGGTCATATGCTTTTAGGCGAATACGAATACGTAGGCCTTCTGCTGCAGGTTTGTCTGCCATAAGAATTTCTCCTGTTATGTGCAACATCCGTAACCTTGAGCTGGAGTGGTTACCAGACAAGTTCTCGGGTGTAAATTAATAATACATCTGGGAGTATAGCATAAAGGACGGCTCGTGTAAATTGACTTACTATTCATAATATGTTGATGATTATGATATAGTGGTACTGACCGCTCTCGCCGAGAGTGGCTTGTGTTTTTCACAATCCGACAGAGAGGAAAGCTGATTAAATCGCACCCACAACCACCTAATTCATTAGGGTGGACGAGAGAGGTCTGTGTATTAAGCATTGGTGAAGCCGATTCGCGGCGTATTGTTGCTCAAGCACTCGAAAAACTCGAAGTAGACAGGACGACTAGAATAGCCGGGATGACGCATGCAAGCTTTATAATCCCGATTGACGCGAAAAACGCTAATCGCACGCACGACCTTGAGCAACAAGCTCTCGCGCGCATGACAACAATACTGCACGCGGAGCCACGTTGCTTAACCGTACGAAAAGCAGGCACCGACACGGTTCGCATTACCTGCACGCTCTACCCCCAAGGAGATGAGTCTGTTGACTATAGAGAACCCACCCACGACCGAAGCGGGAACGAAGCGAGCTAGTATCATCTATGAAGTTGTCGGCCTCGCCGAGCAGCTCCGTATTGGTGCAGAAGAAGTTCGCCTCCACCTTGACGCTGATCGCGTCCATCACTCCGACGCCATTGCGCAGGCTATCAACGTCCTGCTCACAAAGGGCGACGGGCTGAAGATCGATATACGGCAAGAACCGATCGAAGGTGACCGCGGTGGAAACATCGTCGGCATCGACATCATCTGCAGGCGTAAAGCCGATTAACACCCCCCATTCCACTGAGGACAGAGGGGTGGCATCGCCTCCTCTCTGTCCTCACTAACAGAATAGTGAAATAATTCACTCGTCTGCCGGTGAGGCCAATTGACGCCGTGGCAAAATCATACTATAGTGATGAATTGATCACCTAGTTGTTAGGCGATAGTCATACATGAAGTTTATTGCTTCATGTCATTCCAGGACAGAAAGGTTGTGAGTAAATTCGTGTCAGATCTTACCTGCGTTAACGAAGACACCAGGATAGACCAGGCTGTAGCACTTGAGCTACGCGGCGTTAGCAGCTCAGTTCGTTTGTATTTCGGCAGCAAAAGAGGCTCGAAGTCGATTCTCGATTTCGTACGCTGCTTCATGTTGCCCGCTATGATCGACCAGGCACAGGCCAACTACCGCAGTGGCTTCAAGGCCGACAGTGTCGCTATGACACAACGGTTGACGGATGACGCAACGCTTCGCATCTATTGCCGCGACAACAGGTTACTGTTGGACGCTACAGTACGTGACGCACCGCAGCGTGAACTCGTCTGTCATATGCTGGCCCAAGCACTACCACACATCGCACGCACCATGTCGTCGCCAATAGCCGTACAGGCCGAAGCGACATTCGAAGGTGTATTCAACACTCCGCTTATTCGACTTACTCTCGTGTAGCGGCCGTGTTACCTATACTCTTCATACATGGATGGGGGCACACTTTCTGTCCTCATTCACAAAGTAGTTAATATGAATTGACTCTTTTGTGAACGAGAAAATATGTCTTGCCAAGCAAACCTATATACAGCTCAATACTAATAATTAGAAATCAATTAATACGTACGGTTTTTCAGAGTAGATAACTAGTTTCGACGGCTTATCATAAAGTTTGATAAGGTGCGTATGCTGGTGCTCCACCGAGCGACTCGGACTATCAACACCACGAGCGTACACATTATAGCCCATCGTTTCATACTGACCGATGAGCAGCATTGCATCATTGCGCTCTTCCGGGGTAAAGTCACCGAAACCTCTTCGATGCTTCTTAGGAATAACCATGACGTGATCTGTCACGCGCCGACCTTCGAACATGTCGTACGAAACACGATTTGGAACAACAAACATTGTGTCATTTTCTGCAAGCACTTTCTCTCTACTGGAAATTGAGCAAAACGGACACTGGGGTTTGATTGCATCTTTCTTTCGGTGGTTATTATATTTGTGTTTTGTTTTTCGGTAGTGCAGCATAATCTCTCCTCTTGCCTATATATTTTATAACAAAAGAACCCCGATTTCTCGGGGTTCTTTGAGTAATTAGAGATCTAATTACTTGGTGATTGCTGTAACAACACCAGCACCAACAGTACGGCCACCTTCACGAATAGCGAAGTTTAGACCCTGTTCCATGGCAATTGGAGCGAGCAATTTAACTTTGAAAGTCAAAGTGTCACCAGGCATAACCATTTCTTTGTCAGCTGGAAGTTCAACTTCACCTGTTACATCAGTAGTACGGAAGTAGAACTGTGGCTTGTAACCCTTTGAGAAAGGAGTGTGGCGACCGCCCTCTTCTTTCTTTAGGATGTATACTTCAGCATCAAACTCTGTGTGTGGATTAACTGAACCTGGTTTCGCAAGAACCTGTCCACGCTCAACTTGTTCGCGCTCGATACCACGAAGGAGAAGACCAGCGTTATCGCCAGCTTGACCCTGGTCAAGGTTCTTTTTGAAAGCTTCGATACCAGTAACAACTGAGTTCTGAGTAGCTTTGATACCAACGATTTCGACTGGGTCGTTCAATTTAATGATACCCTGCTCAATACGACCAGTGGCAACAGTACCACGACCCTTGATTGAGAAAACGTCTTCGATAGGCATAAGGAATGGCTTGTCAAGATCACGTGTTGGCTCTGGAACGTAGCTATCAAGAGCAGCAACGAGTTCCATAATAGCGTCTTCTGAAGCAGCGTCACCGTCAAGAGCCTTAGTAGCAGAACCCTTGATGATTGGAGCAGCATCGTCGAAACCGTTCTTAGCAAGAAGTTCCTGGATGTCCATTTCAACTAGTTCAACTAGCTCAGGATCAGCAAGGTCCATCTTGTTTAGGAAGACAACGATCTTAGGCACACCAACCTGCTTTGCAAGAAGTACGTGCTCACGAGTCTGCGGAAGTGGACCATCGTTAGCTGCAACCACAAGGATAGCACCATCGATCTGAGCAGCACCTGTGATCATGTTCTTAACGTAGTCGGCGTGTCCTGGCATGTCAACGTGTGCGTAGTGACGTGCTTCTGACTCGTATTCCTGGTGTGAAGATGCAATGGTAATACCACGTGCTTTTTCTTCTGGAGCGTTGTCAATATCTTCGTAGTTACGAGGTTGGTTGACTGAGCTTGGAAGGCGCTTTGCAAGTACGTGAGTAATCGCTGCTGTCAAAGTTGTTTTACCGTGGTCGACGTGGCCCATAGTACCAACGTTAACGTGAGGCTTGGTTCGATCGAAATCTGCCATGTGGTTCTCCTGATTAATTATTTTCGCGCGTAGCTAGCAAAAGCTCCACGACGTATGCGCTTAATTATACAGCGTTTCGAGAGGTTCGTAAAGGGTTTTTAAGATAACGGTACTTCATCATTTATCTATCGATGCTATAGATCTACTTCTCTATTACCTTATCTATCCCTGTGTAGCGACTTAGCGACCCTGCTCAAGAGCTAGGGCTGCAAGTTTATGGAAACGTTCTGAGTATACTAGTGTGGTCATGGATGACTCAAGATTATGCTTCTTGGCTGTGGCAAGTTTCATATCAACTAGCCGTGTCTGATTTTCAAAATCAATAGCATAGCCCAGTTCATCAAAACAAGGTTGACTCGCCGGTTCTGTCAAAAGCTGCGACACGACCTTCCTCGGGCATTGAATACTCTTACTACACTTGCTTGGCAATTCCCTGTACGATATCACCATACAATTATCGGTATGGTCGCTGGTGTCGTGAAGGACCGACTGTACTGTTCGGTCATACCACTCTTTTGCGGTCGTAAATGGATAGGTCTCATCAACAAATGACCCAAACTGCCTCAATGGAAGAAGAAAGAATTGCTCAAGTGCCTGTTGCTTATCCGCCTCATAAAAATCAAAATCAGGTATCTCGTCGCGAGTAGCACGAGCTCGAAGGACAGTTGCATCCGACACTTCATAATAGCATTTAAACAGATCGTCAGACGCCAGAATAAGACTAGCATAGTCATCGCTGGAGCGTCTCAAAGCATTGAAATACTCCGTCATACCATGGACGTGCTCGAGGGGAATAGGGATTTTTTCTGCTGACTGCTCCATTACATGACTCCGTTGCTAGTATTTTGTTCATATTCTATACTCATTTTTACTATTGTCAATGGCCACCCTTCTCCAAGACAATCACAGCGCTATCTTGCTATAATGGAAGTACACATCCTAAGGCGAAAGGAGTACTCTTATGCAAAAGATCACCCCGTACTTATGGTTCGATGACAACGCGGAAGATGCAGTCGAATTTTATTCTACTATCTTTAAAAATTCTCGTATCATATCTATTGCGCGCTATGGCAAGGCTGGCCCGAGTTACGAAGGCAACGTCATGTCGATCGTTTTTCAACTCGAGGACCAAGAATTTATTGCCCTTAACGGTGGGCCACAGTTCACTTTTAATGAAGCTGTCTCGTTCTTTGTCAGCTGCAAAAACCAAAAGGAGATCGATTACTACTGGGACGCACTGACCGCGGATGGCGGCGAAGAATCGATGTGCGGTTGGCTGAAAGATAAATTTGGCGTATCGTGGCAAGTCGTACCGACCGCTCTCTCACGGCTCATTAGTAGTCCCGACCAGGAGCGCTCAGCTCAAGCCATAGAGGCGATGCTAAAAATGAAGAAACTTGATATTAAAGCGCTCGAGAAAGCCTATAATCAATAGCCGTTAAAAGTAGCAACCCCGCCATCCTAAAAGGACGACGGGGTCTTCGCTAGTAGCTTCTCAGGTTGAGACCGAGAAGAACCTCGAGGCGCTTACGCTCCATGAGATCCATCGACTGGAGTCTGACAGGTGCCCAGGGGCGATCCTGACCATAGCGGCTGTAGAGCTTGCCGAGCTTGGTGAGAGCATAGGCAGGCTTGCCTTTTCCCGCACCGGAGCCTGGAGGATCAAGCGGATGAAGGTTGACCATTTCGGTCTTCTTCGGGCTTCCACCTCGCAAACACTCAGCTCGTTCGCCCCGGACCCAGCCTTCTTCTTTGTTGAGTCTTTCGGCAACACCTTCAGCGGCGCCTTCGATGACCCGGAGACAATCAGGATCGAGCGGGCTGATGTACAACATGCGTACCTCGTGCTGTTCTTCAAGCTGACGCTCCAAGACCTCAGAACTCATTAGTTCCCCTTACTAATTAACCTAGCGGTACTCGATCGACGGTTGTCGCGAGTATACATACTTTAACATATAATATTAATATATGCAATTAACATCTAGCTCAGCCATTTCTTCTTCGGACGGAACATTGATCGAACTAACTCTTCGTCGAAGCCAGTTGGCAGTTTTCCTGTAGCCGCATAGTAATAGGCTGCCGTCATGACAATTTGCTGGAGTGTATAGCTCAATAGTGCGATGCCTATAGCAGCCGCAAAGAAAACCAGCGCCGCTACGACAGCAAGACTAATTGACTCAAAAGCAACGGCTGCAGCAAAGAGACCGAATACCACGATCATCGTTCCGATAGTCGCAATAATACTCAATATACCCAAGGTAATGCCGATAAACACACTCTCGGCCCAAATATCGATAAACGTCTTGGCGGATTTCTTTACCACCTTAAGAGGATTTGTCTCGTTACTACTCATAATGAGTGGGATTGAGAACATTGACGCCACGCTCCAGGCTGCGCCGACCAGCCACACGGCAATCTTGCCAGCAAAAGGTACACGCTCCGCCAGGATATTAAGTATCAGTCCGACAGTTACCTGCAGACCGCTATACTTAAAGATCACCCATCCTTTACGTCGCGCAGCGGTTAATGCCTCTTTGGCCGTCGGGTTCTCGCCCTCAAAACGTCGAAAGGCAGCATGCGAAATCGCTCCACTGAAGAAGTTGGTCACAAAATAAGTCGTCATGAAATACAGTGCCAATACAATGTAGTACTTCCAGTCAAACGACCAAGGCTGGCTGGAGTCGACAAAGAATACACTCGGTACAAGAAAGATGCCGACCCAAACATAGGCAGCAAACACGATCATATTGACAGTCATACTGATAGCGGCGATACCAATCACCTCTTTATCAAGCATCATGACACGCCAGGCTGCACGCGTTACTTTAACACTAGCGCTTAGCTTCCCTTCTTTTTTAGTTGCTTTCATTTCTTAGCTCCTTTACTTCGTTATGAAATTCTTTGGATAAAAATATAGTTTCAATATTGCGGGCGTAAAATAATTTAAGCGCCTGCTCGCCCGGCGGTGCCAAGCTGTAGACTTTCAGGGCGGGACCGCCATTCCGACTCGGAACCTGATCACTCGTGAGTAAATTCATTTTCTTAAAGCGTGTAATTGAACGGTACAGACTCTTTTCGTCAACGGTAAGATTTGTCGGTATTTCCTCCTCGATATACTGCTTAATCTGGCGAACGTGCTTTGGTCCTCGATACACCGCAAGTAGGATCCAAAAAGTAAGGAGTCCTTTTTTATAAGTCTCTTCCCAGGCGTCAACGACTTGCTCGCTATATGTTCGATTCTCTATCATCGTAACTATAAGTATACTACTAGTTGTAGACTAGTCAATGACAAAATTATACCGCCATCACGGCGGTAGATTTATATATCGGTTGACTGCCCAGCACGGCCAACCGATATCTCAGAGACCAGGTACTTCCGAGACCGACTGCACTCTCCCTTGAGAAGCAGCACTTTGAGTACAACAAGCGATAGCTTGCATGATAGTTTCGCGGCTTACACCGTCGCTCCCTTCATGACAAGCCCTTAGAAGCAAACACATCTGATCGACACTGCGGCAACAAACGTCACCCCACAGTGTGTAGAGGTCAGCTCCATAGATGCCCAGTGTATCAAGCATCTTCAAACACCATGCAGTATCACTACTGACCGGTGCACCAAGCTTCCTTCCGCGGCGCAGAAGGTCGATTAGCGCAATAGCGGCGCCGGAATTATCGTTCGCCAGTCGACACACCAATGGTGCATGACTTCGATCAATATCTAGCCTTGAATGTTGAGGCATATCTCGCGTCCCGTCTCTTGAACGTCCTATGCATCCGCATAGTACCTACACTATATGCCTACTATGCCGTGACGTCAACTCATTTATACATCAAAAAACCACCCCTGAAACGAGGTGGTTTTTTGTAAGATATATCGATTACTTGCTTGCGCGTTTTTCGATAATTTCCTGTGCAACGTTTGGTGGAACTTCTTCGTATTGCGCAAGCTCCATAGTAGAGGCAGCACGTCCCTGGCTCATTGAGCGAATGTCACCAGTGTAGCCGAACATGCTCGCAAGTGGAACGATAGCTCGCACTAGCTTAGCGCCGCCCATAAGATCATCCATAGATTCAATACGACCGCGACGAGAGTTAAGGTCACCAATGATATCACCCATGAACTCTTCTGGAGTTGTGACTTCTACCTTCATGACAGGCTCAAGTAGGATTGGCTTTGCAGCTTTAATACCGTCACGAGCCGCAAGAGATCCTGCCAACTTAAAGGCAAGTTCGCTTGAGTCAACATCATGGTAGCTACCGTCGTAAAGTGTCGCTTTGACATCTACGACTGGGTAGCCGGCAATAACACCACCGTCGAGAGTTTCACGCACACCAGCTTCAACTGGCTTGCGGTATTCTTGAGGAACAACACCGCCCTTGATTTCGTCGAAGAATTCAAAGCCCTTACCAGTTTCGTTTGGTTCAAATCGGATCCATACGTCACCATACTGTCCACGTCCACCAGACTGCTTAGCATGCTTACCTTGCATTTCAGCAGTACCCTTGATTGATTCACGGAACGCAACCTGTGGTTCACCAATGTTTGCCTCAACGTTAAATTCACGCTTCATACGATCAATAAGGATATCTAGGTGAAGCTCACCCATTCCTGACATAATCGTCTGACCTGTTTCCTCGTCAGTGTGAACACGGAATGTAGGATCTTCTTCAGCAAGACGCTGCAATGCGATACCCATTTTTTCCTGGTCAGCTTTTGTCTTTGGCTCAACAGCAATCGATACTGGCGGGTCTGGGAATGTAATAGATTCAAGAGCGATCGGGTGTGCAGGTTCGGTAAGTGTATGTCCGGTAAAGGTACCCTTTAGTCCTACCACTGCTGCGATGTCGCCAGCGCCAACTGAATCAATCTCTTCACGCTTGTCGGCGTGCATACGAACGATACGTCCAACGCGCTCTTTTTCGCCAGTTGTAGTGTTTAACACGTAACTACCAGCAGTAAGGCGACCTGAGTAAACACGCACGAAGATCAGCTTACCAACAAATGGATCAGTTGCGAGCTTAAACGCAAGTGCTGCTGTTGGCTCTGACTCATCAGGCTTACGTGAAACTTCGTCACCAGTCTTAGGGTTCTTGCCCCAGATGGCGTCGACGTCTAGTGGGCTCGGGAGGTAGTCGGTCATGATATCGAGAAGCTTCTCAACGATCACACCACGGCCATCACCACCAGATACGAGGAAGAAGTCACCAGCAAGTACACGCTTGCGTAGAGCTACCTTTAGTTCTTCAACAGAGATAGATTCTTCACCCTGCTCCAAGAAGCGTTCGAACAATTCATCATCAGCTTCAACAGCAGCTTCAACGAGAAGACTACGAGCGTTCTTTGATTTTTCAACCATATCAGCAGGAATTTCACCTTCGACAAGCTGCTTGTCGGTGTAGTCACTGTATGTGTACGCCTTCATTTCAACGAGGTCAATGACACCGTTGATATCCTTCTCGAAGCCGATTGGCAAGTGAACAGGAAGTGCGTTCTTTGAAAGACGAGTGTGGATGCTTTCAAGAGATTTATAGAAGTCACCACCAGTTTGGTTAATCTTGTTAATGAAACAAATACGTGGCACACCGTACTTGTTTGCCTGGCGCCATACAGTCTCAGACTGAGCCTCAACACCCATTTTACCGTCAAAGATAGTCACCGCGCCGTCAAGCACACGGAGTGAACGCTCAACTTCAGCCGTGAAGTCGATGTGGCCTGGAGTATCAATGATATTGATCTTATGACCCTTCCAGAAACATGTAACAGCAGCAGAAGTAATCGTGATACCACGCTCTTTCTCCTGGGCCATCCAGTCGGTAGTTGCGCCATCGCCCTCACCACGGACTTCACCAATTTTGTGATTAATACCAGTACGGTACAGAATACCTTCAGTAGTAGTGGTCTTACCGGCATCAATATGCGCGATAATACCGATGTTACGAAAGTCCTTTAGCGGGACGTTTTTTTGTGCCATAGGGGTGTGTCTTCCTTTATTGCTTAATTATTCCATTGCTAATTTTTGACATAAAAAATAGCTCATCCCTGCTATTATACCAAAAAACCGCCCTTTTGAATAGAGAGGAATCTCATTCATTGCCAGGCAATACACCGTCCCAATTCTGCAGCTCTTCCTGAAATGCATCGATCACTTCACGATTCTTCGTATATATCTTATCTTCCATCTGCATAAATGTTAGTGCCGCTACAGTATAGGCGATAGCCGCAGTGATTTCATTTGGATATTCCGGCATATAGGAATCCATGAGTGCGCGCATCGTATTGTTGCTCTGCATATAGCCGGCCGTAGCTTGAACGATCTTTTCATATAGTTCCTCGCGAGTCTGAGTGGCCATCTCGAGAAAATAATCATACCGAGCGTCAACACTATCGAGTTGTCTACCCGCCAATCCGCCAATCACGGACGCAAAATTAATTGCTTCGTAGACCGCTCGTCTATCGTCATCAGACTGACAATCAAACACTATTGTCATAAAACGAACGTACTCAAATGACTTGGCGGTTCGCGCCTCGTTCGCCTCATCTATCAAGGGGCTGCCAAGATGATGATTCTCGCCTAAAATCTCGTCAATCACCACTCTGTTGTCGAAGAGTAATTGTTCAACTGTTCTGTGTTGCACTACAGGTTCATATTCACTCATACGATTCTCACTCTTGCACTTGATTATTTAGCGAGTATGTTTTCAAAAACTATATACCTCTGTGCCCCATTAGTAAACAGATTTTGCTATGATAGATGTAATGCGTACTTACATCAGCACATTCGATACAAAGATAAATGCCTACATTGCTCAATGGCCACACTGGCTTAATGGCTACATGCATACAGTAAGCTTCCTTGGACTGCCTATTATTACCCTAATGATTAGCGCATTAATTATCGGCTGGGGCATTATGCAGTCTAATACCCGTCTATGGGTTGCCGGTGGGGCTGCTACCTTAACTATCGGTGCAAATGCCTTAATGAAGCTCGTTTTCCAACGAGAACGCCCTGAAACTAGTTACGTTGAAGAGATGCTCATACATAGCTATAGTTTCCCTAGTGGTCACAGTGCCGGTTCAATGGTTGTCTATGGCTTACTAGCTTACCTGGCATTTCATACACTCCCAGGGCCATGGGGCGGCATCGTCGCCGTGCTTCTTGGTCTACTTATCCTATCAATTGGACTATCTCGAATCTATCTCGGTGCCCATTTTGCTAGCGACGTTCTTGGTGGATGGGCACTCGGAGCACTTGGGCTGTTTGTTATTATTTATTTCATTCGACCAATCTTATAATGAAAGTTACTCTTGTCTACAATCCCAAATCGGGCAGTTCGCGCACGTTAGCTCAGCTGCTTACAATTTTCAATCAACACGATATTGAAATCTCAAAAAGCATTGCCATCAAGAAAGGCTTTGAAGCAGAGGTAACTATTGCCATCGAAACCAGTAGCCATATTGCAGTTATCGGTGGCGACGGTACAATCAGCTCCGTTGCGGGACTTATCGCAGGCACGAATACCGTACTAATCCCGCTACCAGGTGGCACATTAAATCATTTCACTAAAGATCTTGGTATTGACCAAGATCTTGAAACGGCAATCGCCAACCTACAAAAAGCCGTGCCGAGATCTATTGATATCGGCACGGTTAATAACTTATTCTTTATTAATAATTCAAGTATCGGTCTCTACCCAGCTTCACTCCATGCACGCAGACGACTTGAAGATAGACTTGGTAAATGGCCGGCAGCTCTTGTTGGCAGCATACGTGCGCTCGTAAGGTACCGAACCTATGACATCATGATCAATGATCAGCACATAAAGACTCCGTTTCTATTTGTAGGCAACAATGACTACAAGTTCGACAAGTTTGGGCCAGAGGGACGAACTCAACTCGACGGTGGCATACTGTCGGTATACGTCTTAAATTCACGAACAAGATGGGCACTCGTAAGAACCTTTGCGCACGCCCTTGTCGGAAAGCTAGACACACTGGATGACTTTGTCGCGTTCACAACAACTACACTTACGATCACCTCACGACATAGATATATATCTGTATCCCACGACGGAGAAGTAAGCCGCACCAGGACACCAATCACCTACAGCCTCAATAAAGCTCAGCTTACTATTCTTTAACGATAGTTGATAAACTGCAAGGCAAAATCATAGTCGACATTTGAAAGAAGCTGAATCACCTGCTGAAGCTCATCTTTACTTGAGCTTGTAACACGAACAGCATCTCCTTGAATCTGCGCCTTTACCTTCGGTGCGTCATCGCGAAGCTTCTTGGTGATTAGCTTAGCGTTGTCCTGCGAAAGACCCTGTTTGAATGGAATTTCCCAAGTCGATTTTAAATTGCTTTCGACTGGATCTTTAGAGAGGTCGAGCACCTTTGAGCTTTGCTCGCGTGAAGAAAGTTTCTTACGGATAACGTCAAGTACGGCATCCAACTGCCATTGACCCGATCCAATAATTTTAAAACCAGCCTTATCACCGAGCCACTCAATAGCAGCCGGAGTGCCCTTAAAATCATAGCGATTGCTCATTTCACGCTCCACTTGCGCGAAGACGTTGTTCATCTCTGCTTTGTCATATTCAGAAACTATATCAAAAGAAAATGTTGGCATACATCTATTATACCACTAGGCGACACGCTGCAAATCAGGAGATGTAATCGCCAGCTTCAAACTTCGGCGACCGATTGTCCGCTCGAGCCGCAACATTCCTTCAAGATCATCCGCCCGGTAATCACTCAGATCAATCGGCTGGAATTCAGGTGGCAATTCTTTAACTTTGTCTAGTTCACGTATAAAGTTATCAAGTCGGCGATTCACGCCTTCGTGAACATGTGACTTCGGAAGTCCACTCTTCTTCATCAGCCACTTAGTTGAAGAGATGTGCACCGCCAGTGAGCCCATGGCACGCTCAGCTTTAATACAATAATGCATCACTTCTTGGCTCGGCATCACTGGAGGCTCAGTAACTCTGTGAAGCCATCGATGAAACACACAAGGACCATCCAGGCGATTTGACATTTGATTTCTAAACTCATGAGGATTAGCGTACATCGTCGGATCATTGACATAATCAGCCTTTGGCCAATACTCATGATGATCGTCGCTAAATCCCGATAGCCAGTCGTATGCTGGGTCAACCGTTGCCTTTAGAGTATCGATGAGCAAAGGCACATCCACAAGACCTCGATCGTCACGCGGCGTCGGGATTAAGCCATCCTTTTCTGGCGAATGGAGCCATACATCACGCGGTGGTAAGCCAATGTTCAACTGTTCGCGCGAGAAAGCATCCAGTTGAACTGTCATACTAGTTGCTACATCCCGCGCAGATAGTTATCGCCATTTACTTAATTTATAGCGTACCCAAATCACTAATGCAATATATACCCACTATTTTGACACGTACGGATTATCTTTGATATAAAATCGCCACGGTACATCTTGTGCCTGGCGTATGCCGATACGCGTCGTCTGAACAATTTGATTACTGGGTAGCGGCGGCCGCATAATAAGCAGCAATGGAGGCACGCCGAGATTGTGACCATTTAGGACCTTGTCTACACCAAGAGCCTGGCATAGTTTCGCTGGTCCGTTGCTTATATCCCTCCCCGACTTACCTCTTCGCAGGCTCATATACTCCTCACCTTCTAGTGGCTCAACCGCTCGTATAAGCACTGCTGCTCCCTCGCCTCTAGCGCCCACAACGACATTACAGCAGTAATGCATCCCATAAGTAAAGTACACATAAAGATGTCCAGCAGGCCCAAACATTACCCTGGTTCGCTCCGTCTCGCCTCGGTAACTATGGCTGGCTGCATCGGATTGGTCATATGCCTCCGTTTCGACAATACGTACTCGTACAATAGTACCGTCGATGCGAAGTTCAAGAACGCAGCCCAATAGACGCCTGGCTGCCCGATCTGCGGATGTTTGCAATGCGGCAAATGTACTCATCATTATACTCTTATAGTATCGTAGATATCATGCTATATAAAAACTGCCCCTCCAGGGGACAGTTTAGTTTCTCCAAAATAACTCCTTAGAATGCTGCAGTCGGGCTCGACGCGGGGACGGGTTTTGAAAAAATAACCACGAGAATAACGGCAATACCGACAATAATGTGCGGTAACCAGACATTGGCTGCTTGATCGATAAAGCCAAAGAGAAACGGTGATACCGCGAGAAAGACAGCCGCCAGTACGTCAATTGCTAGGTGGTACTGAAAATCAAGCACCTTAAAGACACCGAGTTCATACTGTGTGCAGAGGCTATATATCGCTAATATAATACCGAGCACCATCGGCACAATGACCGCTGCTCCACCCACCGATTGGAAGCCGAACAGCACTGGAGCAAAGAACAATGCAACCGCCACAACATAATCGAGAATACCGTGAACTTTTGAAGAAATGAATTTCATATACGACTCCTTGTTAGTTACCTAGCCGTAGCATATCGTACCCGTTTACAATTGACTGTGATTTGCCTCACATACCAATATCTCTCTAGAGCACCCTATCCTTAGAGGGTTGCCGTACGCACTGACACAATATCAATAAGTGCCACCTGTGTCGCTCGTTCGTCGTGCATCCCGATCAGAAATAACTCAGAACGATACGTGGCCGGTGCCATAATCAAATGCGCTTCGAATTCAGATAGCTCCTGAAGTTTCCCGGTCGGGTCCATCGAGACCATCCATCCCGTCGATGTACCAATTGGGCTGCGAGATTTACGAGCACTGATATGAAGCTTTTGCGGCAACTCCAATTGAATCGATAGCAACTCGAGTAGATGTGCCGTGATCAGATCCGAATCGGGTACAGATTCAAGCTGCTTTAGAAGTAGTGGCACCATTAGCGAGAGGTTCGTAAGAAAACCAACATCTTCGATTGTCCTACTCGTCATCAGCCTATCAATATCAGCAATAGCATAAGCAACATCTAATGCCGTCAGCGTCTCGACAGATTGCCAATCGACAGCATCGATAGCCTCCCGTAGCGCTGCCCGCACATCTTCTAGCGCGTGATCTTTGTGTTCGCGATTAAATTCCGGCCATGATTCGCCCACTGGACAAAATGCTACAGCAGCGGCCTCGGAGAATGGTAATGTCCGGTCGTACCCCGTAATAATCTTTGCACCAAGCGTGCATCTGTAGCCGCCATCTTGCGGCGTGATATAGTAGCCATACCCGGCAAAATTACCACTCAGCCTCTCTAGCCGGTCAATCTCATCCGGTTCGCTGCCGTCAATCTGCTGACTTTCATACTTTTGGTGAACGTTATTCACTACTACGACCTGGTCTGCTTCGACAGAAATTTTCTCGCCAATCAATGCTGCCTGCTGAGCGGTGTCATTTAGCTCTTTACAACGAGCCTTAGCAAGTGCATAGAGCTCATCAATGCCAAGCACCTGAGCGGCGATCTCTCGTTGTGCCTGACGTGCCTGAATAAACATCTCTTCAGACGGGAGTAGTTTTTTACTTCGTTCCGGGGAGTAGTCGCCAGGGTCGCGCTCGGTCATTACAATTCCTTTGTACTCATACTATATAACAATTACTTATAAACAAAAAACCTCCGCAATATGCGGAGGTTTTTGCAGATGTACGGTCGTTACTATGAACGAGCAAAGTGTGCAAAAGCACGGTTTGCTTCGGCCATCTTGTGAGTGTCTTCTTTCTTCTTGAAAGCAGCACCAGCTTCGTTGTGAGCATCGATGATCTCAAGCGCAAGACGCTGAGAGTATGGAATACCTTTACGAGCACGTGCAGACTGTACCAACCAGCTAAATGCGTAGTGCAGCTGACGGTGACCAGCAACTGGGAATGGAATCTGGTAGTTTGCACCACCAACACGACGAGACTTAACTTCGAAGTTTGGTGAAACATTTTTAAGAGCGCGTTCGAATACCGCAAGTGGGTCTTCTGAATCGAGCTTCTTAGCTGCTACTTCAAGTGCAGTATATACTGCGCGTTCAGCAACAAGTTTTTTACCATCAAGCATAGACTTGTTGATAAGGCGTTGCACCATTGGACTCTGATACTTACGATCAGGTGATGGAACGCGTTGTAGTGATTTAGTGACTTTACGAGGCATTACTTATCTTCCTTCTTAGCACCGTACTTAGAACGGCCTTGTTGACGCTTTGCAACTCCTTGAAGGTCGAGCGCACCACGAACGATGTGGTAACGAACACCTGGGAGATCTGGCACACGACCACCACGTACGAGCACAACAGCGTGCTCCTGGAGGTTGTGACCTTCGCCACCAATATATGCCCAAACTTCTTGACCATTAGTCAAGCGAACACGAGCAACTTTACGAAGTGCTGAGTTAGGCTTTTTTGGCGTCTTTGTCGTTACTTTGATACATACACCACGCTTTAGTGGAGCATCTTGATCGTAGTAACGAGTCTTTAGTGCATTGTGGATACGGCCGAGCGCAGGTGATTTACTTTTTTTATTAGCAATCTTGCGAGGCTTTCGTACCAATTGATTGATTGTTGGCATTAAAACTCCTGTTATTTCACTTATTGTCGAGATAAGATGTATCTCTTTTCGTATAGTCTGGCTTCAGCATCGCCTCGCTATGTCATTCCCTAGGGCGTTCATCTGGTGAGTACACATTCAATCACCTGATAATCCTTAGAGAGGAAACTCACCAATCAGCATAACAGATATAATGATATATTTCAAGATATGAAAGGAGCCCGGAAGGGCTCAAGCGAAGTTACTTCGCGGGCTCCTTCCAGGCTCAAGCCAGACAGGTACTAGACGCAGGCGCCGTTGACCGAATACATGTCCAGTTTGAACGCCACGTGAGGATAGTCCTCGCGCAGCATTGCCACCGCTTTGTCTGTGCGGCCGTTTTCGCAATACTGTCTTGCATTCTGCTCAATAGCCAGTACGCGAGTGATTTCCTCACGAACAGCCTCGGGCGTTTCTTTGTCAAGAAATGCAGTTTCAGACATCACTGTCACCTTCCCCAGATTTGTGTATCTTCTGTCTGTATCACTCGGCGTTTCTTGCAGAATTACCGTGCTTATATATAGAATAATCCTCTCTAAAGTGATTTTCAAGTAGTAAATTGCAAAAAGAAAAGGCCCGTCGAATGGGCTCCGGGTTGAGCTGAACTCAACGGGCCTTTTCCAACGGGCTTGGTTGCCTTTTTAGGGCAGTGACGGCTAAATGCCGGCTAGTTTGTGCTTCTTTTGGAACCGAAGTATCTTGTCGCAAACATTGGGGTTCGTCGCCGCGAGCTCCAGAGCAAGTGCTCGAAGTGCGGCAGTTGCCTGCTTGAGGAACTCGGCATTCCGGAGCTGTTCGCTCAGGTGTCCAAATTCTTTCTTCGCCTCGGCAACGATAGCCTTGTCTTCTGCAATTTTGCTTCCCTTGATTCCCATGTTTTTCTCCTATGCCTGATTGTTTGCGCACCGACGGACGTCGGCGAGCACCCTGCGAATCTGCAATGATTTGAGCGTTGGCATTGGACAGCGCGCAAGCGCCATGACCAATGCGTCATCCAACTCCCGATCTGTTGTTGCTACTTCGAGTTCAGGATTGAGAATCCGGGCACGTTCGATGGCCTCTCGACCATCACACGTAACCACGTATTCAACATGCATGTCGGAGAAATACTGTACGGCCACATTCCTGAGCCGTTGCACTTCATCGTTCATAACGGCACCTGCTTTCAATAAGACAGTTGTCACGCTATATCCTTCCTGCTATCAGTCGGCCCACGAGGAGCCAAAACGATTGATTTCAAGACAATGTGATAATATCATAAAATTACAAAAAAAGCAATACCCCTGCTCTTTCGAACAGGGGTATTGCAGAGCCGATCTTTGAACTGCCTAGGCAGCTAGTTCGAGATCTTCGGCGATGTCTTCTTCAAGATCATCGTCTTCGTGGCGGTAGCCTTCAGCACCAGTACCTACAGGAATCTTGCGACCAATGATCACATTCTCCTTAAGGCCATGGAGACGGTCGACGCGACCGCTTGTTGCAGCGTTGATTAGCACACGAGTTGTGTCCTGGAACGACGCAGCAGATAGGAAGCTGTCACTCCAGATTGATACCTTGGTAATACCAAGGAGCAATTGAGTGTAGCCCACAAGCTCTTTGCCTTCGGCAACAAGCTCAGCGTTCATATCAACGACAGCAGCCTTAGACACGATATCACCAGTAACGAATGTACCGTCACCTGGATCTTCGATCTGTACGCGGCTGAACATCTGACGAACGATGATCTCAAGGTGCTTGTCGGCAACGTCTTGACCCTGTGCCGCGTAGATACGAAGCACTTCGTTCACGATGTAACGTTGTGTTGCTTCTGTACCCTTAAGGCGCATCAGGTCGTGTAGGTTCAATGAACCAGCTGTCAAACGATCACCAGCTTCTACGCTGTCGTTTGCGCTCACGACTAACTGCATTGTACCTGGGATTTCGTAGCGAACAGGTGCGCTTGCGTTTGCTGCAAGTACGAGCGTGTCTTCGGCAACTTCAAGTACGCCGTCGAATGGTGCGACAAGTGGCTTGCTTTCGCTCTCACCTGTTGCAAGTACATCACCAACCTTAACATTGCTGCCAGATTTCACGGTTACCGTACGGCCTTCGAGTGCGATGCGCTCGACATGACCTGCGGCTGGAGTAACCTGAACGATATACTTCTTACCATCTTCCCATACGTCGACTAGACCAGTTACTTCAGTCATGAAGGCTTGACCCTTTGGCGAACGAGCTTCGAACAACTCTTCAACACGTGGGAGACCCTGGGTGATATCTCCACCAGCTTCTCCACCCTTGTGGAAGGTCTTAAGTGTCAGCTGTGTACCAGGCTCACCTACAGACTGAGCGGCGATAACACCGACAGGCTGAGCGTTTGCTACTAGTGCACCGGTCGACATGTCGATACCGTAGCTCTTTTGTGGAATACCACGAAGGTTCTTAGTTGAAAGAACACTTTGGATCTTCACGCTGTCGATATCTTTGTCGGCTTCAATTGCATCCGCGATAGCACGAGTAATGAGCTCGTCCTTAGCGATATGGCCAGGAATATCCTCTGCAGTGAAACGTCCAAAGAGACGGTTTGAGAAGTCGATCATCGTAAGCTCAGATTCGCTACGGTGAATCGCAAATCCTTCATCGTCACCAGCTTCGTCAGCGACAGTGAAGACATCCTGAGACACGTCAACAAGACGGCGAGTTAGGTAACCTGAGTCAGCAGTCTTAAGCGCGGTGTCGATTAGACCCTTACGTGCACCACGGGTTGCCACGAAAGCTTCCAGTGATGAAAGACCTTGCTTATAGTTGCTTCGGATCGGAAGCTCAATCTCACGGTTAGCCGAGTCAACCATGATACCGATCATAGCTGATGCCCATTTAACGTTTGAGATATCACCACGAGCACCAGAGTTAACCATGACAGAGATACTTGTATCCATGTTCTTTAGCTCTGATTGCAAGAAGTCAGCGATCTTGCGGTCGGTACTTCGCCATGCGCCAACAGTCAAGCTGTAGCGTTCTTCTTCAGTAATAAGACCGTCGTCGAACTGTTCAGAGATGAGTGCCGTCTTAGCATCACCCTCGGCAACAAATTCACCAGTTTCGCTAAATTCGATATAGTCATCTTTACCAGTTGATACAGCGGCAATTGTTGCAAAACGGAAGGCAAGGCCTTTCATGCGGTCAGCAGTTTGCGCAGTAATAACGGCACCAGAATCGATAAAGATCTTAGCAAGAACCTTCTTAAGCTGCTTCTTGTTCTGAATAGAGTTATCGTATGGATACTCAGCTGGAAGAATCTCGTTAAAGAAGACGCGTCCAAGTGTTGTATCGCGGATTTCACCCTTTGTGTATACACGGATTGGAGTCTGTAGTTGGAGCACGCCCTTATCGTAGGCCATTTCAGCTTCGTAAACTGAGCTGTAAGCTTTACGAGTTTCAGTCTGAGCACTTGGCTTTTCGTACGTAAGGTAGTAATTACCAAGGACAACGTCCTGACCGATATTAAGAACTGGCGCACCGTCAGCAGGCTTCAAAAGGTTACTTGTCGCACTCATTAGTTCACGAGCTTCACGCTGCGCTTCTTTCGAGAGTGGCAAGTGAACAGCCATCTGGTCACCGTCGTAGTCGGCGTTAAATCCGTTAGCAACGAGTGGGTGCAATTGAATTGCCTTTCCTTCTACAAGCTTTGGCTGGAAGGCCTGGATTGAAAGACGGTGAAGTGATGGCGCACGGTTCAAGAGAACGTACTTACCTTCGATTACAGCGTCTAGTGCATCCCAAACAAGTGTGTCACCTGCTTCGATCAAACGAGTCGCAGAACGGATGTTGTGAGCATGCTCACCCTTTAGAAGCCAGCTAATAACAAATGGCTTAAACAGTTCGAGGGCCATCTGCTTCGGAAGACCACACTGGTCAATCTTAAGCTTTGGACCAACAACGATGACTGAACGGCCTGAGTAATCAACACGCTTACCGAGAAGGTTCTGGCGGAAACGACCCTGCTTACCCTTCAGCATGTCGCTGATTGACTTAAGACGGCGACGTCCACCAGTTGCGTTCACAGCACGACCGCCACGAGCGGCACTGTTATCAATCAAGGCATCGACAGCTTCTTGAAGCATACGCATTTCATTGCGACGAATCACTTCAGGAGCGTTAAGGTCAACCAATTTTTTCAAACGGTTATTACGGTTAATAACACGGCGGTAAAGATCGTTAAGATCTGAGGTCGCAAAACGTCCACCAGTCAGCTGCACCATTGGACGTAGGTCCGGTGGAATCACAGGAAGAACTGTTAGGCAAAGACTATTTGGCTTAATACCAGCAGCAAGCATACCCTCGAGCACCTTTAGGCGTTTTTGGAGTTTCTTTTCGCGTTGGCCTTTTGCTGTTTCAACTTCTTCAGAAAGTTCTTTGATAAGTGTCGTTAGATCAACTTCATCAAGGAGCGCCTTTAGTGCTGTACCACCCATACCAACAGTGATGATCTCTTCGTATTCTTCAGGAAGATTACGATAATCAACTTCGTTCATAAGTGAGTTTTTAACAAGGCTATCGAGCTGAGCTTTCTTTACGTTAAACGTTTCGTTAAGCTCTTCAACTTCACGAGATTGCTGTTCAGCAAGTGCTTTTACATCAGCACCTTCTGCTTCAGCTTCCTTTTCGTAACGCATCTTGATAGCCATGCGGCCAGCTTCAGTCTCGGCTTCGAGATCTGAAAGGAACTGATCACGCTTTTCAGTATTAACTGAAAGTACGACATAAGTAGCAAAGTATGCCACACGTTCAAGGTTACGAACAGTAATACCAAGGATGAGGCTCATAGCACTTGGCGTACCACGCATGAACCAAATATGAGCTACCGGGGCAGCAAGGCTAATGTGAGCCATGCGCTCACGACGAACGATAGACTTGGTTACAAGCTCACCGTTCTTATCGATCGCAGCTTCGCGTGAACGAACACCCTTTAGCTTGCTGTCATGTGGGTTAATATCTTTAACTGGACCAAAGATACGCTCACAGAACAAACCATCGCGCTCAGGTTTCTGAGTACGGTAGTTGATTGTTTCTGGCTTAGTAACTTCGCCGTGGCTCCACTTGAGGATATCCTCAGGGCTGGCCACAGCAAGACGGACTGCGTCAAAGTCAGCAATACCGTTATTGGCGAGAATACGACTCATTATTACGCCTCCTCCTTAATTTCTTCAATTTCGTCAATATCTTGGATCGAAATACCATCTTCGAGGTCACCGAGTTCGTCAGCTTCGTCAAGGATTGTTTCAATTTCTTCGTCATCACTTACTGGTAGTGCAGGTACAGTCTTATCGGCAGGACCGCTTTCGGCGATTACAATTTCAGCGTCAATGATTGCGTCTTCAGACTCATCAAGTAGGTCAACACGGAGGCCGAGTCCTTGAAGCTCTTTAACGAGGACGTTGAATGACTCTGGAAGTTTTGGACCAACGATTGCTTCATCTTTGATGATAGATTCGTAGGCTTTAGCACGTCCGTAAACATCGTCAGACTTAATTGTAAGCATTTCCTGAAGGGTTGTTGCGGCACCGTAAGCTTCGAGTGCCCATACTTCCATTTCTCCGAAACGCTGACCACCATTTTGCGCCTTACCACCGAGTGGCTGCTGGGTAACCATTGTGTATGGACCAGTTGAACGGGCGTGAATCTTGTCACTTACCATGTGATGGAGCTTAATGATGTGCATGACACCAACAGTCGTACGCTCTTCAAACGCTTCACCGTCACGACCATCAAACAACTGAACTTTACCGTCGCGGTTGTAACCGGCTTTTTCAAGTTCATCGCTAATAGTTTTGTCGGTTACACCGTTAAATGGAGGAGTTGCAACTTTGTAGCCGAGGGCACGTGCAGCCATACCAAGGTGAGTTTCAAATAGCTGACCGATGTTCATACGAGATGGCACACCGAGAGGGTTCAAGATCACGTCGACAGGAGTACCGTCTTCCATGAATGGCATATCCTCTGCAGGAAGAATACGTGCAACTACACCCTTGTTACCGTGACGACCAGCAAGCTTGTCACCTACAGAGATCTTGCGAAGCTGAGCAACGAAGATTTGAATCTGCATGAGAACACCAGCCTTAAGTTCGTGACCGTTTTCACGGCTAAAGATCTTAACACCAACTACTTTACCGCCACCAGCATTATTCATACGCTGTGATGTATCGCGAACATCTTTGGCTTTTTCACCGAAGATAGCACGCAGCAATCGCTCTTCAGAACTGAGCTCTTGCTCACCCTTTGGAGTAATCTTACCAACAAGCACATCGCCGGCTTTTACCTCAGAACCGATCTGAACGATACCATTTTCATCGAGGTGACGAAGTGATTCTTCAGATACATTTGGAATGTCACGTGTGACAATCTCTGGACCAAGCTTTGTTTCACGAACTTCAACTGTGTAGTCCTTGATGTTGATGCTTGTTAGAGCATCTTCTTTAACGATGCGATCAGATAGAACGATCGCGTCGTCCATGTTGTAGCCACCCCAAGGCATGAAGGCAACCATAAGGTCACGACCAAGCGCGAGTTCACCGTCGGCAACTGAGGCACCTTCGATAAGAATATCGCCCGCAACAACCTTCTGGCCACGCTCAACGCGGACTTTTTGGTTGATTGAACGATCATCGTTACTCTTTGCAAAGTGAACGAGCTCGTAAATCTTTACACCGTCTTTATACTTAACGTGTACTTCGTCACCGTCAGCACGAACAACTTCACCGTCTGCTTCTGCAACGATTAATTGGCTCGTGTTCTTTGCAAGTTCAGCCTCAATACCAGTACCGACCGTTGGTGATTCTGGAGTAAGAAGTGGCACAGCCTGCTTCTGCATGTTTGAACCAGTAAGTGAACGGTCAACACGGTTTTTCTCGATAAACGGCACTAGTGATGCAGTTGAACCAAGAATCTGCTTGTGAGCAGCATCCATGTAAGTCACAGTTGAAGCATCAACCTGCTCTGGGAGGAGTCCATTACGAGCGCTCACACGCTCTGCAGCGAATGAACCGTCATCGTTAAGCTCAGCACCAGCGTCGGCGATAACTTCAGTAATTTCCTGTGAAGCGTCGAGGTAAATAACTTCGTCAGTCACCTTGCCGTTTTCTACCTTAAGGTACGGAGTCTCAATGAAGCCGTATTCGTTAACGCGAGCATACGTAGCAAGGTTAAGTACGAGTCCAATGTTGGCGCCTTCAGGAGTTTCTACAGAACATAGGCGTCCGTAGTGAGTTGGGTGGGCGTCACGAACGTCAAAGCCAGCACGTTCACGAGAAAGACCACCAGGACCCATAGAGCTTAGGCGACGCTTGTGTGAAAGCTCCGCGAGCGGGTTAGTTTCATCCATAAGCTGTGAAAGCTGTGAGCTAGCGAAGAATTCACGGACCGCAGCAACAACTGGACGAGCATTAATGAGTTGACCTGGAGTAACACTCTCGAGGTCGCTCATGCTCATACGGTCCATTGCGTTACGTTGCATGCGGAGCATACCAACGCGGAACTGACGGGCAACAAGTTCACCAACAAGCTTGATACGACGGTTTGAAAGCGCGTCGATGTCATCGGCAGGATCTTGAGTGTTATTAAGACGAATGATTTCCTTAATGATAGCAACGAGGTCGCTCATTTGGAAAACACGGTTTTCAGTTGTGTTAGCAACGTCAAGAGCAAGACGTTGGTTCAATTTGAAACGACCAACACGGCTGTAGTCAAATCGCTTGAAGTCGAAGAACATACGCTCAATCATGCTGCGAGCGTTATCAACAGTCGCAAGATCGCCCGGGCGAAGTCGGCGATACACTTCAATCAACGCTTCGTTTGATCCACGTGCTGGATCTTTATCGAGGGTGGCATCGATATATTTCACATCACCAGTGTCAACGTCAGCAAAGAGAGCTTTAATCTCGCTTGTCTTGTTGTGACCAAGGGCGCGGAGCAATGTCGTTACAGGCAACTTACGGCGACGGTCGATTTTTACGTAGATAGTGCCGTTTGAAGCTGTCTCGAACTCAAGCCATGCACCACGGCCTGGGATAAGCTTAGCGCCGTAGTTATTGCGTCCGGCAGCAGCATCAGCTGTGAAGAATACACCTGCTGAACGAATAAGCTGAGAGACAACAACACGCTCTGTACCGTTAATAACGAATGTACCCCGATCAGTCATCCACGGGTAATCACCAAGATAAATCTCTTGCTCTTTTACTTCACCGGTGACCTTGTTAGTCAACTCGACGTTAGCGTGGAGTGGTGCGTCAAAGGTAACATTATTTTCTTTAGCATGAGCTTCAGTTACTTTTGGACTCTGGAATGCATATTCCTTGAATCGCAGTTCGAGTTTCTGACCAGTGTAGTCCTCGATTGGATTAAGTTCTGCAAATATTTCGCTCAAACCAGTCTCGACGAATTCACGCCAAGAGTCTTTCTGGTGAGCGATGAGATTTGGTAGCGGAAGGGCTGTGTCGTCTTTCGTAAAGAAAACACGCTTACTCGCCGCGTCAGGCTTGGTTTTTGCCATGGATGCTCCTCGCAATTGGATTATTGTTAGTTGGGTAATCGGCTCCGAAGATTCCCTAAACTATGGTCATTTCTCTGTTTGGTGCCACCCGACCAGAGAACACACGTAACCACAGCTACACTACTTCTTAGTACCTATTGTGAAGTCTTCTCGGCAAATAGTCAAGGGGTAATTTAGGCTATTAGCTGCACCGCTCCGTAATCCACTACGACAGCAGTCGTATCGTCTACTTTTCGTGAGTAGTTCACCAGTGCATGTGCACAGGCTTTAGCTCCGAGCGCCCGACGCGTCAGACCAAGCCAGTCGAGCTCGCTCAACCGTTCATCTGGCCGATCACCGATCACACCATCTGTCACTAGAATCAAACGATCTCCGCGTTGCAGCTTAACTGATCCCCATTCTGTTCCTTGGCTAATCGTCATCGTGCCTGGTAGCGCCGTCAGCTGCTGACGCGGTACATAAGGGTCATAGCCATCGACCATGCCAAAGAAGTTATAAAGACCATGTATTTGCTGGCCAGGCACCTCTTGCTTCAGGGTTTGCTCGCTCGTTTGACGGATAATCTGAGCTGGTCGACGAATCAAGAATTGTGAGTCACCCGCGCTTATATATGTGGCATGACCATCAGGTGTTACAACCATGCCAGTCAGTGTCGTTGCGCCCTGAGTTAATGCCGCCGCTCGCTGCAACCGATCAATCAGTCCATCGTGAATTCGCTCGCGGGCTTGCTCAGCTGTCGCTGGCAAGCCATGATGACTGAACACCTTCACGAAGGCAGCCAATACTTCCTTGGCTGCAAGGTCACTATGTGGCCGCGATCCGACGCCATCTGCAACAGCAAAGATACCGTCTTGTTGGTTGCATATATACGCATCCTGATTGAAGTGAGTGATCGGATAAGGCGGATAGCGGAGGACGTCACGCTTCTGCACTGCGTTGAGCTGCTCGGCTGCGGCACTGACAATATGTAACATATCGCTCCTTATTTATAGAGCTATATAATACTGATTCTTACAATTGGTCAAGGATATTATATACGGTACGACATGATGCCTATAACAACCAGACTATCGACAACGACCCATAGTGTGTTTGACAGGATCATAGGCCAAACCTTATGGCGTAGGCCATAGGCAAGAAAAAGACCAGCACAAACTAAGAAAGCAATCCACGATATGACCGATACGCCATCCGCCTTACCCTGAAATACAGCTATTAACTGCGGTGTGGCACTGAGCGGATAAAGAATAGACACAAATAACACGAGACGATCAAATAGTTTGTCACTTCGGCTAGAAGATTTCTTTTTAGTTGTATGAAGTGTCGTAAGCATAAGAACTAGTATATCCCAATAGCCATACCGAGTTGTAAGAGGTTGTCATATTTTGGTTGTATTTTTTACACTTTAATTAAGACGGCGACTCACCTATAACTAGGAGGAGTAAGCGCAAGCGTAAATTGGGGGTAGTGTCCATGGCGACATATTTTCGGAGATTGAGCATACATAAGCGTAAGACATCTTGGGTCACTAGGAGTCGTGCCCTCACTATCCTCGTTGTGCTCGCCGTCATCATAGGAGGTACTCTCACTCCTTTTGCCAATGCATCAGACGATGACTACCAATGGAGTGACATTGGCGATACGGTCAATACCCAACAAACATGGGAGTCTACCGCCTCTTCAGCAGACGGCACAAAGTTAATAGCAGCTGCCTATGGCGATTTCCTTTATACCTCTACCGACAGTGGTGCCACCTGGACAAAGCAACTCAGTGCGGGCGATCGCTATTGGCAAGCTGTTGCCTCATCTGCTGATGGCAGTAAGCTTACGGCAGCTGACTCAGGAGGCTTCATCTACACCTCAATTAATGGCGGCCTTGACTGGACCGAGCAGACAAACTCTGGTGCACGTCAATGGAGGTCGATCTCATCATCGGCTGATGGCAATAAACTTGCAGCGGGAGTATCGACTGGCTATATCTACACATCTCAAGATGGCGGAGCGACATGGACACCACAAGCCGCTTCTGGCCTGCGAAGTTGGATATCTATCACCTCCTCTGACGACGGTAGTAAACTCACCGCTGGTACATTCAATGGTTTTCTATACACGTCAGTAGATAGCGGAGCAAGCTGGACGCAGCGAGTAAGTGCTGGCCAGCGAACATGGGAATCGGTTACCTCGTCAGCCGATGGCAGTAAACTCGCCGCAGCAGCACGCCTCGGCTCTATCTACACCTCCACCGATAGTGGTGCTACTTGGATAGAACGAACCGGATCTGGACAAAGATATTGGAAGAGCGTAGCTTCTTCTACAGACGGGAGCAGGCTTACGGCAGCTGGATACAACGAGAATATCTTCGTTTCAATCGACAGTGGCGTCACCTGGATAGAGCGGACTAGCTCAAGCAAAAAATGGTGGAATACAGTCGCCTCATCAGCAGATGGGAATAATTTAGTAGCAATTGTCGAAGGTGGTTTTGTCTATCGATCTAGTGATGGCGGAGTAGCCTGGACGGAAGCTAGTATCACGGGCTCAAACACATGGCAGACAATCGCGAGTTCGCACGATGGCACCAAGCTTGTAGCCGCATCTAACACAAATGGATATCTGTATACCTCAGTAGATAGCGGTTCGACATGGGTGCGACGATCAAGTCTTGGTCAGCAAGCATGGATGTCAGTCGCCTCTTCAGCTGACGGTACAAAATTAGTAGCCAGTACTGATGGCTATTCACTCTATACCTCAAATGACAGTGGCACCACATGGACAGAGCAAGCAGGAGCCGGACAGCAGTCATGGATGTCAGTCGCATCTTCAGCTGACGGTACAAAACTTGTTGCTGCGGCCTACTATGACGGCGTCTACGTCTCGACCGACAGTGGCGTTACGTGGATGAAACAGGTAGATAATGGTGAGCTCGGATGGGTATCAGTAGCTTCATCGGCCGACGGCATGAAATTAGTTGCCGTCTCGGAGGATAGTACTGACATTTATCGCTCGACTGATGGTGGCAGTACCTGGACAACACTGCCAGGCCTCGCTGAATATGGCTGGTCGTCCATCACATCGTCAGCCGATGGCAGTAAACTTGCGGTTATTACCAGCAACGAGGCCATCTATACATCGATTGACAGTGGCGCCACATGGACCGCACAAGCAGGCTCCGGCCTTAAATACTGGCAATCAATCGCCTCATCGGCTGACGGAGCCGTCTTAGCAGCAACCGTGTCGGCTGGCCACATCTACTTCTCAACCAATAGCGGTACGACCTGGACAGAGGCCACTGCTCAGGGCCAACAGCAATGGCGAGGCACTGCCGTGTCCGGCGATGGCAATAGCCTCTTTGCTGTAGCACGCGGCGGAACAATCGCCCGAGGAGCTATCGACAGCCCACTACCACCCGATTCCAACGATGAAACCGGCGGATCGCCAGGAGGCGGCACGGAACCACCAGCTATTAATCAGGATGAAATCATAGTGCCAGATCTCATCGTTCCACTCACGCCAATCCAACAGCTTTTATCAGTTATCAGCACGCCGACGGTCCTGTCATCTCATCCAAATATCTCCGACTCACAAAAAGACGACGCGGCAGACTCGCGCGACACTGCTATGAACCAGACTGCTGCCGGCGACGGTGCTAGCGTACGTAGCCCAGCAGATCAAGAAACGGCAACGCCAGCCGAAGACGGCGGCAACCTTCTTATTACCTCAGCAGTAGTGGCCTCCGGAGCAGTCCTTGCGACCATCGCCTACTTACTGTTCCGACGACATTCAGGCGACAACTAGCACCATCGTGCGTACTCTAACAGCAGGATTAATTGCCGTGCGCTACTTCACTCTTTCGCCCTTTTGGGCTCATCAGCATAGTTACGCAACTATGGAGAGTGTTGCGATGATGGTTCGACGATAGATCGTCACCCCATCTTATCCTGTCGCATACAGGTGGCACTCTAGTTAGTTCTTATTAAGTCTGTTGTATCTCTTTAGAGACGCTCCTCTGTCCTACGGCGAACCGTACGGTAGGCGGCGCCCATGACTGGCACGAGCACGATCATGATGATCAGGCCAAGCAGCACAGGTATCTGCGCAAGCATCAACAACTGCGCTATTCCGGCAAAAACGCAGATCACTGCGGCCGTCAATAGCGTGGTGCGCTGCTCAAGACTCGTCTCAAGCCTGTCGCGGCGAATGACGCCAGTCCACAGGACAATACCAAAAAAGACGATAAAAAGAACGATTGGGACATATTCCATTACTGGATCCTATCTATAGGCGAAGTTGCCATTGATGAGTATAGGCAAATATCAAGGAACGTCAAGAGGGATCGGTTTACGCTTTTTTAATCACTTCGTCAATTAGACCATATTTAACTGCTTCTTCGGCGCTCATCCAGAAGTCACGATCGGCATCTTTCTCGATTTTCGATAGCTTCTGACCAGTGTTCTTGGCTAGGATTTCGTTAAGACGCTGCTTTAAGAAGAGTCCTTCACGAAGGGTGATTTCTTGGTCGCTGATCTTACCTTGTGTACCACTACTCGGCTGGTGAATCATAATACGACTATTCGGAAGAGCAAAGCGCTTGCCTTTAGTGCCGCTCGAGAGCAAGAAGGCACCCATGCTAGCCTGTAAGCCGATGCCAATCGTCTGAACGTCAGGCGAGATGAATTGAATCGTATCGTAAATTGCTAGCCCGTCATAGACACTGCCGCCGGGGCTATTGATATAGAGCTTAATGTCTTTCTTAGGGTCGTCATAGGCAAGATGGATCAGCTGCGCCACGACAATATTAGCAGTATGTTCGTTGACGTCTTCACCAAGAAAGATAATGCGCTCATTGAGTAAACGAGAATAAATATCAAAAGCACGTTCGCCTTCTGATGTTTTTTCAATAACCGTTGGGACAAGATAATTGCTGGGCTTATTCATATTTCAAGTATACACCCGACTTGGCACTCGACGCAAATGAGTGCCAAAATAAACAGCCTCGGGGATACGAGGCCGTTTATCAAATAGTAAGTTGAACTACTTAGAGTTTAGTTCAACGAGTCGCTCAACTGTCTTTTCAGTCAGAAGACGGTTAGCGATATCGCGTTGTACTTCAGGATTCTCAAATTGTGCCAATGCTTCCTTGTTGTTCGCATACTGTTCTTTGTAGAGGTTAATATGATCTTCAAGTTCTTTATTGGTGGCTTCGATTTTCTCAACCTTGCTGAGCTCGGCAAGCACTAGACCAGCCTTAACACGGTTTTCAGCAGCGTCTTTGACTTCAGTGTCTAGCCATTCCTCTTTTGTAAGCTTCTTTGATTCAAGATACATATCAAGGTTCATGCCTTGGTACATAAGATTCTGAGTCA
Source organism: Saccharimonadales bacterium (SeqCode) (assembly GCA_049295575.1). Taxonomy (GTDB): domain Bacteria; phylum Patescibacteriota; class Saccharimonadia; order Saccharimonadales; family Saccharimonadaceae; genus UBA6022. The sequence continues at coordinate 472,061 of JBAQQX010000002.1, forward strand.
TATCCTGTTCGATACTCTTCGCTTGGTCCTCAAGAAGAATGGTAGGAACGGGTACTTTACTGACAGAAATGAGCTCTTTAACAAGCGCGTCTTTGAGCTTCTCGCCCGCTTCACGTTCTTTTTGATCACCGAGTTCGCGCTTAATGTCAGCCTTCATCTCGTCAGCTGAAGTAAATGGACCACACTTAGCAGCAAATTCGTCATCTACTTCAGGAAGGACAACTTCTTTGACCGACTTAAGTGTTGTCGTGAATGTCACCTTGGCACCAGCAAGTTCTTTTGCATGGTAGTCTTTAGGAAATTCAAGGTCAAGGTCGAATGTCTCGCCTGGCTTCTTGCCGATAACGCCCTCTTCAAAGCCGGGAATAAAAGAGTTACTTCCGAGTGTCAGGTTATAGTCCGTACCTGTGCCACCATCAAAAGCAACGTCGTCTTTCTTGCCAACGAAATCAATAACTGTTTCGTCACCATCTTTTGCAGCGCGTTCAACGTCTTTCTTCTCAGCAAAGTTAGTCCGCATACGTTCGATAATTTCATCGACATCTTTTGCGGCAACGGCTGCCTTTTCTTTCTTAGCACTAAGTTTCTTGTAGTCACCCAGTGTAATCGCTGGAATGATCTCAGTCTCAGCTGTAAATTCTAGTTCACTACCTGGAACAAACTTCTTCACTTCAACAGCAGGACGATCAAGTGCCTGAATCTTTTCTGAAGTAAAGGCTTCAGCGACAGCCTTAGATAACGCGTCTTCTAGCGTCTGTTCAGCAAGTGCTGCAGGGTCAACGCTCTTCGCTGCAACGCTGGCTGGAACTTTGCCCTTACGGAAGCCTGGAACCTTGGCATTCTTAGCTAGTTTAGTGAGAGCTACCTGCTCAGCAGCTTTTAGTTCTTCGGCGCCAACTGAAATAGTCAACTCAACTTTGGTATCGGATAGGTGTTTTACAGTCGTCTTCATTGGGCTAATTATACCAGATGGCACCCCTCTGCTCAACCAAGGACACTAGATATAGCGCTGGGAGATACGCTCGGCAATCGCTTCAACCGTCAGCTTCTGTTCTTGTTCGGTTGTAACATCCTTCAACGAATAGAGACCATCAGCCAGTTCCTGCTCACCAACAAATAGCATGAATGGTACGTTCTTCTTTAGGACGGCTTTCATTTGCTTCTCAAGCTTGCGTCCAGAGATATCAACCTCAATATTCACACCGCGTCCACGGAGCTGCTCAGCGAGTCTAAGAGCACCCTTCAATGAATCCCCAAGCACGATAATGCCGATATCAGTCGTCGATGCCAGCTGTGGCAGTAAGCCATGTGTCTGCAAGAAGAGCTCTGTCGTTGTTAAGCCAGGTGCCATACCGACTGTTGGAATTGGCTCGGCGCCAAACAGACCAACTAGCCCGTCATAGCGACCACCGCCGAATAGCGAACGATTATTCTGCGGATCGGTGTCGACAACTTCAAACACAGTACCGGTATAGTAGTCGAGGCCGCGCATCAAGGTAATATCAAAGATGGCATTTGTCACACCCGCCGCTTCAAGTAGCGTAAATAGCTCCTGGACTTCACGCACCGCACTACTCTCACGCAACTCACTCGGAAGATCAGCCATACTCTTGGCTGCAAGTAACTGCGTGATCTTAGCCAGACCAGACTCGGCCATTTCTTCGCCAAAGATATTTGCCGCCTGAGCAGTGAACTCGTCGCCTGAGATCTTATCCTTACGGTCAAATAGTTTCACCATCGAGAGAGCCTCCGGACCATCGAGACCAAGGAACTGCGCCATCATAAAGTTAATGAGTTTGCGGTTGTTGATCTTAATCGTGAACATGTCCTCAGTCGCACCGAAAGCCTTCATAATCCCATTAGCTAGCCCGATCATCTCAGCTTCAGCAATAGCTCCTTCGACGCCAAAGATATCAGTATTGAGTTGCCAGAATTCACGCTCACGACCGCGCTGAGGACGCTCGTAGCGCATAAAGTTGGCGATCGAGAACAAACGTGCTGGATAACCAAGTTCTTGACGCTGAGCAGCCACCATACGAGAGATGGTTGGTGTCATTTCCGGACGAATAGCGACCGTGCGCCCACCACGATCGATGAAAGCATACGTCTGTTCGCCGGCGAGCTCCTGGCCGCTTTTGGCCGTATAGACTTCAAGCGGTTCGAGCATAGGGGCGCCATACTCTTCGTAGCCGTGTCGCTGCACAACCTGCTTCCAGGTATCAAAAATGTAGTTCTGAATACGTTTGTCAGCTGGGTAGTAGTCGCGGGTACCTTTGTATGGTTGTGAAGAAAGTGTCGTCATATCTGTTGGTATTGTGACATTTTTATCAGTTGCTTGCAATATTTGGTCGGGTTGATTAATCATATGTATTCCTATTAGGTTGTAGAGTTGCTATATAAAAACGCCGAAGCAATGTCGGCGTTTTACTTATGTAGAGATATAGAAAACTATCCGACTCGCTTCGGCAGAAGATGTGAGTGATGAATAGTTAGTATGTTCATAGTGATAATATACCATAAAACTAGAGACTAGCATAGCCAGCTAAACGCCATGGATATCACCAGTTCTCTCTGTAATATGCGGATTATTCAGGTAGAGTGCCGTAGGACGCACTGACGCTGGTCGATTAAGCTGATGCATACCGACATCATGTTCGAGCATATAGGCAGCCTGTGCGACCTCATCGTTAGAGCGAAGGCTATTATGCGATAGCCGGGTATAGACGATCAACGGCTCCTCTGATGATCGAGCGAGTTCATGGAGTACAAAACCACCAAGCAGTTGCCGCTGTATCCGTGACGGTTGCAATTCAAGCTGTATCTGAACATCACCGGTTTTAGGAGATTGCCCCGTCTCCGCTCGCCAGATAGCTAGAGGTAGCGTTCCGATAGACCGCAGCCTCTTCCTGTCTTCCGCCAGCTGGGCTGCTATTTCGCGGTCGTAGCGAATACCGTCGTTATCACTATCGTCATATAGCAGGTGGCGAGCTAACTTTGTTCGAAAGAGAAATTGACGCCGCTGCTTTTCTGGCAACAAAAAACGATGCAGCGCATCGTTTAGTTTTGGACTGGCGTCGAACCCTACCTGAAGAACTGACGTTCGCTCAGGCTTCGGGATAAGAATATCACCAGGGTGTATAGTCATCTTAGTTGTAGTATGACAATATGTGATTATTTGGTCAAGATGTGCGCCTGCATCCAAGCATACATCACAATACCAGCCGCCACGCCGACGTTAACCGACCGAGTACTACCGAATTGCTCAATCATCACCATCTGCTCACTTGCAGCCCGCATGTCATGACTAAGTCCAGGACCTTCGCCACCAAATACTAGAACCGCTTCTTTAGGTAGGGCTGCTCCGGATAGCGGCACGGCGCCTTCGAGGTTATCGACAGCAATGATATGCCGACCCCTCATTGCCGCCACAAAGTCAGCTACAGTTTGGTGCTGTTCAATATGGAGGTAGCGGTCTGTCACCATGGCACCGCGTCGGTTCCAGTGCCGCTTGCCGATAATATGTACGGCTGCCACGTTAAAAGCGTTGGCATTACGAACAATCGTACCGATGTTCATGTCATGTTGCCAGTTTTCAATTGCAATGTGTAGATCGACCCGGCTTTTGTCTAGATCGGCTTTGATTGCCTCAGTCGTCCAATAACGATACCTGTCTTCAACGTTACGGCGATCACCCCCGGCAAGCAGCTCTGGATCATACTGCTTGTCTGTTGGCCACGGCTGAGGATGCGGGCCGACGCCAATTACTTCAAGTATTTCACTCATTACCTATAAGTATAGCAAACGATAGACATTATAAGAGCCTCGCGATCAGGCGGAGCTCCTATAGCTCAACACCCCTCGTGAGGCTGCTGGTAAGCTCAGCGTTTCTTGTGAGATTGCTGAACAACTGTGACAGCGACAACGACGCCCAAGGCAACCGTTGCGGCTGCAATGACGAATCCGCCGGATTCAAGTTTAATGCGGACTCGCGCATACAGCTTTTGGCCGTTCGTGAGCGGTTCGCCGGTTTCGGTTTCCAATATACCCCATATGTTATTAAGGGTACCTCCCCGTTCATCGATAAGGTTCTTAATCGATGAGAATCGCTCAGCGATACTGCGAGGTAGACGGACATACCGACCCTCTCGAATCCCCGTCAGCTCTTCGTCAATTCCGTCGTTTTCCAATTGAATGACGACTTCGTTCGTTTCGTTCGAACGCATCGCTTCACCTTCTTTCGTTTGTGATCCAAGCGATTAGTATCAGTATATCATTTATACTTTTCGTCTAGAGAAATTAGACATTACACCAAGCTCACGCGCCGCGTCGTCACATTGCAGATAGCGTCAACCTTGAGCGACACGTATGACCATATATATAAATCCTATGATAACGAGAATGGCTACGGCGTTCACAATTATGGCATTTCGAAGAGACATCACCTCTAAATCCTTTCTTTCCGGAAACCACTGCTGACCAGCATTTGCTGAGACAAGCGTGACAATAAATACAAGAAAGGTAAGGATATATGAAGCAGATCGTTTTAGCATACACGCTAGTATATATGATCGTGACAAAAGTAGCGACTCAGCGATTGAAGTAGACCGTGCTACTACCAGGCTACGTTGCTAGATTTATAGCCCCATCCTGTCGTACTGAAGGCCGGACTGGCGAGAAGTGGATTGTCTGTTCGCTCGATCGTTGATAGTCCAGCCGTGTCCGCTTTGTAGCGCATGAGACGATAGGTCGTTCCATTTGTCGATGAGTAAAGATAGGTATTATTTGATGCGTTACTCGTAGGTAGCTGTGGTGTACTGGCAATATATTTAGGCACGAGGCCAGGAATAAAATTATCGTCGGTTGCCTGATCCCAACCACACCACCCATTAGTACAGCCACTTGTTGGCGATGGATAGCTACCATTCTCGGCATAATAGAGTTGGATTGCTTTGTTAAGCGCACTCAGATCACTTTGTGACTTGCTGAAGTTGGCACGTTCTTGAATGCCGTTGTAAGCCACAATAGTAATGGCGGCGAGAATACCAATGATAACAATGACGATTAGAAGTTCAACGATCGTGAAACCGATTTGGCGTTTATGTTTTGCTAGTAGCATATTATATTTAGTATAAACCATAAGCACATTTATTATTTAGAGAGATATTCGCCCCTTCATCTATTAATTAAGAGTGAGGAGGCGTGCTGCTTTCATTGAGTAAGTAATGCGTGGACCTGATGTGCAGCCTGCACTTTCGACACCTGTGATGCTAGCAGTATCACTCGCAGACGGACTCTCAAGATACCAGTAGAGTGCAAACTGATTACCAGAGCATGGATAGAGCATAAATGACCTATTTCCATTTGTACTACCTGCATAACCCTTGTTTATTGGTGCACCAGTAATTAATCCGGCAGGAATAAGGCCCTTTGCTAGTAGCAAGTCCTCAAGCGCACAGACATACGCTCCTTTATTAATCCATCCTCCAGCACCATCAGAGCAGTTAGTGCCGTCAAAAGCAACAGTCGAGCTCCACCCACCCTTTGGCAGAGTATTAGTATCCGAATTCCATAGCACAATAGCTTTTTCGAGCTGATTGGCAATGGATCTCATGCGTGAATCATTTGCTCGCGCCTGAATGCCGTTATAGGCAACAATAGTAATCGCAGCAAGAATGCCGATAATCACAATAACGATTAAGAGTTCGACGATCGTGAATCCAGCTTGTTGTTTATGTTTTGCCCACATAGTTAGCATAAGTATAAGGCATATGAAGCTAGAATTAAAGCAACCCGAGCCCGCCAAGATCAGCTAGCAAAACTATGCGCTATAGGCACTTCTCGACAGATATGTCAGTATTGACGTTCTGCCCAGTCACATCCGAGCGATAGCCAAGTCGTACATTAGCGGTTGCAGGCATCGGACCTTGTCCGGCTGGGTAGCAGTAATAGTAGTATGCTGATCCAAAACCAGCCAACATAGGATCGGTTGTCCCATTATTAATTGGGTCGACGGGTATTTTCCCGTACGTCGTGCCGAGAAACGCGAGCCATGTTGCGCTTGAACTAAGATTCCATCCCCCTGGCCCACCACCACTATACGAGAATGTCGTCTTCACTCCACCGTTATCCGCCTGATAGAGTAGTAACGCTCGTTTAATACTGGCAATATCCTGAGCTCGAGCCGAGTCCCTTGATCGTTGCTAAATGCCATTGTAAGCCACAATAGTAATGGCGGCGAGAATACCAATGATAACAATGACGATTAGAAGTTCAACGATCGTGAAACCGGATTGTTGTTTATATTTTGCCCACATATTAAATTTAAGTATAAGTCATCAAAGCATAAGCGCAAAATATATGATAACACTAAGCACAAATCATTACGTATCGTGATGTATAAAGCTGAATACCTAGACAGAAGACTGTGCAATAAATAATACAAGCAGGTTCCACGATGCGTGAAGCAACATTCCTGGATAAATACTGCCGGTTCGCTGATACATAACCGCGAGGTATATACCGAGCGGAAGAACACTTATCATTTGTAGCGGATTAAGATGAACTAGCGTAAAAATGAGCGACGACACAACAACACCCAATAGCACTCCAAAGCGTCTACGAATCGCTGGAAACAGGACACCACGAAAAACAACCTCTTCGATAATCGGAGCTAGTACTACTGTTAATGCGAAAGTTGGCCAAAACCCTCCCATGGCGACAAGCATGCCTGATCCGCCGCTTTCTCCATCTGGTGTCGATGGCACATCCCCTAAACTAAGTGATGTAGCGATAATTGCGAAAAGTAGCAGTAGCCCTAAGATAATGCCGTAGTAGCCAAGGATGTACTTCGCCCCTTTCAGCAACTTGAACTTTCTTAGCCCCACGCTCGACCATGACCCGCCATGATGTTTTAACTTTTTGGCAATAATAACGAGGCACGCCAGTAGACCAAAAATCTGAGCAACAAGAATAAAAATGCCGAAGTTGTCTGCCGTAAGTCCAATATGTTCAGTAAAAGGAAGACCGAATAATTTTGCGACAATAAGAGGAGACGCTAAGACGAGCGGAAAGATAAACGTTGTCAATAACGCTAAAGTAATACCAAATTTAATCGTAAACGGAGATCGTTCTACTATCATGCTTGCGTTAATTGTTTTCTAAGCTATTTTGCTCGGCAAACTTTGCAGCCATTGTTGGATTGCCGCGTGTCAAACGCTTAATCGTCAGGTCCTCCGCCTTGTTATTCGCCAGGCGCAGGTTGTTCTCAGATGAAAGTAAGGCGTCTTTCGTTTTTTGCAGATGATCGATCGTTTTGTCGATCTCGTCAATAGCAGTCTTAAACTTTCGACTGGCTAAATCATAGTTTTTAGCAAACCCTTCTTTGAACTTCTCCATATTATCTTCAAAGTTCGTGATATCAACATTTTGAGCTTTAACGAGTGCAAGTTCCGATTTGTATTTCAGAGAGTTTAGCGCTGCGTTTCGCAGTAGAGTAATGATCGGGATAAAGAACTGCGGACGGATGACGTACATTTTCGAGTACCTGTGTGACACGTCGACAATACCGGAATTATATAGCTCACTGTCAGCCTCGAGTAGTGTCACTAGTACGGCGTACTCGCATTTTTTCTCACTACGATCTTTGTCCAGCTCGCGGAGGAAGTCATCGTTTTTGTGCTTGGTCGCTGTCTCGTCGCCTTCATTCTTCATCTCAAACATGATCGAGATGATCTCGTTGCCAGCAACATCAGTTTCACGATAGATATAATCGCCCTTACTGCCAGTGCGAGCGTCATTGTCTTTTTCAAAGTAAGCCGTCGGAAACGCAGTAGCCCTGAGTTTATTAAATTCTGTTTCACAGTGTTGCTCGAGCGTTTCACCAACCATCTTAGTCGAAAGCCTAGCTTTCATATCTTTGTAGTATGCGATCATTTCGTCTTTGGACTTGAGTTCGGTTTCGAACTGCTCTTTGAGCGACGTTTCAAGTAATTGTTTTTCGGTATCTTTACTCTTCAGTTCACTAGCAAGCTCGTCGCGCTGCTTTTCTACGACATAGACTGCTTCGGTGACAGCAAGTTTCTTCTCGGTTTCAATCGCCTGAAGCTTAGATCTTAACTCTGAGAGTTCCGAATCTTTCCTCAGCTCTAGCTGTGCTAGGGCCAGATCCTTCTCGGCCTTTAACTCAGCAATCTCTGCATCCTTTTTGGCCGCATCAGCCTGTAATTCATTTTTAGTAGTCGCCTCGGCGAGCTTAATAGCACTTTGCTTCTCTTTCTCTAGCATCTGCACACGTTCACGAAGGGCGTTTTCAAACTCGTGGTCGCGGACCTGCTTAAGTATATCGGCAAAGCCAGCTTCGTCGACTTTGAAAGCTTTTTTACAGTGTGGGCATATAATTTCGTTCACTGTACCCAGTATAGCTCAAAGCAAAGGCAATGACATAAATAGATATCCTAGACCTAGCTATGGTTGCAATACAGATAGACGATTGCCCTCGGTGTCCATGACCGAGATCCACAGTCCAACGCCGGGAATCATTTGCGGCTGGAGAGTACGTTCACCGTGCTCATCCATACTGCCAAGAATTGTTCCACCAGCGTCAGTTATAGCCTGGATAGCTTGAGTCATGTCTTCGACCGAAACAACAACCGACGGCGCCTGACTGAGCGGGTCATCGGTTTTTTGATAGAACCCACCATTAATCGCCCCTTTTGTCTGAACCATTCCGTCTTCGTCTGTTTCAGTAGTATGGGCTACTACATAGTTGCCCATCTCCGGCCCCATTTTCTGAGTTTTCCAACCAAAAACAGTTTCGTAAAATGCAATTATTCGCTCCTTGTCCTCATACCCCATCTCAAAGTGCACAACTGGATTCATAGTACTCATTGCTCAATCCTCCGTTAAGGTTGTCTGCTTGCTTATTAAGTATAGGAGCGGTCGCTGAATTATTTCTGAGGCAATCACGGCATAGGTCCACGAGGCACATCTCATTGCTATGTCGTACGCAGAACTAGGTGTACCTGGATCCTTTTGACCTCCGCGTCTAACTGTTGACAATTATATATTTAGGTTGTATAATCACGACCAGCTTATTGCGCTATCCATCTGGTGTGCGATAACGCGCACCTCTACGAAAGGAATTCAGTGAATATTTTGCGCTTCTTTACGCGCCTTAAAGAGACTCACTTCGAACCGCAGCGGAATGTTCGGTTCGCCGCCTCAGCGCGCGTTGAATTTGAAACCCGGCGAGATATAAAAAAATTTCGTCGTGCCGGAGCCGGCCATTTGTCTAACCCGCTGCAACCGACCGGTGTCGAATCTGATAAGTATCTGGCGTTCAACCTCCTCGTCGACAACGAGAGGATGATAGGCAGAATATTCAGTGAGCGGTATCAATCTTCCTTGGTTGAGGGAGAATGGATAACGATGCTCGTTGAATGCCAGCCACGGCGCAACAGCGCCAGCCCTGTCGTTCACGTCAGTATCCCGTACACCCCGGCACTGCGCCCACTCAATTCCAAAGCGTAGAGCATAATGCTCATCGAGATAGCCCACCGATTCGGCGCATACTGATCTAACTAGGTCACGAGCCTAGAGTCAATATGAGCCATTTCGGTGAGCTATTTCTTTTTGTATCCCCCTTCAAGATGCCGGCGGAAATGAAAAGCCGCGCCCTCTCTAGGGAGAGGAGCGCGGCGTTATTTTCATCTCGAACACGTACTGCCCTATTGGCTAGGCCGCCTCAAAGCGCAGCGTACAGCCAATCGTACAGCGGTGATGATCATTAAGCTCACTACACATAAAGCAGTGGTCATTGTCACAGCACTCGCCGTGCGTTACCAGCTGCCTTGCTGTGAGCAAAGTCGACTGAGGTGTCGATACAACCAGTGCACGCCTGGTTTCTACCTCGAAAGGTGAGAAACTCAGGCTCGTCCACTTAATGAACAGGTTGCGCCGTGCCCATTGCGGGCCAAACTTGGCCGCACCAGCTCGCTGGAACTTGATACAGATCGAATCCTGAGCCTTCTTTCGTTCCTTGCTTGTCCCTGCCTTCAGCTGATGCTGGAGGCTTGGTGAAAGATAGAGATTCAGGCTCACCGCACGATTATACGTCACGGCATGGGTTGGTGGACGCCGCGGCTTCCGATTCGAGACCATACTTGCCCCTTTCAAGACTGGTCGAGATGAAACGTGCACACCAGGGTCGGTGCATGATGCGATTCTATACTTTTATTCGAGTTTTGTCAATTACACTGCTTTTTACCGTCACCAATAAAAATAGCTCGGCTACCAGAAGAAACCGAGCTATTCACCGTTGCTTAACGGCTACATTCACCATGGTACACGAGAGAGGACTTGAACCTCCACGTCCCGAAGGACACTAGCACCTGAAGCTAGCGCGTCTACCAATTCCGCCACTCGTGCATACTTCACCCAGCATACTCTGTGAACTCACGATTTTCAAGCCGTTAGTTATAAGGTGAATATTGAGCAAATGCCGTCATATCATATGTGTCACGCAGCTGAGAAACAAGTGTTTTTAGATCGGTCGTCTGCTTAACGCCGGCATTCAACGTTCCGTATGGATCGAATGTTTGTCGCACTTGGTCATAAAGCGCTGTAATATCATCGTCGATATGCTTGTACGCAAACGATGCCTTCGCACGCCCTTCTCCGCCCTGGCCTATCAAGTGTCCCTTGTGGTTCTCAACTAGATCTGCGTATTCAGCAAGGAGCTTCAAGATCTTTTGTCGATCACCGACCTTCTTTAGCTGCAGAACTGGCCGTACGCTATACACACTACTTAGAACATTGCCGTACAAAGGTAGCTGAACATGGTGCTTTGACGCTAGCTCTTCGAGTGCGATCGTAAAGTCTTCGAAGCGAGACAGTGGAATATACGCACCGTCAAAGATAGGAGGCGTTGAGTCGCCAGCTGCCTCAGGCGATATATGAAGTGCCGTTACTTCACGTGCCGCAGCAAGAGCCTCGGCTTCTGTTTGATCTATCGAGGATGTTACGAATGCTCCCTTGGCCTGCAGTAGCTTCTCTGCCTTCTTTAGACCGCGAGCTCGTGCTCGTTCACTAAAGTCAGCGAAGCCAAAGACAAGTACCGTACCTTCAGCAAAGCCATCACGGTAGAAAGTAAATGTCTTGCCACGAGCAAGCGCCGCGGCAAATAGTCGTCCGTCAATATATTCAAGGTATGTCGGTTGTAGTTTAGCAAGCTCATCGGCTGCGTCACGTGCGGCTTCACGACTCTCAAAAGCTGCCACTCCCACAGCGTGATGGCGATTAATAAAATCTGCCTTCATGATAACTTCAGAGATAAGACCAAGTGTCCCTTGGCTTCCTACTAGAAGTGGCGTAAGGTCAAATGAACCGTCGCGATGCTTCACCTTTGCTAGTCCTGCGTAACCAGCGCCGTCAACTACATCGGTAGCTATCTTGTCGTGAATTAGCTGCTCATTATCAACAATCAGTCCATCGATCTGACGATAAATCTCGCCCTCAAGTGTCTGCAGCCCCTTGCGGCGATTGAGCTCGCGCTTATTTATTCTCTCGGTCTGTAGGATGTCGCCGTTTGCGAGTACAACTTCGAGCTGATGCACCCAGTCAAGAGTAGTACCGCTCGTACCGGAAAGAAGGCCACTAGAATTGTTTGCTATTGCACCGCCAACGGTACTATAGGCTGCCGATATCGGAGCCGACGGTACATGAAGTCCATGAAGCTGCAGGGCGTCATTAAGCGTCTTAAACATAACGCCTGGCTGCAACCTAACGAGTTTTTGCTTAACATCGAGTTCAAAGATGTGTGTTAAATGGGCTGTCGTATTAAGTATAATACCCTTTCCGATCGCCGCACCCGTCAAGTCACTTCCGCCACCACGAGCCGTAATTGTCAGACTATGTCCTTTTTCAGCAAGCTGCCATGCAAAACGAGCGACCTTACGAATATCATTTGTCACCCGTGGATAGACTACCATCTCAGGAGTAATCGCCAAAAAACTTGCGTCCGTCGAGAACGTTGCTCGAATCTCAGGTTTAGTACTTACTTCACCTGAAATGTGCTCGTTTAGATATTGTGCGATTTTACTCATATACCCCTCTACTCTTTTCTACTTGATTTCATGATAGCACAAGCAAGTTCGTAATTCAGTAGCTGATTACTACTTTATTTACAGAATAGTTTCTGGTAGAATAATAAAGCTGTCTAATGACGCACTGTGCGCGAGTGGTGGAATTGGTAGACACGCTAGCCTTAGGAGCTAGTGCCTTCGGGCGTGAAGGTTCAAGTCCTTTCTCGCGTACCAAAGAAAAAAGACTGTCTTTCGACAGTCTTTTTTCTTTAGGCCTTGTTTAAAGCAGGATTACTTGCTATAGTAGCTACATAACATGTCCTACGTTATGATCGCACTCCTGGAAGAAACTCCAGGAGCTGCTTTTTTATAACGGCATATGAGGATTATTCTCAATAAAAAAAGAGACGCGTCTACGTCTCTCGGCGGTAATAGGTGAGTACCGCATTTCCATAACTACGATTGTCCACCACAACAACTCCCGTTTTGGTCGGCAACTCACCCTTACCTGGGTGTGATAATATCATAAGTCCCCCTGGTTTTAATAGGTCAAATATACGATCGACTGTGGAAAACTGCGTATCCCAGTAAGGCGGATCGGCAAAAATAATGTCATACAGCTGAGGATTCTTTGTCCCGAGCCAGTTTGACACTGTTGTTCGAATAAGTGTAGCCTTATCGCCTACCCCGAGGGATTCAATATTTCGTGCAATATAACGCTGGGCAGTGCGATCTTTGTCGACAAATGTCGCACTCTTTGCACCACGGCTAATAGCTTCAAGACCAATCGCCCCTGTACCAGCAAACACGTCAAGAACCTCTGCATCAGCAATCTCACCCGCCAGACTATTAAACAGTGCGTTTCGGATTCGCTCACTCATTGGGTGTGTTCGCCTATTATTTGGCGCAGCAATTTTTAACCCGCCATAGTAGCCTGCGATGATTCGAATATTCACGACTTTTTCTCCGCAAGCAATACCGCCTGATACCAGCCAAGAATGACAGTATTAATAATTTGTGGAATAAGAGTCTTTCTTGTTTCGTTGGCAAGATGACGCGTCCAGCCATTTGCACCGAACTCGTCATACATCTTCATAGCATCAACTGTATGAACAGCCTCCATAAATAAGACTCCAAAACCTTTTTGAGTCAGTTTATCGAACGCATCTTCGGTTAGCGTACTTCCTTTAAAGGAGAGCGGTGCAATCGTTGTCGCAACACCGAATTCGAACATGAAGTGAGCCGTAAAGACCCCTTTCGTTCCCCAGTACTCCCAGTTTTTCATTAGGGTATCACGTTTATTTTTACCTCTAATAATGTTCTTATCGCGAATTGTTAGCCGTTCAGTGTGAGACTTACCCCATAGCTCTTCGATCTTGTCGCTCAGTGGATAATGATGGGCTGGCGTGAGGCCATCAACAATAGCGTGCGCCATCCACGCCGCTTCAAAGGCGGCACGCTCATCGTTCTTTGCCTTCAGAGCAGCTGCTAAATTCTCAATATGATCACTAATCATATTGAGCAGTGCGACATCATCCGGCTTTGACGGGTCAACATAGTGCCATGGCTCATCTTTAGCAGGGCTTTTTCGCTTTATGCCATCAGGACCGTTTAAACCCTCGAAATGAAGAATACTCGTTATCGACGGGAAGTATACATCACGTCCAATGTGATGCTTGAGGTGCTTGCGGGCAACGCGATCAATTTTTTGATGCACGCCCATAACACGGCCAGATTTGGTGCGAAAGGTTGTTCCAGAATACATGTTTAGTTTAATGTGGTCAGCCGCTGATATTGTTCAACTTGCGCTGCCAGTTGTTTATATTGTAACAGGTTGTCTCCTGATGCGACGAATGCCTTGGCGGCCTGCTGGGCTCGTGCAATCAATTTCGTATCTGAAAGTGTCGCAATTTGAAGATTCAATGCTCCGTGTTGTGCTCGTCCATATATTTCACCTGGACCCCTGAGCTTTAGGTCAACTTCAGCTAAATAGAAGCCGTCATTCGACTTTTCAATCTCTTTTAAGCGCTGCGAAGGCTTAGAGCTGTCACTCATCACCAAATAGCAATAGCTTTGATGGGACGAGCGCCCAACGCGCCCGCGGAGTTGATGAAGTTGGCTCAATCCGAAACGGTCGGCATTCTCAATCATCATAACGGTCGCGTTCGGCACGTCTACACCCACTTCTACGACTGTCGTACTTACAAGGATATCAAGCAACCCAGTACTAAACTGCGACATGACCGCATCTTTTTCATCGGATTTCATTTTACCGTGCAATAGACCGATACGACGATGTTTAAAAATTGAGTTTTGTAACTTCACATACTCCGACTCAACACTCTTAATTTCATTGTCCGGATTATCGTCAATCAGACTACAGATAACATACGCCTGTCGACCTTCAGCTATCTCTTTGTCCATTGCCTCGTAGAGTTGGGCACGGCTATTTGGCGACCATATCTTTGTTGCGATTGGTTTTCGACCTTTTGGCAGCTCGTTAAGGATACTTACGTCCAACTCCCCATACACCGTCAACGCAAGACTACGTGGAATTGGCGTAGCGGTCATTGCGAGTAGGTGCGGCATATGATCGGATTTTTTCAGCAATTCCTGGCGCTGCTTTACGCCAAAGCGATGCTGCTCGTCAATGACAACGAATCCGAGTTTATGAAACTTCACCGTCTCCTGAATAAGTGCATGTGTTCCGACAACGACATTCACTGAGCCGGTAGCAATTTGATCATAGAGCGTCTTTCGGGCCACCCCCTTAACACTCCCCGTGAGTAATCCAACGGTTACGCCGAATGGCTGGAGTAATCGTGTCAGTGTTTCAGCATGCTGTGATGCCAATATTTCCGTTGGCGCCATTAAGGCAGTCTGAAACCCATGATGCGCAGCTTGGTGCGCAGCAAGCCCGGCCACAACCGTCTTACCCGATCCAACATCGCCTTGCAACAGGCGGTTCATTGGCGTTTGCTGCTCAAAGTCTTGAATAATCTCCCAAGCTGCTCGACGTTGTGCTCCAGTCAGCTCAAACGGTAACTGCTTAACGAAGTCCGCTACGACCGACTGCTCAAATGGAATATGCCAACCAGTTAGCTTTGCGTTCTCTTGCCGGTTCAGTTGACTGGCTAGTAGTAGCTGGAATAGCTCTTCAAAGGCAAGCCGCTCACGGGCGGCCGCAACATCCTCAGCTGCCTTGGGAAAATGCATACCAAGAACAGCATCAGAACGCGATAGAAACTTTTCAGATGCGATGACACTTTGAGGTAGAGTCTCCGGCAACATCGTCATTAGTGGGCGAAGTTCAGCTAGGATCTTGCGTACAAGCTGACTCTTGAGACCTTTAACAGAGCGGTACACCGGCAAAAAACGATCGGTGTTTACCGGCATATCACTGACTTTTTCGGCGCTAGGGTTACTTAACTGATATTTGTTGTAGTTAAACTCAAACGTACCTGAGAAGAAAAACTCGTCATCACGTTTAGCAAGTTGCGTTGTTCGATACGGCTGATTAAACCAAACAGCTTGCAGCTTACCAGTATCATCAACAAGCGTTGCGGTCGTAATGCGCAGGCCTCTTCGAACGGGTCGCGTTGAAATACTTTCACAGCGCGCTCTGATCGTTGCCGTTCCTGGGTGAATATCAGCAATACTTACCACCTCGGAGAAGTCCTCATGCTTTCGCGGCAGGAAATCAATAAGATCGCCGACCGTATGAAGATTCGCCAGCGCAAACTGCTCGCCAGTTTTTGCGCCAACTCCTTTCACCTTCTCGAGTGGAGATAGTAAATTCATAATCTTATTCTAACAGCTTGCCCGCTTGTGCGATAAAACAGACTGTCACAGGTCGTAATAGCCTAACGTACTAAGACGAAGCTGTTTTTACCTTTTTTAATAAGACAAAGAGTATGGAGCTCAAAATCATCACTCACCTTGTCGTCGTTAACCGACACTGCTCCACCCGCAATTAAACGACGCGCCTCACCGTTACTTGCGGCAACGCCCGACTCAACTAACGCTTCAATGATTGTCTTTCCCGCTGCAACGGTCGGAATTTCTTGCGATAGAGCATCGAGATCTTCCGGGGTTAGATCGCTAAATGCAGCACGGCCAAATAGTACATCCGTTACACGCATGACACTTTCCGTACGCTCTTTACCATGTACAAGAATTGTGACTTCACGAGCAAGTGTCTTCTGTGCTTCACGGGCACCCGGATTTACGGCGTGTCGTTCCGCCAATGCCTCAAGCTCTTCTTTTGAAAGCAGCGTATAAATCTTGGCGTAATCAATCACACCTTCATCGTCTACGTTCAGCCAGAATTGGTAGAACCGGTAGACGCTTGTTTTAGCGGCATCAAGCCAGATTGCACCACCTTCAGATTTACCGAACTTTTTGCCAGTTGCCTTATTGATCACTAGCGGCGTCGAGTAGACATGCGCCTCACCACCCTCAATGCGTCGAATAAGATCGACACCTGCGATTGAATTACCCCATTGGTCGGCGCCACAAAGCTGCAATGTCACACCGTGGTTTTTATATAGATGAACAAAGTCATAGCCCTGGATCAACGAGTAGCTAAATTCGGCATAGCTAATACCCGCACCGCCTTCGCCAAGACGAGCCTGTACGAAATCACGACCAAGCATCATGCTCAGCGGTACGTTCTTGCCGACATTGCGTAGGAAGTCGAGGTAATTAATATCCTTAAACCAGTCGTAATTATCGACGATCGTAAAATCCTTACCAGCAAATGCAGTTCGGTACTGCGCTGCGATACCAGCTTTGTTTTTAGCAATTTCATCAAGCGTCTTTAGGTTACGCTCATCGGCCTTGCCATCCGGATCACCGATCATGCCCGTTGCACCACCAACCAGCAAAAATGCTTTGTGGCCATGGTCAATAAAGTGACGCACCATCATTGCTGCGGCGAAGTTGCCAATCTGCATACTGTCCGCGCTCGGATCAACACCAAAATAGAATGAAATCGGCTCTCCATCAAGGGCTGATATGTCGGGGTAGGTCATCTGGTTAACAAAACCACGCCACGTAAGTTCTTCGGAAAGTGTCATTCTATCTCCATTATTTCTTATCTGTTGTTATCTGGTAGTATAGCAGAAAATCCGGCTTTACTCACCAGGAATAATGCTATAATGAGAGTTAATATTGCTTATGGGAATAGGACTACGTGGCTAAAAAACCGACCAAATCACGCAACATGAGTGTGTACTCAAATCTTGCGCATAAACGCAAAACAAAAAAAGACAGTGAGGCTCGTAAAAAAGCCGAGTATCTGGCGTCGCTACCAAAGCACCCCGTACAACGACTAATTTACCGTCTTCATCCAAAACGCTTCTGGGGCTATTGGTTTAGTAAAAAAGGTGCAATTATGGCACTCAAGATTGCAGGTGTCGGTCTGCTTTTCTTGGTACTTCTTGTCGGTGCTCTATTTGCTTACTACCGCAAAGACCTCGATCAAATTCGCCCGGGCGAGTTAGCTAAGCGTGTCCAAACAACCGTAACCCGCTACTATGATCGCAATGACCAGCTTCTTTACGAAGATAAAGGTGCCGGCAACTATAAGCTCGTCGTCGATGGTAACGAAATCAGTAAGTACATGAAAGACGCCACGATCGCTATCGAAGACCGTGACTTCTATAAGCACAACGGTGTCAGTCCTGTCGGTATTACCCGCGCCGTTATCAGCAACGCCAGCGGTAATAGCACACAGGGTGGCTCAACCCTCACTCAACAGCTCGTCAAGCAAGTATTCTTCCCTCCTGAAGAAGCACAACAACGTGGACTTGCAGGCATCCCACGCAAGATCAAGGAGTTGATCCTCTCAATCGAGGTAGAGCGAATGTACAACAAAGATCAAATTATTGACCTTTACCTCAACGAATCACCATATGGCGGTCGTCGCAACGGCGTTGAATCTGCTGCGCAGACTTACTTTAGTAAGAGCGCTAAAGACCTCACCCTGCCTGAAGCTGCGCTTCTTGCCGCCATACCAAACCAACCAGGTTACTACGACCCATACAACCGTGCCGGTAACCCAGATCTGGTTGCTCGACAGCACAAGGTACTTGATAACATGGTTGAAGTTAAATCAATCACAAAAGAGCAAGCCGAAGCAGCTAAAAAAGTTGCTATCATCGACTCAATAAAACCTGAGGCATCTCAGTACCAAGATATAAAGGCCCCTCACTTTGTTCAGATGGTACGCGCTCAACTCGAACAAGAACTCGGCAAGGCGACTGTCGGCAAGGGCGGACTCGTCGTTAAGACAACACTTGATATCCGCATCCAAGACAAACTTCAAGGCGCTGTGACCGACATGTTTAACTCAAACGTGCCGACACGCAATGGTTTTACTAATGGTGCCGCAACTGTTGAAGATACTCAAACCGGGCAGATCGTTGCACTCGTTGGTAGTCGTGACTTTAATTATGAAGGCTACGGACAAGACAATGCCGCCACTGCATATATCCAACCTGGATCAACCGTTAAGCCATTCGTTTTCTCTGAACTATTTAAGAAGAACTATGGTAGCGGTAGCATACTGAGCGATACAAACTTCGATAGAGAATATGGAAGTAAAGTCCAAAATCACGATGGTCGCTTTATGGGAAATATAAACATTCGATCTTCACTTGCGCTTTCTCGAAACATCCCTGCTATTAAGGCTATGTATATCGACGGAGTTCAACCAAGCCTCCAGACAATTCGTGACATGGGTGCTAGTACATACTGCTCACAAGGCGCAGATACAACAGTTGGACTGGCATCTGCAATTGGCGGCTGCGGCGTACGTCAAATCGATATGGTGAACGCCTACGCTAGCCTATCTCGCATGGGTGTCTATAAGCCTACTTCGACAATTCTTGAAGTAAAGAATAGCCAAAACACCGTTCTTAAAAAATGGACTGACACTGGCAGTAAACAAGTTATGGATCCACAGATCCCATACATCATCAGTGACATCCTTACAGACCAGAATGCTCGCGCTGCCCTTCACGGCCGCAATGTCCCAGGACTTGACGTACCAGGTGTTAAAACTGGCGTAAAGACTGGTACCTCAGACGTAGGCGGCAAGCCGAAAGATCTTTGGATTATGAACTACAGCCCTGTTCTTGCGATGGGACTCTGGGTCGGAAACCCTGACACTAGTCCGGTCAAGAGCGATAACTCCGCTGCTGCCGGTCGAATTATCAGCACTGTCATGGAATACGCCCATAAGGAAGTGTACGCACAAGAAGGAAAGTGGAAAGCCGGTGATTGGTTTGCTAAACCAGGTGGTATTCAAACTATCGGTGGACAGCTCTACCCATCTTGGTACAACAAAGCAAAAGGCTCTACTAATACCAAAGTAACGTTTGATACCGTATCAAAAAAGAAGGCAACTTCTTGTACGCCAGAGGGTGCACGAATCGATATCGAAGTCGTCAGCATGACCGATCCAATTACCAAGCAGGCAATTGTGACAAATCCTGAAGGCTACGACGCTAGCAAGGACGATGACGTGCATAAGTGCGACGACGTCAAGCCAGTCATTAGCGACATCGAATCTGACAAAAAAACAGGAAATACGTACGAAGTAACTATTACTGTACAAAAAGGTACGTTTGATATCACAAAGGTAGTGGCAACAGTGGGCGGATCAAATATCCAACTAAATGCCTCTGGTAATACGTATGTCGGTACCTATACGAGCACCAATGGCGGAGGCGCATCTCCGAGCATCAGCGTAACAGTAACTGACAGCGGTATGTATACCGGCACCCAAACAGGTACGCTCTCGAACTAGTATGCAAGCAACTAAAAAACCGCCTTCAAACGAAGGCGGTTTTTTAGTTGCGATAGAAACTACTGCTGGTCAACAAGATCAATCAATGCTGCTTCTCGCTGCGCAGAGGTCTTTGGACGCTGCTGGCGAGGTCGTGAGGTACTCTTCTGAGTATCAGTAGGCTTGGCGTCCGTAGACTGCTGTCTCGGCGACCTATTAGCCTCACCGCGTTGTTGACGAGGCTGCCGAGGCTGACTTCGATCATCGCTCTTTTGTTGACGCGATGCCACCTTGCGATATTCGTTAGTATCGCTGTGAAAAACTGCCGTCGGCTCGACTTCGGCCACGTCAGGTATAACTGGGGCATCAGGCTTTGGTGCGCGGCCAGTCTGCTTCTTTTTGACAGCCGCTTTTGCCATCGGTAACTTTTCTATCACCTTCTGGAGGGTTGGCTGCTTCTTCGACGCCTGAGAGGCCGTTGGCTTAGCAAACATCATCTTACCTGCGGCCGTCTGGAGCGAACGGATAAACTCAATCTCAACTGTCTGGCCAATTTGTTTATAGGCGTGCTCGACAACCACCATTGTGCCGTCAGCTAGATAACCGACTGCTTGATGTGAGTCTTGACCCTTTTGCACAAGCTCGAGTAGCATTTTCTCACCTGGAAGGTAAGCCATACGAAGACTCTGTGCAAGTTCGTTAACATTGAGCACAGCGATAGACTCAACCTGTGCAACTTTATTAAGGTTAAAATCAATAGTACAGATAGCACCGCTATGCTGCTTTGCTAACTTAAGGAGTCGCTCATCAACTCCCTCTTCAGCTTTACTTCCGTCCTGTAGGATTTCGACATTGACCTGCGGCATCTGCTGAAGATCTTGAACGACGTCAAGCCCATGACGGGCGCGAGCACGCTTGTCATGGTCGGCATTATCGGCAAGAAATTGCAGCTCGCCTATAACACTTCGAGGGATCACAAGAGTGTCCCCAATAAATCCTGATTGGGCAACAGCAATAATGCGGCCATCGATAAGGACTGATGTATCAACAAAAATTGGTCGCCCCTGTTTCCGTGCTAAGTTTTGACGAGGCAGCTTAACGACGAGATACGTCACTTCCGCCAAAATAGCCAACAATGTGACAATGATAAGAGTTTGTAATACTTCCATTAAGTTCCTTCTGATTACTCTATAAGATAATCGATTAAGGCCTGGCGAAGATCGCCAACACCTTTTATAAATGAGTTCTTCTGACTAGGTTTTGGTGCAATCGCTTCACTAAAGCCTAGCTTTTTTGCTTCGGCAACTCGTCTGTCGCTGCTGTGTACGCTACGGATTTCACCGCCAAGCCCTACTTCACCAAATACGACAAGTCCATCATCAAGTCGCCTCCCGGCAGCTGCGCTGGCGATTGCCATGCAAATAGCCAAGTCTGCTGCAGGATCACTAATCTTTAATCCACCGACGACATTAATATAAATATCTTTGTCCGATAAATTCAGTTTGGTGCGTCGCTCGAGAACGGCGATCAAAAGAGTAAGTCGGTTAAGATCGAAACCTGATGCAGTACGTTTAGGATACCCGAAACTCGTTGGATTTACAAGTGCTTGAATCTCAACAAGCAGTGGTCGAGTACCTTCGAGCGTTGCAAGGACCACTGATCCATCGGCATTTTGACGTTCGGCAAGCAGCGCCGCTGATGGATTCTCAACGACGCGGAGACCCCTGTCGTCCATTTCAAAAATTGCCGCTTCAGCCGTGGAGCCATACCGGTTTTTAATTGCACGAACCACCTTAAAACCACCGTACCTATCACCTTCGAATTGAAGAACGACATCCACAAGGTGCTCAAGAACTTTCGGACCTGCGATACTACCTTCTTTTGTAACATGACCCACAAGAACAACGGCTGCGCCGGATTCTTTAGCGGCGCGAATGATTACATTACTACTATTGGTAATCTGACTAACAGTACCGGGCGCTGACGTAATCTCATCAAGACTCAAGGTTTGAATCGAATCGATAATCACTAATTTATACGCGCCAGAACGAATTGTAGCAGCTATATCATCTGCACTCGTACTCGCAACGAAACTGAGCTGCTCGCTAGCATGTGCTCCGAGTCGTTCAGCTCGCAACTTCACCTGTCCAGCTGACTCTTCGCCACTTGCGTACAAAACCGGCGTAGAGCTCGCAATGTGCGCTGTCACCTGAAGAAGGAGTGTACTTTTACCGATACCTGGCTGACCTGCGATCAAGACAACACCGCCCGGCAGAATCCCACCACCAAGTACATCGTCCAAATCGCTAAAGCCCGTTTTTAGCCGAATTGAAGCGTCTTCAGAGCTAATTGAGCCGATTGTCTGAGGGGTCAGTACGTGTCCACTAGATGAACTGCGTGAAACAACAGACTTGCCACTATCGATAGCCTGTTCGACAAGACTATTCCACTCGCCACAATTATCACATTTACCCACCCATTTCGGGTAGCTAGCGCCACAATGCTGACAGATAAACTGAGATTTAGATTTAGCCATTGCCTACTATTATACGACAGCTACGCATTAAATACTTGGCGACGGTGCAAGTGTACTGTCTATTTCTTGCTTAAGTTCGTTCGAACGAACTACTAAGTCGTTATAGGCGTTCACTTTCTCGTTTAACTCATTTGTCTTTGCGTCAATACTAACCTTTTGCTGGTTGAGTTCATCAGCGCGATTAATTAGCGATTGCCTCTCGGCATTATAGGCATTTACCTCAGCAGCGCTTGTTCGATCGACCGTACTTTCACGAGCTCTCAGTACGGCAATATCCGCTTCAAGTAGCGTAGCGGCTGCATTGTGCGCGGTAATCTCGTCCGATACTTCATTACGAAGTCGTGCGATCTCAGCCGCTAACTCCTCTGATTTATTCGACAAATCATCAAATACTTTCTGATAGGCAGAATGTAATCCGACAACTTTCTGTCGATCACTGAAATATTGTCTATAGTGGTTCTCTAGTTCAGAGCTAATAGATGCAACTTCCGTGCCGATAATTGAATGAAGCTCGTTAATACGATCGCCTGGCTGCGCCCTAGCATAGTACTCCATGCGCGACTGCAGTTCTGCATTTTGCAGCTTAGCATACTCCGTCTCAAGCAGTGTACCCAGTGTCCGTTTTTCATCTTCCGATAGTCGTTCAAACGCGGCGTGGAGCATTTCGTGCGAAGCAGTGACTTCACGAATACCATCTAGTCTCGGATCTGTCACGTCATAGATATAGATTCGCTCTGCACTATAGCAACCAAGAATAGCGCTTGTTTGCTCTTTACGATCACATTGCGAGTTAAATCTCTGGGTCCCTTCAATTGAAGGCTGCGAAGCATAGAAATAGAATAGACCCTTATCAGCGATGGTCGCTCGCTGCGCAAGCTGTGCTACTGAACTAGACGGCGCATATTGCCAGACGGTAATCTGATCGATGACATACTGACGATTTGCCACAATAAATACCGCAAGGGCAGCAAAAATTAACCCTATAAATAACCCGCTTATCCGTTTCAAAAAACTACTCTTCGTGTCCGACATCAAGCTTCATCACTCCTCGTTGTACGCCTACAGTTACTACACTACCCTTTTCATACTTACCTGATAATATACCATCTGCTAGCGAGTGCTCAAGCTCATCCTGAATTGCCCGGCGCAACGGACGTGCACCAAACTTTTCACTGTAGCCTTTTTCAATCAAGTATCGCTTGGCGCTCGGACTCACTACAAGATGAATACCTTTACGAATAAGGCGTCCCTGAAGCTCATCAATTAGGTTATCGAATATCCTACCAACTTCACGACGAGTAAGCGCACGGAATGTCACAATAGCGTCAAAACGATTAATTAGCTCTGGGCGCATCATGCGACTTAGTGCTTCATTGGCAGCCGCATCATTTTCAACGTGAATAGCGTCGAGCTGCTTCTGGTCAGACTTTGTTTTTGCATGGAATCCGAGCGATGACTCTTTCATCATTTTGTCTGCGCCGAGGTTGCTTGTTAAAATGATGATCGCATTTGAGAAGTCGACACTTCGACCCTTTGCATCAGTCAGCTTACCATCCTCAAGAAGCTGTAGTAATAGCTGGAATACGTCAGGATGTGCCTTTTCAATCTCATCAAACAGAACCACACTGTACGGCTGTCGTCGAATCTTATCAGTTAATTGACCACCGTCATCATAGCCAACATATCCCGCAGGTGCACCGAGGAGCCGACTTGTATTATGTCGTTCTCCAAATTCACTCATGTCAATCTTAATCAGAGCATCATCACTGCCGAAGACCTCACGCGCCACAACCTTAGCAAGTTCCGTCTTACCAACACCCGTTGGACCCATGAAGATAAATGAGCCAATTGGACGCTTGCTGCTCGCCACACCACTACGACTTCGCCTAATAGACCGAGCTACCTTCTCAACAGCTTCGTGCTGACCAATGATAAATTTACCCAGATGCTTTTCGAGATGACGAAGTAGTTTAGCTTCTGATTTCTGTATTCTCTTCACCGGGATACCCGTCATAGTTGAAATCGCCGCGGCAATATCACTATCTTTCAACGTCACGGGCGTTTCCTTTTCGGCCTCGGCTTTCGTACTATCAAGTTTTTCACTCAACTGACTCATGCGCGTCTTATATAGCGCCGCACGCTCATAATCTTCAGCCGCTACAGCGTCGTCCATCTTTTCAGTGAGGTTTTTCAGCTGCCTCGTATAATCACGGACCTTACTTGGTTTATTGCTCCGTTTGACGCGCACTAATGCCGAAGCTTCATCGATAACATCAATTGCCTTATCAGGCATAAAGCGTTCGCTAATATAGCGATCTGCCATGTATACAGCATCCTCAATCACTTCGTCACTCATTTCAACACCGTGATGTTTTTCGTAGTAGCTGCGCAGCCCCTTAAGGATCGAAATAGTATCCTTAAGGTTCGGCTCGGGCACAACGATGGTCTGGAAGCGACGCTCTAGCGCGCTATCCTTTTCGATGTGCTTACGATATTCATCAAGAGTCGTTGCTCCGATAAGATGGAGCTCACCGCGAGCAAGCGCCGGCTTAAGCATATTCGCAGCATCAAGCGCACCTTCTGCCGCTCCGGCGCCAACTAACAAATGTAGTTCATCGATAAAAATAATAATATTCTTCTGTTGCTTTAACTCACTAACAACCTTCTTAAGACGCTCTTCAAATTCGCCACGATACTTCGTGCCTGCAATCATAGCAGCAAGATCCAGTTGAATAACCCGCTTATCAAGTAGGTGATCGGGGACATCTTCCCTAGCAATGCGCTGAGCGAGACCTTCAACAATTGCCGTCTTACCTACACCTGGTTCGCCAATGAGCACTGGATTATTCTTGGTTCGACGACTAAGAATCGTCACCATCCGCTCTTCTTGCTCGTCTCGTCCAATAACCGGATCGAGCTTACCAGCCTTAGCGCGCGCCGTTAGATCGGTACCAAATGTCTCAAGTGATCCATTTCGTTTTTTTGGCGCTGTCTTAGTTGAACTAGACATACTCTCATCATCATGAAATGTTTCATGTTGTCGATCAAAGAACTCCTCGAGGTCACTCGTCAAGCCAGGCAGGTCAACATTCATATCTCGCAGTAAGACTGTTGCCCGAGCGTTCTTCTGGCTTAGCATACTATAGAGAATATGCTCAGTCCCCAAAAATTCTTGGTGAAACTCTTGGGCGATTTCCCAACTCATTTTGAGGGTCAACTTTGCCGTTTCAGACAGACCCTTTGCGCCCGTACTTACTATTAGCGTGCGAGGTGTTAGGTTAAGTGCAAGCTCAGCTCGATCAAGAGTAACACCGGCGTCAGCAAGTAATTTTGCTCCTACTGAAGAGCCCTGCGCAAGAACACCTAGAAGTACGTGCTCGGTGCCAATATATGGGCTGCCGTAGCCGCGCGCAATAGCATCAGCATGCTGTAAGCTCGTCCGAGCATTTTGCGTAAGATGGGACACAAATTCTGCGAAATCGTCAGCCATAATTGTATTATGAAACCTCCTATGTGTAGAGCGCAAGCATTTTATGCTTTATTAGCGCTGTTACTACATTTAGTATACATAATTATTAGCACTCTCGTCAACAGAGTGCTAATAATCTTCTGCCCTCTGCCTTTAACGCCTACGTCTTCAGGTGCCAGTGATGATCTATATTGCTAAAGATATACGTACGCTTAACTTTTTTCCAAGCTATTCTCTCGGCCATTTCCTCCCGATTGGCACCATCAAGCCGATCCTGAAGAAACATATACTCACTATAAGCTCTCTCGAAAGCCGACTCATAAATAGCTCGGGCGAGTTTTGGTAACGTGCGTCGTACATTGTTGGGTGCTTTTTTCTTGTCGTCTTGCAACATATACCCTCCTTGAACTTCACTACCAAACGCTCAATCGCGTTCTTGTACTTCTATTATAGTCCTGTTTACAGTCGACGCAAAGAGCCAATAAAATATATCTCAACAAAACCTGCCGATTAGGCACATTCAAAATCTAGACTAGTCGCAAAGACAGTCTTGCCTAAATCCGTTCTCGACCGTTCTTTAGTAGCCTCGCAAACCAAATGAGCTCAGCATATAATTTCGTTAAGTTACCCTCGTATCGTTCAGCAAACTCAGGCAGTATTAGCCCTTCGCTATCAAACATATCCTGTACGCGCGGAAAATACACATCCCAACTCAAAACAACCAGCCCTGTCTCTCGAATTGCCGGCACGAGCGCCTCAACTGCACGCACGCCGCCCCAGTTACCATTACTTACTCCCGCGAGCGCTACTGGCTTATGATTGTAATTAGCTAGCTCACTATCAAGCATGCGCTTTAGACTGCCAGGAAAACTATGATTGTACTCCGGTGTCACAATAAAGAAAGCGTCAGCCTTTGAAGTAATTTCACTATACCGCGGATCCTTACCTTCTGGATCATTGCCATCACCAGGGAAGTTAAACTCCTTCGGATCAACAAAAATAATATCCACGCCAGGTAGGGTTGCCCCGAAGTTCGCGACGTAACGCGCGGCTTTGATTGATTCTCTTTGTTCTCTTGTTGTCCCGCCAAGCACAGCAATCGTCAGTGGTTGCTCCATAATTCCCCTTTTTGTTATGTTCTCATTGTAGCAGCTGTCATTACAGCACAATAACACCATCTTCAACTTGCGATCGGAAATGCCAAATACCTCTACCTTCGGTTTTGTATGTCCAATAAAACCAGGCAAGTGCGTCGTCGTAAACCTCAATCTGGCGCCGGGCATGTTCTTTGAACCGAACTTCCTGTTCATGCTTTGTCGAGTCACTTCCTAAAATATCCCCAGTCAGAACGACGCTCCATTCTCCGACAATAATCGGCTGACGTTGCGACAGACGATGGATTAAGTGCTTGCGATGAGCTACTTTCTTAAAGTACCTATTAAGCTTTTGGTATTTATTCAACAAACTGCCAAATTGATACCAATGAACATCCATTGCAACTGGTAATGACGGGCTCCCGAGCACCGCTCCAGTCATGAGGCGTGGCGTAAATGAGTCATGAAAGACAATATACGTACCTGGTCGAGCAGCCTTTATAAGTGCGTCGTATGCCTGGTTGTAAAAGCGGCGTAGCGTAAAATGGAACAAGCCTATCTTCGGCTCATTAAGTAGCTCGATCCCCCAGACACAATCGTTGTGATAATACCGCTCAGCAAGCTTCACGAGAACATTAATTGTCTGCTGCCGATAATCAGCGCGACGATACCATTCGCTCGCTCCAATTCGTCCACTGTGATCCTTGCCATTTTGAGATCCCTTTGCGCCATGCAGATCCAGCAACACTTTTAGTTCATACTTCTCTGCCATATCGACCGCCCAATCTAGATAGGAAATACCGGCTGTATATGGTGCATCTCCATCAAAGATCCAGTATCCAATCGGAATTCGCACAGCCGCAATTCCATGCGCGGCCAACCATTGGAAGTCCTCTTCACGAATAAATGTCTGTCGATGTTTCTCTAGTCTACTGGCGGCATCATCAATTTGCATAAACGTATATTCGTCTATGGCACCAGTGCCCTCAAAAAGCGATTCGGTCATCCACTTCTCCAAGAGTAACCAGCCACCTAGATTTACTCCGCGAAGTGCTTTTTTTGATGATTCCATACTCTTAGTATATCGCTCTTTATAGATGAAATCGTTTAACTGCCTTCTTCATCCTGGCCGGCGTCTGTCGCTTCAATGCAAATCGCATCTCGTATACTATCTAGCTGGATAAGATACGTCACACGTATTAAATCATCGCGCAGAACAACACACGGAACACCGCCGCTCCTAGGGAAATCGTCAACCTGCTGATATGACATCGGCGCATCTTCAAAGAAATTCTCGAATTCATGTCCGTCTAACTGCTCAAGTATCGAGGCGGACACTACAACTCCTGAAGGAAAGAAATGCTTAGTTCCATTACGACCCGATTGGTCCATATGCGCATCAGCCAATGAGACGGTCACGCCTGCATCTGGGATTAAATAATAGTCATCACAATCAAACTCAACTCGACCATCATTAGAGTAGGTATTTAAATCGCTCTCAATATAGGTAAATAGTGTGTCGAGCTTCTCTTGTTGATCGTCATACGAGGCGGCCAAAAACGCTCCGCTTGAAATTAGTCTTTTAGCATCGTCCACATGCCGCAAAAGAATATCCCTTATTCCTTCTTGTGCCACCGTTTCATGAATTTCAAGTTGCAGTAATGACTCAGGCAGAACAAAAAACTCAACATCAGCTTCGGGATCCCAGTATGAAATCAAGACCCGCTCCTCATCGTCAATTACCTCAATCGTAATACCCCCGTATACAACATCTTCTCTATGGAAAAAGTTTGATTCCGAAGATAGGTATCCGTCCTCTTTCATTTGATATGACTCACCCAACACCCTACAGACTCCGCTCTCATATTCGAGACCAAATAGTTCGGTAAGGACTTCGATATGGCCCGCTCTACTTTTCGCATCATTGTATAGATCCATTTGTGCTTCGGCTTGAGATAGGGCATCAAAAAAATCACCATACTTTAGCTCTTTAAGCACATCTACATAAACTGCATTCGGAGCTGGCAACTGAGGTTCTTGCTCATTCATTATTAAATGATGCAACGATATAGCCGCAAAAGCAAGCGTAGACTCTATGAGCCAAAAACATACAGTGAGGTGGTATAATAAACTCACAAGGAGTGGCCTGCGTCATCATGAAAAGCTAATCATCTCATCCTCGTCACAAAAAAATATCTTAGCTCAAGCACAAGAAAGGACC
Organism: Saccharimonadales bacterium (SeqCode); assembly: GCA_049295575.1. GTDB lineage: Bacteria > Patescibacteriota > Saccharimonadia > Saccharimonadales > Saccharimonadaceae > UBA6022. Next base: position 501,253 of record JBAQQX010000002.1, read on the forward strand.
TTTATGTCTAAAGGAACGAATCAAAAAAAAGCAGTCAAGAAGCCAAAAAAAGCTAAAACGCCTGTATAGCCCAACAAAAAACCCCGCCATAAGCGGGGTTTTTACCTCAGAAGAATTATTTATTCTTCAGTTGATTCTTCAACAGCGCTCAAAAGGCTGTCTTCAATATTCTTACGCGGTGCTTTTGGCTCAGTCGGTTTCTCGACAGCAGTCTGGGCAGGCGTAGCAGTTTCAATATCTAGCTCGTATCCAGTTAGGCGGCTTGCGAGGCGAACATTCTGCCCGGCACGACCAATGGCGATAGATTGCTGATCTTCAGCAACAAATACCTTGGCTCGCTTAGCCTCTTCGTTAATCTCAACGCTTACAACTTCAGCTGGGCTAAGTGCGTTACGGATGAATTGCTCGTTGTTTTCATCAAAAGTGATGATATCAATCTTTTCTTGATCACCGATTTCGTTCATAACTGTCTGAACGCGCGTACCGTGACCACCGACGAATGTACCAACTGGGTCAACACCAGGTACGGTACTGATTACAGCAAGTTTTGTACGACGACCAGCTTCGCGAGCAATGGCTTTAATCTCAACAGCACCAGTTTCCATTTCTGGAACTTCTTGACGGAAGAGGAATTCGACGAATTGTTCGTTGCCACGGCTTAAGATAAGCTGCGGACCACGATTGCCGCGCTCGATATCCTTAATAAATACCTTAATGCGCGCACCTGGACTATAGTACTCACCTTGAATTTGTTCGCTTTGAGGAATAATACCGTTAGCCTTACCGAGCTCTACACGGATCACGCGTGGCTCAACTCGCTGTACGATACCATTAACAACAGTGCCTATTTTATCTTCATACTCTTCAAGAACAACTTCACGCTCAGCTTCACGAAGTCGCTGTAGGACAACTTGTTTTGCAGTCTGAGCAGCAACACGACCGAAGCTTACCACTTCATGCTTCTCTTCGATAACGCCACCGAGCTCAGCATCGCTTTGAATCTTCTGAGCGTCTTCAAGACTGATCTCAACAGCATCGCTACCAACCTCTTCGACAACTTCACGAGCAACGAATACGTTAGCCGTACCGTCAACAGTGTTAAGTTCAGCACGCACTTCTTGATCACGCTCACCGTTATCACGGCGCCATGCCGCAGCAATCGCCTGTTCGATAACCGACATCACTACCTCTTCTGGTAAGTTCTTCTCTTCGGCGATTGTTCGAACCGCAAGAGTCAGTTGTTTTACGTTAATATCTTCCATGATTATTTCTCCTTTTCTATGAAAAAATCCGACCTGCCGGCCGGAAATGTACTACACGTAGTATATCACCTATTTTGTTTTCTGCGCAAGCGCTAATATAAATTCGTCATACCACCGATAGTGTCACTTCTTTCGCGTTCAAGTTCATTCATTTTCTGCTCATATTCGGCCTTGATTTGCTTTTCGCGAGCCTCGAGTTCCTTAATCTTCTCTCTTTGCTCGTGAACAAGCCGCTCGGCAGCAATAGCGCCACTTTCGAAATTTATCATCTCCTCGGTAAGCTGACGAATTCGATCCTGTTCGCGCTCCGTGCCTTTAATGTCACCATGCCTGGCATACTCATCTGCGTTGATTGTCGCTTTCTGAATCTCACGCTCCGTCGCCTGCATGTTTGCGCGCAGTTTCATTGCTTGCTTCTGAGAATCTTTTAAGCTCATCATTCAGTCCTCCTGTATGCATCTATTTTACACCCATCCGCTACAAGTGTCACGACGGGAGGCGCTGACCCGGACATGACTCAAGAATCGTCATGATGCTTGAATGCTCCGCACTCGTAACCCATAATTGATACTTTTGCTTGACGGCAACCTGACGGGCCACGTACTGACAGCGAAATGCTTTATTTGGAGGTAGCCATGTTGCTGCATCGCTATCGGACTTTTGCTGATTAGCTAACCCGTCAACCGCGAGTAATTCCAGGGGATCGTTCGCAAATTCTATCCTTTTTTCTTTCGATAATTGCTGGGCACCTGTTTGCCAGGCATTACTGAGCGCAACAACATGGTCAATCTGCACATCGTCACTCGTCGTATTCCCTCGCTGGAACTGAATAATACGCCCAGTGTACGGATCCTGCAGTAAGCCGCTCAGAACCTTACATTGATCATCAACAGCCGTATCCTCTAAATCTCGTCGAAGAATACTATTGCGCGTATCGCATCCATTATCGGTTAACCAGCCGTCGCCAAATTGCGTGCGACTATAGCCTGTTTTTGCAGCACGGCCTTTTATCTCAAGCGTCTTCAATGCATCAATCGCCGCTCCACTTACTACCGACTCAGTCCTGGGTGGCTCCACCTGCTGCTGGTATGGCTTTATATCTGGCGACCGCACTACTACAAGTGCAGCTCCGGCAATAAGCAGTAGCAGGAAAAAAGTTCGTCTCCATCGATGCGATATACGTCCCATGGAGCTTATTATAGCAATACTCCTTATGCCTTAACTACGACGAGGAGGAGAGAACTTTGCTACAATAGGTCTATGCATACTGTCTCTCAACTCATTGATCAATTTGTCCCTGAACACTACGACCTCTCCCTCACCCTTGAGCGTGAAGCACGCTATTTCGAAGGAGTAGTGACCGTTCACGGAGTATCCCGGCCTGGGGCAGAACATATCGTTCTGCACAGCAAGGATCTTGCCATCGAGTCAGTAACACTTGATGGAAAAAACGCTGATTTCGCAAGCTCTGACAATGACGAGCTATTCATTACTCACCCAGATATCAATGAGGGAAAGCATATTATTACTATCGGCTTTAGCGGCCGGATTACCGATGCCATGCACGGCCTATACCCGTGCTACTACGAACATGAAGGTATAAAAAAAGAACTTCTCGCTACTCAATTTGAATCACACCACGCACGCGAAGTTTTTCCATGCATCGACGAACCCGCGGCGAAGGCTACGTTTGACGTCACTTTGACAACCGAGAAAGATGTTACTATTCTCGGTAACATGCCCGTTACGTCCCAGACGGCCGACGACGATCGCCTTATTACAAGCTTTGATCGTACTCCACGCATGAGCACATATCTACTTGCGTGGACAACCGGGGAGTTGCATCGTAAAACAGCCACGACAAAAGGTGGCGTTGAGGTCAATATCTGGGCAACGCCCGCTCAACCAACCGAAAGTCTCGACTTTGCACTTGATATTGCGACGCGCACTATCGACTTCTTTGATGAATACTTCGGTATTGCCTACCCGTTACCTAAAAGTGACCACGTCGCGCTTCCCGATTTCTCATCTGGCGCCATGGAAAATTGGGGCTTAATTACCTACCGTGAAATTGCACTTCTTGCCGATCCTGCTACAACCAGCATCGCTAGCAAGCACTACATCGCTACGGTTATCGCACATGAGCTGTCACATCAATGGTTCGGTAACCTTGTTACTATGCAGTGGTGGAATAATCTCTGGCTCAACGAAAGTTTTGCCACTCTCATGGAGTATATCGCCATCGACGCGCTTCATCCTGAATGGAACGTATGGCTTGATTTTGCCACTATGGAAAGTATTGCCGCGCTACGCCGCGATAGCATCGATGGTGTCCAGGCGGTTCAGGTTGACGTAAACCACCCTGACGAGATCAGCACCTTATTTGATGGTGCAATCGTCTACGCAAAGGGAGCTCGCCTACTTAGAATGCTCCAGCAATACATTGGCCATGAGGCCTTTCAGGCTGGTCTAAAAACTTACTTCAAGTCACATGCCTATAGTAATACTGTTGGCGACGATCTCTGGAGTGCACTTGGCGAGGCCAGCGGCAAGGACATAACAACATTTATGAACACATGGATTTCACAATCAGGCTATCCAGTCCTGAGCGTCTCTAAGCAGGGTGAACAAATTACCTTATCTCAGCAACAATTCTTTACCGGCCCACATCAACCATCCGATAAACTATGGCCAATTCCGCTCGAGTCGCCGTGTTCGGAAATGCCAGAGCTACTCTCTACAAAGACCGAAGCAGTAACACGTCATCACGAAACACCACTTCGTTTCAATGCCGGCGATACAGCCCATTTCATCACTCACTACAGCGACGAGCTACTTGCCCAGCTCATCAATGAAGTTCGAGAAGGAAAGCTCTCTCCACTAGATCGCCTCCAGCTTCTTCATGAGCAAACCCTCCTTGCCCGTGGCGGCGTCATAAGCAGTGCGACTCTTCTGCCGCTCCTGGATGCATACAAGGATGAACAAACCGAAGCCGTATGGGACATTATCAGTATCGCGATTAGCGAACTAAAGAAGTTTGTCGAGACAGACGAGGTAGCCGAGAAGCAGTTACGTACATTTGCTGCCGACCTTGCACGAAAAGAATATGCCCGGCTCGGCTGGGCACCTCAGCCAGGCGAAGCCGAGCAAGACACTAAGCTTCGAGCAAATATTATCGGTCTAATGATCTACGGCGAAGATGCCGATGCAATTGCAACCGCACTCGATACATACGCTCGCACCCCCCTTAGCGAGCTTGATCCTGAATTGCGAGGCCTGATAATTAGCGCAGCAGTTCGTCACAGTAAAGACACGACGATTATAGACACACTACTTGATCAGTACCGCGCTAGCTCGTCTGCTGAGCTCCAGCAAGATATTGCATGCGGCGTAACGTCAACTAAGGATACTGACGCCATTAAGCAGCTCCTTTCAACGCTCACAGACAATTCAACGATACGCTCACAGGATACTGGACGCTGGTTTGTATGGCTACTTCGCAACCGCGATGGACGATCGCTTACATGGCAATGGCTACGGGATAATTGGACATGGATTGAACAGACGTTTGCCGGAGATAAGAGCTACGATGACTATCCTCGCTACAGTGCTGGCGTACTTAGTACCAAAGCCCAGCTAGAAGAATACCGTGCCTTCTTCACTCCTCTTAGTACCGTTCCGGCGCTTACGCGTGTAATCGCTATTGGCATTGTTGAAATCGAAGGACGCGTTAACCTAATCGAACGAGACAGTCAGGCTGTTCGTGACGCGCTTGCAAGACTCTAAGACTCGGCTGGAATATTAGGTCTAGAGCTTATATTTTACTAGCGGAGCGAAACTTAAGCGGTGCAGTGGCGTGACGCCTAGTGTGTCAATCGCACTTCTATGCATCGCCGTACCGTAACCCGAGTGTGCGGCGAACTGGTAGCCTGGATATATCTCATCCTGGCTACTCATATAATTGTCCCTGGCTACTTTTGCAATAATCGAGGCGGCTGATACGCTTGGCACCAATAAGTCTGCCTTCTTTAGTGTTGTCACATAGCTACCTTTGCTTGTATTACTCAGAAAGTTGATTGTGCCATCGATGACGATCTCATGGTACGGTACGGATACTTGCTCAACCGCCCGCCTTGTCGCAAGCCTCAACGCTTCAGATAATCCTATTTGATCAATCTCAGTAGCACTTACCCAGCCAAGCCCAAGTCCTGCAGCCTCGCGACGAATAACTATATCAAGTTCTTCACGCCTCTTCTTCGAAAGCTTCTTGCTATCAGTTAAGCCCTCAATAGGAGTATCTCCAAGTACAACAGCGCCAACCACCAAAGGACCAGCCCATGGCCCACGGCCAACTTCATCAATTCCAAGTATCATAGTTCTATTGTAACAATAAAAAACACCCGATTCTCATCGGGTGTTTAATAATATCGAGTGATATTATTTTGCTTCAGCTGTCTCTTCGGCTTTTGGAGCCTCAGCAACAGGAGCTTCCGCGACAGTATTTACACCTTCACGGTCAAAGTTCTTAGCAACAAGACGAGCGCTCTTACCGCTGCGATTGCGTAGGAATGAAAGGTAGTTACGGCGAACTTTCGCACGACGAGTAATTTCTACCTTTTCAACAAGTGGGCTGTGAAGAAGGAAGCTCTTCTCAACACCAACACCGCTAGCAATCTTACGAACCGTAATACGTGAAGTATGTGACTTCTTGTTGTCAGTACGGATAACAACGCCTTCAAAAATCTGAATACGCTCTTTGTTACCTTCTTTAATTTTTTGGTGAACACGAACAGTGTCGCCACTGCGTGCATCAACAACACCAGCTTTTTTCTGGGCTTCGTTGACTTGCTTAATTAGTTCAAAACTCATTGTTGTCTCGCTTTACTCGTTTATAAATACAATCAATTACACACTATAGCATAGTTCTGTGTGTTTTTAAAGGTCTTTGATACTAAATTACCCTGTTAATCTCATCAAGGGTCGTTTCGCCACGCAGCGCAGCAAGTACACCTGCCTCAATTAACGTCACCATGCCATCTTGGCGTGCCTGACGTTCGATAATCTCAGTATGTACATCTTGAACATCACCACGGAGGAATTTCTGGATATTCTCTCCGACAACCATCTGCTCCATAATAACCACTCGTCCTTTATAGCCAAACGGTGCATCGTCGCTAGGTTTTGGCCGCCACAGCTTGAATGTATCAAGATTTGGCCGTTCAATATGATCAGGTAGGTCCTTGAGACACTCACGCACCCACTGGCGCGTCGCCTCGTCGGGTTCATACTCTTCCTTCGTTGCGTCATGAAGACGGCGTACAAGACGCTGTGCTATGACAAGTCGGATTGCCGAACTGAAGATTGGATTAACACCAATCAAATCAATCATACGACTAAACGCAGCGCTTGTTGAATTAGCATGAAAAGTCGAAAGTACAAGATGGCCAGTAATGGATGCCTGGATAGCTGTTTTTGCTGTATCGGTATCGCGAATTTCACCTACCATCACGACGTCAGGATCAAGACGAAGGACCGCACGAAGCCCATCCGCAAAGCTTGAACCGCCCGTGGTATCGATCGGGATCTGCGTTATGCCATCAATGCCATATTCAACCGGATCCTCGAGGGTGATAATTTTTCGATCAGTAGTATTCAGCGCATTGATCATACTATAGAGTGTTGTTGACTTACCGCTTCCCGTTGGACCAACCATCAATACCATGCCGCGAGGATGGCCAATGATTTCATCAATCTCATGACGCTCGGTGACACCGATACCCAGTAAGTCGAGCTGCAGGAGACTTTCATCAAAGTTAAATAGACGCATAACAGCATCCTGCCCGAACATCGTCGGCACCGTCTCGATACGCAAATTGAGGATATGCGTTGCGCCATCACGAGTGATTTCCTGCTGCATATGTCCAGACTGAGGCTCATTTGCAGCCGAGCTTAAATTAGCACGTGAAGCAAGTGCCCCCATGATGACACGGTAACGGTCACGGTCAAGATCCGCAACTGCGTGCAAAGCACCGTCAATACGCATGCGTATGCGAATATGCGTGCGCTGATTTTCAATATGAATATCACTTGCGTTTAAGCGGTCGGCTTGATCAATAAGATACTCGAACACCCTGTCACTGCCAACCGAATTCAGCGTCTTACTGACCTGAGTAATTGTTTCGCTGTCGCCCTCTTTTGCAATCTGGATATCATCGTAAATCACCTCTTTAGGTGGATCAAAACGATTCATAAATGCCCTGAAGGCGCTCTGGCTAATTAATAGAAACTGAATGTTCCTACCTGTGTCGTGATACTGCCGTTCAGTCTGATGAATAAGGGACTGCGGAGTCTGACTGGTGACACCAAAGCGAAACGGCTCGGATTCACTACCAGCAACAAGAGGCACTAGGCGCCCTTTGTACATGTCTTGTATATCTAACACGCCGTGGGCAAGTGGCAATGTCGATTCAAGCTCGCGCGTATCTAGATACTGCAAGCCGAGAATCGCCGCTCGCTCTTGGGTAGCCTTCTCGTCTTGATCACGACGGCGTTGCTGAATTTTATCTTCGTCCATTACCTATGACTATAGCAAAAAGCTTATGTATTTTATAGTGGTACAATTGAATGTAATGCCCGAACTTATCGTTATCGCCCACAATATTCGCTCCACTCATAACGTCGGAGCGATTTTTCGCACCAGCGAAGGATTCGGAGTAACGAAGATTATCCTAAGTGGCTACTCACCCTATCCAACGCTCGATCATGATAGCAGGCTCCCTCATATTTCTCGAAAGCTTACGGACCAAATCCACAAAACAGCCCTTGGCGCCGAAGTGATCGTGCCATTTGAATACCAGGAATCTCCCGATATCGCTTCTCTTAGGGGCGCTGGCTATCGAATCGTGGGACTTGAACAAGATACTCGGTCAGTTATGCTCCAAGACTATAAGAGACCCGACAAGGTTGCGTTACTCCTCGGTGAAGAAGTTGAGGGCATTACAGCCGACATGCGCGAGCTCTGCGACGACCTGATTGAAATTCCGATGGTTGGCAAGAAAGAATCGTTTAACGTCAGCGTTGCAGCCGGCATTGCTCTTTACGCGCTCGCCGTTAATTAGTTTTCGCTCTTTTGAGCTCGTCAGCATAGATACGCATCTACGGAACTAATTGAGAGGATAGAGGCTCGTGCTACCGGCGAGAAAATGCGCCGGTAGCCGCGAAGCCTAGTGAACGAGGATACCAGTGACTCTGTTAGTCACCATGATATCCGGAACATCCCAAGGGCTTCCGAGTACAATCTTGTACTCGTGCTCGTCGTATAGTTCGAAGGTCGTGGACTCATCGAGCACCCGACTGAACATGGGATTAACAAAGAACAAGAAGCCGTAATTCGTGACCTCGTAGACCGACCAGGACGCAGTGAGAATACTCACCTTCGTTCCTGTTGGCACATCTCTGAGGTTAACCTCCATGAGATTGGAGCTGTCAAACTCCTCGAATAATGCGCGCATTTCGGGCGTAAGCACAAAATGCGGGCTCGTGTTCATACCTTTTCCGTCCAACATCAGCATTCCTCTCGTTTGTGTACTGATGACGTACTTAAAATAACACTTTTATCTGTTTTTGTCAATGCCTACTTCAGGATGACGCAGTCTTCACCAAGCTGTTTAACGAGCGCGCTGACAAGATTGTCGCTACCGTCAACACCAAATGGCAGCTTAATAGCTGACTTCTTATCAGCCCCGAGTACAAGGACGATGTCGGTCTTGCCTGGATATTCGCTACATGTCTGCTTTAAACCTAAAAGCGCATCATGATCATCAGTATTTTTAATATGAACAAATAATTTCTTTACAGCAGGAATATCCATAATAGGCCGTGGCTTTTCGGCAACCGGCTTGTCGGCAGGCATAGTACTGGCCGGCATGCTCACTTCGCCTCCATTCTTCTTTGCTTTATACTCAGCCACGCGCATCGCCTTAACCTTGGCGCTCATCTTGGGTGCCTCCATCTTACGGCCCGTTGACTCGTATTCTCGCAGCTCCTGATCGGTTACTTCGACGATCTCATCGGCAATCATTTTCGCATCTGTGCCAAGATTTCCGTCACGGTCCCGCGCGCTCATCTTACCAGTGACACGAATGACAGCATCTTGGACTAATTTAGCACCGACTTGCTCGTAGAGGTTCGGAAAGACAATCACCTCACCCTCGCCTGTCTTATCTTCAATCCCCACAAACGCCATCTTCGTGCCAGATTTGGTAATAATACTTCGTACTGTATTCACCAAGCCGCCAATGGTCGCCTTTTTGCCGTCCACATCCGGCGTCATTCGACTCAACGGAATTGTCTGTTCTTCAAAATACGCATCATAATTATCAAGAGGGTGGGCGCTGATATAGAGACCGAGAAGCTCACGCTCCCACGTAAGGCGCTCTTTATCAGTATGTTTAGCTGGAGCTGTCTGGAGAGTGACGGTCGGCTGCACGCTGGCAGCATCAGCGAGGCCACCAAACAGATCAGTCTGGCCACTCAGTGCTTCCTTTTGGACCTTGCTAGCAAACGCTTGAACGGTTTCAAGATTATAAAGGAGGTCTGATCGATCACCCATAGCATCAAATCCACCAGATTTAATCAGCGAATCCCAGGCTTTTTTATTAAACTTGCTCGTTGATACTCGCTTGGCAAAATCTTCAATACCGCTAAACTTGCCGTCTTCACGGGCGCGAAGAATCTCTTCAACGGCGCCAACACCGACACCCTTGATAGCGGCCATGCCAAAACGAATTTGGTTTTCATTCGGCACGATTGCAAACTCAACAAAAGACTCATTAACATCCGGCGATAGCACAGTAATACCCATATGCTTACACTCGGTAATTTCAATTGCCAAGCGATCAATATCATCCTGATCACTAGTCATCAATGCGGCCATAAACGCATCGGGATAGTGTGCTTTTAGATATGCCGTCCAATAGGAGATTAACCCGTAGCATGCAGCGTGTGACTTGTTGAAGCAGTAATTCGCAAATTCCTCGAGCTGATCCCAGAACTTCTCAGCGATCTTCGGATCGGCGCCGCTATGTTTCACCGCACCGTCAACAAAGTCGACTTTCACTTTACGCATGAGGTCGATATTCTTCTTACCTACCGCCTTACGAAGCGTATCCGCCTGTCCACCGGTAAATCCGCACCAGTCCTTAGAAATCTGCATAAACTGCTCCTGATAGACGAGGATGCCGTATGTACTTTTAAGTGCCGGCTCCATGCCCTTATGGAGATAGGTGATTTCTTCTTGGCCGTGTTTACGCTTAATAAAGCTATCGATAAACTGCATCGGACCCGGACGATATAGAGCCACCATGGCAATAATATCCTCAAAAACCGTTGGCTTTAGCTCGCGCAAGTAGCGCTTCATGCCTGCCGATTCGAGCTGAAAGACACCGGTTGTGTCGCCGCGCTGTAAGAGCTCGTACGCCTTATCATCGTCAAGCGGAATCTTAGCTAGATCAATCTCGTCCTTATATACCTTTTTAATAATACGTAGCGCATTATTAATTGTCGTAAGGTTGGACAGGCCCAAGAAGTCCATCTTAAGTAGCCCGAGCTCCTCAACTGGACCCATTGGATACTGGGTTGAAACGACACCCTTTTGTGCCATTTCAAGTGGTGCATACTTGACGATATCATCTGGTGCAATCACCACGCCAGCGGCGTGTACACCATGAGAGCGGATAGTCCCCTCCAGTCGAACAGCGTAGTCAAAGACCTGCTTTGCCGTTGGATTGGTTTCGTATTCTTTCTTGAGATCAGGATCTTCAACAATACTCTTTTTGAGCGGAATATGGCGACCTTGGACTGGCGGCGGAATCATCTTCGACAAACGGTCCGCTTCGGCATAGGGTACTTGTAGTACGCGGGCGACATCTCGCACCGCTGCACGAGCTGCCATCTTACCAAAGGTCACAATATTGGCCACACGCTCGCTGCCGTACTTCTTCGAGCAATATTCAATCACCTCATTGCGACGCGTATCCTGAATATCAATGTCGATATCGGGCATTGAAATACGATCAGGATTCAAAAAACGTTCGAACAGAAGATCATACTTCAATGGATCTAGGTCAGTAATACGAAGGGCGTAGGCAATAATAGAACCCGCCGCGCTACCGCGACCTGGACCAAAAATAATACCCTGAGACTTGCCCCAGTTAATAAAGTCCTGGACGATCAAGAAGTACCCGTTATAGCCCATCTTATCAAGTACGCCAAGCTCCATATCTAGTCGGTCTCGGACAGTGTCGCTCAATATTGGACGAATTTCATCAACAGTCATCGTCGAGGCCTGTTCGAGTTCGAAATCATTATAACGCGCCGCTAGCCCCTGATAGACAAGCAGATCGAGATACGTCTTTTCCGTTTCACCCTCAGGTACAGGGAAGGTCGGGATCAGGATACCGCCAAGATCAAGTTCGACATTACAGCGATCGGCAATAGCACGAGTATTGGCGACAGCTATAGGATTAGTCTTATTCCAACGTTCAATAATTTCATTCGGATCCGTTACGTGGAGCTCAAAATCTTTCAGACTCATACGCTTCTCGTCTGACAAAAATGCACCGGTTCCAACACAGAGTAGAATTTCGTGAGCATCCTGGTCGTCATGAGAGAGGTAATGACCGTCACTCGTCACAACACATGGAATGTCTAATTCAGTGGCGAGACGCTCAAGGTGCTTATTAATACCTACTTGGACATCCCATTTACTTGGACAATCTGGATGACCATGATCCTGTAGCTCAAAGTAATAGCGATCACCAAAAATAGATTTATACCAGGTTGCGATCTTTTTTGCTTCTTCGTAGTTATCAGATCGAAGCTGTTCACCGATCTCGCCACTCGCACAGGCACTAAGTGCTATGATACCTTCGTTATATTGCTCAAGGAGCTCATGATCAATACGAGGCTTGTAATACATACCCTCAAGATTAGCTTTTGAGGTAAGCATCATTAGGTTCTTATAGCCAGTTTCATTCATTGCAAGCAAGATAAGGTGATAACGTGCCTTATCCTTCTGTGGGTCTCGATCATGACGGGAGCGAGCTGCAACGTAAGCCTCGAGCCCAATGATAGGTTTTACGCCTGCTTCCTTGGCAGCTTTATAGAACTCGACAGTCCCAGACATCGTACCGTGGTCGGTCATTGCGACGGCCTCCATGCCAAGTGCCTTGACATGCTCAACAAGCTCATTCACCTTTGTCAGGCCATCGAGTAGACTGTGGTGCGTGTGATTGTGCAAATGCACATAATCAGACGCCTGAAGCTGAGCGAGAGGCTCAGTGATAGCTGTTGGTTCAACCCCCATGTGTGCTTATAGTATACCTTTGATATAGCTGCCTTGTCTTTAGTAAATTGTAGTAAAATTAGCGCGTTCGTGTCTCTAAAGTGTTCCGAGACTGCTCAAAGAAGTCGCCAATGCCTGGTAAATCAACAAACTGACCCATGATCCATATCGCTATCGCTACAAGAATCGTACCGCCAAGTACGCTGCCGAAGCCAAAGAAGAGACCACGAATAAAGTTCATCCAATAGACTTGCCGTCGGCTCCGATGAAGATCATAGAACAACTCTTCTATCAGTTCATGACGAGCCCCTCGTTCGTTATCATCTTTAACTTTATCAGTAACCTTTTTTACGACATTCTTCTTACTGCTACTCATACTATACCCCTTTACTTAAATGGCACACTGTTTATCTCAGTGTGCCATGGTGACCATGTTTACGCAAACACTCTATCGATTATCTCGGAAACCTTTTTTAGCACCCTCTATTGCGTGTTCGGTACGCTCTCGAAGATCATCGGCTTTTGCCTTGACGTCTTCAGCAGCATCAACCGCCTTTGTCTTAGCAGTATCAGTCGCATCGGTCGCTTGGTCACGAAGCTCATGCGCCTTTAGCTTCAAGTCAGCGCGAGTTTCCTTACCGCTTTTTGGAGCAGTCAATATTCCCGCAACTACACCTGCAGCGATACCGATAAGTGCGCCTAGGGCAAATCTATTTTGTGACATAGTATATTCTCCTTATTTTCGATTTTTAAACTTATTAAACTGCTTAGTAATGAGTTTCATAATGAATGCCGAGGATGTCACCTTGGCAAACCCTGCAATTGCTGACTCAACACTATTTGCCGTTCGACCAGCGGTCTCCGCTACCTTCTTTATCTGTCTCGTTACCTTAATGAGCAGTGCAACAAGAACAATTGCCAGTATCAGAAAGATAGCCAGTACGATAGACAGAACAACGACGAGAATTTCAGCTGCACCACTCATAAACTAGGCCCTCCTGCCCGTTGCAAGACGTAAGAGGAAGATGAGGACAATCGCACCGATTACCGCGACGAATAGACTATAGATACTAAAGTCATCTACCCCCTCACCTCCGAGCAGCCCGAAAAGGAAACCACCAAGGAGGGCGCCTACGATACCAACGATGATGTTCTTAAGTAGTCCACCTTCTTCTTTCATGATCGCTTTAGCAATCCATCCAGCAAGTGCACCTAATACGATCCATGCTATCCAACCCATAACTACCTCCTTATGTTGTTAGTTGTCCCTTTATTATAATCGATTTCTCAGATAATGCGCAAAGTCATCGCCGTATTCATCGCTCTCAAGAGCAATATCAACGACTGCCTTAAGATACTTCAACTGATCGCCCGTATCATGCCAGACACCTTGGATAAACTGACCGTACACCGCATCAGTATGAGCTAATTCATTAATACTATCAGCTAACGTTATCTCACCGCCATTACCCGGGATTTCCTTAGCAATAATCGGCAAAATGTCCGGCGTCAGTAGATAGCCACCGACCGAAGCGAAGCTACTTGGAGTATTCGCCTCACCTGGCTTCTCGATAAGCTCAGACAACTTAAAAGTATAGTCGCCTACTTTATCGCTAATGGCTGCCATGCCGTACTTATCGGCATCCTTCTTCTCCACCTCAATGAGCGAAATTACCGACTTGCCCGTCGCTTCATACGCTTGCCGCAACTGCACCGCACGAGGTACTTCACTGCGGAAAAAATCATCTGCGAAAAAGACAAAAAATGGTTCGTCGTCGTCAATCAGATGCTGGGCATTTAATATAGGACGGGCATTGCCCTTTGGGCTGCCCTTTTGACGTACGTAAACAAAATTAGCAAGGTGAGCAATGGCCTGTATTTCATCAGCTTTGTCGTTCTTGCCCTTTTCTCGAAGGTCTCTCTCTAGTTCGTCGCTACGATCAAAATGATCTTCAATAGCGCGCTTAGTGCTACCGGTGACAATAATGATATCTGTGACACCTGCCGCAACCGCCTCTTCAACAATCAATTGTATAACCGGACGATCGATGATCGGCAGCATTTCTTTTGGCATTGCTTTTGTCTGCGGCAAGAATCGTGTCCCAAGTCCTGCTGCACATATTATTGCTTTAGTTGGCTGTTTCATAAACTACCTCCTTTGCGCTACGATTTTCAATTCTGGATAAGCTACAGTCTTTCGCGTATAAGTTTCTGAGCTAATGCCGGGTTTGCTTTACCTTGGGACTTCTTCATAATTTGGCCGACAAGGAAGCCAATTACTTTATCGTTACCATTTCGGATATCCTCGATTGCCTTTGCACTTGCAGGATCGGCCAAAACTTCGTCAACGATTGCAGCGATTGCGCCCTCGTCACTTACCTGTAAAAGATTCTTACGCTCGGCAATAGCCTCAGGACTATCAGATGAGGTGAGCATATCAATAAAAACATCTTTAGCGGCAGTCGAGCTAAGCTTACTGTCATCTACCATCGTCGCGAGCTGGACAAAGTAAGCATCGGGAACATTAACAATATTAGCAACGGCATCATCGGATGAACTGTCACTGAGCACAAGCAGGAACCATAGGCCAACCCGACGGGCAGCACTTGCGCCGCTTTGCTCAAAAATACGTTGAACTAGCTCGGCTATTTTACGACTTGCCAGTAGGGCGTTAATGACCGTCTCATCAAATCCAATCACCTTCCACGCTTCGCGGTAGAATGATGGTAGATGTGGAACAGTTGCTTGAATTTCAGCAATCTCTTCCGCACTAAGAACAATTGGTGGAATATCAGCATCGGGCATATAGCGATAGTCCTGAGCATCCTCTTTTGAACGCTGACTACTCGTTACTTGCTTCGTATCATCCCAGCCGCGCGTTTCCTGTACGACACGTTCGCCATTCTCCAAGCGCTCTACTTGACGACGGAATTCATATTCCGCTGCCTTTTCAACACTACGGAATGAGTTAAGATTCTTTACTTCCGCACGGGTACCGAGCTCAGATACACCCTTAGGCGCAACCGACAAGTTAACGTCAAACCGCATGTTGCCATGGTACAAATCGCCATGTGTGACACCGGCATAGGTCATTAGTCGATAGAGCTCGGTTGCATAAGCCTTTGCCGCCGCGGCTGAGTGAATGTCTGGCTCAGATACAATCTCAATGAGTGGTGTACCGGCTCGGTTAAGATCAACTAGACTATGACCGTCGAAGTGACTTAGCTTTCCTGCATCTTCTTCCATGTGGGCATGGTGTATTCGCACACGTACATTCGTGCCGTCCTCCAGCGGTGCATCAATGTAGCCAGCCTGAATGATTGGCTCGTACATCTGCGTCGTCTGGTAGCCCTTGGGTAGGTCTGGATAGAAGTAGTGCTTTCGATCAAACCGACTTACGTGCGCAATTGGCGCATTCAGTGCCTTGCCGGCTTTAATAGCCAGGTTTACGGCCTCGCGATTTAGCACAGGGAGCATACCAGGTAAGCCAAAATCAATCGGGCTTACGACACTATTTGGAGATTTATCACGGGCATCATTGTCGGCGCCACTAAATAATTTCGTTGCCGTTGCAAGCTGAACATGACACTCGATACCGATCGTCATCTCATATTTATCTAAAATTTCATCACGTATCATTAAATTGCTCCTACGTCCTTAAGGGCTTGCTTAAATCCAGCGAGTGCACGGCGCACCTCATCATAGTTCACGCGCACATCGGCTTCATGTGCAATCTGATTGCGAAGCTTGTGTGCATTCCACACCGCGTTAGCATCTTTCCACGTTGCCTTGGCGTTCTTCATACGCTCGCCCATAGTCTCGCCTTTAATTCCGCGCTCTTTAAGCGCAAGATCAAGTAGCTTATCCGCATTAAGAACTGTCATATGATAGCTAGTCTCCTGATCACGCTTCAGCTGTTGCTCAATCGCCATCCATTTAACCCTGTATTTGTCGACATCAAGCTGAGCAGCGCCCTTTTTAGTGAGTGTAATAACTGCAAGCAATAATCCCGCGACAATAAGAACGGCCGCAAAAAAGAAAATAATAGACCCATCCATTACTGCTTGTCCTCTATTGAAGCAGCCAGTGCCAAAAGTTGAGCATCAGCTTTCCTCTGTCCAACAAGCTGAACACCCACAGGTAATCCGTTACTCGTTACACCAGCAGGCACACTTATTGCAGGTAGGCCTGCCAAACTTGGCGGAACGGTCATGATATCTGCTAGATACATCTTAACCGGATCGGCTGTATTCTCACCCAATCCAAAAGCTGGTGTCGGAGAAACCGGCCCAATCAACGCATCGTACGTCTTGAAGAGATCGTTATATTCGTCAATCAGCAAGGTACGTGCCTTTTGAGCCTGCTGATAATAAGCGTCGAAAAAGCCACTAGATAAAACATAACTGCCAATCATGATACGGCGTTTGTTTTCTGTCACAAACCCTTGATCGCGAGTCTTGCCGTACAGCTCAGCAAGCGTCTGTACACCCTCGGCACGATATCCATAACGGATACCGTCGTAGCGAGCAAGGTTGCTACTAATCTCGGCCGGGACAATAATGTAGTACATCGCAAGCGTATGCTTAACGATCGGCAGGCTCACTTCCTCGACGGTGTGACCAGCGGCGCGAAGCTTTTCGACATACTCCTGTGTTCGCGCTTTAACCTCATCGTCAATATCATCAGTCATAAATTCTTTGATCAGACCGATTTTCTGCGCCGGCTTCGATGAATCAAGCGTCGTAAAGTAATCAGGGAGCGTCGTCATATCACGCTCATCCTTACCGGACATAATCTCCATAATCAGCGCTGCATCATCTGCACTGTGTGCGAAACAGCCAATCGTATCTGTGCTACTCGCCATCGCCACAACACCATAGCGGCTCACTGTGCCATAGGTAGGCTTTACGCCAACAACACCATTAAAGCTGGCTGGTTGGCGGATTGAGCCACCCGTATCGGTACCTAGTGCAAACGGTACAACATCAAGTGCTGTCACGACAGCTGAACCGCCGCTACTTCCACCGGCAACCTTGGTTGCGTCAAACGCATTCAACGTTGGACCAAATGCAGAATTCTCAGTACTACCGCCGTGGGCAAACGCATCAAGATTTGCCTTACCGATACATATTGCACCTTCGGCCTCAAGCTTTTCAACTGCAGTAGCCTGAAGGGGCGCCTGAAACTTCTCAAGCATCTTGCTAGCGGCCGTAGTCGGGGCCCCAAATGCGAGGAAGTTATCCTTAACAACGAATGGAACACCGGCAAGACGCCCCGTAATATCACCACGGTCAACAGCATCGGCTCGCTCAAGTGCACGCTCCGTGGTTAGGCTAAGAAGTGCATGATACTCACTTGTTGACGCTGCTTTTTCAAGCGCCAGTTCGACTCGCTGTCGAGCTGATATATTTTGCTGTAGTAATTCAGAAATTGTCATAATTTATAAAACCTTTGGCACCTTCACTTGATGAGCGTAACTCTCCGGCGACAATTCAAGTAGTTGTTCGCGGGAAACCTTATAGTCTACTACGCTGTCATCGCGCCAAACGTTGTGCAAGTCCGTCACTTGATACGTTGGGTCGACGCCTTCTGTATTTAATTCTGCTAGCTGCTCGACGTATCCAAGAATATTACCGAGATCCGTCTGTAGAGCATCGATTTCTGAGTCGTCTAGCTGCAAGCTACTTAGCTGTGCAAGATGTCGCACATCATCACGAGATATATTTGTCATACACCCATTATATCCTACCCCTGCCAGATTGGCACGCCCCTTAGGTAAGATGGGCGTACAAAATAAAATAGCACCCGTTCTGGGTGCCATTTTATAGAGTTACATATTATCGACGATCGATAAATGTGTGTGCGTGACCGCGAGCACCACCACGACCTGTTCGGCCGATGCGGTGAGTGTAATCTTCGAAGGTCTGAGGAGTGTCGAAGTTAATGACGTGAGACACGTTTGGAATGTCTAGTCCACGAGCAGCAACATCGGTTGCAACAAGTACCTTAACACGGTTGTCTTTAAATTGCTTCAAAGCACGCTGACGCTGTGATTGGTTTTTGTTGCCGTGGATTGCTGCAGACGGGATACCGACATTATCAAGGTGGTCAGATAGGCGCTGTACGCCGAACTTTGTTTCACCAAAGATAAGTACCTTGTCGTAGGCCTCTTGCTTCAAGAGTTCTTCGAGTAGCTCAACCTTATGGTTCTTATCGCGGGCTTCGATAACATCCTGTTCAACGTGTTCGCTCGTCTCAGATGTACGTACAGAAACAGTTTCAGGATCCTTAAGGAAGGTGTTTACGAGTGCCTGAATTTCAGGTGTGATTGTCGCACTAAAGAATAGTGTCTGACGCTCAACTGGCATTTCGTTCACAATTGCACGGATATCAGGCAAGAATCCCATGTCGAGCATACGGTCAGCTTCGTCAAGAACAAGCGTTGTCATGTCCTTTAGCTGAAGAACGCGGCGCTGCATAAGATCTTTTAGACGACCCGGAGTACCAATTACGAAGTGAGGGCGACGCTTTAGGTCACGAATCTGACGATCGATATTTACACCACCAACAACTAGTGTCGAGTAGAGGTTTAGACCACGTGAGAACTCACGGAACTGCTCGTCGATTTGCTGAGCAAGTTCACGAGTCGGTGCCATAATAAGAACACTTGGACGAAGTGTGATGCCACTTTGGCGTTCAATAATCGGTAGAAGGAAGGCTGCCGTCTTACCAGTACCCGTGTTGGCAAGTCCGATTACGTCTTTACCTGCAATAATATGTGGAATCGCCTGATCCTGAATTGCGCTAGGTGTAATATATCCCTTAGATGAGATGTTGTGGTGAAGCTGTGAGCCGAATGGGAAGTCAGCAAACTTATGTGTTGACTCATAAACAATTTCGTCAGCTTTAGTGACTGCTTTGTTAATAAACTTAGAAGGATGAATATACTTCTTTGATGGACCACGACTTCCGCCGCGATTTCCACCTGGGCGACCACCGCCGAAGCTACGTCCACCGCTACGATTACCGCCACCCTGTGGGCGTCCTTGATTAGGGCGACCGCCCCGTCCTTGTTGAAATGCCATAGAAAATAACCCTTTCGTTATTCAGATTTAATAGCTGTTGCAGTCTGTAAGCTCTCAAAGCGAGAGATTGTAGAACAGCGAGAGGATATTTCGGTGGCCGCGTGAGTCACGCTAGTCTTTGAAAGAGGCTCGACATTCATCGAATGCAATGTGTTAATTGTAGCACATCACCCCTAGTTTGTCTAGATATGACCGCTATACCCCTCTTATTAAACCCTCAAGAGGAACCTTTTACACCTAGAGTCTCTGCCGGATATCCGCGATCATGTCGCGCAGTTCTGCGGCTTTTTCAAATTCAAGATTTGCGCTCGCAAGTTCCATCTGGCCAGATAAGTCCTTGATCAATGAAGCGTACTCGTCTTTCGGAATCTTCTTAAGATCAAGTTTTTTTGGCTTATCCTTGTCTTTATCGGGAATAATAGCACGCAAACCTTCGTCAATCTCTTTAGCAATACTGGTCGGCGTCATGCCATGTTCAGTGTTATACGCCTCCTGGATCGCACGACGTCGATTCGTCTCGTCAATCGCAGCTCGCATTGATCGCGTCATGTTGTCAGCGTACATATACACTGTCCCCTCCTGGTGACGAGCTGCACGGCCAATTGTCTGAATAAGCGCACTTTCAGAACGAAGGAAGCCTTCTTTGTCGGCATCCATAATTGCTACCATACTCACCTCGGGGAGATCGAGACCTTCGCGCAGCAAGTTAATTCCCACCAAAACATCATATACTCCAAGGCGAAGGTCCTTGAGAATATCGCCACGCTCTAATGTATCCACTTCACTGTGAATATAGGCAGTCTTTATACCTATTTCGAGTAGGTACGTGCTAAGATCCTCAGCCATACGCTTGGTCAAAGTAGTCACGAGTACGCGCTGATTCTTACTTATTCTCGTTCGAATTTCACCGATAAGATCATCGATCTGACCTTCTGTTGGACGAATGACAATATTTGGATCGAGCAGCCCAGTTGGACGGATTACCTGCTGCGCCGGCTTAGGACTGTGCTCTAGCTCGTAGTCGCTAGGAGTGGCCGACACGTAAATTGCCTTATTGATATGGCGATCAAACTCGGTGAACGTGAGTGGTCGGTTATCCAGTGCGCTCGGCAAGCGAAAGCCGTGTTCAACGAGCACTTCCTTGCGAGCTCGGTCACCGTTATACATACCCCTTACCTGAGGAAGTGTCATGTGACTCTCGTCAACAAGAAGCAAGAAATCATCCGAAAAATAATCCATGAGGGTCGCCGGCTGCTCGCCTGGTTCGCGATTGGTTAGGTAGCGGCTATAGTTCTCGATACCCTTCACAAATCCAGTCTCTTCAAGCATCTCGATGTCGTATTTAGTGCGCTGTGATAGTCGCTGCGCTTCAAGATGTTTGTCATGAGATTCGAACCACGCCATTCGCTCTTCGAACTCTTTCTTTATATTCGCCACCGCTCGCTCGACTTTTTGTTTTGGTGTTACATAGTGACTACTAGGAAAGATGGTAATTTCAGCAGGCTCGCCTAAAATCTCACCTGTCAATGGATCAATACGAGTAATACGATCGACGTCATCACCAAAAAATTCAACTCGGTATGCCACATCACTACCCGCCGGGAAGACATCGACGACGTCACCCTTTACACGGAAAGTACCGCGGTGAAAATCAATATCGTTACGCTGGTACTGAATATCCGTCAGCAGACGCACAAACTTATCCTGCTGTCGTTTCTCATTTCGCTTTATCGAGATAGCCATATCAGAATAATCATCTGGTGAACCAATACCGTAGATACAGCTTACACTGGCGACGATAATAGTATCGCGCCTAGTTAATAGCGCAGACGTAGCAGCATGACGCAGGCGATCAATCTCATCATTGATCTTGCTATCCTTTTCAATATACGTGTCACTACTGGCCATATATGCTTCCGGCTGATAGTAGTCGAAATAGCTTACGAAGTAATGTACTTCGTTATCAGGAAAGAAGGCTTTAAATTCACTAAACAGTTGCGCTGCCAAGGTCTTGTTATGCGCTAGAACCAAGGTCGGAACTTGCTGACTCTGGATGATATTTGCCATCGTGAAGGTCTTACCACTACCTGTCACGCCAAGAAGCGTTTGCTCGCGCTCCCCTTTTTTAAGGCCGTCAATAAGCTGAGCGATCGCACTTGGCTGATCACCTGTTGGCTGATACTTGGTTTCGAGACGAAATTGTTGGTTCATCTCTTTTAGTATACTACGATCCTTATTTAGCCACGACCGCCGGCACGCTTGAGGCTTACTTGACTATCAGTACCGTCGTGATCGAAGCCCGCATACTTAACGTCAAGAGCGGCAATAACAGCAGCAACAAGACGATCTGGATCGGTGTCGAAAATAATATCCTTTGCACCAGGTGCCTCGATGTTTTTCAGTAGTGTCGGAACATAGTCAGCAAGACCACCACTCCCAAGCAACACGCCACATACCTTGCGGCTCTCGAGGGCCGTTGACAGTTCATGGAGACTCCCCATGCGTCCGCCAACTGTAATGATCGCATCGCTACTTCTAACGAGGTGAACATCACGTCCAACATATTCCATGCCAGTAAAATTAATGTAATCAAATTCTTTTGTTGGCAATTTATATGTCGAAACGTGCTCGCGGAATGAGCTAGCCGGAGAGAACCCGACAGATACACCCTTACGAGTCTTGACGCTAAAGGCACCCATGGCGGCGTAGTGCGGCAAACCAACTGTTGCACCAGTAGTTAGTGTCTTACCTTGCTCAGCAATTGCGCGCCCTAGATCATAGGCAAGCTGGTGTGATGCCGTGACGGTCTCGCCGCTGGCAGCGCCGGATACGCAAATTTGATATCTCATATTTAGTTAATCTCCTCTGGATGGTAGTACTCTGGCGCTGTCTGCAAGTACTGGTTAATGTCTGAAAGTTTTAGTAGTCCGGCTTGAGCGCCTAGCTTCTGTACAACACTCATTGAGTTGATTGGCGCCCAGGTGAGCGCAGTCTCAATCGATTCTCCACGTGCAAGTGCGGCGACAATTGTCGAGGCGAATGCATCTCCTGCACCCGTTCTATCAACCGGAGGAGCAGGATCTGGGTAGTTCGGAATAGACACAAGCTTATCATCATATGATGCATACGATCCATTTGGACCGTCGGTAATCACAACAATCTTAGGTCCAAGCGCATGAAGCGCCTGAGCAAGCTGCTTAAGCGCATCGTACGACTCACCCGTTACCTCAACTGCTTCTTCGCGGTTCATAACGACAATGTAACTACGTGCGTATATCTTGGCCAGCTTTTCAACACCCCACTTGAAATGGAATGTGCCAGGCTGGAAGGCGAGCTTTATGTCAGGATGAAGCTCAAGATAGGCGAGTAGATCCTCATGCAGTTGCCATGAAGACTGGCTTAGAAGTGATAGGTAGATCCAATCTGGCGTCGTCTCGGGCGCAACCCACGTATAGTCATAGTCCTCGTTCTTCACTAAAATTGTTCGATCGGCACCATAGCGTAGTACATAATAATAGTTTGATTTCATGCCCTCATAGGCGGCAACCGTACTCGTGTCAACCTGCTGCTGGTGCAAGTACTCAAGTGAGTCTTTGCCAGGCTGATCATCTCCGAGAAATGCCATCAAGCCTGATTTGAGGCCGAGCCGACTAAACGAAACGGCTGCATTCGGAGACGGACCGACTGCCTGAACAATCTCTACACTGTCATACGGCGGTTTTGAGCCAAATGGCAGACTTAAGCGCTTGCTACCATCTGGATCGGTATCAATACGAGCTTCATCTTCGCGAAGCTTAATAAATGCATCGGTAAAAATGTCGCCGATTGCTAGGATATAAGGCGATTCACTCTTTTCTTCTACTGGCGTCGCCTCACGACTTGGCGTAGCATACCATTGATCACTCTCCGGCAACAGGCCTGCCGCATCGGCGATTTGACGAGCGGTGATGTCATTAGTACGAACATGATCCATATAGCGCTGTACGATCTCACCCCTAAGACTGCGTTGACCATGGCCGACGACACGTTGCTCAAATGGTAGCTGATGATGCGCGTTCTCGATCACATCAATCAGGTTAAATGAAATAGTCTGACCTCCTATAGACAGGAGAATATAGTCGGCACCTAGCAAGTACTCTTCGGCCTTATGCTGGCGAATGCCCGCGTTGAGCGCTTGGTAAAGTTCATGTGCTGTTGTATCTGCCGGGTTGAGCTTCAGCTGACGCATTATCTCATGAGCCCCGTGCGTAATATCTGCGATCAAACGAGTATCGACGCCACTATGCCCTGTCGCTTTTTCAAGCTGATGAATACCAACCGTAAAGAGCGGTTCTGGTGCATTTAGTAATTTTTGTAAAAATCGTCCCATAGCTATATCCTTTAAACCGCTTTCTCACTTAATGGCATGTCATGCAACTGCGCTCCGGTAGGCAAAATGCCTGTCTTTGCACCGATCTTCGTTACGACGGATGTCGAATTTGCACTCGCAAATATAATTGAATCTTTAAGAGATTTTCCTTGTGCCCATTGGCTCAAAAAGCCGGAGCCAAATGCATCGCCAGCGCCAGTACGATCAGTTACCGTAACATCTTCGTACATGCCGGCTCGAACAATTGTTTTCCCGTCTGACGCAATGACGCCGTTAGGGCCATCGCTCACAATAGCAACCGGTACGAAGTGGAGCGCATGGCGAACCAGCTCTTCAAGTTCGGTACCTTCGACGAGTATTTGCATCTCTTCACGGTTGACTGACAAAATATCTACATCCTCTAACAGAGCGCGGAGTTTTTCCGGCTGCGACAACTCGCCTTTTCCAGGATTGAACATGATTTTTATGCCAAGCTTTTTAGCCTGTGTGAAAATCTTATGAAGTGCATCCATACTGCCTGCCATACTCGATACATATACCCAGTCGGCATGGCTGTCTGAAAGATCGAAGTTCTTCGCATCATAATGCGTTGATGCACCACGATAGGTAAGGATTGTGCGCTCGCCGTTTGGAGCAAGCAGCAATACAGAATAGCCAGTATTATACTTATCGGAATAACTAATATGCGTCGTATCGACACCTTCATTATCGAGATCGCTCAATACCGCCTGACCAGCAGGGTCATGGCCTACCGTTCCCATGAATTGACTATGAAGACCTTGGCGAGCAAATGTCACAGCAGCGTTCGTTGCACCACCACCAGTACTAAATTCGATATTATTCACATCCGCCTTGGCGCCAAGCTCAAGTCGCATGAACTGCTCATGAACAGAGCGATCGCTTACGGGCGTAAACTCATCGCTGTGACTCAAAAAGACATCTTGGACTGCCGCGCCGATCGCAAGCATACGGGGAACCGTTGTCACTATACGACCGCCTTACCTGCGCTACCAAACGCATTGATCTTCTCTTCTACGACAGCCTGAACGGCACCGTAGACTTCTGGCATCAACTTAACAACAGCATACTCATCAGGGTGCTCTTCAAGTACTTTTTCAAGTGTCTTGCGAAATACGAAGCGCATATCACTATTGATATTAATCTTACTTACACCAATCCTAGCCGCTTCTTCAAAGTAATGCAGCGGTGTTCCGCTACCACCGTGAAGGCTAATCTGGCAAGGAATTGCATCACGCACGCGCTGCAATAGCTCTAGATCGAGTTCTTTTGGTACTGGGTACTTTCCGTGGAGATTGCCGATAGCTGCAGCATACGTATCGATACCTGTTGCTGCGATAAACTCAGCCGAACCTTCTGGTGTACTAAACGTTTTCTTGATTTCTTCGAAATCAATTGTCTCTGTATGCACATTTGAAGAACCGCCGAAGTAGTGGGGCTCGCTTTCGACAAGTGCACCTGTAAACTTCGCATACTCAACCACTTCTTTAGTTTTCTCAATAATCTCCTCAGTTGTCGCATCGTGATTTGCCTGAGAAATATCAATATGAATAAATTCAAAACCTGCATCAATCGCACGCTTACAATCTTCAACGGTTGGGCTATGGTCAAGATTGATATACATTTCAATACCGTACTCTACCTTGTAGTTATCGACCATATCTCGAATATTCTCAAGACCAAGCGCCTTCACTTCACCATCGCTCACTTCAACCAGGACGGGTGCATTGAGTTTTTGCGCTGCACGAGCAACAGCGATCAAAGTTTCTTGGTTATCAATGTTAAACGCACCGACAGCGAAGTGCTGGGTACGTGTTCGCTGATATAAGTGACGCGCTCTAGTTGTGTTATCGCGAATTTGCTTAATCGTTAGGCCCATAATGTTCTCCTTAAAATCCTTGATGATAGCGCGGTGTCGTGTTAATAAATTCCTTGATTGATTCGGCAATTGAATCACTATCTAGTCCGAAGTGCTTTATAAGCTCGGCGGGGCTACCGCTTTCACCAAACCGATCATTCATGCCGATACGGCGAAGAGGTGTAGGTAATTTTTCCGAGAGTAGCTCGGCGATTACGCCTCCAAATCCTGCCGATGCCTGAGCCTCTTCAGCACTGAGTGCTCGACCTGTTTTTCGCACACTCGCAAGAATCGTCTCTTCGTCCAGCGGCTTAATGGTTGGAACATGCACAACTTCGGCATGTATACCGTGACTGCCGAGCATTTCCGCAGCCGCAAGCAACTGGTACGTCATCGCACCGGTGCCTAGAAGCGTCACATCATGACCTTCACGAAGTACGTAGGCTTTACCAATTTCAAATGGTGATTCTTCCGTGCTAAAAATAGGTGTCTTTTCACGAGCAAGGCGCATATAGCTTGGCTTACCGTTTTCAGCGATCGCACGAGTTGCCTTTTCGGCCTCGATACTATCACCAGGTGCCAGCACGACCATGTTAGGCAGTACGCGCATTAATGCAATATCTTCGAGCATTTGATGGGTTGCTCCGTCAGGACCAACACTTATACCCGCATGTGAGCCAATGATTTTCACAGGCTGATTATTAAGAGCGATTGTTGTTCGAATCTGCTCCCAGTTACGACCAGGGCTAAATGCAGCATAGCTACTCGTAAATGGTATTTTGCCAGCTCGAGCCATGCCGCTCGCGACAGTCACAAGATTCTGTTCAGCTACACCGATTTCTACAAAACGCTGCGGAAATGCATCACGGAAAAGGTGCATTTGAGTACTTTCAGTTAGATCGGCGCAAAGCGCAACAATACTCTCATTCGCTTCACCGGCTGCCTTAAGACCGCGACCGAAACCAGCACGAATTGGCTCTTGCTTAACATCTTCAGCAAAGACATCGGGGTTTAAATGAAAATACGTCATTATACAGCTCCTTCATGAGTAATCTTGCCGTCGAGCGTACGAAGCTTTTCAAGAGCGATCTTAGCCTGGTCGCTATTAGGTGGCGCACCATGCCACTTGTAATCATATTCCATAAAATCAACACCCTTACCAGGAATGGTATGAGCAATGATGACACTTGGCTTGTTAGTAATAGCGCGTGCCATACTAGCAGCATCGATAATACTTTCAATGTTATGACCGTCAATCTCTTGAACGTGCCAGCCGAATGATTCCCACTTGCCGCGCAGATCTTCAAGTGGCATAACATCCTCAGTTGTGCCATCAATCTGAATATTGTTACGATCGATAAATCCAATAAGTTGGCTGAGCTTATTCTTTCCGGCAAACATAGCTGCTTCCCAGATATTGCCCTCGTTAAGCTCGCCGTCACCC
This sequence comes from Saccharimonadales bacterium (SeqCode), assembly GCA_049295575.1. GTDB lineage: Bacteria > Patescibacteriota > Saccharimonadia > Saccharimonadales > Saccharimonadaceae > UBA6022. The sequence goes on from JBAQQX010000002.1 coordinate 528,633, forward strand.
ATAACCGTATAAACAAAACGGTGCTTGGCGTTATCGATATACTGCAAGCTATACGCATAGCCTGCCGCCTGACTTAAACCGCTACCAAGTGGGCCACTGGTATTCTCGAGACCGGGCAATTTTTCTCGCTCCGGATGCCCCTGGAGGCGACTGCCAAACTTTCGTAGAGTATCTAACTCATCAATATCAAAGTAGCCTCGCTCAGCCATTGCGGCATATTGAACAGGGACAGTATGACCGTTACTAAGAAAGAAAACGTCACGCTCCGACCATTCTGGCTCTACTGGGTTTATATTTAAGATATTAAAATACAGTGCTGAAAAAATGTCAGCCAAGCCAAGTGGCCCGGCACTATGTCCACTACCCGCTTTTTCAAGCATGCGAATAATATCCTTACGAATATCATTAGCTTTTTGCTCAAGCTGCATTACCGTTAATTGCCCACTCACGACTAAAGGATACCCCGCTTATTTATCTCTTGTACTAGTGTAACATAAGCAGCTTTGGGGTCGGCAGCCTTCTGGATACTACTGCCGGCATTCAATACATCAACACCACCCTGAGTAAGGTTATAGGCGTTATCAACAGCCACGCCGCCATCCCAGCCAATCTCTGCGCCATTATTAATATTCTTAATAAGTCGCACCTTCTCAAGTTGCATTAGGCTCGCTTTGCCGCCAAAATGACCTAGGTCACCACTGAATATCATGACATGGTCAGCTGCTTCGATAAGGCCAGCGACAGACTCGGGCACTGTTGAGCGCTGCAAGGCAATACCCGCTTTGATTCCTAATTGCTTTACGCGCGTCATAATCTGCAGAAGGTCGCCTTCAGCTTCAGCATGGAAGATGATCATATGCGGCTTCAAACTTGTTAACGTATCGAGGTAGTCGGCTGGACGCGTCACCATAGCGTGGATATCAATCGTCCAGTTCTCAGGCCACCATATTTGCGCCGGCCCTACTGTAAAGCTTGATGCGAACTCGCCATCAGTAATATCGATATGTACACGCTCGGCAAAGGTATGGATATGCTCGAGCTGCGACTTGTAGTCGTCGGTCGTCTCGGCGAGAATAGTCGGAACAATCATACTCATAGCTACAGCTCATCAATCTGCGCATTGCGTCGTACAAAACGGGCTGCACCGGCAAATGGCGTATTCAACCATGTCTCAATGATGCCTTTCCAGGCAGCGTCGTCATCATCGAGTACGCGTGCTGGCAGGCAAAGTATATTGCTATCGTTATCATTTCTCGTCATCTTTGCCTCATGCGCATCCCATATGACACTTGCACGAATGCCGCGGAATCGGTTTGCCGCCATTGCCATACCTTGTCCACCGCCACAGAGAAGGATTGCGCGAGGATCCTTGCTATCATCACCGATAACTTTCAGCGCCGCAGCGTGCGCAAACTCCGGAAAGTCATCCGCGGGATCGAGCGTACGCCCACTAACGTCTTCGACGTCGTAATCATGTTTTACTAAGTAGGCGAACACTTTTTCTTTTAAATGAAAGCCGGCATGGTCAGAGCCCAGATAAATCTTCATAGTCTAAGTATAAGCATTTTCATCTTAAAACAAAAGCACTCTTGGCTATTTTACCAAGAGTGCTACGTGAACTATTTCTGAAGTACGCGACCGGCGTCGGCGACAAGCTCGACGAGGCGGTTGCTATAACCCCATTCGTTGTCATACCAGGCAACGACCTTAATAAGATTTCCACCGACAACATTCGTCAATTTCAGATCGACAATCGCACTGTGGCTATTGCCCTTAAAGTCGCTACTTACCAGCTCTTCTTCGGTTACATCAAGAATACCTTGGTAAAACGGTAGCTTTGAAGCTTCTTTAAATGCATCGTTAATCTCATCAATAGTGACATCTCGCTTCAGAACAACAGCAAAGTCACTCATACTCACGACTGGAGTCGGTACACGAACGCTCAACCCGCCGAAGACACCTTCAAGCGCCGGTAGTGCCTTTGCGGCTGCAATACTTGCACCAGTGGTCGTCGGTACAATGTTCTCAGCTGCTGCACGAGCTTCACGCAAGTCCTTAGCGGGAGCATCCTGTAGCTTCTGGCTTGCCGTATAGCTATGAATTGTCGTCATGAGTGCCTTCTCAATACCGAAGTGGCTTTCAAGAACTGCCATAACTGGAGTAATACAGTTTGTTGTACAACTCGCGTTACTGATTACATCTGTCGAATTTTCGATCATGTCTTCGTTAACACCGAGAACAATCGTGTCAGCTCCGTCGCCTTTGGCTGGCGCCGAGATAACTACCTTCTTCGCTCCGCCGCCATCAATATGAGCGCGCGCAAGCGCCGGGTCGACAAAGAAGCCTGTGCTTTCAATAACAACGTCAACATTATATTGGCCCCACGGTAGCTGTGCTGGGTCCTTTTCGGCAAGAACAGCAATGTGCTGACCATTAACAATGATGCCTGTCTCGTCATGCCCAACTTCATGTTGGTATGTTCCGTATGACGAATCGTGCTTCAAAAGATGCGCAAGTGTCCTCGTGTCGGTCAGGTCGTTGATTGCAACAACCGTAACATCACTGCGTTCAAACGCAATTTTGAACGCGTTACGGCCGATACGACCAAAGCCGTTAATGGCAATATTTACTTGGCTCATGAGATTTTCGCTCCTTTTATAGTAAGCTTTAGCATTTCTGAAACCAGTATATACTGTTTTGCCTATCTCTGTAAGGCATTGACATTAGTGTATTATAATTTTATAATTATAGAGTCAGATTTTCCGAGTAGAAAGGTCACTCCTGTGACTATCACCACCTTAACAACCCAGGACGTCACCATCACGCTGACTGACGGACCAGCACATATGCTGGCCGTTTACTCTCGTACATTAGAGGAGATGCCTGATCAAGAAGGCAGCCGCCACTACGACATGAGTCGATCGCCGTCAGGACCAGGCATAACCGTTGAGGCCGACAGCATCTCATACGGTGCCGTTGGAGTCATCTTGCCGCGAGCAACTTTTTCTGACACGGCAGAGTTGGCATTAATTGTCATCATCAAGACGTCACAACTACCGGATCACCACAGCCATATGATCTTCACCTGTTACACGCAGTACAGTGAGTGGGCTGTCAAAATGGATCTGCTACAGATCGAAGACGATGACGAAGGAACGCTCGACGACTTTCTTGATCTATCGATCAAGGATAAGTGGCGCCTCCTCGGACTTATCTGACAAACCCGGCAGGGTGCTGAGCGCGACAAGCGCCCACACCCTGCCCCTACCCACCTACACTGGTGGTTTTTTTATTATCCTGAGTGCCTTATACTAAAGCTATGACGAAAAGTGAGCTTTTGGCGTATGCCCAGCCGCACTACGAGGAGAATGAACTGCTCGAACTTGAACATGCCATTGATTTTGCCTCTACGGCGCACATCGACCAGACGAGAAAAAGTGGCGAACCCTACATCATTCATCCACTCCACGTTGCTCATACATTGATCGAATGGGGCATGGATATTGATACCGTACTCGCCGGTGTTCTCCATGATACTGTCGAGGACACGTCAGCAACACTAGATGAGATCGAAAATCTATTTGGACGTGATGTCGCCTTTCTCGTCGACGGTGTTACAAAAGTCTCTCAAGCACGCGCCGGTATGCGTGACTTATCAAGCTACCTCCCACAAACAAAAGACAATCTATCGAAGCTACTTATCGCCGTCGGACAAGACGTTCGAGTTATTATCATTAAGCTCGCCGATCGTCTCCATAACCTCTCTACGCTCCAGCACATGAAGCCCGAAAAGCAGATCAAGATTGCCCGCGAAAGCCTTGAGGTATTCGCTCCGATGGCAGATCGATTAGGTATGGGTCGGGTGCGCATGCAGATCGAGGAGCTAGCTTTCAGCTACCTTGATGCTAAGGAATTTCATAAGCTGCAAAATCTCATGCAGAAACGACTTGGTAAAAGCACCCGTAAATTAGGGATTGTCCGCCATGAAGTCGAATCAGAGTTGAAGAAGCAAGGCATTAACTTTGAAGTTAACGGACGAGTCAAAAGTATCTACAGCCTGCACAAGAAACTCCAAAAAGTTGGCGGCAATATTGATGATATCTACGACCTCATGGCACTCCGTGTTATTGTCGAAAGCAAAGAGGACTGCTACCGTGCACTCGGCATACTTCACAGCATGTACCAACCAATGATCTCGCGTATTAAAGACTATATCGCTATTCCAAAGCCAAATGGGTACCAGAGTCTCCACACCACCGTCATCACTCCAAACAAACAAATTGTTGAATTTCAAATTCGCACGTTCGGAATGCATGAATATGCCGAACGAGGACTGGCCGCCAGCTTCCACTACCATGAGCAGAAGACGAGCAAAAGCTACACCAAGCGAAAAGGCGCATCAGCGACGTTGCCAGCTCAATTACAATGGATTACACAATTACAGGAAATTGCTCAACGTCTAAAGAACAACGAAGAGATCTCACAGGATCAACTAAATATTGATCTTTTCGGTCAGCGTATTTTCGTCTACTCACCAAAGGGCGACCTCTACAACCTTCCTGAAGGTGCCCTGCCACTGGATTTTGCATATCTTGTTCATAGTGACATCGGTAAGCACGCCTATAGCTTCCGAGTTAACGGCAGCATTAATGCTTTTGACAAGCCTTTGCAAAACGGTGACGTCGTTGAAGTTGTAACGCGTAAGCTACCCCAGCCGAAGCAAGCGTGGCTTGACCTAGTAACAACAACTCATGCGCGCAATAAACTTCGAGCTCAGCTTAAGCAACTCGGCTTAATTGAAGGTATTACAAATGCCGCTGCGATTATCCGTGAGAAATCCGCTCGCAAGAAAAAATAACCAGCCCGACCGGCTGGTTATTTTTAAATAAAGATAGAATTACTTCGTATTCCAACGTTCAACTGACTCGTGAATGATAGACTTTGCCTCTTCAATATCACCCCAGCCCTTTACGACAGTGCTACCTGGCTTTTTAAGGTCTTTATAGTGAGTAAAGTGATGCGTAATCTGGTCGATTTTCTGCTGCGGAATATCGGCCAATGAGTTGATAGCGTTCCCGGTGCTACGATCATCAGCTGGTACGACAACGATCTTGTCGTCAACTTCGTCGTCATCAACAAATTTCATAACGCCAATAACCTTTGCTTCCAAAAAGATACCAGTTGGCAGTGGCTGATCCGTAAGAACTAGTGCGTCAAGCTCATCGCCGTCTTCATCAAGTGTCTGTGGAATAAATCCGTAGTTGATTGGCTTGGCAAAGATTGCTGGCTCAACACGATCAAGTTGCATTACTGCTTTTTCACGGTTCCATTCAATTTTGTGTGAACTACCAGCTGGAATCTCAATAACAACGTTTACAACGCCGCCGTCAACATCACCTGGCGTCAAGATTTGGTTAAAATCTGCCATAAAGTATACTCCTTTGTTTACTCCTATTACTATAGCAAATCTGTTATGATAGAGGCAACGATGTTAATAATTGGCCACCGTGGTGCTGCTGGCGCAGCACCAGAAAACACACTTGAGGCACTTCGTGCTGGCGCAGACGCTGGTGCTGATATGCTCGAATTTGACATTCGTCTTACTCAGGATCGTGTCCCGGTGCTAATTCACGACAACAATCTACGACGGACTCATAAAAAACGATTTTTTATTCATTCTAGCTCCCTGGCAACGCTACAGAGTGCAACTGCGGATACCGATAATCCAATCATCACGCTCGAAGAAGTACTTGATGAATTCTTTGGAAAAACTCTTCTTAATATCGAAATTAAACAACGCGGAACGGCAAAAGAAATCATTGCCCTTCTTAATCGCAAGTATATAAAAAAGAAATCAGACTGGGATCTATTTGTCTTCTCATCATTTCTTGCAATCGAACTGCGCGCCCTTCGAAAATTAGCGCCACACGCGAACCTATGGCTACTGCATAATCGCAATCCGTTTATTTTCATCGCCTACGCAAGACTTGTTCGCCTCGACGGAGTTGGCTTTCATCGTCTCTATATCAACGACTTGGCATTAGAGATCGCCAAACAATCAAAACTTTTTACCTACGCTTATACAGTCAACCGGCCCGGAACGGCGGTACTGCTGTCGCGCAAAGGCCTCGACGGAGTTGTGACCGACTATCCAGAAAAGATACTTGCCGAGATACAGAAAAAAAGCGCTTAACCGCGCTTTTTTTCATCAAGATACTCACGAATGCTTAATGCAGCACTTGCACCTTCGCCAACTGCGCTAGCAATTTGCATCGTTGCACCACTCCTCACATCCCCACTCGCATATACACCTGGCATTGATGTCTGCAGGTGCGCATCAGTCTTAATAAGCCCCTGGTCATCAAGTTCAATCGCACTACCGGAAAGAAACTCCGTATTCGGCTTCAGGCCAACAAACACAAAGACGCCATCGGTTTCAAATGCGACAGGCTCACCGTTCTTGACAGCGTTTACGCTCGTCACCTTGCCATCGGTAGAAACAATCTCTTGGGTTTGAGTGTCGAGGTGGACAACGATCTTACCTTCTTTCACCGCCTCCTCAAGGTCATGCTGTAATACTTCGCTAGCCTTGATCGTGCTACGTACTAATAGATCGATGCGTGTCGTAAAGCGAGTTAAAAAGAGCGCTTCTTGAACTGCAGAATTGCCACCCCCTATAACAACCAGACGTTTCTCTCGGTAAAACGCACCGTCGCATGTAGCGCAGTAGTGCACACCGCGGCCGTAGTATTCAGCTTCACCTGGTACGCCAATCTTATTGTAGTCGCTACCAGTTGCAATCAATACCGTCTTTGCATGTACCTCTTCACCATCAACAATTACGGTCTTGTAGTCACCGTCGTCCCGAATACCAGAGATCTCACCAAATTCAATCTCCGCACCAAAGCGTTCGGCTTGCTTTTGTAGTTGATTAGCTAATGTAAGCCCTTCGATACCATCTGGAAATCCAGGATAATTATCTACTTTGTCAGTAATAGCAGCCATACCACCAATGACACCTTTTTCATAAACAACAGTGTCAATATCCTCGCGCGTTGTATAAACGGCCGCAGCTAAGGCGCTTGGACCGGCACCGATCATAACAGTGTCGCGAATATTAATACTGCTGGGGTTGCTGTTGTTGTGCATGTAGTTTCAATAGCTCCTGTGATGGGGTTGGTTGTGCAATTGTTTCAGGTGTTGGAATAATCATAACAATAAACTTCAGTGGCGTATTAGCTGGAATATCGTCGCTGCCGCCTCCGGCTTCACCGTATGCTTTATCTGATGGAATAGTCAGCTCGCGGACACCGCCAACTTTCATACCATCAACGCCCTCAGTCCAGCCGCTAATGACGCCACCTGGAGTGACAGCAAGCGGAGCCTTCAGTTTTACCCCATCAATCGATCCGTCGAATACCTTACCCGCTGGATTCCATCCAAGATAGTAGGCAGTAAAACTTGAGTCTTTAGTGATAGCTTCGCCATCGCCAACTTTTAAATCTTCCTTCTTGAGCTCTTTGACGTCGGCGGCTGTAAATGCGGCTGGCTTTGAGCCATATGCGTTGAACTCAGCAAAGTACTTCTCTGAAAGCTTAGCGGCCTGTGCGTCAACTTTCGTCTGATATGCAGTTGATTCAGTTTGGTACTCACCCATAAGCTGTTGGTAACGAGCCTGGTCGCTAGCTGCATTTTTTGGTGCAAGCACCATAACCATGAACCCACCAAGTGTTCCTATCGTAAGTGCGCCGGCAATAACCCATATGCCGATGCGTTGACTTTTTCGTGTCGCCATCTGAAATATAACTCCCTATTCGTGAATTCAGTAATTGTATATAGTATAGCATTTTTTGCTTGCTTCATAAAATTGATAATACCTATAAATATGCTATAATATCTCTAGTGTCATTTCCGGCAAGTAACTTAGGAGAATCGTGTCAGATGAAACGCCTTCACCCTTCAACCCCGATCCGTTCGACGAGATGGTAGACAAGGAATCAAGAACACCCTTCCAATATATACGTCCTCCAGATAGCACTCCGCCAACGCAACAAGTGCCTATTGTAAAAAACCCAGACCTGACCGTGCTCTACTCAGAGCGACGTCATTTCAAAGCATTTTTCAAAAAACTTTGGTGGCCAAAAACGCTGGGCATTGGTGCCGGACTTACAATCGTCACCCTTCCAGTTGTGATCTTCTCTCAGGATCAGATGAAAATGAGTGCATCAGTAATTCTGACGCTCGTCATTATCTGCTGCTTTGTTTATCCAATTATGCGCACGCATTTTTGGTGGAGAAAGCGCTACATTGAGGTGGCTGTACGAAAAGGCCAGGCTCTGATCACCTTGTACGAACCGCGCAGCCGACTGTACGGCTTCAAGGGTGACGATGAAGGAGTTAGCTTCCTCCTGAGCGGCAATGTTGCGATTATGCTCAACCAGAAAACCTGGGCCGAGCTGTACATATTTCGCAAAAGTGCCGGCGGCATGATCGATACGGTCCTCGACCAAGACAAAGTACTACATAACCTACGCGACATCTACCGTCCTGATCTGCTCAAAAAAGCGATTGAAGACGCAATGGATGCAGCCCGTGGTGTATAACAAAAACCCCGAGAGAGCCCCGTTGATGCATTTACATCCGGGCATGCTCCTCGGGGCTCTTTCATATCTTGCTAGGAGACGTCTTCAGCAGTACTGCTTTTGGACGGTGCAAAATAATCATCTTCGAGCACCTGCTGAGCTCGCCAAACGCCAAGCGAAAGACCGATTGGTAAAATATCCGAATAACCGATGAGATCAGCCATGCGTCGAATAACTGAAGCAGGCCATCCGCTCAGGCGAATCTTGCGCCATTCAAACACTGCCCAATTTTCACCCACGGGCACAACAACTGGCGGCATGATTGCCTTGTATGGCTTTAGTGGCTGCTTTGCTTTTTTACGCTTAATATTCTCAGCAACGAATAACGCGTCATGGAGCGCAGTCTGCGCAAGGCCTGTAAACTGCGTTGCGGCATTATCGCCAATGACATATACGTCCTTTGCGGCAAGCATGTGCTTATCAACGACAATGCGACCATTTGGCGCAAACGTAAAGTTATCTCCATTCTCTTTATAAAATGGATGGTTGGCAACCCCAGACGTCCAGATAACTGTATGACTCTTTATCGGTTTACCATTGACGATAAGTCGATCTGCCGTTGCTGACTGCACCGCTTGGCCTACCTGTACCGATACGCCGAGCTTCTTGAGGCGTTCCGTTACTTTAGCACTTGTCTTTTCGCTCATACGAGGCAAGACGCGAGGCGCCGCCTCAACTAGATTGATTTTAATATTTTTGTGCGGCACATCATAGTGACTACAAAGACGCTCGAGATACGATCCGAGTGCAGCAGCAAGCTCAACACCAGTTGGTCCAGCACCGACAATAACGTAGTGCTTATCAATCGCACCTTGCTCACCAAGCTCGCTATAGAGATGGTGCTTTAATTTTTTGATTTCAGCCGCTGACTTAATACCATAGGCATACGTATCAAGCCCGTCAATGCCAAAGTATGTCGTAACCGTACCGAGCGCCATGATAACTGTCTTATATGCATATACTATACCGGACGTACCGGTGAGCGTATGCTTCTCTGAGTCTATTGCCGTGATAGTATCAAGGACTACGCGAACATTGTCTTTTCCGGCGAATATCTGACCGAGGGGTACCCAAGACTGAGCGTGGCTATGTCCTGTCGCTGTGCCATAAAGCGCAGGATAGTATTGGAAATCTGACTTATCGCTAATAAGCGTAATATCATTTGTTGAATCTTTCGCAAGCTCAAGCGCCGCCTTAACTCCACCAAAGCCGCCACCGACAATTGTTATCTTCATATCTACCCTTTTCTTGTTTGTTTATTTTGTGTGAACGAAATTATTTTCTATTCGTGTAAGCTTCACTCTCGCCGCTACTGTGGCAACAGACACAACTGCAAGATATGCCACTCCCATTAAACACGCTTCAATCATATGAGCAGGTGCCTGTATGACAAGATAGAAGCCGCTACCAGCTGTTGCTGCCATAAGTCCATAACTAGCCAGTAAACTTTTTTGTGATGGCCGCATATACACATATCCAGCAGTAAGAATACTGAGAAGTGCAATTACGACGTGAAGTAGAATAATCATATTGCCAGTATACACGCTAGGGCAACAGTCCGCCAACTGCGAGCATAAGACATAGTAGCAAAAGAATAAATAACGAAAACAGGAACATTTTCAGAGCCCACTTCTCATCGGTATCCGTAGTAAATCCACGAAGACCTTTTACAAGCCACATAGCACCAGCCACAGTCATAATTACGAGATAAATATAACCCGTATAACCAGCGACCGTAAATAGGATATTGACGATAATAAATAACAGTACATACCAAACGATCTGCACCTTCGTCGCGTAAATGCCTTTAATAACAGGTAGAACAGGAATTCCAGCTTCGGCATAATCAGCTTGTCGTCGCATGGCAATCGCATAAAAGTGTGGCATCTGCCAGGCGATCAATACTAAAAAGAGGAGCAAGGCAGCTACATCCAGCCGGTTGGTTAGCGCCGTATAGCCAGCTACTGGAGGCAGACCCCCGGCGATCGCACCTACTAATGTCCCATGAACTGTCGTTCGTTTCGTGATGCCGTAAAGAACAATATATGACACGTACGCCAAAACTCCCATAAGGACCGTAAGGAGATTTGTTGATATCAGCAAGACGGTAAAGCCAATCATACCCAGTATGACCGTATACGTAATCGCGCTTTTCGACGAGATAATACCGGTCGCCGTTGCACGCTTACTGGTGCGGATCATTTTCTTGTCGATGCCGCGGTCAATATGATTATTAAGTACACACGCCGACGCAATAACAAGTGCCGTTCCGACTGTCACGCCCAAAAAGACGGATAGATCAAATTCGTTCACCTGGGCAAATGCCAAGAAAAAACCTGCCATCGTGGCAATGACATTGCTATATACAATACCCGGCTTCACCAAGTGATAATAGGCCCTAATACTATCCACTAAAAGCCCTTGTCGCTCTGCTTGATCATGAATTCATCCATCTGCTCCGGCGTCATATTCATATTGTAGTTAAGGTTATACATAATCCAGAGCGAACCGATAACGATCACGACCAATACGAGTAATGTAAAAAAGAATGCCGCTAGGTTCCAGCGCGGCTTACTCTCCTGTCCGATATGAAGAAAGAAAACAAGCTGCACAACAAGCTGAATAATCGCCAAACCCATCAAGACAAGAATGGTCGTATCAGTTGTAAAAAGTTCCTGCGTGACACTCAGGTAGGCCATGAGCGTAAGACCGATAGCCATGATAAACCCTGTCACATACAGCCAGACAGTGGTAGCCACGGCTGGTTTTGCTCCTTGCTTTGACATACTATAAAGCCCCCATAAGGTACACGATTGTAAAAATAAAAATCCAGATGACATCCAGGAAGTGCCAGAACATACCAAACAGCCCGAGGCGGCGCTTTACTCCAGCCGTGAGACCGCGATGAGCCACCTGCCAGCCAATTACGACAAGCCAAAGTAAGCCAACCGCAATATGCGCACCGTGAGTACCCACAAGGGTAAAGAATGCCGACAAGAAAGCACTCGCCTGCCAGCTATGACCGTCCAGGCTTAACTTCGTAAATTCAATCAGCTCAAGCGTAAGGAACGATACACCTAGTAGTGCCACGCCGCTCAGTCCAGCGAGCACTAATCGACGACGATTCTGTCGAACCGCTAGCATCGTTAGGCCACAAACAAAACTACTCGTTAACAATATCAGTGTCTGAGCGAGTACGAATGGCATTTCGAAGATATCACGACCCGACACTGTGCCGTACGTATTCCCCTGCAATACGATATACGTCGCAAACAGGCTGCCAAAGAGGACACAGTCAGTCATGAGGTAGATCCAAAAGCCAAGCTTCGTTGTGCTATCCTGGGCCTCGTGAGCTTGCGCTAGGACGATATGATTCATGAGTGCTGCTCCTTGATTTTAGAGTGAGCATCCAGAGCTTCAAGACGCTTTGCACTGACAGTATATTCGGTTTCATCATTGCTTGTTCGAACAATGATGCAGATTATTACACCGAGCAAACCGACAAGCGCCAACCACCACATGTGCCAAATTAATCCGAAACCGATCAGGAATGCAAAGACCGCAATCACGAGACCAATACTACTATTCTTTGGAAGCTGGATGTCACGATAATCTGGCTTTGGCAATTGTTCAGCGCGTCGCAGTTTCTGTTTATCTTCCCAAAATTGATCACGCACCGTAACAACTGGCGTTGTGGCAAAATTATAAAACGGCACCGGAGATGGGACAGACCATTCAAGCGTTCGGCCATTCCACGGGTCACCTGTAATATCTCGGTTCTTCTTGCGCTGCACGATACTCACAGCAAGTTGAAGCAATTGCAATCCAATACCTATGCAAATAATCACGACGCCTACGCCAGCTACGATAAACAACCCCTGCCAACCAGTCGACGCATCATAGTGATCGAGACGGCGAGTTGCGCCCATGAGACCCAGTATATAGAGCGGCAAAAAAGCAACCAGAAAGCCAACAGTCCAGCAATAGCTCGCATAACGACCAAGCCGTTCGTTAAGAGTGAATCCGAATATCTTTGGAAACCAGTACGTAAGGCCGGCAAAATAACCAAACACCACGCCGCCGATAATGACGTTATGGAAATGAGCAACTAAAAATAGGCTGTTATGCACCTGGAAGTCGATTGCAGGCACCGCCATCAATACACCTGTCACGCCACCGATTGTGAAAGTCATGACAAAACTTAAGAACCATAGCATTGGCGTCGAAAAATTAATCCGTCCACGATACATAGTAAACAACCAGTTGAATACCTTCACGCCAGTCGGAATAGCGATAATCATGGTTGTTATGCCAAAGAAGGCATTCACGTTCGCGCCCGCACCCATCGTAAAGAAGTGGTGTAGCCATACAATAAACGACAGGAACATAATGGCGAATAGCGCCCATACCATCGTTTTGTAGCCAAAGAGTCGCTTACGTGCGAATGTCGCGACAATCTCAGAGAAGATTCCAAATGCTGGCAAGATAAGAATGTAAACTTCCGGATGCCCCCAGGCCCAAATGAGATTAATGTACATCATTGGATTACCACCAAAGTCAGACGTAAAGAAATGCATTCCCATGAGACGATCAAGTCCAAGCATGCCAAGTGTCGCCGTTAGGATTGGGAAAGCAAAAATAATAAGTACGGTTGTCACTAGAACACTCCAGGCAAAAATCGGCATCTTCATCAAAGTCATGCCCGGCGCTCGCTTCTTAAGAATCGTCACAAGGAAATTAATACCCGACAGCAGACTGCCTACGCCAGCTATTTGCAGTGACCATATCCAGTAGTCAACTCCTGGACCTGGACTGTAAGCCAATTCGGTCAATGGCGGATACCCTAGCCATCCACCAGACGAAAAGCCGCCAACTACCAGCGAGACATTAACTAATACCATGCCAACAACGAACAGCCAGACACTAACAGAGTTCAAGAACGGAAACGCTACATCTCGTGCCCCAATAATAAGCGGCAGTACGAGGTTAATGAGTCCAAACATCAACCCCATTGCCACAAAGAAAATCATAATCGTACCATGTGCAGAAAAGACTTGCTGAAAAGTATCAGATGAAACGATTCCGGCATTGTCACCACTAGCAAGTGCCTGTTGCGCTCGAATCATGAGTGCGTCAGCCACGCCACGAAGTAACATAATCACTGCAACAATAATGTAGATAACACCGATCTTCTTGGCATCGACAGTCGTTAACCATTCCTTCCAAAGCCATGTCCACTTCCTGAAGTAGAATAGTGCCGCCACGACACCTAGTCCGCCGAGCACCATTCCAATGGCACCAACCTGCGTAATGAGATCCTGCGGGAGTGCGTCGAAACTCAGTCGTCCCATAATATTATCAATTAAATTCATTGCGTCTCCTCCATATGTGCGTGATCTGTGTGTGCGTCGTGACCAGTATTTAAGCTGTCATCGTTCTTTGTAGGAGGCATCATATATTTCATGATTATCTTATCATAGAGGCCATCATCCCTCAGAGAGTAGTGGATCGGCTGTTTCTGCACGTTAGGCTGCGCAAGTGTCGCGTAAGTCGTATCATCCAGTACATTCGTGAGACTGCTTGTCTGTTTCGCCCAAGCATCAAAATCAGCCTGACTTCGTGACTTAGCCATAAAGTCCATGTCTGCGAATCCACTGCCGCTAATGTTCGCTGATGAACCCCGATATTCACCTGTCGTATCCGCAATTAACCGTAACTCTGTCGACATGCCACTCATTGCATATACCTGTCCACCAAGGCTAGGTATCCAGAACGAGTTCATTGGCGCATCGGAAGTAATCATAAAATTAATTGGTGTTTTTTCAGGGATAATCAATTCATTAACCGTAGCTATCTTCTGGTCGGGGTAAATAAATAGCCACTTCCACTGCAGTGATACAACCTGAACATTCAGCGGAGCAACCTGTGAATCAAGATCCTTATAGGGATCAAGTTGATGGCTCGATTGCCATGTCACAACTCCTAAAATAATAATAATCACACATGGTATGCCCCACCATATTGCCTCGAGCAGGCGGCTACCTTCCCAGTCTGGACGATACGCAGCTTTCTTATTCCCTTCACGGTAGCGTAAAGAAAAGAATATAAGCATTGCAAATACTGGCACCACGACAATCAGGCTCAATATGAGCGTAAAAATAATAAGATCATATTCTTTTTTTGCAATCTCTCCCTGCGGATTTAGAATAGCGATATTCGTATCCTTAAGGAGTAGTATTGCACCAACGACAATAGCGCTCGCAATAAGAAGCGCGAGGACAACCTTAATTAGTCGTTTCATAATCTACCTTTTAAAAGCATAATAAGTATGTCCTTATCATACACTGAGAACTATGAATCTCAAACCAGTCGAATGATATTAATACGCTATTTTTTACTCAGTACACTGCCGATAATATCTGCTAAATACGCCCGGTACAAAACCCAGGCATGCCCCTGATCAGTCACGAGGTATGACGTTGACGATCTGTTATGCAGGTCATTTCGCTCGCGCACGACTCGTAGGTGATCTTTGTAATCGGTAATTTTATCGCCAGTTCCAGCTATATCTGTCCAGTGCGTCGAGGCCGCCAGCATGGCCGGCACATCATTTAGAGACGTAGCGAAAATTTCTTTTGTCGTATGAATAAGCTCGGGAATTTTCCTAACATTAAATAGGTTAGATGCACGCGGACCAACAACCTGGCCCAGCTCACCTCTTCTTGTAACTGCAATAAATTCACGTATCCCATCAGCAAATTGGGCTGGCATATGAAGCGCGTAATCTCCTATGTTTACCCGCGTATTTGGTATTGATATCGTCACCAAATCCTCTACGTCAGCCTGTGCATGTGCCGCAAGGTGGGTCGCGGCAATTGCCCCAGATGACGAGCCGACTACATCAAATTGTTCGACACCATACTGGCGTAAAATTTGCAGCTGACTTTTGGTTTGCTGCTCAAAGCTAGAAAAGGCGCGCACTGGCGTCTCGATGTTAATAATTGGTCGTTCGATTTTCTCCATGTAGGCATCTAGATATAACTGTCCAGCAGATGTAAGTGCCGTCGTGCCGAGTCCGAGGTACACAACTACTGGTGATCGCTCGCTAAACTCTGAGTTGCGATACACGATCTCATGAGTAACGCCGCTCTCGTCGTCCTGGATTTGCTCACGGCGATCAGGCCCACTCACGCCGCCTTCACGCTGCCACGAGCCTTCCATAGCCAAGTTACCTTTCGCGCTTTCGATCGTATTTTCGTTTGTGGCGAGGTTGCCATGAACGCCTAGCTTGCTCTTGATGGCGAGGTGGAGTACTCCGAGCTGTCGTCCCGACACTTGCCATAAATGCGGAGCCGAGGTGCGTATGAAGCTTCGCTAAGTTCAGAAGATTTACCTTCTGGCTAGACGTCAACTGATCGAGGGCACTAACATTATGAGCAATCTGTCGTACCTGCTGTTGAAGTTGGCGCAGTGGTACCGATGGAATGCGTTTTGTATGATACCGCCCGAGAGTACGTCGCTCTTTTTCAAGCTGCTCATACGCCCAGGTTGCGAATGCATCACTGAATGCTCGATGATATTCCGAAGAATCACCAGCTACTGGCTCGCTCGCTCCTTCAAGTACCCGACCGCCAAAACGTACCAGCTGGCGAGTCATCAGCGCACCAGCTCGAGGATCATAGTAAGTCTTTCCTCGGCGCGACGAGAAGTGCTGTGGCGCGAGTTCTAGTAGCCATTCAGTATTGACAACCGTCAGACCCTGAACAAGATGGAGTGTTTCAAGCCCCCCGCTTCGTGTTGGCACCTGCAGATCAAACGGCTCGCCAGCGACAAGCTTTGGATTACGCACGACACTACTGCTTGAGAGTTCACGGCGGGCTTTCATCGAGATATGCTCAGCTTCGCCATCTTCATTTATGAGCCACAATTGATCAATTTGGCCAGAGATAATCGAACGCAGTAGTGGCTCTTGCTCGTCGCTAGTTACTGGAGTCAAGGTAGTTTTATCAAATCCAAGATCATGATCGAGCCGCTCCATTACTTCGCGCGCCTTGGCAACATTCTTACTGATAATACCCGTTTCTTCGTAGAGGTCATCAGGAATTTGTGGCAGCGCCAAAAACACATCGTACTGCGCCAGAAGGTCGGACTTTGTCTGCCGTGTGTATTTTCGCCATCCTGTATATCTCGTGCCACCCTTAACTATGCCACCGACCTCCTGAATGCCGATAACTGCCGCGAGTTTTGCTTGAACCGATTTATCGTATTGCTGTGCTTCCACGAGCATTCGAGCATAACTTGACTCAACTGGAAACTGCTCCATGCGCCGTCCAATGCGAGTAATGTCACCACTGTTAGATAATGCGCCAAGCGCGATGAGGGTACGCTTCGCACGCGCAATTGCCTTATGACTAGGGTCGTGATAAAAATCCAGTAGTTCGATATCTATACCGACATTAGCCAGTCGGAGTGTGAGTCGATCAATGTGTTTTCTGAGGATTTCAGGCGTACCATATTCTGGTCGCTCATCAAATTCAAGGCATGGCATCGTATCATATGGGGCTAAAATATACTCCCCCGTTTTCGTACGACCAGCCCGGCCAGCACGCTGCAGGCAATCAGCCTGTGAAATCTGCGCAATGAATAGGCCCTCAACACCATTTCGGACCTCGCTGCGGCGCTCCAATCCGCTATCGATCACCACATCAATATCGTCAATCGTAACGCTTGTCTGAGCGATATTCGTCGATAAGATAACTTTTCCATTTGGATAACTTGCAAATGCTTGCTGTTGAGCGCTCGCTTCTAATTGACTATGGAGAGGTATGACCGGCACTCCGGCCGCATCAGCTTTTTTAGCAATCGCTTCGGCAACATCTTGAATCTCCGATTTTCCAGGCAGAAAAACTAACATGTTACTTTTCGTTGTTGTTAGTTGATTAAATATTTCACTAATAACATCTGTTCCGCGACGCTTCTTCACCTCAAAACTACGCCCAGGTACATTTATAATCGCATCAGTTGCAAAGTACTCCGCAAGTAATCCTGTCTCGATGGTAGCACTCATAATCACCACTTTAAATTTAGGCTCTTCTTCACATCGCTTCTTCGCCCAGGCTACGAGGACTTCCATGTTTTCATTCCATTCATGGACCTCGTCAAGAACGAGCACCTGACGTTCATTGACACCGACGCCCGTAATCTCGCGAACGAGCTGCAGTCCGTCTGTACAATAAAGTATTTGGGTTGCCAGACTATCGTCGCGCTCATGAGCAGTTCGATACCCAATGAGCTCATCACCATCCTGACCCGTACGAATCGCCCACTCTTCACGAACACGACGCGATAAATTACGTGCCGCCAAGATACGAGGCTGTGTCACTATTACTTTTTGATAGCCGTGCTCCGCTAAATACTGCGGCACTTGGGTACTTTTACCAGCACCTGTTTCCGCCGTAATAATTGTCACCTGGTGCGTATCGACCGCAGATACGATCTCCTCTCGATAGTTCAAGATTGGCAGATCGTGTAATGCGGAAGATCCTTGTAGCATATGCTAGACTACCGTCGCTAATGTTGCCGCAATCACCTCGTCAGTAAGCTTGGCTATTACCAGTGCAGCTTCGTCACCAGTTAACGTACGATCTTCCGCCGTCATACGAATCCGAAGCGTAATATTCTTCGTCTCGCCGTCATTTGGCTGGTATATGTCTATCGTCGAAACGGATACATCAAGCTCTGTTTCGCGCAGTGCTAACTGTGCAGCCTCAATGACCTGCGCGTGAGTCACCTCTCGATCAACCTGGAAACAAATATCACGTTCCGTGCTTGGGTAGCGGCTTAAGGGACGATAACTATTCGTTACGTGTCGCTGAGCTAGCTCAAGTGCCTCCGGAAGAAGTTCAAACCCTGCGCTATACGTCGGCAGCTTAAAGCTTCGTACGACCGACTGCTTATATTCTCCTACAATCCCAAGTGACTGGCCGCTTTTCACATCAATAATCCGAGCACTACGGCGCGGTTCAAATGGAGCGGCAACGATTAATGTCGTTTCAGCCGGAAGCGGCTTAAATACAACCGTCAGCCCAAGCGATGAAGCAAGATGTTCAACCATGGCTTTTACTCGGTAATACGGAGCACCTGCTTGAGGTGTCTTTGAAGCATATGTTAAACCGAGACGAGCCAGTTCAACTGGCAATCCATCAGTCTCTGAGATGGCGGATTTACTGTGAGCCTTACCAATCTCAAAGAGCGCAAATTCGTCATAGCCCGCCTTGCTATTTGTTCGTACCTTATCAAGTAAGCTTGGCGTAATACTTAGACGATAATACTGTAGGTCGGGACTAAGGGCGTTGCCGAGTCGGAATGCCTGAGCAGAATCCTGTGTGGCGTGCTCAAGAATATTCTTGTGCACAAAACTATACGTCAGTACTTCATTTGCGCCTGCCTTAGATAGACTTTCGCGAATTTGCTGCGCCAGTTTACGTTGTTTATTTTCTGGCGTCGGCATAATGCTTCGCTGCGGCAGTTCACGAGGCAGTTTATCAAATCCGTACAGTCGTCCGACCTCTTCAACGATGTCTTCGGGTAGTTCAATATCTGTGCGCCAGAATGGCACGGCTAATTCATCGAGACGATTGCCAATTTCTATCGGCTCATCTACAAGATCAAATTCAGTGTTCTTCAGCAGCTCGGCAATTCGCCGTCCGCTCAAGTTCAATCCAAGGCGCTCATTCACAAACGATGCATCGATCGATAAGATAGGCGGAGCCTGAAGGTCGCCATGCCGGTCAAAAACGACACTTGCCTGCTCACCCTCGGTCACATCACCTACTAACTTCATAAGCAAGCCTAGCACAACTGGATTTTGTAGTGGACTCTGGCCTTTGTTAAAGCGGGTTAGTGCATCAGTAAATACACCATGACGCATGGCTGACTTTCGCACGGCATACATATCGAATGTTGCCACTTCAAGAACAATATTCTTTGTATCGCTACTCACTTCACTGTCGCCACCGCCCATAATGCCGGCGAGGCCGACTGGACCTTCGCCGTCAGCAATCACGATATCATCTTCAGTCAGCTCATAGGCTTTGTGATTGAGCAATGTAACTTTCTCGCCAGCCTTCGCCATGCGTACACCGAGCGCATTGCCGCGGAGCTTATCATAGTCATAGGCGTGCGTAGGCTGAGCAGTCAGCAGCATGACATAGTTTGTTACATCAACAATGTTGTTAATTGGTTTACTGCCAAGACGGACCAGCTCACACTGTAGCCAGAATGGGCTTGGCTTAACTTCGATGTTTTTAAATGCTACCGTCATGAATCGTGGCGCATTGCTAGGCGCATCATTGAACACTTCAAGCGCCAGTCCTTCGGCGCTACCGAACATAGGGTCGTCCGTATACCAGCGCGGACTTGTAAATTGCTTATGCTGGATACCAGCAATTTCACGGGCCACACCAAGTTGCCCAAATAGATCAGGCCGATGAGTAAACATCTTATTTTCAATATCAATAATCGTATCGTCAAGGCCGTAGGCTTTCGCAAAACTTGTGCCCGGCTCAATTGTTACACTGTTTGGTTTCCATTCGCTTGGATCAATCTCAATAATGCCATCATGGTCACTGCTGATATCAAGTTCATCGCCAGCTGCCATCATACCTTGGCTTAATACGCCACGCAGTGGACGAGCGCTCAATACGAATGGCTCGGCATCGCTGAAGCTAGATGGAACGGTGCTATTTGGAGGTAGCCACACAGCAAAGATTCCTGCACGTGCATTTGGCGCTCCGCAGACTACCTGTACGAAGCCATTTTCGTTACGAGGCACCTCAGCAACAACGCCACCATCATCGATCAAACAGATATTCAGTTTGTCTGCATTAGCATGCTTCTCGCATTCGACGATTTTTACAATTACTGCATCTCTGTATTTTGCATTGAGGTCAATTACCTCCTCTACACCGCCAAGCTGCTGATTAATTTTTTGCACTAGCGCATCAACTGACATGTCGACATCAGTGTATTGTTTGATTGTATTTAAACTTACTTTCATTAAAACTGCCTCAAGAAATCTAATTTACCACTTTCAAAATGCCGCACGTCTTCTATACCGTATTTCATCATCACTAGACGATCTACACCACAGCCAAAAGCGAATCCAGTATAAACGCTTGGATCAATATCGGCAGCCTTCAAGACATTCGGGTGAATCATGCCGCAACCAAGCAGCTCAATCCAGCCCTCGCCGCCACAAACTTTACACGTAGGATTCTTGCCTTCGCAAAACGGACAGCTTAATGCAAATTCGAAACTTGGTTCGGTGAACGGAAAATAAAATGGATTCACGCGGACTTCGAGCGCCTTGCCGTAATACTCTTCCAAGAATTTCTGGAGTGTTGCAACAAGCATGCCAGCATGCACTTTCTTTGCAACGTATACTCCTTCAATTTGATAGAACGTATGTTCGTGACGCGCATCAAGATCTTCATTGCGAAATACGCGATCAGGGACAACGACAGCAATCGGTTCATTATTTTCTAGATTCGATTTATACTTCTGCAATACACGATTTTGCATCGTACTCGTGTGTGCTGGTGCGATCAATGGCTCGCCGTTGCTATCTACTTCGACGGTCATAAAAGTATCATAGTCATCACGCGCTGGGTGCCCTTTTGGAAAGTTCAGGACTTCAAACATATGCTCCTGATCGTCAATCTCGCGCGACTCCTCGGTCGTGAATCCCATTCGTGCAAAGATATCTGAAAGCACAGTAATTTCGCGCATTAACGGATGAATAGAACCTTGTGTCGTTGGCAGCAACGATACGGGGCCAGTGTTACTATCCCACGGAGCGGTAACGTCAAGTGTAACTACACTTCCGTCTTCAAGTTCAGCTTCACGCGCACTAACGGCAGCTTCAAGCGCTAACTTTAATTCATTAACCGCTTTACCATACGCACCACGTTCGGCAGGCTCGAGTGATGGTATCGCTGCGTAAAGCTTTTTTATTTCATTAGACTTCAGTACTTCACGAGGCTCATTACTCGTTGCCACTTGCTCAAGTAGCGTGGATTGAATCGATGCTATAGTGTCATTCATAATTGACTTTATTATACACGAATCACCTCTGTATCACTAGGAAAACACGATACTTTCAGGCCAGGCTATGGACTAGTATGATGATTGCATAATCAAATATATAGTGACGGCTACAGTCGCAATGCCGATCAGTACCCAAACCCATGCGAGGCTTGTCGTTGTCTTAGTATCCTTTAGATACTGCGAGTCGAGCACACCATCAGGTCGCTTCGTCTCACCTAAAGCTTTTTTCTTTGCCTTCTCTTGAAGTTCAGCTGCAATTCGTTTTTGCAACTCACTTCGATCATCTTTCTGATTAACAAATAATGCCATAACTTCAGTATACCACTCATGTTTATCTTGGCGAGGGTGTGCTATACTTTAGCCATATTTCACTTAAGGAGGGAAATTACATGGCAACCAAAAAATCCACTTCGGCCGCCAAGAAATCGACAATCAAAAAGTCGACGACTTCAACGCCAAAAACAACCACTAAAGTAACGACTGTAAAAGCCGTAGAAGCCCCTAAGAAGACACTTACAAGAAGCTTCAGCTTTAATCGCTCACCACTCGTTGGTGCGTCAATTGCTGAATTGATAGGTACATTCCTACTCGCTGCAATCGTGATCACACAGCAAGGACAGCCGATTCCTGTACTCTTTGCACTTGTCGGTATCGTTCTTGCCATCGGTGCATTCTCGGGCGCACATGTTAACCCACTACTTACCGTTGGCGCATGGGTAACTCGTAAGATCACTGGCGTGCGCGCACTTGCATACCTTGTCGCTCAAGCACTTGGTGCGCTTCTTGCGTTTGTCGTACTTTCAGCGTTCGTAAACCAAGCAGCTACCGTTGATCCACAAATGGCGATGCTCGGACAAAGCGCGACAGAGCTCTTTAAGGCAGGTGTTATTCCTGAAGGTAAAGAATGGGCTGTCTTATTCGCTGAACTTCTTGGTAGCACAATCTTCGCTTTTGCTGTTGCAAGCGCACTCCACACAAAAGAAAAAATTGGTGCAGCCTTTACTGTTGGCCTCGGTCTATTCGTTGCCTTGGTTATCGCAGGATCAGCGGCAGTATACGTAGGCGGCAGTGTTATTCTTAACCCTGCAGTCGCAATCGCTCTTCAAGCCTTCACTGGCATAAAAGACGTATGGCCAGTTGCAATTTACGCTATTGTTCCACTCATTGGTGGTGTAATCGGATTTGCACTTAACGACATACTTAACCGCGAAACAGTTAAGGAAGAGATTCTTTAATCGTTTTATCGGAATAAAAAATACCCCGCGTAATGCGGGGTATTTTTTATTCATCTCGTTGCGGCCGGTCAATTAACAGCGCATCGACTGACGGGTCATTGCCTGCGATCTTGATGACATCTTTATCTACTTTGCCAAGTTCTTTATGGGCGGCGTTGTAGTGATTAACTGTTGTACCCAGGGCATTACCTAGCTTCTGCATATAGTCTTCAAACTTACCGATATGCTGTCCAAGCTTTCCAACACGAATCTGAATATCTTTTGCCTGCTCTTCAATCTGCAGGCTGCGCAGCCCCTGCAGGACTGTTTGAAGATAGGCCATGAAGCTCGTTGGACTGACGATAATCACCTTCTTATCACGGAATGCATACTCGATGAGGTCACGCGCACTACTGCCGGTTCCGACATCGCCGATCAGTAAGTCATAGTAAAGCGACTCACTAGGAATAAACATGAAAGCAAAATCCATCGTATTTTCGCTCGGTCGAATATACTTACTAGTCTCATCAATTCGCATCTTTAAATCGGTACGTACTTTAGCAAGTAGCTTTTCCCGCTCCGGCTTGCTGCTCTCACCTACCATCCGGTTATAATTCTCTAGACTAAACTTACTGTCAATCGGAAGAATCTGGCCTTTTTCTAAAAATACCACTGCATCGACAATTTCCCCGTCGCCGAATCGATACTGCATCTGAAAATTCTTTGGCGGCAAAATATTATCCAATACCGATTCAAGGTAATATTCACCGAATACTCCCCGCTGTTTTGGGTTCTGAAGTACGTTTTGCAATGTCTTAAGCTCATCAGCTACATCAACGACACGGCGATTCGTTTCATCGAGTTTTGTCAGACGCTGCGTTACATCAGCGACTAGTTTCGCACTCTGAGACAGTTGCCTCTGGACAGATGTCTGCATAGAAAGATTATTGCGCTCAAGCGTGTCTCCCATCACTTGTTGTAAACTGCCAATCGTGCGCGTAAGCTCTGTTACATCTCCCTTCAAGAAGTCGACAGCGGTTGAATTCTTCAATTCCTTTAGACGCTGATTTAAGACGGCAATAACTACACCGAAGCCTAAGACGACGGCAATAAGTACGATAAAAAGAATAAGTTGATCCATAACGCTAGTATAGCATTAGAGGCTTGAGATAAGCCGAGTCGCCACGATCACAACAACCGTTGCAAGAAGTGCTATCCAGAATATTCTAATCCGAGCCAGCCATGAAAAAGTCAGGTAGGCAACGGCGTATAGTACGACAGTCCACGCAAGTGACTCATACCATGCAAGTGCACCCATCCAAGGACCAAGTCCCCATAGAGTAATTACTACCGCGAGTGCTATAAGTAGCGGGCGGAATATGCCAAGTCGAAGCAAAGCGACTACTGCGAGACCACCGACAAGCAAGCTCGCGATATTACTCGCCAGCAAACCACCCTGGGCACACACACTAAAGTTTCCACCATCCGCCTTGCAGAAAAGTGGGTCAATGACAAAATTACTGATTGCCACCGCAACTAGCCACGCAATAGCGCCGAGGATAGCGCCGAGGATAGCGACCTGCACGACCATTCGTATGGTCATTTCTGCAAATTTTGGTCGAGGTTGATTTACATATGTTTCAGTCATACTGGCACTCCCTGTCTTTTCTTACAGTGTACACATATTTGTCATTTTTGCAAAGGTACGGTACGACTATGAGTGCTGTAAGCGGGCGACTGTATGTACCAAAGAATTCCGACGCACGCAATAACAACACCACCGATTACATCAAGTGGCGTATGTACCAGTGCCAGTACACGACCCAGCCCCATAAGCACAAGACATGCAGTCATAATAATAGTCACGACCCTTAGTCTCGTCTCAAACCAAACAGCCAATAAGATTGCTGTTGCAAATAACGCGTGGTCAGATGGGAACCCTGGATTATTCAGGGATGATGCACCAGCTGCTACTCCAAGTAGTTCAAACGGACGTGCATCCCCTGGCTGATACACCATACCAATAAGCTTAGCGACCAAATAGGCGGTTAATCCGGCCATCACGATGCGCGTATATGCCTCATAGCGATGGCCTTTCGGTATCTTAAATACGAGCGCCCAAGCGCCGAGCAGCACGATCGGCACAAGGCTGGCATCGGCGAGGAGTCTAATAAGAAGATCGTATTGCATGATACATACTAGTATACTCCTCGAAAGATCGCTATGCTACACGATTGGACCGCGTTGAAACGTAATGATCCATACGTTGCTTCGTCCAGCCACGACTCTTTAGTTCATCCCGCAGCTTACCGAGAAGCGCAAGTCGGAATGACCTGTCGGATGAGAAGCCATAATGCTTTCGCATCACCTCAAAGCTCTGCTTCCGTAGCTGATCACGAAACTCCATGGGATCAATTCCAAGAACGTCTGCTCGCAGTTCGCCTTTTCGATCATGATGCTGCAAAATACGATCAAATTTCGATTCTTTGTATCGCCCTCTCGACATCAATCGACTTGCACCGGGCACCGCGGCCGCAACGGTCGTCACGAGCATAAGTGACGCTAAGGTTTTGGTTGACAGTTTCATTGCTAATCCCCCTGTAAATACGTTACGTTTTACTTGTGCTTATTAGTATAGAACGTGAAAATACGTGAAAAATAAGTATTTATAACAACGACTTGAGCAAGAGGACACTATGGTGTACAATCTGTAGAGCCGATGGGGTGTCGCCAAGTGGTAAGGCACTGGTTTCTGGTACCAGCATTCGGGGGTTCGAATCCCTCCACCCCAGCCAAGATGATTATGCTTAAAATGACGAGAAATCGTCATTTTTGTTTTTATATAAAGTGAACCCCGATCTAGGAGCGGGACTCGCTTGGATCGGGGCTCTACTTATTTGACGACATATAACCCCAGCCAAGATGATTATGTTTTATTCTTTGCCTTCGCGCTACTAATCACCACTCCCTTCTTTGGATCGTACTCAACATTAACGACGCTACCCTCACTAATTTCACCTTTTAGAATCTCTTTTGCTAGCTTATTCTCGATTTCATTCTTTATTTGTCGACGAAGTTCGCGAGCGCCATATTCCGGCGCGTAGCCAATATTAGCCAGGTAGTTAATGACTGTTTCGTCGAACGATAGCTCTATACCTTGACCACGAGCGGTGCGCTTAACTCGCTCTAGCTGCAACTCGACAATCTGACTGATTTGTTCTTCGTCTAGTGTCTCGAAGATGATAATTTCATCCAGGCGATTAAGAAATTCAGGGCGAAAACGGCTACGTAATTCTTCAAGCAGCTCTTCTTTAAGTTGGTCATAGGGTTTTCTGAGCGTCTTTTCAATTACATAATTCTCAGAAATAAGATGTGCGCCTACATTGGACGTAGCAATAATAATTGAGTTACTGAAATCGACTACCCGGCCTTTGCCGTCGGTGAGACGCCCATCGTCAAATACCTGCAGGAGGATATTATGAACATCAGGGTGAGCTTTTTCAATTTCATCAAGCAATAAAACACTGTATGGCCGACGTCGAACTGCCTCTGTAAGCTGACCGCCTTCCTCGTAACCAACATAACCCGGAGGGGCTCCAATAAGACGGGCTACTGCGTGACGTTCCATATATTCACTCATATCTATCCTTACCATCGCGTCTTCATCACCAAATACTATCGATGCAAGAGCCTTGGCCAGCTCGGTCTTGCCCACTCCTGTCGGACCGAGAAACATGAGCGTCGCAATTGGCCGATTACCTTCTGTTAAGCCCGCTCTGGACATACGTACGGCATCAGACACGGCCTTAATAGCTTCATGCTGACCAATAACTCGTTCATGAAGCCTCTCTTCCATTTTGAGGAGTTTATCTTTTTCTTCCTGAGTAAGTTCGGCGACAGGGATGCCGGTAAGACTGGAGACTACTTGGGCGATATGCTCGACGAGAACCTCTTGCGAAGTCGCTCCACGATGACTTTGCCATTTAGTACCTAACGAATCCTTCTTATCTGATAATTTTTTTATCGTATCTTCTAACTGCTTGGCTTCTTCCATTTGCTTATGGCCAACAGCATAGTCTAATTCACGCTTTTGGCGTGCCATATCATCGTCTAATTCAGCCATATCCTGAGTAAAAGTGTCCGCCCCAATTCGTACACGCGAGGCTGCCTGGTCGATAAGATCTATAGCCTTGTCGGGTAAAAAGCGATTAGAGACGTATCGATCAGATAGTTCTGCTGCCGCGACGATTGCTTCATCTGTGATTCTTACTCGGTGATGGGCTTCGTACTTATCTCGTAAGCCTCTTAAAATCTCAATTGTTTGTTCCACGGTTGGCTCTGGAACCAAGACTGGCTGAAAGCGCCGTTCTAACGCTGCGTCCTTCTCGATATATTTTTGATACTCGGCTAAAGTTGTCGCGCCTATCAAATGTAATTCGCCGCGCGCAAGAGACGGCTTAATGATATTTGATACATCCAATCCACCCTCGCCACCACCTTGACCCGCACCAACGACCGTATGAAGCTCGTCTATAAAGATTATCAGTTCATCTTGACGAGCGACGATTTCATCAATAACAGCCTTAATGCGCTCCTCGAACTCGCCGCGATATTTACTACCTGCAATCATCGCACTCAAATTTACCTCAACTACCCGCTTATCTTGCAGCACTTGAGGTACCTTGCCGCTTAAAATTCTTTGAGCAAGACCTTCAACAATAGCCGTCTTGCCGACGCCTGGTTCGCCAATAAGGACTGGGTTATTCTTGGTGCGCCGAGCTAAAATCTCAATGGTTACCTCAATCTCTTTGGCACGACCTATAACCGGATCCAGCTTGCCTTGACGCGCCGACTCGGATAAATCTCTTGAGTACTTATCAAGCTCAGGGGTAGTAGTTTGACTTTCAACTCGACCTTCTTGCGCACCTTTACCTACAACTTTTACGATTTTTTGACGCAGAGATTCTGGTGTCAAGCCGTATTTTCGCAGTACATCACCAGCCATACCCTCATCTTCTTGTAAGAGTCCTATAAGAAGATGTTCCGGCCCTATATAGCTATGCCCGAGCTCACGTGAACTTGAAAAGGCATTCTCAAGTACCTGCTTGACGCGCGGCGAAACACTGACTTCCACCTTCTCCTCATCTTCAGCTTTTTTCTTATCCTTAGGAGCATTAGACTCTATATAGCCCTTTAAATCTTCGGTTTTAAGCCTGAATTGCTTGAGGATCTCTCTGACGATGTCGTTACTGGAGAGCGCATAAAGTAAATGCTCGGTATCGACCTCGCGTCTGCCAAATTCAACTGCAGTTTCAGCCGCTTGTTGGATTATTTCTTTGGTATGTTCGGATATATAGTCTTCAATTTTAGTAGACTCTCGCTCATGTGAGACGGGGACGCCTGGCTGTGAAGAAAAACCAGAAAAATCATTTGATAACGGATTAAAGAAACTGGAGCTAGAAAATAATGACTCAAATGGAGAGATTTGCGATTGCTGTTGGCGTAATTGTCGATAGTGTATATCACAAAGCTCTAAGGTGACCTCCTGGCCATTGCGCACCACTCGCACAGTCTTTGTTGCTGGCCTTTGGTTGTCTAGATCGCATATTCCATTCGCCATATAGCACCTCCTATATTTAACCTTTAGCCTACTCCTTAACGTGACGAAACTCTGTGTGATATCTCACTATACCTCAATAATTTTATTATTTAGAAAAGGAATGTTCAGATTGACAATCGTATCGCTATATTACAAATTGTCCTGAAACACATCCACTAACTCCAGCCAAGATGATTATGCTTAAAATGACGAGAGATCGTCATTTTTGTATTAGAATAACAACAATGAACAAAACATACAAAACACAAGCCTTAGTCTTACTTTCGATAGGCCTTTTACTTTCCCCTGCGATATATTTACTTTTTTACGGTGCAGATCCAAATGATGAATCGGAAATTTTTAAAACACTGAATTATATCATTTACCCTTTACCTGCATTTATCAGCGTGATGTGTTTAACTTTTGGACTAGGTCGGTTGCACACTGCAAGCTCTTACGGTGTATCACACCCTCCCTCATCAGACAAACGAAAGCAGGCTAAGAATAACTTAATTGCATTATTTATCGCAACATCACTTCTTGCAATCATTGGACTAATGATGCTGCTGTATATCATCCACGTATTACTTTTACCTGGAGGTATTTTATTATCGCTCATTACTAGCGCAATCCCTTTAGCTATACTTGTATTCTCATTGATTATTGTGCCGATAAATATTAAAAATATTATGAAGCAAAGGAAAGAGCTTGGTTCTCCGGAAAAATTCTAAATACATCCCCTAGTTTCAGCCAAGACGATTATGCTTAAAAGCCCCCTCTGTTTGGGGTCTTTTTGTTATAGTG
>JBAQQX010000003.1:0-111187 GCA_049295575.1 Saccharimonadales bacterium (SeqCode)
CTGTAAACCTCGTACTCCTAGGCCGTGATCAATCAAAGCTAAATGATGTGAAAAGTCGTTGTGAAACTAGTGGATCAAGCGCAAAGACATACGCTTTTGATCTTACCGATAAGGCGTCGCTTGATACTGTCGTACAATCCATCAAAGAAGAGAGTACGGTTGATATTATCATCAATAACGCCGGAGTGTGGCATAAGTCTACTTTATTAGGACAGCTTGAATCTGACACGATTGAAACAGTTATCAATACAAACCTCACCGCACAAATGCTCCTTACTCGCCATTTTATAGATGATATGCTTGAGCGCGAAACAGCGATCCTTAATGTCATCTCAAGTGCAGGTATGCAAGGAAAGGCAGGGCGTACCGCCTATGCTGCAAGTAAATTTGGCATGCGAGGCTTCACTGAAGCTCTTCGCGATGAAACGTACGCAAATCCAATACGTATAGGTGCGATCTTTCAGGGAGGAACGAGTACTCAAATGTTCGCAAAGGCAGATGAAGCCATGCCGACAGAAAAGTATACAAATCCCGATGATCTTGCCGAAGTCGTACTATTTATGCTAACCCGGCCAGCGAAATTATGGCTGAATGAAGTGCAGATTACTTATTAAAGTTGCGAAGTTCGTCCTCCGGGGGCTGCCAAGATGATTATGCTAAAAAGACTCCTCTAGTAGGGGTCTTTTTGTTATAGTGAGCATATGGGAAAATACCTTATTACTGGCAGACCCGGTAGCGGCAAAACGACAGTCATAGAATCGCTGAAGCGACGCGGTTTCCAAGCGTTCAACACGGATGATATGCCCGAGATAACAAAACTTGAGGAGCAAGAGACGGGAAAACCGGTGCCATGGCCGGAGGGTGTCGTGGACTGGAAAAGATATATCTGGAACTGGCAAGAGGCTGGCTTACGGAACTTACTACAGAGCGAGAGTGATATTTTCATTGGCGCAATCGTTGGCAATCAGCAAAAGTTCTACCCGCTTTTTGATAAAATCTTTGCCCTTACCATTAGTGCCGAAACATTGCAAAAGCGGCTCGATAGCCACGCACATCCACGCACTGCCCAGGAGAAGGAACGAGCGATTGCCGTTCATTACAATAAACAAACAAGATTTGAAAAACAAGGATTAGTACTTATCCCGGCAGATGGATCAGTTGACGAAATTATAGATAACATCCTTGCACAGCTAAAGAAGTAGAGCTATTTCCTGAAACACATCCACTAGCCCCAATAACTAAGTTATAATGAGTTTATGTTTGATTGGGTAAGCTTAAATGATGTCTACAATAATTTACTTGCAACGCTTATATGGGTTGCGTTTGCGGGCGTTATAGGCCTTATTTTTAGAGCCCGAATCGCACGTTTTATTCGCAGAATACTCCCCCAGATCGATAGTTCTATTCCCCACGTTGATTTTTCGATGAACTATAATGTTCGTGGCGATTATAAAACCGACATAGCAATTTCAAATAATGGCGGCGAGCCTGCGTATAATGTATACGTATTTTTATATAGCAAAAGCTTTGTGAGTAAGAATGACTACTCATTAAAGTCACTTGGAGGTGACGAAGTACGTTCTGGAGTTTTAGGAATTACTAGGGATGTTAACTTTATAGGGGTGGAGCTTATATTTGATGGCTGCAGCCTAACTACTAAAGAAGAGATTTGGGTAGAATACGACAATGCAGCAGGCGTACATTTCCGAACCGTAGTTACCCCTCCCACCCCTCGCGGGGATAGCATTAGAGTTAACCCACCGAAAGTTATAAAGAAGAGACTTGAGATGATGCCGGAATATCACACAACTCGTCATGATAGTGAATGGAAGAAATTTGAAAAAGGTAAATATACCTTGTTTCCAAAATTAAGTTTGATTGGGCGTATTAGATACCTGATTAAAGATAGACTGCGTGTTCCTGTAAGTATGAAAACTAAAAGTAAACAAAAACAATAGATTCTTCCCGGAACACATCCACTAACCCCAGCCATGAGATTATATTTAAAAAAGACCCGCTAAAGGGTCTTTTTTAAGTTGACTAGGTTTGTATTGCGAAAGATAATCAATACAGTACTAGCCAATCAATTGCATCGTATCCATTTTATAAGGAGATAAAATGCCCAATTCCCTCGATAGCCGTCGCTATGAAAAATTTATGCCAAAGCTGCCAGATAGTGACATACAACGTTCAGCCATAAGCTGGGAGTGGCGTGGAGCACAGGTTCATATCGAGCATATTGGCGATCCCCAGGCATCGCTCAGGATGCTGCTTATTCATGGCGCTGGCGGTAATAGTGCGGCTATGTGGCCGTATGCCGCTCACCTTTCGGAGCTAGGCGCATATGTGACTGTTCCTGATCTTCCTGGGTATGGCATGACGGAATCTCCTCATCCGGAGCAGATAAGATACGATGACTGGCGGGAATTACTGGAAGATCTGACTCAAGACGAGGCTGACGAGCGTCCACTTATCATTATGGGCGCGAGCATGGGTGGAATGCTTGCCTATGACACCGCAGCCAAAACCGGACTTGCTTCAGGACTGGTGGCCACCTGCCTGCTTGATCCGCGTGAATCTAATGTGCGCGAGCGTTTAACGCGGCATCCTGTGTTGGCGCGCTTAGCCAGTATTGCATTAAAATTATCAGCCGGACCATTTGCAAATACGAGACTCCCTATTAGGTGGATTGCCGATATGCGACACATTGCGAATAATCCCGATCTTGTAAATGAAGTTGTTGCTGATGCCAGTGGCGGAGGGAGTCGTGTTGCTTTGGGATGGATGAGAAGCTTCCTCGAGTCGTCTCCGTCTGTCGAGCCTGAGCAATTCACTAATACCCCAGTACTAATGGTTCACCCTAATGATGACCGCTGGACGCCGGTCGAGATCAGTCGACCTTTCTTTGATCGAATAAAAGCCGACAAGTCTTTTGTCGCCCTTGAGAATTGCGGGCATTTTCCTGTTGAAGAGCCTGGGTTTACACAGATGCTTGAAGCTGTACGACAGTTTATGGATAAAATAAGGTTGTGAGATTAGATGTCACACCGTAGTCAATGTGGTGATCTTCCCAGAACACATCCACTAACCCCAGGCGAGATGATTATGCTTAAAATGACGAGAGATCGTCATTTTTGTTTGATATACTAATAGTATCTATGTGGGCAAAACAGAAAAAATCTGGATTCACTATCGTTGAACTTCTTATTGTTATCGTTGTCATCGGCATCCTAGCCGCTATTACTATAGTTGCATATAACGGTATACAAAATCGATCAAAAAACGCCAAGACAGTAAGTGCCATCACTGCTTGGTCAAAAGCAATCAAGCTATACAATGCCGATACGGGGACATGGCCAAGCGCACACTCCTGCCTTGGCTCATCGACGACATACATAGGGAATAACTCCCAGTGCTGGAATAGCGCCACATGGGTCGTCAGTACTACCTTCACGAATCAGCTCGCCCCTTATCTAAGTGGATTCCCAGAGCCAGATACGACGGACGTCACGGATAGCGGCGCCAACACTCCAAGGCGTGGCGCTCTTTATCACACGACAAACAGGGATATATATGCAGCTTTCAGCGGAATTACCAGCTGCCCAGATACTGGGCTTCGAAATACAACTACAAGTACCGAAGCCGCTGGCATATACTGCATATACACCCTCGATTAAAGCTGAAGTACCTAGCTCTTTCTCTATTCTCTAGGCTTCGATAGCAATCTGCTTTGGCTTCGGAAGCTCTTTGAACTGAATAGAAACTGTCAGAACGCCATCCTTCATCCTGGCCTTAATGGAGTCTTCATCCGCCGCTTCAGGTAGGCGCACGCTGCGATAAAAACTACTAGAGCTTTCGCGAACAATGTACTTTTTGTCCTTATCCTTTTCTTGTTCGCGGCGCTCAGCACGAATAATTAGATTACCCTTATCGACATTAATGTCGATGTCCTTCTGCTCAAAATTCGGCAGATGAGCTTCAACATGCAACTCCTTATCATCTTTTGACGTATACACATCTGTGGTTGGCATTTGCATTGTTTTGATCGGGGAAAACCAATCATCTGAGAAGAATTGCTTCTGTAAGGCTTGGATTTCCGCAAATGGATCAAACTTGATTAAGTCACTCATATGTAACCTCCTTGTATTTGATTTATATTCACGAAAAGGATAACCTTTTCTATAAATAATTATAGAAATCTGGCACTCTCATGTCAAGAGTGCCAGAATATGATTCTCATAGGACGTAATTGCTTTATTTAACGAATATGATATTATACTGTCTAGTTCTTACGCAAGTGGGGATGTTTGATGGTTAGATGTTTTTCCCAACAAATACGGAGGCTATGATGCCCTGGAAACGATTCTACGTTCGCGCACCCGAGAATGAGACCAACCCATTGCGGAGAGTCCAGCACGCAGATGAAACTGTTAACATCGCCGGAGGTTTCTTCCTATGTCCGCCAGGAGTTGGCTACGTTCAAGAACCCGATGGTACATTCGAGGTAAGGGCGCTTGCCCCTAGCTTCGTCGACACCGTCCGAACTATGCTGACAGAACACGAAGGGCTGATCATCGAACGTGAAGAAGACATCGATGACTAAAATCCCCTTCTTCCCTACTGCGTAGAATATGAGGTCCGCCGGCACCTTGCTTCTAATTAGAAGCAAAAGCCCGGCCACCTCCTTGAATAGATCTATTGACTAAACACCCCGAGGTGCCTTCACCTTAGCTATACTTTTCTTTCGCCTCTAGGTATGATTGCTCGATGAGCTTTTCTAGCGTAGATAGGTTAATGTCAGCTAGTTTATTTATATAAAGACACCCGACACTTATTTTATGCTTACCTAAATCTTTCAAAAGATCCGTATAGTTGGTAAATCCCGGCATGAAATAGAGAGTCAGACTCTGCTTCCGTGGCGAAAAGCCAGCGAGCGGCCATTCACCTTCTTGCGTACTTCTTTCTGATTTATAGTGGTACTGTCCAAATCCAATAATGCTCGAACCCCACATCTTCGGTTTTTTGCCGGTTATTTTTGAGTACATCTGAAGAAGCGTGAAGCTGTCACGTTTTCGTACTTCATTCGTTACCGTATTTAAAAAATCTTCAACATTTGCATCGTTGGGGAGTGTTTTTAAAGTAGCCATTTCATTTAGTATACCAAAGTAAAACAAGTCTCACTCTTTCTCTCTTAATGCTTATGCTCTATACTAAAAGCTATTATGCAGACGAGACAGAAGAACCATGGATTCACGATCGTCGAGCTACTGATTGTTATCGTGATCATTGGCATCCTCGCCGCAATTACCATCGTCGCCTATAACGGAATACAAGTGCGCTCACGCGACACAATCCGCGTCAGTGATCTAAGGACGATCCATAAAGCGATTGAACTCTACAAGGCTGAAAACGGCTCATATCCGCTACCCGCCAACGGCTCTATGAACTGGACAGGAAATTGCACCACATTTGGCAGCGTTACGAACTATATCACGGGCATATCCGTCTATGCTTCTAGCCTTCCGCTGGATCCAAAGTGGAAGAACACCGACAACAAGTGCTATCTCTACAGGTCTAACGGGACAGATTTCATGATTCTTGCCTGGAATGTCATGGAAAATATCTGCGGCGGAGATCCGAGTAATGTCTGTAACTCACCTGAGATAAGGGCAATGGACAGACAGGCAACGACGAGCGAATTATCCATTGCAATCTTTAGCCCTGGCGCTGCTGCCTGGTAGAAGTGTTATCATAGAAACATGATCTCATTCTACCGCTCTGTCAGCCATACCCCGCAAATCGCACAAATTAAAGATCCCCTTTCTGGTAGCTGGATTCGCTGCGAACGACCTGGGGAAGATGAACTGGCGATTCTTATAGAGATCGGTCTTGATGAAGACATCCTACGCGATAGTCTCGACCCCCATGAAGTACCTCGTATTGATTCGGAAAATGGTTGGGCGTATTTTATCACTCGTCTTCCAGATACTGATGATGACTTTAACGACTTCACGACGCCGATTCTTTTTGCGATTGGCGAAAAGCATGTCGTTACAGTGAGCCGCGACCCGCTCGGTCGTCTATGGCAACCTTTTATTGACAAGGTGCACATACCAACCACTCAAAAAACAAAGCTCTTCATGCACATGGTTGATGCTATTACTAGGCAGTATGGTACGCGTGTCGCACAAATTAACCGCCAAATGCGCGCCGCAACAAGTGACGTCCGTAACCTAAACCCTAAGGAAATTACACGGCTCGTTGAATATGAGAGAAAACTCAATGACTACCTCGACGCGCTCATCCCAACCAATACCGCACTCGAGAAGCTACTTAGCGGCAAGATTGTCGGCCTATATGACGATGACCGTGACCTTGTAGAAGATCTTTCTATCGACCTCGAGCAGCTCATCGCACGATGTACCAGCTTGCTGCGTACAATCACGAACCTGCGTGATTCATACCGCGCAGTCATGGATACTCGACTAAATGAAACGATGCGAATCCTGACTGTTATTACGATGGCGTTTACTATTCCAACCATGGTCGCCGGCCTCTTCGGAATGAATGTAGACATTCCAGGCGCAAACATGCCGATGATGTTCTGGGTTGTCATTGCAATCAGCGCAGTGCCATCACTTGGCCTTATCTACTACTTCATGCGTAAGAGATAAGCCGCCGCTAAGCTATAGTTCAAGCTTACTATCGCTTCCATCGGATTTAAAATACGAGCGAATCTCAAATAAGAAGTATCCCGTAATTGCGACGCTCATTAATCCGGCTAGTAAACTGCCAATATTTAAGCTCAGTAAAAAGCCTATAATTGTTGATGCAAAGTTTAATAGACCGCATATAAATAGCAAATCCCACCCTTTTTTCTTTCCTTCTTTTAGCGGCATGACCGCGAGAGCGAGCAGCACGAGTAGCAAAATTGAGAATGCCAGTGCTACAAGAACCGCAATTAAGGCGAGACTTCCAGCAACGGCACCGATTACGCCCCCGTATACGCCAATAGCCGTGCTTGCCCAAAATGTTACCGCCAACACTCCGAACACGCCAAATATACCAAGGGCCACGCCCACAAGACCAATCCACCAGATATTTTTTGCCAACCATATTTGGCCATTAACTGGTAAGTGTGGTGCCTTTTCGTACCACTGAGCTATAACTGATTCAAGTTTACGAATAGACTCCATACTATTGCCCTCCATTAGCTACTCTCATCATACGCCCGAGAGTAAGGTCCGTGCAACTATCTTGTCGCTTTTCGGTGAGCTAACGGCCACATCCCCCGGCTTACCCATGCAGCGAGTGCACCAAGCAGCAACAGGCTAAGTACTGTCATCCAACCGACGTTCGTCTCGACAACCGTCCCAAGTAGGCCGCTATTATCCGAACTAGTGCCGTTCGCGTTAAGGTATATTTGAACCGCGATCCAAAGAACAACCACTAGCCATCCGCTAACCATCGATACGAAGCGCATTGCCGGGCTAAGGGGCATGCGGAGCAGAAACGGCAGTGCCGCAGCCTCAAGAACCACAATACATGACGCAAAGAGATGGGCTGACACTATGCCACCCGGTAGCCCGTAACTTTCAACAAGCGGAACGAAATCTTCAAAATGGAATAATTGTGCCACGGCCATGCTTAAAATAATTGCTGCGAAAAGTAGCGCTACTAGTGGCATATAGGCGCTCTTTGGTTTCGGGGCTGAGGAAGGAGTTACGAAAAATCTCATGTCTGTAGTATATGCCTTATTCTCTTCTGTTACAAAACGTTGTTATTTTGTTTATTCTGCTTGCGCTTTTGCGACGCCTCCCGTATTGTTAGACACAGCGAAAGTTACTAAAACAAACATAACTCCAACATCATGTTGTGACTGATCGCTCTACGATAACCCACCACAACTTAAAAACACCTCGCAATGAGGTGTTTTTATTTATTCCGCCTTGAACGAGTTTTCGGCGCGCCACTTTGCGATTGCAGCATGGTTGCCACTTAGTAACACTTCCGGTACCTTCATGTCATTAAAGACTTCGGGGCGCGTATACTGAGGGAACTCCAGTGTCTCTCCGTCGCTAAAGCTTTCTATCTCAGTGCTCTTCTCGCCACCTAGCACGCCAGGAATTAATCGAACGATACTATCAATGATCGTCATTGCCGGCAGCTCACCACCAGTAAGCACATAATCACCAACGCTTATCTGTTGATCAACAAGACTTACGATTCGCTCGTCATAGCCCTCGTAGCGACCGCAGATAAAAATATAGCCGTTATTGCTGTCGGCGTACTCTTGAGCAGTCGCCTGCTTCCAGCGTCGTCCACGTGGCGTCATAAGTAGCACTTTTGCCGTTGGGTCATTCCGCTTTGCCTGCTCAACAGCCGCAAAGAGAGGCTCAGGCTTGAGCAGCATCCCATCACCACCGCCATACGGCGTATCATCAACCGTTCGACGAGGTCCTAGTCCAAACTCGCGCAGGTCAATAAGCGTAAATTCAGCAGCGTTTTTATCCTGTGCCTTCCACATCATGGAATTATTCAGCACACCCGTAAACATCTCTGGGAAGAGTGTAATTACTTGTATCTTTTTCATCTACTACCAGTGTACATGGTATTGACTTTTTTGTCTATATATGATAACATAATTTTACTTCGTTAAGCACTTCCGCTTTCGAGACAACGCCAAGAGAAGAGTAGCAAAGATGCCGCACCGCACCGCCACTAATCAGAGCAATAATCAGACCACTCAGCCCTCGGGCCACCAGGTAGAGACAGTCCACTATGATGAAGGCACTTGCTGGCACATAGTAACTCCCGCTCTCCGCGGAGTTTTCTGGCCCAATGGCAAGTTTGACAAAGCACTCTGGCCCTAGACCTACTGAAAATGACTCGTTGTAGCTGTTCAATCGAACACTACCGCTTGAGCCACTACAGTGGGTCATTTTTATTTTGCTTTCATAATCAGAAATTGACTTAAGGAGACACTTGCCCCATATTAAGACAGGCTTTCGTTTACTAATGAAGGTCTTCGCGCACGTCCCATCGTGCATTCAAACAAAGGAGTTGAAGCGTCCTTGCGCTCCACCAAATCAATTCGGCGCGACATTCAGTTTTATACCTCAATGTCCGCTATCACACTCGGCTGCACTATCTTTTTCGCCGCTGCTTGCTTTACCTACCTCACCTTCCTAAACGCCGCCTGCGCAATGCTCTTTCTTGTCGGCACAGCAGTTCTGATCGGCAGGTCAGTACGGTATGGCTTTGAGCATTACGAAGCAACAGTGGCACAATCTGCCCAAGCCCATCCTGGCGCCGGCGACAGGAATCGATAACCACGCAACCATCTGAAGACACTGTCGCCACGGAGCGTTATACGACCTCCAGCGACAGTGTCTTCGGGCACTTACCAAAGCTATCCTGCAGCAAAGCATAATAGTTTTGGTAAGTGGCATCTGCTATACTACCTCTTAGATAAAGTGAGTTTTTATAATGGAATTTGAGAATAATCAGCCCACTGACGAAGAGCAGAGGCGCCTTGCTGAGGCAAGAAAAATTACACTACAACCCCTTCATGCCGGAATTACACCGGATCCTATTCCTGATGCCGAAATTTCTGCACGAAGAACTCGCGAAGACTCACCAAATGCCTCTAATGACACCGAAGACACTAGTGCGCTACAGCTTATTCAGCCGAGCAAGAGTGCCCTCAATAAGCCAACAGATAATCAGCGCACGACACATACAAATTTGCGCCCTCTTGGGGCGGCCATTCTGGTCTTGGCTATCGCAACCACTATCGGTGCGACGACCTGGCTCTGGATCCAAGCTGCATAAAGTCACCGTAAAATATTAGATACCAAAAAACCACCCATAGACGGGTGGTTTCTCAGACATATAAGGCTCTCAACAATATATTGTTGCTCGCATGAGCATGTTCTCGCAGTTCTAAGAATTTTTGCTTTCGAACTGTTTATGATTATATATCGAGGTCATCAAGTTCCGCAAGCTCTTTTCGAGTGTTTCTTGCTAGGTTCGACTCTTTATCCACAGGCTCATCTGTTGAGTTATTCACAGCCTCGTCACCAAGGTCGTCTGATGCTGCAGTATAGTTTTCACGCTCTTCGTCATTGTTAATGATCTTGAGATTATAACGAGCATCATTCTTAGTTCCAAGAGCACGAAGCAGAGTTCGAAGGCTTTGTGCTGTAACGCCCCTTTTACCAATAACTCGCCCAAGGTCATCAGGATTCACCGTGAGCGTAAGAAGTACGCCTTTTTCGTCAATAATACGTTCTACCACTACGTCATCAGGAAATCCTACGAGTGATTTTACGATATATTCTACAAATTGCTGGTCGATTGTTGACATATGCCCTCCACGTCTGACTACGGTCACACTACTGATATCGTATTTTCTAGTATAGCATGATCACTTATCGCGTATATATTGACGTTTTAAAATTATTCTATTACAGTATAGTCACGTCTCACCTGTATACAGGTGGAGCGATTTCGATCTGGGGAGGAATCATGACCACCGCCACGCTTACAAGCTTTGGCAAGGAATCACCGTCCGAACGAATCTGCAGGAGTGTCAGTAGCGCACTTCTCAAAGAAATGAAACGAGCGCCTGGCGCATGGCCGGCCAAGGATCGCAAGACGGCAGTCGCGTGCATCCGCCACCTTGCATGCAACATCGACTCACCAGCTAGCCAGCGACACACAGTTCGCGGCAAGGCCCGGTATATCCGCCTCAGCCAAGAACAGAGTGATCTGCTGCAATACTGGTACCTCGAGGCCCTCTGGGACGAGCCGGCAGCACTGTAGCTCCACGCCTACCACCCAACAACAAGTCGCCACCGTGGCGCCCCGGGCATCAACCGCTCGGCAGACCCCGCTTCGGCGGGGTTTACTTTTGTCCATAAAAAATACTCGCCGTTATGGCGAGTATTTTTTATTGTCAGTGAATATTATTCAGCTGATTCTTCAGCAACTTCTTCTTTTGGCTGATTCTTACGGAGCTTTTCAGCGTTACGAATAGTTTTCGTTTTCTGACCAGCTTCTTTTACCCAGCTAGGAAGCTTTACGCCTGCATCTTTTAGAAGTTTTACGACACGAGGAGTTGGCTGCGCACCGTTATCGAGGTACTTTTGCGCTACTTCTACTTGTACGTTAGCATCTTTAGTATGTGGGTTGTAGCTACCAACGTAGGCTACGACACGACCGCTTGACGGGTGGCGTTGTGATTCTTGAACTGCGAGACGGTAGACAGGATAACCCTTGCGTCCGACGCGTTGCAAACGAATTGCGAGCATAAATGAAACTTCCTTTATAAAACTTCTTAGACTTTTTATTAGTTCTTGACCAAGTTTACACTATTTTAGAGCAGAGGTCAATCTGTTTTAGGTGACTCTCTCGATAGGAGATCTACGATTTTTGACGGTCTACGTATGCAGCAAGTGCTGCCTTGGCGGCAATTTGCTGAGCCGCCTGTTTACTGGGACCACTTCCCTGACCCATCAACTTATCGCCGACGTAGACACCAAGCTTGAAGACCTTGTCATGATCAGGGCCAACCTCTTCAAGAACGCGGTAGACAGGTGTGTGACTGTCGATTCGCTGAGATACCTCCTGAAGATGCGATTTTGGATCTCGCCAGCTACCTGTCTCAAGAATAGACTCGAGCTTACTTGTGATGTGCTTGTGAATGAATTCAGCTGCATCATTATAGCCCCGTTCAAGATAGATCGCACCGATCACTGCCTCGAAGGCATTTGCGAGAATCTGCTGTCGAGCACGCACGCTACCGTTCTTTTCGCCACGACTCATACGTACAAGTGGCTCATAGCCAAGTTTGTCTCCGGCTTCACCAATACTCTCCGTACGCACGAGAGCAGCACGCCAGCTAGTAAGTATACCTTCTGGCTCGCTGTGGTTATTGAATAGATAGTCCGTCACCACCAGCTCAAGTACAGCATCGCCCAGGAACTCAAGACGTTCATTATGCTCACTCACACTCTTCTTGTGCTCGTTTACATAACTGCGGTGTGTAAGCGCCGTAATGAGTAGTTGTATGTCAGTAAATTCAAAACCAAGATGTTCGCGCGCGAAATCTTGATAGGGCGCAGTCAGCATACCGCTCATTATAAATTCTCCTGACGGATTCGTTTCATCGCAAGGAGCATTAGCTTTCCAATGTCCTCATATTCGATTGCATCAAGGGCGTCGTGGAATTTAAACCATTTAATACCATTCATCCACTCTTCCTTCTTAATAGCATTCGTATCTCCCTTAGCGCGTACAAGATATATCTGCGTTGTCATTAAGACGAGTTTGTCGATACGACGGTAGCGAAAATGAATCTTTCCAAGCCAACCCAGTACTTCAGTATCAGTCAAGCCGGCTTCTTCGCCGATCTCGCGCTGCGCTGTCTGCTGAGCTGTTTCACCTTCTTCGATGTGTCCCTTCGGAATCGTCCAGCGATCTTTAGCATCTTGAATGAGCAAGATTTCTACTTGACCCTTTTCGTCACGTCGAAAAACGACGCCACCCGCAGTTGGCTCGCGAACAATTTCCTGAATAGATGGTTTTTTACGATTAAAGTATTTCTTAAATCGGTCAAACTTCGGTGCTGTTGCCATTTGAGGTACCCTCTACAAGCGTTCGAAAGGCTGTTCCAAGAACACCATTAACGAACTTGCTTGAATTATCAGAACCAAA
Organism: Saccharimonadales bacterium (SeqCode); assembly: GCA_049295575.1. Taxonomy (GTDB): domain Bacteria; phylum Patescibacteriota; class Saccharimonadia; order Saccharimonadales; family Saccharimonadaceae; genus UBA6022. The sequence goes on from JBAQQX010000003.1 coordinate 12,721, forward strand.
TGCTTTTGCGAGCTCAACAGCTTCATTGATAGCTACCTTTGGCGGTACTTTATCTCCACGATGGAGTAGCTCATAAAAACCGATGCGCAAAATCGAGCGGTCTACGCGAGCGATCTGTTCAATCGGCCAATCAGGGGCGATTGGTTGAATCACGTCGTCAAGTGCAGTCATTTCGGCAATAACGCCTTCAACGAGTTCACGAACAAAGCCCTTGTCATCAATGGCTGAGTCATAGCGCTGAAGGTTTCGATCCAAAATTTCGTCAAGGACTACAGAGCTATCTTCTGACTGAGTACGAAACTCATATTCATACAATGTCTGGAGTGCGACGATACGTCCAAGGTGACGATTAGAGGCCATAGCGGTTTGGTTCTTTCTTCACTTACGGTTTGTTTAAGATGCGCTCTCAATACTATGAGAGATTTATTTTGCGAGGTTTTTGCCAGTTTCGCGACGAGTTGTGCGAACCTTGACAGGTGAAGTACCGTTTACGCGGCGCGCAAGCTTAAGTACGAGGTGGCTGCGGCGTAGGCCGGTCTTGCGAGGGCTACTCTGCTTTTTTGGTTGTCCCATTGTAAAGTTCTCCTTTTATAGGTATTTTATTCTAAAACTTATTGCCATTATAGCGAATTTTGCGAGATATCTCAAGGGCAAAACCATCATGCTATTGACAATACTTAACATAAGTAGTATAATGGTGGAATAAATAAGGAAATTATTTTATGACAGAACTATTGAAACCTTCATCTATCGATCAGTATTCTCATAAGCCAGAAACAAACGATGACAATAAAAACACGCTTCGCCTTAATCAACGAGGTCGACTGGCTCGAACAGGAGCACTGTTGCTCCTTGCTGCGGGCGTTACTGCCGGTGCTGCAAACGCCTTTCATGAAACCCGTGTCGGTGGCGACATCGAGCCAGTACTCTTAGGTGATACTGCAATCGATGTAATTGGCGAATCGGTCAACGAGATGGCCACAGAATACGGCTTTAATCCAAACGAAGTCAATAGCATCGTCGAAGAAGGACAAGAAATTGGAAACCGTATCACACCCGGCCAGCAGCTCGAATCAACAGTCTACAGAAACGGTCTTGGCGGGCTTCGTGTCGAGACGAAGTTTGCTGATCCAGACAACCTTGCTCATCTCGACGACTAAGTCGATAAGGACCTAGACAACAATATTCACCAGTCGACCAGGAATGTAAATTACCTTGGTCGGCTGTTTATTTTCAAGGAATTTCACGACATTCGGCTCGGTAAGCGCCTGTTCTTTAACGGCATCTTCAGTTAAATCAGTGGCGAGCGTTAGCTTGGCACGCAGCTTACCGTTCACCTGTACGATGATCGTCATAGTGTCGCTAACGATCAATGCGTCGTCCCATGTTGGCCAGCCAGCTTCTTCAAGCATTGTCGCATTACCGAGATCCTGCCATAATTCAGCGCTCATATGCGGCGCGAGTGGCGCCAGTAAACGAACCAATACACCAAGCGCTTCGCGCCATACGTCGTCCGAGAATCCATCTACCTTTAATTTGTAGAGCTCATTCGTATACTCCATAAGCGCCGAAATAGCCGTATTAAAGCTCAGGCGGTGATAATCTTCAGTAACTTTTCGAACAGTCTTGTGCCGTAGGCGAATAACAGCGTCGTCGTGACCTGTAAAGGACCTAGCGCTGCTAGTCTGGAATTCCTGAGTCAGAACCCATACGCGGTTCAAGAAGCGATATATACCAGCAATACCCCGCGAGTCCCATGGCGCATCAAGTTCAATCGGCCCCATGAACATAACGTACGTGCGAAGTGCATCGGCGCCGTAGCCCTGCTCGATCACATCGAGTGGATCGATGACGTTCCCTTTGCTTTTGCTCATCTTAGTGCCATCTTCGGCGTTAATGTAGCCGTGGTAGACCAATTTCTTGACTGGTTCTTTAAAATTCGTTAGTCCCATATCCTTAAAGACGTGCGTCCAGAAACGAACGTAGAGAAGATGGGCAACAGCGTGGTCACCACCAACGTAATAATCAAGCGGAGCCCAATAATTAGCGTCGTCCGGATTCCAGGCTGCCTCAGTGTTCTTAGGATCGGTATAGCGAAGCATATACCAGCTACTACAGGCGTAACCATCCATCGTGTCTGTCTCGCGCAGAGCAGGACCACCACACGTTGGACACTCAGTATTTACCCAGTCGGCAACACTTGCGAGTACTGATTTACCATCACCCTTTGGTGCATAATCCTCCACTTCAGGCAGCACGACAGGAAGCTGGTCTTCTGGTACGGCCACTGCACCGTGCTTGGCACAGTGAATTACAGGAATCGGGGCGCCCCAGTAGCGTTGACGACTAATAAGCCAGTCGCGCATTTTATACGTCGTCTTACTTGCACCAATACCTTGCTGTTCAAGCCAGGCGACAACCTCCTCGCGAGCCTCACTCGTACTCATGCCGTCAAAGTTACCACTGTTGGTCAAGATACCTTCACCGTGGTATACGCCAATCGTGTCGCTGTCTTCGGGTTTTTCAATAACTTCAATAATCGGAAGTGAAAACTTCTCAGCAAATGCGAAATCTCGCTCGTCATGTGCCGGCACGGCCATAACCGCACCAGTGCCATACCCACTGAGAACATAGTCAGCAACCCAAACCGGCATCTTAGCGCCTGTGCCTGGATTCAGGACGTAGCTACCAGTAAATACGCCCGATTTCTCCCGGGTGTCATTCATACGCTCAATTTCAGACTTCTTTACCGCTTCAGCAATATATGATTCTACGTGCTCTTTGTGATCGCCGACGGCGAGATTCTTTGCAAGAGGATGCTCTGGAGCAAGTACGACAAATGTCGCACCAAAAATAGTATCAGGGCGAGTTGAGAAGACAGTAATTAATTCATCGCGCCCGCTTACCGCGAAGCTGATCTCAGCACCTTGGGATTTACCAATCCAATTCGTTTGAGCGGTTTTAATTTTCTGAGGCCAGTCAAGTCCATCAATTTCTTCGAGCAACGCATCGGCGTAATCAGTAATCTTGAAGAACCATTGATTCATAGCCTTCTTTACGACTTCAGTGCCACATCGCCAGCATTTCCCGCCCTCAACCTGCTCGTTAGCAAGTACCGTTTTGTCGACCGGGCACCACCACTGCAAACTATCTTTTTGATAGGCGAGACCGCGTTCAAAAAACTTTGTGAAAATCCACTGTGTCCATTTGTAATATTCTGGGTCGCTCGTATTAAGCTCGCGCGTCCAGTCGATACTCACGCCCATTCGCTTAAACTGCTTTTTGAAGTTCTCTATATTCGTCTTAGTGACGACAGCAGGAGCGGTACCGGTCTTGATAGCGTAATTCTCAGCTGGCAAGCCGAACGTATCCCAGCCCATTGGGTTAAGAACGTTGCTACCGTGTTGTCGGTGAAATCGCGCAATCGTATCAACAATCGAATAACTAAATGCATGTCCGGTATGCATTCCGGCACCACTTGGATACGGGAACATGCCAGAGACATAAACTTTTTTTCTCGTATCATCACGCCGAACGGCATACGTCTGCTGCTCGTCCCAGACGGTTTGCCATTTCGGTTCAATTTCAGAGGGGTTGTAACGCTTCATATACACCCCATTGTATCAAATTAGGGGCAATTACAGTAGTGATGAGTCACATATGCCAAATGGTACTTTTGCAATCGTACCGGCTGACACATCAACGTAACTAACACTGCCACCCGTAGTCGAACAGAGCTCGTATTGCAACTGCTCTGGTGTTGCGGTAGAAATTGCCTTGTCGGTCAACTGAGCTGCGAGCTCGGAAGTAAGGCGCGCCTCTTCATTTACGCCAGCCTTGAGCTCTGAGAGTGTTGGATATTTACTCTCAATCGCATTATATACCTCGGTTTTCTTGACGACAGTATAAGCATTCGCCTGAGCCTGTGAAGTAGCCGCCCTGTCTTGGATTGAACCATATGCCGATTCCTGCATCGCACCCATGGCAGCTTCGATCTCAGCCTGGAGCTGCTTTAGAGTAAGAAAGTCAGTTGGAGCAACGACCTTTACGTCCTTGTTAAAGAGTGGTTCGATAATAGCACTTCCTGATGCACCCTCGCCAGTTGCAGTAAACTTAATCTGCGTAAACTCGTGAGTCCATCGGCTGACAGACACTTCGAGCTTTTGCGTTGAGCCATCTGTTGATTCACTGGTCACATCACCAGCATCTAGCTTCATTGATTCGTCGCACTTTTGCAAATCCTTCACGAGTTGTGTCGTATTGATCGCTTCAACGAATGACTTAGCTATCGTCCTGTCGATTGATAGCTCATATCCCATGCTATCGACACCCTTAATAGTACGAGCAGGCAGACTGCTGTCGATGACAATAAATTTATTCTTACTATAGATCGCCGCGAATTCATCACGGGTAGCTTTATCGGTATCAAGTTTCTTGAGCACATCAGTGGCGCATTTCTTAGCGTCTGATGCTTCTTTACTAAAATCAGCAAGATCGTCAGCTGAAATACGAATCCATTTATTATCGATTTTCGAAATTAAGCCATCGAATGCCGCCACCATTCCAGTCTGGCCAAGTGTCTGATCAATAACCGATTTAAGGTTACTTACCTTGAAGAAAATATTGCCGTCTTTATCAGCCAGGGCCGACCCGTTTAACTTGAAATCTTTACCTTGGGCTGTAATCGTAATCTTTGCATTCACTTCGCGAGAAGCAAGTCCTGCTTCCACACCGTCGAGGTCTATTGCAACTTTAACGTCATTCGTATCAACGGCAATCGTACCTGTGTAGCTCGCTGTTTTTGCCTTTATGGCGTTTGTTACTGCATCAGTTAACACCTTTTCGGGATTTTGATACCAAAGAGCATACGCTGTGTAAGTGCCGCCGCCAAGGACAAGCAAGGCGCCTGCGATAACGCTGGCGATAATAATCTTCTTTTTCTTATTTGGAGTTTTTTGCTGCGGCTGTTGCGCTGCCAATGGCGCTGCGGATACCGGCTGCTCGGTGCTCGTTGATGAAAATACGGAATCCGTCGTGGTAGTCTGCTGTGGGTATGAACCTGTCGACTCTTCCTGTTCAACAGAAGCGAGTTGCTCAACTTCTGTCGCTGGCTGCACTAGTGGCTGCGATTGGAATGTTGGCTGCGGAGCTGCCGGCTGAGAGAACTGAGACACCTCTTGCTGGTCGATCGGACGAATCGACTGCTGGGGAGTCGTCGGCTGTGGCTGAGGCTGAGATGGATTATAGGGCGAATACTGGTTGTTCTCTTCGGGCATCGTAAAGTTCCTTAGTGCTTATGTCTAAAAAAATCATACCATGGCTAATAGAGATAACCTAGGCAAATTTTGAAAAGAACTTACTTTTTATAGCTAGCCACTTCTGAGACTGACGCACAAGTTCCTTTTCACTATCTTGCGAATGGAGGACGATCTTTAGCGCCTCTTCACAGTACACATTAGATTTCGAGCCGTTAAACAAAATGACAGCGTCTTTTTCTAGGATTTTATGAACAAATGCTCCCGCCTCAAGCGCAGTCGCGCACACCATCACCTGACAGCCTTGTGCTTTTGCAGCAGCGGCAAGATATCTTGCCGCATCGTCGCCAATAACGACAACCCAACTCAATATATTTGGATCACATAGCCGTCCGAGTGTTTCGTGCTCCTTCTGAGAATCCGCGCCAAGATTATTCATAGAGCCAAACACAACTATTCGCTGCGGAGCCTGAAATGAATACAGCGTTTTAAGTGCCGATGAGGCCGATAGCGGACTCGAGCTATAGGTATCATCAAGTAGTGTCGTCTGCTGAACACCCCTAAGAATATTCATTCGACCCGGCAAGGGATGGAGACGGCTTAGTCCTGAGATGATCGCAGCCGAATACATGCCAAGCCTATAGCCAACCGCAGCGGCAGCAATCGCCGGACGGAGGTTATGTTCACCAATAGCATGAATTGTCACAGACAACGGTTGCTGCGCATCTGGTGCCAGTAGTAATCCTACGTGGCCTTTTTCTGGAGTAAAATCCTCTGTCATAAAGCTATACTCAGCCGCACCACTCGTTCCATAGGTCGTAAGGTTACCATTGGTAATATAGCTTGCGTGTCTACCATCGATATCGTCGCGATTAATGATAGCCAGCTTACTAAACTGGGTAATACTTAACTCTTCTTGAGCGATCGTCTCAATCGTATGAAAGGCGTCAATTCGCTCCGAGCTCACTGCCGTAATAACAGCAATGTCCGGCATCAGATACGTGCCGTAATGCGCCATCATTCCTGGCGCTGTCGTACTTAGCTCCTGAATAATCACATCAACATCGGCCGCATGGCGGACGCGCTGACGAGCAGCACGAAGAACGCGCAACCAAGAAATTATACTGTCATGCTCAGGATGCTCAATACCAAGCACGCCGAGTGGCGTAGTAAGCGGAGTACCGCGACCCCCTTCGTGAAGTCGCACGCGGAACTGCTCAGCAAGCACGGTTGCAACTGCAAGCTTCGTACTTGTCTTACCAAGACTTCCCGCCACGACAACAAGTTTTACGTCAGAATGCTTCTTAAAATAGGAACGAACATACATTTCTAATTTTTTTTGAATATATTTTTTAAACATACGTCCCCTTGACTGTCATAAACTTAAAAGCTAACCGATATACGTGGCATGATAATGCTAGTAGGCAGCTTAGCTGGTGATCCGGCACTCGTAAGCGTATCGCCGCTAAACGTGACACCCGCATCGACATCACCCTTGCCAAGCTGACCATTACCATTAAGTCCTAGTGAATATACGATTCCATTATCTCCGAGTATAAACGCCGTATACTCATCCGAGTTTGCAAGAGCGACCGCCCTCACGCGCTCAGTTGCACTACCTGCGCGAAACGGCATGACGATCTCAACTGGACTTCCGTTGCATGGCTGCAGTGCGCTGCTGGAACTAGCGGATGTCTTGCCTGCGCGATTGTCGCCTGCTGCGAATACCCTACCTGATTCCGTAATCACCATGAATGAGTTCATTTGATAGCCAGATTCACGGTTCATGGTTCTAATTGCCGCTTCGCCTGCTGGCAGACCGAATACAACCCAGTTTCCCCTATCTGTACACGTACCATCTCCAAGCTGTCCATAATCGTTATTGCCTATACACCATGTCATGCCCGGATTCGGATCTTCGCGAATCATGCAAAGTGAACTATTATCATTTCCATCCTGCCCGATACTAAAAATGGATGCATATTGATATCCCGGAGTCGTGGTTCGGCGAGGTGTTGCGTAATATGTCGTGTATGTCGTGTTACCGTCGTTGGCAGTTCCTTCGCCGTTGTGGCCACTCATATAAACTGCTCCGTCAGAGCCAAGATAATAAATACCTACATACGAGCCGTGGTATGTTAGCTTAATGTCCTTGATAGTAATGCCCGCCGGCATCGCTACTCTTGCTGGGTTAGAGTTACCATTGCCGACGTTAATGGACGAATTACCTCGGCCTGTCTGACCAAGATTATTAACACCCGCGCAATACGCATCGTCTGTCGCTGTAATTACACATGTGAGCCAGTCCTTGATAAACACCTTTTTGGCAGTGACGCCAGCAGGCAGCAAAAAGCGCGTCGGAGCTGTCATAGGAATAAAATTATTCACCGTCTGGCCGTTTCCGAGCATACCGAAGTCGTTCATACCAGCACAGTAAACCTGTCCATCAGAAGCAATGACGCATGCAGCATCGCTACCATAGCCACTCATATCCATATCGACTGCCGTCAACCCCCCGGTAAGGCCAAACTTCTGCCACGTAAGACCACCTAAACCACCGCTACCACGGCAATATATCTGATTATCTCCCGCGAGTACACACAAGATTGACGCACCCTGCCCAGAATCATACACTCTTTTTATTTTTGTCGTCCCAGCTGGCGGATCAACTTTTGTTGGACTACCCACGGACGTGCCGAGACTCGGATCACCCACCTGCCGCGAGCTATTACTACCCCATGCGTACAGTACACCGTTAGCTGCAAGCATATAGCCGTTATGTCCGCCCGACTTCCATCCAGCACCGCTTGCGATCTGAGGATTATCAACATAGTTCGACTGGCCGTAGGCGGTTTGTTGGTATATTTTCCATATCGATGATGAATTACTCGTACGCATTAGCTGCAGTAGACCCTCTGCTCTTACGCGCACAAACCCGCTTACGTCAACCGTTGCATCACTAACCGTAAAGCTTGTCTTGACTGATGTATCGTCCAGAACATAGCTAGAGGCACCGGTGTTTAGATTCCCGTTACATAACGTATTTGGCTTAAGTACCCGCTTGGATGGATCGGGGTTGCTTAGCCAAATCGGATCATAATTATTCTGACGAAGGCAGGCAGTTGCCATAGCTGTTCCTGCTTCACCCGCCTCCATAGCAATCTGATTATAATACTGCTCATTGAGCGCAGTTCTAATTGAAGATACGGCGGTTACCGATACGAGTAGCACGCTAAGCATTATTATTGACGCAATAAGCACAGTCGGCAGAGCGAACCCCGTCTCGTTACGTCGGCACATGAGATGTCTTGCTATTAGCCCGTTCATTAGCGTTGATTATGAAGCATAAGAATAACGGCGTCAATTATATCTACAATCTAGTCAGAGCCCGCGCTACATCTATTACATATCAGCCTAGTAATTTATATCGGGAATAAAATAAAACACTCGAACTACTTTCGAATGCTTTAATAATTTCTGGTGGAGCATACCGGATTCGAACCGGTCACCTCTTCGCTGCCAGCGAAGCGCTCTAGCCAAATGAGCTAATGCCCCAAACTTGACTCATTGTAACAAAAACTCGCCGCATCTGTCGAGGGCGAGTTTTCTAGCTGTTACGCGCCCACCCGGGGCACGTTTTTGTTTGTAACGTGTTTGTTTTATACGCAAAGGCACCCCTTTGGCGTACCAGCTTATGGTTTATTATCACCCTACAATGCAAATATTGCAAGCGCCATTATGCTCATGCTGGTATTTTTTTGCTAATCATGCTTAAATAGCTATGTTCAGAAGCACACGCGTATTCAGGCAAAAGGCGGGCGCTTACCTCTTAAGGGTAAACTCTCTTCTTCGCACATATCGCACAAGCGGTCGATCTGACGATAACCAGAATCAGATAAGAAGAAAAGAGTACCACAATTATGGCACAACAAAATCTATTCATCGGTAGCCTTGCATACGCAACTACTGACGACACACTCAAAGCTCATTTCGAGCAAATCGGCGAAGTTGCTAGCGCACGCGTCATCACTGACCGCGATAGCGGCCGCTCAAAAGGCTTCGGCTTTGTTGAGATGGTAAACGAAGCAGACAACCAAAAAGCTGTTGATCAACTTGACGGTAAGGACCTTGACGGTCGTACTATCAGCGTTGGTCTTGCACGTCCAAAAGAAGACCGACCTCGTCGTGACTTCGGCGGCAGCAACGACCGCGGTGGTGACCGTGGTGGCAACGGTGGCGGTTCATTCCGTCAGCGTAGCTGGTAGTTTACTACCCAACCTACTAAAAATACCTCGCCTTATCGGCGAGGTATTTTTATTTACGAATGAAATAGCGGCGACTCAACCCAGTCAAGTCCCAGATCAAGCCAAGCATTTATAACACCGAAGCCATTAAGGAACCAGACAGTCGTCATAACGACAAGACCAGTCATAGATAGTACAAATAACTGCAGACCCCAGTGCTGCCGCTTGAGCCATTGCGCCCAGTCGTCATAATAGCCACGTGCCCGTTCAAGGAGCCTCCCCGCCCATTCAAACTCCGTAGCGAGAATCGCCAGTCCAGCAAATACAATCAGCCAACCGGGACCGGGATACGGGATTGCCACGATACCAATGAGCAGCACTAACCCGCCCATTACGGCAACGGCAACTCGTTTAGCGTGACGCTTTGCTTTGTTCATAGCCTCAGTATACTCTTCTACTGTGCGCTAAACCACTCGGCAAATATACGCCAATGTTCAGAATCGTCAGAACCGGGCGTCCCGCTGTCATGCGCCTCGGCAAATGTTTCATCAGCCGTCTTGCCAACAACCAGCTCGAGTGAATTGTTTTTTGTCGCATCGCCACGAGGAGAATCGACAAAGGTGCATTCATAGCTCGCCTCAAAGTGACGTACATTCTGACCATCAAAGTACGCTACATGTTCAAGACAAATTATCTTTCGGTCTGCATACGGTGCCATGACATTAAGCCAATCCTGTACCTGCCACCACTCAGCTATATCTTTCATATACCCACCAGGAAAACCACCGAGCGATGGAATAGTCCAGCTTGTATCCTGAACGACTACTGGACGATTCGTTACACCGTAGGCCGCTCTGGCTTTAGCTTTTGTAATCTCGGCCGGGTCGTGATGCTGAATCTCGTCGATATCAACACTGATCGTTTCGACATCGATGTTATATCTATCAAGTACCTTACGGCATTCGTGTATCTTACGCTTATTTCCCGTCGCAAATACCACTGTCTGCTTTGTCATACGCTACTTCCCATTCTCCAAAAAGAGCCGCAACCCCTCAAGGTCTCTAATTTTCTTATATGACTCAATGTCGTCGTCCAATGATAGTTCCGCACGCGTTAGGCCACCGTATCCCTCTGGCTCGAATATCTTATCCCATCCATAGCCACCCTCACCCCGCGGATGATCAGCAATCCTACCGTTCAGCCTACCTTCGAACATATGTAGTTGATTGCCGTCATAGTAGCCATATATCGCGCTTGCATAGGCAGATCGGTCTGAAAAACCATCAAGCAAACGGCACATTGAGACAAGTCCATCGTGCGCCTCAACAAAGAATTTAATAAATGGACCAGGTAGACCGTCGAGCGCGCTAAAACTTAACGACGTATCCTCAACTAGTACCGGTTGGTGTAGTATGTCGTACGCTTGGCGAACTTTATGTTCGAGAACGACACGTGGATTAGCGGATTGTATTTCATCTAAGTCTAATTTATGGTGACTAAGTTCTATGCCAAGCGTTCGTGATAGATAATCTGCCTTGTGTTGGTTGCCTGTAATAAAGACCGGCAAGTTACTCATGCACAATCTCCGGGTATTTCTCTGGGCTTCGACGACAATACTGTGCCCATTCATCATCTTCGTTTGGGATAGTGACAGTGTCAATATAGCGCCCCTCGCGGAACCCTCCCTTTTTAGCTAGCTTTTTCGTCTGCGCAGCCACAATCTCTGCTTCAGAGATAGCCTCTTCAGCACTCAGATCATCAAGAATCTGCCGCACGTCCGCAATCTCCTCAATCAGTTCCTGTCGACTTACCGCTAAGGCTACTTCGTCAACCTCTTCGTGCAGCTTCTCGCTTAACTTTTTTCGTAGATTAGCGCCTGTTAACTTTTGACCTCGTACAACATGGCCGCTTTGTTCATGCCAGCCCCAAATATTATCACGAACAAGTTTTGCATACTTAAACGTCGGCACTTAAGAGCTCCTTGAATTGTTTTTCATTAATAACTTTCGTGCCATATTGCTCGGCTTTTTTAAGCTTGCTCGCGCCGACCTTACCGCCGGCAACGAGGTAGGTCGTATCTCTACCGACACTTGTCTGGAAGATGCCGCCAAGAGCCCGTATCGTATCGGCTGCCTCGTCACGACTCATCGTCTCGAGCGATCCAGTAACAACAAAGCTAACACCGAGCAGCTTTCCTGTCTTCTTTTCATAGTAGGGCCTTACGCCTAGATCTCTGAACTTATCAAGAACAGCCTCGTTGTCCTCATCGGCAAACCAGGCAACGACACTTTCTGCCACGACTTTTCCAATACCCTCTACTGCTTCGAGCTGATCTATAGTTGCACACGCCAGTAATTCGATTGATTCAAACCTTGAAGCGAGATCAATTGCCGTCTGCGCACCTACGTGTCGAATACCAAGCCCGAGTATAAACTTCTCCAGCTTTGGTGTCTTCTTATCTTGAATTGCACCAATTAATTTACGGGCTGATATATCCGCAAAACGATCAAGTTTCAATAAGTCCTCGACGGTCAGTCGATAAATATCAGCTATATCCTTTACAAGACCAGCATCAACAAGTGCGACGACATTTTTTTCGCCCAGTGTGTCGATATCAAGTGCCGCCTTACTTGCAAAATATTCGAGTGAACGCTTTAGAATAAGGTCGCTACTACTCCCCTTTACGCGGTACACCACATCAGCGCCCGTGCGCTCAAATTCGAGCTCAGGATACTGTTCTTTTAGTGCCTGCTCGTAATTAAATTGTTGAGAATCAACTGGGCGAAGCTCTATGACAACGCTCTCGACTTGCGGAATAATATCCCCTGCCTTGTAGATGATTACCGTATCTCCAACGCGAATATCCTTCCGTGAAATCTCATCAGCGTTATGAAGACTCGCATGCCGCACTGTCGTACCGGCGACAACGACAGGGTCGAACACTGCCACTGGCGTGGCTGCACCGGTACGCCCGATACTAATGACAATGTCGCGTACGACTGTTGTTGCCTTTTCGGCCGCGTACTTATAGGCAACAGCAGCCCGCGGCTGCTTACCTACGACACCAAGCTGGACGTACTGCGCACGATTATTTAGTTTCACCACGAGTCCGTCAGTATTGAATGGTAAGTCGTTACGCTTCTTGTCCCACGTATCAATAAATGACATGACGTCAGTTACTGTCTGAAAAACTGACGCCTCCTTGTTGCGACTCACGCCAACAGCACTTAGAGCTTCGTAAGCAAACATATGCGTCGGTATATCCTCTGGCGTATCGCGTAGTATGTCATAGGCGCGAAAGTGCAGTGGCCGTTCCGCAACGAGTCGTGGGTCGAGCTGACGAATCGTACCAGCGGCAAGATTGCGTGGATTGGCAAATTCGGGCTCGCCCTGTTGGCGTCGTCGCTCATTCAGTGCGTTAAACTCTCGCTTAAGCATGACTATCTCGCCGCGAACCTCAGTTCGTCCAACGAGGAGTTGCTCAAACCCTTTCTCCTTGCGAAGCCGCAAGGGAACATTCTTGATTGTTCGTACATTACTCGTTACATCTTCGCCGATAAAGCTATCGCCGCGCGTCACTGCCTGCACAAGAAGGCCGTCTTCGTAGATGAGCGCACAGGCCAGTCCATCCATTTTTAAATCTGCAAAATACTCGTGCGTTCTGCCTGGAAGTATCTTGTCCATACGCACGACCCATGCCTCAACATCGTCACGACTAAACACATCGTTTAGGCTCAGCATGCGCGTGCGATGGGCGACCTTTGAAAATCCTTCTTTTAGCTCGTTGCCAACTCGTTGCGTCGGACTGTCTGTCGTAATAAGCTCTGGGTGACGCGCTTCAATTTCTTTTAGCTCAGCAAACAAACTGTCGTAGACAGCATCATCGACTGACGGCGCATCAAGCACATGGTACTGATAGCTATAGCTGTCAATTAATCGCCTCAGTTCATCCGCGCGCTGACTAAGCTGGTTTTGCGTCATCATCAACCACCTTTCGATAAAATAGATACACGTAGCTCGCAGCCCAGATGACAGTTACAGAACTCATCGCGAGTAGCGCAATCGGAATGAGCGGTACTCCAGCACCTGCTTCCCATACGCTCTTAAGCCAGGTATCAAATATGATAATAGGAATCATGATAACTGCCCACACGACAACGATACCGAGTAATAACCAGAGTAATCGCAGGAGAATCCGAAGACGCCGGCCAATAACTAAATCACCCGCTGTTCGTAGCGCCCTCATAGGATACATACCCGGCAGTGTCACGATAACAAGCGCAATAATCGTGCTCGTCACCCAATAGAGCGACAAAACAGCCAGCAGGGATGCGACCGTCCAAAAGACCATAGCCGCCACGCCTCCAGACAGTAGCCCTGAACTAACCGCTGCACTATACCCGACAAACGCTAGGCCGAGTGGCAAAAGCTGGAACAATAACACAATACAGACAAAGAAGGTTGCAACAATCGGCGCCCCGGCATTATATAGCCCATCGCGCAGGCGAACTGCATGTCCTGCTAAAATATTACGCAGCAACCATACTGTTGTCAGCCACGCCAGGAGTGCCAGAATGCTGCCATAGATCTGCTGCCCTTCGGTTGGTGTCGCGTTGGCACCGCCACTGATTGTCGCGGCGAGAAGCAACGTAGCCTTTCCGATCTCGCCAAAATCCCCCTGAGAGATATCACTCCCGGACTCTTTAAATAGATCGCTCAGCTGCATATAGGTGTCCTGAGAGGTTGTACCAACGATGAGGCCACTTAGTATCGCATAGACAAGAGCAAGCAACCCAAACAAGCGACGCTGTTTCCAGATCGTCTTAAGCACGTAATTACTAAACGCCCAGTAACCTGGCAGTTGCAGTGATCGTATATAATCACGGCGGCGCGACAAACGAAAACTGCGGTGCGGTCGGCGTGACATGAAATCTTTACTGTGGCGATGCGCAGCTGCAGCTAGCTTCTTTACCCATGTAACAAAATTGACAGTGCTACGGCGCTCACTTTTTTTTGATCGTTTTTCTGAAGTCTTTTTGGTCGCTATCGGCATAATGATGTTTTCGGGCTTAGAATTTTTCGGCGTTATTTCGTAGACGAGCAATACGCTCTTCGAGTGGCGGATGAGTACTAAAAAGCTTACTAATAAAGCCAGGTTTTAGTGGGTTATTGAAAAATAAGTGTGCACTTGCACTATTCTGTCGCTGCATCGGACGTCCATACTGCTGTAACTTTTCGAGTGCTCGCGCAAGACCTTCAGGGTGGCGTGTCGTCATCGCACCGGTCGCATCTGCCAGGTATTCACGTTGACGACTTACTGCCATCTGCACAATCGCTGCGATGATTGGAGCTAAGACAATAACAATAATACCTATAACGAGGACAGCAGGGTTAGTATTACTATCTCGACGGTCACCACTAAAGAAGAACATATGAAGGACAATGTCAGATAATAAGCCAATCACACTGACGAGCCCAAATGCGATCATACTTACACGAATATCATAATTTTGAACGTGGCCCATCTCATGCGCAAGGACTGCTTCAAGTTCAGTGTCGTCCATAATATCCATTAGTCCAGTTGTCGCTGCGACAATAGCATGCTTAGGATCACGACCTGTTGCAAAAGCATTCGGCGCAGGGTCATCGATAATATAGACCTTTGGCGTCGGCATGCCTGTTGTAATTGCAAGATTTTCAACCATTCGATAAAGTCGGGGGTTATCCCTCTTCTCGATTTGTTGTGCGCCCGTCATTGCGACAGCCAGTCGACTCGCCGCGAAATACTGAATAAGTGCATACACGGCAGCAACAACTAGCGTAATGTAAAAGATAGATATGTTGCCGCCATATAGATAACTAACCACCCAGGCAATAGCACCGATAATACCAACAAACGCCGCCATCACAAGGATAGTGTTACGCTTATTAGCTGCAATAGCATTGTACATATAAAGTAGTCTCCTGGGGGTAGTTAGTAATTAAGACGTAGTAATAGAACTAGAACTGTACGTCAACAGGCTTTTCAGCAGCGGCACGATCTTCGATCTCGAAGAATTCACGCTCCTTGAAGCCGAGCATACCGGCAAAGATATTATTAGGGAACAATTGAATCTTTGTATTAAGGTCGCGTACACCACCGTTATAGAAACGGCGAGATGCCTGAATCTTATCTTCAGTATCAACTAGTTCTTCTTGAAGTTGAATAAAGTTTTGATTTGCTTTGAGGTCGGGATACGCTTCGGCAACTGCGAATAGGCTTTTTAGCGCCCCTTCAAACATGTTCTCTGCTTCAGCCGTTTCTTTCACGCCCTGTGCGTTCAACGCATTGGCACGCGCTTGGGTAACTTTTTCAAATACACCACTTTCGTGTGCAGCGTAGCCTTTTACACTGTTGACCAAATTTGGGATAAGATCCAATCGTCGTTTCAATTGAATAGTAATATCGCTCCAGGCTTCGTCTACTCGCAACTTAAGTGTGACAAGTGCGTTATATGTCGCCCATAGAAAAATTCCTACTACAACAACGATTCCGAGAATAATCCATAGTGCTGTCATTATCTGTGATACCCCTTAAAAATGTTCGGTTTATTGTAGTTTTATTATATCATTTATGATCAAAAAACTCGACGCATGCGCATCGAGTCTTCATCAATTTTGGTGCGCAGAGCGGGACTTGAACCCGCACGACCTTGCGGCCAAGAGATTTTAAGTCTCTCGTGTCTACCGATTCCACCATCCGCGCATAGACATATCTGGAGGCACCTACGGGATTCGAACCCGTGTACACGGTTTTGCAGACCGTTGCCTAACCACTCGGCCAAGGCGCCATCTTGAATTATTATAACAGACAGAAGAGTGCTCATAAAAAGATACCGTAAAACAATAGAGCCGATCGTAATCGGCCCTATTATCAATACATATACTTCTTTAGACTAGAATGCTGCTGTACTAGTTTCTAGCTGCTTCGTATCGTCACCACTCGCAACATCGGTTTGATCGAGCAGTTGCTCTGCACTCTCTAGATCTGAGTCCGAGTTAATCACAGGTGCCGCTGCCACATCGCTTACTGTCGAAGATTCTGAAGCTGACTGCCCTGTCGATTTATTTTGGAAGCTATTGTAGGCAACGTAACCAAGGAGCCCAATTACTGCTACGACAACTACGATAATCACGAGCTCTACAGCCGAAAAACCAGCTTGTCGGAAATTAGATGCTTTCATTATTGTCGCTCGCTTTCCGATGATGCAACACCCTGTACCGATTTCACACCAACAATCAAATTCTTTACTGAAGTTTTATATTCTTTAAGAGCTTCAATGGCCTGCGTCTGGTGATCTCTAAAACTTACCACCGAGCCCTTCGGATCATCACTACTGCATTCGAAGCTACCACTGTGCTCGGCAATCATTGTAATTGCAGCACGTGCCGCTTCCTTCTTGGTAGAAACGTCAGCAACGAGTGCGTCATAGTTCGAAAGTACTGTACCCTTTTTTACGTAAAATTCCTGTGTACGCTCGGCAATACGACTAAAGAGATCGAGCTGCTTCTCGCCTCGGTTAGAAATTCGCGCCATTGCATTCGTAATAGAGGACTGATGCTTTTGGCACACTCGTAGTTTGGTATCGCTCAAGCGTGTCTTTGTTTCTTCGCGTGCCGCCTCGACTTTAGTCTTCGCCGCCTCGCGACGGTTTTCGGCTTCTTTTTTAGCGGCTTCACGACGGTCTTCAGCTTCTTTTTGAGCGGCCTCACGACGCGCTTCGGCATCCTTCTGAGTAGTCTCACGATGCTCATATTCAACCGTAGATTCCTGTTCTGCATCTGCCTCGGCATTAACCGTGAGCGGCGCAATCGCTAGCAGCGACATAACCGCAACCACCGCTAAAGTACCCTGTTTTATGTATGTTTTTTTCATTGTGTGATAAACCTTTCTTAGTGATTTAAGCATAGGCTTTTTACGCACTAAAATCAATAAAAGAATTGCATTATCTGTCTCATTCTATACTTTGGCTATGAGACGCGTAATCTCCTCATGCTGAGATTTGATTATTTCCGTCACATTTGGTGAGGCGGCCACGAAATTGAGTGTCGACGGAGAGTAATCCCCGTCTTCAAACGACACAATCTCACCACCCGCCTCCTGTACAAGCAGTACACCCGGAACATTGTCGTGCATCATTGAGCCGCAGCGCAGTTTCGTAACCGCTTGGATACTGCCTTGAGCAAGCCGCGTAAACTCATAACCAGATGCGCCGAGCGGCGCATACACGCCAATTCCATAAGGCTTAAATACTGGATAGAGGTTCCGATACACGAACGAACCACTAAATACGATCGAATCATTGAGCGCAGTGTTCTTCACGTAGATGCGCTCGCCGTTTTTATACGCACCCTCACCACGAACCGCAGTATAGAGATCGTCTGTCGCAAACTGATATATCACGCTCGCAACCGTAATACCGTCGACAACAAGGCCTGCCATATTTGTACAATAAGGTAGTCCGTGAACGAAACTCGAGGTACCATCTATAGGGTCAATAATCCAAGTTGCATCGGTCGTGCCGGCTACACCTTCGGTCTCTTCTCCATGAAAGCCAATTTCAGGATATGCCACTGCGAGCCTATTTTTTATTGCGGTTTCGACTTTTACGTCTAGTTCCGTCACGGGCGAACCATCGCCCTTGGAAATGTGTTCAATATTGCCATAGGATTGCATGAGTTCTTCCCGAAACCCCTTAAATACCTCGATCACGAGCTGCTGTGATTCACGAATTACTTCTTTGGATAGTGACATACTCTATACTCCCTCATAGTTAAATAATTCCGTTGACATAGCCCACAGCAAAACTGTAGCTCACTAGATTACCATATTTAATAAGAATATTCACTACTTAAGTCAACGTAAAAACCTCACGTTCGCGAGGCTCTTACAGATTAGAGTTACTGTCAGTATATCTAGCTAGCTACTTCTTCAAACTAAACGGTGGGTATTGATCAGTTGTTAGCAAAAAAGCATACGCCGTAACTCGTAAGTCCCACCTACCGACGCCAACGACATAGTCAAATAGACTTTTTGGATAACGTCCTGTAAACAAAATTGCAAACCATGCAATGATAGTTGCGACTACTGCGCCGATCGTCAATACGATGAGCACAACGTAATGCGGAATAGCAAGGAGCCATTTAATTAAAGGAAGCCATCGATTGAGATCCTTTTTTACATCTGGATATTTCACATCAAGGTGAACCGATTGGCTTTCGACCGTTGATGGGTAGTGATCAGTTAGTAAAAACAAATACGCCGCGACCCTGGTTGAAAATCGGTTCAGTTCCAAATTGAAATCGAACCACCAGCGCGGATAACGCTGTCGGAACAAAATCATTAAAGCCGTCGCGGCGAATAGCCCAGCGACAATACCGCCACTACTTTGGCCGATATCGCGACCAGCTTCGTTCATGTACTCTCCGCTACCAGTTGCAGTAAGTAGCGCCAAGACGACTACTATTGGTACCGCTAAAATTACGCGGAACAATGTCGTCCATCGGTTGAGTTTGCCTGGATAATCGATACGTAGACTGGCTGGATAAGCCTTAGTTTTTAGTGTCATACTCGTTGTCTCCTTTATTAGCGGCTGTTTCATTCATTGTATACCTAAATGCCTATTCTCATTACAATTAGATACTGACAAATTAACCCAAATTACCCGTAACTTTCAAATGATATACTAAGCTTATGAGCGAAATACTTGATGTAGTAAATGAGAATGATGAAGTCATAGGACAAGCCGAGCGTGATGAGGTTCATCGCATAGGGCTGGTATGTCGCCTTGCGTATGTATGTTTCTATACAGTAGATGGAGAGGTGATTCTTCAAAAGCGAAGTGACACAAAAAAGAATGATGCAGGTAGATTAACCACGACAGTTAGTGGTCACGTTGCAAGCGGTCAAGGCTACCTTGAGGCAGCAGTTAGAGAGACGCTTGAAGAGTCTGGCGTAAACGTTGAAGCAAGTGACTTGATGAGTTTAGGTGTCATGAGGGCCGACTACGTTCAAGGGTCTTACTTGAGTAATGCTATGCGAGGACTATTTGCCTATAAGTACAGTGGCAGCGCCTCCGACCTCAAGGTTGAAGATGGCGACGGAGCTGGTTTTGTTATGCTACCTATCGAAGAACTGGAACGACAATTAGATACAGAGCCTGAAAAGTTCGCTATAGTACTCACAGACAAGGTCGGAAGAGACTTGGTTCAGGGCATTAAAAAGCTACTCGATAATTAGTCGGAAACATACCTTTGGCTCAAGTATATCTTGGAGCCAGGTAGCTAACATATTACTAACCGTACATAACAATACAGTCGATAGGCACAAGCTAAAAGAACTGATTCGATGTTTTAGCCCTGTAGGAGATTTACTCTAAATCAGCTCGTCTTAATAATTGAGCATTCAAGGCAACGACAACCGTAGATACCGACATAAGGACGGCTCCGAGTGCAGGTGCTAATACTACACCTGCCCCATAAAGCACACCGGCCGCCAAAGGTATTGCAAATACGTTATAGCCAGTCGCCCAAAGTAGGTTCTGAGCCATTTTACTGTATGTTCGTTTTGAAAGTTTGATTACTTTTACTACATCTCTAGGATCGCTTTTTACTAAGATAATATCTGCCGACTTGATGGCCACATCTGTACCAGCGCCGATAGCAATACCGATATTAGCCTGCGTCAGCGCAGGTGCATCATTGATACCATCGCCAACCATCGCTACTTGCTGTCTATTCTTTTGCAACTCTTTGACTTTAGCTACTTTATCTTCGGGTCTAACCTCTGCAAAATACTGGTCTAATCCGAGCTGCTTTGATACATAAGACGCAACTTCGTCTGAGTCGCCCGTTATCATTGCGGTTTTGATACCCATCTCCTTGAGTGTTCTTACGGCATGAAGTGACTGGTCGCGAACTATGTCAGCTAAGCCTAACGCTCCGATGACCTTTTTATTGGTAATTAGGTAGACTTCGGTTTTACCTTCTTTAGCAGCCTGCTTGACCGCCTTAGCAATGTCAGCGGGGACCGTTAATTTATTTTCTTTAACATAGCGGTAACTAGCAGCGATATATATGTCGTTGCCACGCACCGTACCTTGTACGCCCAGACCAGGCAAGGCAGTGAAATTGGCTACCGCATCAAGGCGGATACGTTGCTCTTCGGCTTTTTTAATAATACCTTTGCCGACGATATGCTCGCTGTTTTGCTCAAGACTGGCTGCAAGACGCAGGATGTCTTCCTCTGCGTAGCCTTTTGTGGCCCATATGTCAGTCACGCCGTGCTCACCCTTAGTCAGTGTTCCTGTTTTATCAAACAATACCCAGTCTAATTTACGCGCCGCTTCAAGAGCTAGTCGCCTACGAACTAGCAGACCATTACGAGCTGATAGTGTAGATGAGATTGAAACAACTAAGGGTATAGCGAGTCCTAGTGCGTGAGGACAGGCAATAATCAAAACAGTTACCGATCGTTCTAACGCGAAGTTCGCATCTTTGGCTATGAGCCAGAACATAAAGGTAGCAATGGCAGCAACGATTGCTACGATTGTCAGATAAAACGCAGCTCTGTCTGCTAGCACCTGAACATTTGATTTTGAGCTTTGCGCCTCAGCGACAAGCCGCATTATCCCTGCGAGTGTCGTATCTTGACCAAGCTTCGTGACCTTTACAGTTAACGAGCCGTCTTGATTCCCTGTACCGGCGACAACTTCATCATCGACGCCTTTGCCGACAGGTTTACTTTCACCAGTAATCGCAGCCTCATCAACTGACGAGCTACCATCAACGACTACACCGTCAACAGGAATACTCGCACCAGGTCGTATGAGTACTACGTCGCCAATGTTTAGTTCGCCGACCAGTACTAGCATCGGCTTACCATCAACCAGCTTCTCGGCTTTATCGGGCAGCAGCTTAGAGATGGCATCTAGGGCATTCTCAGCCTTAGCGACTGATGCCATTTCTAGCCAATGGCCAAGCAGCATAATTGTCACCAAAGTCGCCAACTCCCAAAAGAAACCGTCGCCGTCAATAAAAAATTGAGTAGCTAC
This sequence comes from Saccharimonadales bacterium (SeqCode), assembly GCA_049295575.1. GTDB lineage: Bacteria > Patescibacteriota > Saccharimonadia > Saccharimonadales > Saccharimonadaceae > UBA6022. The sequence continues at coordinate 34,312 of JBAQQX010000003.1, forward strand.
GCTATAGATGTATGCCGTGATAATTGCCAGGCTGATGAGTGTCATCATGCCCGGCTGCTTCGCCTTCAGTTCGCCTAGCGCAGCTTTTATGAACACGAGGCCACCGTAGAAAAAAATAATCGAGCTAAACGCAAACGGTATATATTCCGATCCAAGAAAGGCTGGCGGCATGAAGTTAAACCAGTGCTGTATCATCTCAGAATACACAAGTACAGGTATCGTCAGGAGCGACGATAGCCAGAACTTGTCTTTAAACATAGCAACTGAATGCCCAGCGTGCTTATCGTGTTCTTGATGTTCACTGTGGCCGTGATGATGTTTGTGATGTGAATGTTCCATCACTAGTCCTAATGCATCATATTCATCATATTGTTTAAAGGCTGTTTGGAAGTTGCATAGCCCCATTGAACCTGCCAGTTTCGCATAGTATCCACTTCCTTGGACTGGGCAGAAATAATCTCCTGTGCGAGGGTTTTCATTTCTTGGCGGTTTGTGCCATTCTCAAGCATATTTGCCATCATTACCGCCATTTGATGATGCGATATCATTTCTTCAAGAAATGCCTTATCAAAGTCAGTGGCAGCATTGAGGCTACCTTCATCCCACGAGCCATTCATCATTGGCGCCATACCATTTGAACTACTCTGCTTCGGCACGTCTGTAGCGTACCACTGCTTATACCAAGATTGCATTTTGCTTATTTCGGCGGTCTGGCTTGTGATTATATTATCCGCAAGTGTTCTTACTTCAGAACGATTGGATTTTTGCTGAGCTAATTTTGCCATCGCAATGGCACTTTCGTGATGCGGTATCATCTGCTCTATGAAGTTTTTATCGATACTACTGCCCGTCATGCGATTGCTGTTTATACCCATCATCCCGCCGTGTCCGTAATTGACTGAATAACCAGCTATAAAGCCCATTATGATTATCCCGACTAATAAGCCGAGTAGGCCAAACAATATACTATCCCTTTTCATATAACCCTCCTAACTACTTCTTACATTCGATAACTCATACAAGCCCAGCAGCTCCTCAATAGCTTGCTCTTGGGCTTTTTCTGAGCCAGAACTAAGATTCTCTTTAATGTGTGTACGTATGTGGTTCTCAAGTATTAGCTTATTAAGTGAACCGATAGACTTTTGAATCGCAAGGCTCTGCGTAAGTATGTCTATACAATAGTCTTCATTTTCAATCATCTTTTGGACACCGCGCATCTGGCCTTCTAATATCTTCGCTCGGTGTAAGGCTCGCTGCTTTAATTCGGTAATCATACTATTACTATATACCCCCTGGGGGTACTAGTCAATTTAATACTTTATACGCAAAAAGAGTCATATTGCCTGAGTCTCATTTGAGTCAAACAAAAAAATGCCGATCTAGTCGACGTTTTTCTGAGGTCGCTACTTGAAATAATCTTAGTGCGTCATAAGCCACAAAGTTAAAACTCTACTCGTAGAAATGTCACTGCCGCCGCGACTATAGCTAAGGCCTTTTTATTAACTTGAGCAAGTTATCAACCTTGTGTTTTATTTCTTGATATATCTCTTCTTCATAAGACTCACGACTGCCATGATTCGTGCGGTGACCTTCGCCGATGTCAATAATTTCCCAGTTATAACTATTCGATGGTAATGTGACAATTTTCATTGCTTCATCAACAACTCTTCGATTCATCAAAACAATGATGTCATGGCTATTACTTATACGTTCTTGAGTCAATTGCTCTGCATTTGATTTTGCATAAGATTCAATTCCATGTCTGTCTAGGACGGATAATGTATTCGCAAAATACTCACGCTCCTGCGGGTCATTCCAGTTAACGTTAGTGCCACTAGATAGTACATTTACATCTTTAGTATTTAGTGATTTTAAGTATGTCTCGGCGATAAGACTTCGCAGTACGTTGCCACGACAAATAAAGTGTATGTTCATTAGTTCAATCATACCAAATAAAAAATCCAGCGGCGAGGCTGGATTCTTTATTTGGTGCGGGTACAGGGACTCTAACCCTGGACCTCGTCCTTGGCAAGGACGCGCTCTAACAGCTGAGCTACACCCGCATGCACTCCAAAGATTATAGGCGAGAACGGGGAGAAATGCAAGAGAACGAAGGAAATAAAATACCCGATCACAAGGATCGGGAATTTTATTTGGTGGCTCCTCCCAGACTCGAACTGGGGACACGCGGCTCTTCAGGCCGCTGCTCTACCAACTGAGCTAAAGAGCCACACAGTGCGCATTGCGCGCAACTCTGACTATTTTACTAGAGTTACGCGCATTCGGCAAGGCTACTTATGAATTAACTTACCTACTGTGTCAATGAGATCAGCAGGAAGAACAAAGAGTGTTTTCTGGCTTGGCTCAACAGCAATTTTCTCTAGTGTTTGGAGCGTACGGATATTAATACCCCCAGGAGACTTGGTAAGAATACTTGCTGCTTCGGCTACGGCTGCTGCTGCTGCTTTTTCTCCCTCAGCAGTAATAATAACCGCACGACGCTCACGTTCAGCCTCGGCTTGCTTTGCCATTGCTCGCTTCATGTCCTGAGGAAGTTCGATGTTCTGAATCTTCACGTTTTCAACATCGATGCCCCACTTGTCTGTCTCAGCGTCAACAATCTCTTTGATCTTCTGACTGATTTCTTCGCGCTTGCTAAGAAGCTCGTCAAGATCAGCGTTACCCGTCACGTCGCGAAGAGCGGCTTGGGCAAACTGGCTTGTTGCGTATACATAGTTGGTCGTCTCAAGAACAGCGCGACTAGCTTCAATAACACGCAGGTAAACAACGGCATCAACACCGACCGTCACGTTATCCTTCGTGATAATTTCCTGCTTTGGTACGTCGATCGGGGTTGATCGCACGTCAACCTTAATCAGACGCTGGAAGATAGGAACTACAATACGGAGTCCCGGTTGCTTAATACCCGTATACTTACCGAGGGTAAGGATAACACCTCGCTCATATTGATTAATGATCTTAATACCACTCAAAATGAAAATAGCAATTACTACTAGTAAAAATATAATAAATCCGTCCATATTCCCCCTTATTCTCTTGTGAATCTAGTATAGCACTACAGAAGAGGTGTGCTAGTGCAGAATTAAAATAATAACTATAGAAGCCCTTAGCAAGAGTACGTAGGTATCGTTGGAGTTATAACACCGGTCGTCGCACCAGTCCCTGCCCCGATTCCATCTCGGTTACAGCCATTATTAACTGCCATGTTTTCGAGCTCGTTCTCGTCGATCACGTACCTATTCCCCCATGGATTACCCGCCTTGAGACTCGATAGGTTCATCTGAGCGGCGGCACCAATCCGATCAAGCGTCAAATCATAGTTGGCCTGGGTACCGCAACTCGTACAGGCATTGCCGGTAATATCTTTAAGGACCTTCCCCTCATTGATCCGTGCTAGGTGGATTGCTTTTGCAAGATTAGCAAGATCGCTACTTGCCTGTTGGTTCTTGGCTCGTTGCTGTATACCGTTATATGCAACTATCGTGATGGCTGCCAGGATGCCGATAATAACGATAACAATCAGAAGTTCAACAATCGTAAAGCCAGTGTGTCTTTTCTTTAGCATAAGTACTTCCAGTATATCACCGTTGTTACATAGGTAGCGATACGTCCGATCCGCAGTTCAAGGTATAATAGAATATATGCAACGAACACCACTGGCTGAACGAATGCGCCCCCTTACTCTCGATGATGTTATCGGTCAGAGTCATCTGCTCGATACGGGCGAGATTCTTCGACAGATTGTTCAGAAAAAAGAGCCGGTTAGTCTTATTCTCTGGGGACCTCCCGGCAGCGGTAAAACAACCCTTGCTCGAATTATCGCCCGCGAAGTAGAGGCGGAGTTCATTGAACTATCCGCTGTTACGAGTGGTAAAAAAGATGTTGAACGGGTGGTCGAGCATGCTCGCCAGAACTGGAACCTTCAGCTTCGAACTATCCTTTTTGTCGATGAAATTCACCGCTTCAATAAAGCCCAGCAAGATGCCTTTCTGCCTCATGTTGAATCGGGTCTCATTACGCTCATCGGCGCTACGACCGAAAATCCGAGCTTTGAAATCATTACCCCGCTACTATCTCGAAGTCGTGTACTCGTACTACAACCTCTATCTAAAGATGAGATTATTGCCATCTTGCGGCGCGCACTCAAGGAAGAAAAAAAAGCGAAGCGAGTGACACCCAGGGCGCTCGACTACCTTGCCGAGCTATCAGGCGGCGACGCCCGCGTTGCGCTTGGTAATCTTGAATTAGCGCTTAGTATGAACGAAGAGAAGGTCACTCCTGATGTCGTTAAAGTTGCTGCTCAAAAACGCGTCCCTGGCTACGATAAAAAAGGAGAGATGCATTATAACGTCATTTCAGCTTTTATAAAAAGTATGCGCGGTAGCAATGTTGACGCCGCACTCTACTACCTTGCCCGCATGATTGATGCCGGCGAGGATCCAAAGTTTATCGCTCGACGTATGGTCATCTTTGCCAGTGAAGACATCGGTCTTGCCGGCAACGGCGCGCTTGGCCTTGCGCTCAATGCCTTTCAGGCAGTTGAACGTATTGGCATGCCCGAAAGTAGCTATATCCTCTACCATGTCGTGACAGCCCTCGCCAAAAGCGAAAAGTCACGCCGCACTACCGACGCCATGCACCGTGCCACCGCGCTTGCCAAGCAGCACCCCGACGCTCCGGTGCCACTTCACCTTCGAAATGCCGAAACAAAACTCATGAAAGACCTCGGCTACGCAAAAGATTACAAATGGGAAGCGGATTTTAAACACAATAAAGGCTTCCTACCTGACGAACTACGAAATGAGACTATTTTTTAGTACTTTTTGATCGCTTGATTGCTTCACTGTAGCGATCAATATACGCCTTAGCCATGACATCAGACGAAAACTTTTCCGCAACAGACTGACGGCATCGCGCTGGGTCGATCTCGTCAATTCGTCTCATATACTCTTCAAACTCTTGTTCGTTATCTGCTAAAAAGCCATTGACCCCATGTTCGATTATCTCCGGCATCGCACCATGATTCATGGCAATAACAGGCGTACCACAGGCCAGCGCTTCGATGACCGCCATGCCAAATGGCTCCTCCCAATCAATCGGAAATAGCAGCGCCTTGGCTTCGGATATAAACTTCTGCTTTTTGCGTCCCTTCAAATTGCCCGAATAGGTAATCTTCGGATAACGCAGTACGTATGGCAATATTCTGTCACTATAGTAATTAAATTCCTCAGTACTTCGGAAATGACTCATTGGATTCGCCAGCTCAAGTAGCAGTTTTCGATTTGACTCGATACCAGCCACCGTACCGGCCATACGAAGACGCGACCGTGTCTTTGCTGCAAGCTTAACAGCAACATGCTGCCCCTTGTCGTGAGAAAAGCGCGCAAGTGTAATGAAGTAATTTTTCTTAGTGGCGGAGAAGTGAAAATGATCGACATCAATTGCGTTATAGACGGTTGGCAAAATATGCTTCTTTAGCATCTCGGGAGCAGGTTTCATAAGTGCATCAGAAATACCAACTAGGTAGCTTCGGCCCATGTTGTGCGCCAGCTGCTCCCAGTAGGGATAGTTACTCGGAAGATCCTGTTCCAGCATGTGCTCGGTGGTAAACGGAGGTCCATGATGCGTATGAATCGAAGGAGGCAGCGATGGGTCAGATGTCGCCCAGGCGAGCATCTGCGTGCCTAAGAAGCCAGTGTGGTCGTGAATAATATCAAATCGTCCATCTTTTTTTATTTGCATCAAAGCATATTGTAGATGTGCACATGCAATCGGTAGCGCCTCATACATCGGCTTGTGAATATGATTAAACTGCTCCGTCTTATAAAGTGAGTGTGTTTTTATACCCTTAGTAGTGTGGGCACCGTTACCAAATACCACGACCTCAACATCGAGCTTTCGTAGCCCATCAATTAGCCCATCAAGAACAAGTTCAATTCCACCATAACCTCTAATTGGTAGCGCAAGCCATGGGGGTGCGATAATTGCAACGCGCAGTTTCGACATTACACTCCTCTCCTTGTCAGCAGTATCTTTATGTAGATAGATGCATTTCCACTCTTTAGTATACCAACTTTGCTTTATAATAAATACATGGAGCACGTCAACGATACCATATCATTGCCAATAGGATTCAGGCTGCTACCGGGGGAAGAACTGCGAGCAGTTATCCCTCATGCCCCTCGAGAATTCGAGCACACCCCTTCAAGCCTTGAACAAATAATGCGACTGACACGATCACCCTCACCTAACCTTATTGGTGCAAATGGCCCCAGTGTCGCCTCACTCGCCTTTGACGTCTCACTGTCAACCTCTGTACCACCTGACCAATCACCGCTTAACACACCAAGTAGTACCTCTGCCATACTTGCGCCCGCTCCAGAACATCTTCGGCTCTATGAAGTCGTGTTTGGACGAGACTCCCTCCGAGTCGCCATTGACCTCATTTCCAGCTATCCTGAACTTGCACGAGCTACTGTATTACGACTAGCCGAGCTTCAAGGTATCGAAACAGACATCGCACGTGACGAGGAGCCGGGTGAAATCGTTCATGAGGCACGTGACGAAAACGACCCACTGGCAATGGGGCTTACTGAGCGTCTTGGCTGGGGCTGGCCGTATTACGGCTCGGTTGATGCTACTCCAGAGTTCATCCGTACCCTCACCGCCTATTGCCGACTTAGTGAAGAGAACAGTGCCTTCCTTTCAGAAACCTATATCGACCGTAGTAAAAAGCAACGCTCAATTGCTTACGCCCTCGATATGGCTATCGAATGGATTATCCGTAAACTTGATTCTAACCCAGAAGGACTTCTAGAATACAAAGCCACCCTGCCTAAAGGTATTGAAAACCAAGTATGGAAAGATTCGTGGGACGCGTATCACCACGCCGACGGCACACTCGCAAATCACGGCAAGGGTATTGCATCAATTGAAGTACAAACAACCACGTATGATGCATTGCTCGACGCAGCCTATCTTTACGAGAATGCGCTCGACGATCCAGCAAAAGCCATGTCACTGCGCGCTCGAGCTGCCGAGCTAAAGAAGACGATATTGTCAGTTTTCTGGACAGAAGATAACGGCGGCTACTTCGTCCTTGGTACCGATCGCGACCACAACAATAATCTTCGCCCGCTCAAGATACGCACCTCAAATATGGGACACGTCCTCAACTCGCGTCTCCTTGAGTCTGATGAGCCGCACACGATTCGGATGCGCGAAGCTGTCGTGCGACACATCACCTCACCCGAACTGCTAACTAGCCACGGTATCCGCACCCTCGCAAGCGACGAAGTGCGATTCCGCCCAGGCGCCTATCATAACGGCAGTATATGGCTCTGGGACACACACCACATTGCCAAGGGCCTTCGACGACAGGGCTACGGGGATATTGCTGACGAAATTGACCGCCGCTTACTTAACGTCATCGAAGTAACAAAGATATTCCCTGAGTATATACGAGGGACTGATAACGGTACACCAGAGATAAACATGCACACGATCGTCTTATGGGACAGTGTCGTGCAGCGCGAGAATCAAATTGAGCAACCGCCACAAGAAGTGCAAGCCTGGACCGTCGCGGCAATCTTAGCAATAAAAAAACGCTTAGCTCGTCGCGGCATATTCACAGACCAGCAGTCTGCGCAAAAGAATTAGACTAGCGGTCGTCTTCGGCAAGCAGCGTCGCGAGTACGCCATTCGTCCACCCGAATCCATCTTGTAGTGGATACTCGCCGCCGCCACCAAGGCCACTCTCGTTCACGACATTGTATTTCTCAATCATTTTACTTTTGCTGGTAAAGATCTTTAGGTTTGTCGCAACCCAGTGCTGCTTAATTTTATCTGCGAGCTGATGGTAGCCGTAGTGTCGTAGGCCTTCGATGGCAATCATATGAAGTGGTGCCCAGCCGTTTGGGGCATCCCATTGTTCACCCGTCTCCAAAAGAGTTGTCGTCAGTCCGCCGGGCTTCAAAAAGTCTTCTTCTAGCCGCTTAGCTACGGCAGCAGCCTGCTTCGTTGTCGCGATACGTGCGTAGAGTGGGAATACTGCAGCAAGCGTTAGGCGTCCCGTCGATGCGCCCTTATGAAAATTGTAGTCAACGAAGAATTGCTCCTTCTCGTCCCAGCAATATTCACCAATTGCCTTAGCCCGTCGCTCAGCAAGAGCACGGAATTTACGTGCAAGCAGTGGCTGCAGGAGAAGCGTATATGCTTCGGCAATAGTCTGCTCAAGTTGATACAGTAGACTATTGAGGTCGACAGGTATGATATCTGCGGTATGAATCGAGTGCAGATCGTTTGGATCTTCACACCAACGTGAGCTAAAGTCCCACCCCGACTCTGCCGCCGCGCGCAGATGAAGATACAGACGGTCAGCCTCGCGGTGAGGTGCCGCAGCCGCTGTCGACACATCCTCATGGAGTGATTCCGGTCGAGGCGTTGTCTTGTTGTCGTAATAGCGGTTCAAAAGCATACCATTTGGCAACTGCGCAACACGGGCAAATGCATTATGCTCAGCTTTCGCCAATTTCGATCGCCCCCTCATCCAGAAGCGATGTTCTGCTAGTAGATACGGCAGGTATTCAATAAGGATTCGTCGTCCCTTATGGCGAGCGAGGAGCTTAACCATATGCGCGAAAAACGGTGGCTGCGAGCGGCTTAAGAAATAGGTTCGGTTAGCGGTTGGAATGAAGCCGAATTTTCGAATCATGTACGCATAGTTTCTGACCATCCCCTCGATCATATCCCAGCGGTTATCCGCCGCCAGACCAAGCATAATAAAATAGCTATCCCAGTAGAATTGCTCGGAGAAACGACCGCCTGGCACAACGTAGGCATAGGGTAATGCGATAAGCGAGCCGTGATCGCGGCGATTTTTGCGCTCAAGAACGTGCCAAAGCTCAGCGATATGTTCACGGGGTGTCATTGACGTGTCGGTTTGATACGACGTCGCATGATCGCCAAACTGGTAAAAATGACGACTGACAAATTCACGAAGATCAAAATCAGGATCCTGCTTTTCGATCAAATATTCTTTCTGGATCTGCTTCATTCGCTGACGAGGAACAAGGTCGACAAATGTCTTTCCGTCGCCGTACACTTGCGCTGTCTGAACATCGCTAAATAACGGGCCAAGGGCTTCATCAGGACTTTTAGACACACGCGAAAGTGTACCGGTCGTTGTGACGATCTTTGATTTAATACTATCTGTTTTTGGTATTCGTAAATTCACCTTGTTAGTATAATGTCTACGCTTAGGCATCGCAATGCTTTTGGCTAAAAAAATCGCCCAGATTCTGGGCGATTTTTCATTTAGCTTTTCGAGTTGCGCTTTCGCTGATTTGGATCAAGGAAACGCTTTCGAAGGCGAAGTGACTTTGGCGTTACTTCAAGTAGTTCATCGTCTTCGATAAAGTCGATTGACTGCTCAAGGCTTAGGTCAGTAAATGGCGTCAGCTGTACGGTACCATCACTTGATGATGTACGCATGTTTGTCAGCTGCTTCCCACGACAGACGTTCACATCAAGGTCGCCTTGGCGGTTATATACACCGACGATCATACCCTGGTAGACAACGGTGCCTGGGCCAACGAATAGTTCACCACGAGCCGAAGCGGTATCAAGTGCATATGCAGTAGTCGAACCAGCTTCAGTGGCAATCAAAGCGCCGTTACGAACTTGTTGCAATTTCGCACCAAGTGGCTGGTAGCCGTGTGGCAAGCTGTTCATGATAATTGTACCCTTCGTCGCCGTCAAAAGAAGGTTACGAAGACCAATCATGGCACGAGTTGGCAAGATATACGTCGTACGAGTTGTACCAGCGCTCGTCTGCTCTTGCTTAAGGAGTGTTGCTCGACGAGTACCGAGCTCTTGACTGACCGCACCAAGGAATTCGGCGCCAACTTCAACAAGCAGTTCTTCAACTGGCTCTTTGACGATACCATCTTCTTCAATCGTCACAGCCTGAGGACGACCGACTTCAAATTCAAAGTCTTCACGGCGAAGCGTTTCAATAAGGACTGAAAGATGCAGCTCGCCACGACCCGATACAACAAAGCCAATGCCTTCGTCACGAACACGTAGCGACACGTTCGTTTCAAGCTCCTGGCGGAGACGATCGCCAATCTGACGACTGGTATTATACTTGGCTTCTTTACCCTTCATTGGGCTGGTGTTTGGACCAAGATACATACTGAGCGTTGGCGCTTCGATATCAATCACCGGCAAAGCTTCAGGCTGGTCTTTATCTGCAATCGTTTCACCGATATGTGCATCGGCGATACCAGTAAGAGCAACGATGTCACCCGCACCAGCTTCATCGATCTCTTCTCGGTTAAGACCACGGTAACCAAAAACCTTATCGATCTTAGCGTTCACGAGCGTACCATCGCGTTTAATAAGAACAACTGACTGCGCTTTTTTAATATCACCACGCGTAATACGACCAATGGCATATTTACCAAGGAAAGAATCGTACTGAAGTGATGTCACGAGCAGCTGGAATGGCTTGTTAACTTCAACAGTCGGGGCTGGAATGTCGTTAATAATAGCATCAAAGACTGGTGTCAAATCAGCGTGCTCAGCAGTGTTGTCTGGCAAATGTGTCCAGGCTTTACCGTCACGACCAATGGCGTAGTAGACAGGGTAATGCAGCTGGCTGTCATCGATAGCAAGTTCCAAGAAAAGATCAGACACTTCGTCGATCACTTCGTCGATACGACGAGAAGGCTTATCGATCTTGTTAATAATCACGACTGGCTTAAGGCCTAGTTCAAGCGCTTTTGACAAAACAAACTTGGTCTGTGGCATTGGACCTTCTTGAGCGTCAACAACAAGAAGTACACCGTCAGCCATGTTAAGCGTTCGCTCAACTTCACCTGAGAAGTCGGCGTGACCTGGAGTGTCGATAATATTGATTTTATAATCACCGTGGTAGATCGATGTCTGCTTAGCTGTGATTGTAATACCACGCTCATGCTCTTGATCACCGCTATCCATAATAAGATCCTGGCTCATTTCAGCCTGGTTGTCACGGAAGGTGTTACTTTGCTTTAGTAGCCCGTCCACCATAGTTGTTTTACCATGGTCAACGTGGGCGATAATCGCAATATTGCGAATAAATTTTGGGTCTGTCATAAAAATATGCCCATTTCTGACGGGCTTCCTTTACCTGTATTGTAACAGATATGAGGGGTTATTTCAAGGGCGAGCAGACCAAAAATAAAAGAGCGATCAAATGATCACTCTATTTATCATGGTGCGCGAAAGAGGACTTGAACCTCCACGTCCCGAAGGACACCAGCCCCTCAAGCTGACGCGTCTACCAATTCCGCCATTCGCGCATAAGGGTGTTGTTACTCGAACGATTATAGCGAGCTTACGGCGTTTTGTAAACAGTTGCACGGTCGGCCGTCCAGTACAAAACATCGGCATAGCGATCACGAGTGGAGATGAGCTGCATCTCAGGATTCATAGACTGGCTTGTCTTAGCATGGACGTAGTAGGTGACTGGCTGATAAAGCCCTATTGCTGGCACGTCCTGCAGCCACTGCTTTGCAAAGCTTATATATTTAGCGTTACGCAGCTGCGGGTCTGTGCTAGAGGCAGCACTTGAGAGCGCCTCGTCAGCAACCGCATCGGCGTAGCTCGACAAGTTCAGTAGTCGCTGAGAACTCTGCGAGGAGTGCCAGAAAGGATAGACATTAAGGTCAGCGCCAATTTCAAGTGTATACAGCAAAGCATCAAAGTTTCGACTCTGGAGACGCTCGGATACGGTCCGGTCTGTCGGATCAAGCACCTCGGCATCCACCGATACGCCAATTGCTCGCCACTGCCGAGCAATGGTCTCGAGTGCTTTTTCATAGCCCGTACCCTTTAGCGTTGTAATGCGCAGCTGGAGCGGCTGACCATCTTTAATTCGCTTACCGTCGGCCTGTTTTAACCAGCCAGCCTTCTCAAGCATATCGGCCGCCTTGGTTGCATCAGACTCAGGTCGAGTTGGTATATCATTGCCAGTTAGCTGACCTGTAATAAACGGTAAATCAAGTGCAGATACATCGGGTGACACTGCCTTTCGAACATCATCTACGTTCGTTCCAACCTGAAGTGCTCGGCGGACGGCTACGTCCTTCAAAGCTCCCTGCTTGGTATTAAAGAAGGCGTATACACCGTTATTTATTGGCCGTGAAATAACGCTGTAGCGCTTCGTATCGATTGACGAAATTGAATCTGCTGCAATGTCGGCTGCGGCGTTTACTTCGCTCGTGCGCAGCGCCATGGCGATTGCGTCAGTCGTATTGTATACGTGCAGCTGGAAGCGAGACAGCTTCGGAGCTCCCCTGTAGTAATCCTTATTTGCGGACATATGTGCAATCTTTCGTCCATTTGCCGAATCGACTATTTGCAGTAATCGAATGCGAAATGGCCCACTGCCAACAGGAGACTGACCGAAGCCGTTCTCGCGCAGTAAGTTTGGAGCAATGTCGCCGAGGAGGTGCTTCGGCAAGACCGAGAAAGTCAATGCATGTGAGAAGGCGGCGATTGGCCCTGGAAGCGTGAACGTTACAGTAAAATCATCGACTGCCTTGACACTAATCCCTTGCCAACCCTTAATCACACTGCGTGTTAGCGGGTTTTTTAAAAGATCTGCTGTAAAGACAATATCCTTTGCCGTTAGTCGTGTTCCATCGTGCCATTTAGCATCTTCGCGTAGTGATACCGTATAGACCGTCCCCTCGGGATTGACGGTCATTTTGCGAGCGAGGTCACCGCGCAAGTTGCCCGTATCATCATAATCGTACAGACTCGAGAAGAGGAGCTTGCTCGCCGAATACTCGGCACTCGTCGTCGCATAGAGGGGATTGAGCGTATCAAGAGGCCCAAGCGACGCTTCGGCGTAAGTACCACCAGCTGCTGGCGCATCCGTGCTATAACTCCGCTGAAACCAGTTGAGCTGAATACCGACACCGGCAATTAATAGCCCAATAAGCACAAGCCAGCCAATCACATGGCGTCGAACGCTACGGATATTTTCCCAGCGGTGAATAATAAACTTATGAGCATGACGGAGCGTTGCGCCTTCGGCCTTTTTGGCACGTTTTGAAAGCTTCTTACTGTTGAAGTTCAGCTGCTGAAATTGTCGCCACGACTTACGTTTTTCTTCGGCCACAGTGCTGCCCCTTACAAGTTAAATAGTGGAAGTAATAGACCAGCAAGGATAGAGAAAATAAAAATCACTGCGAGTACAATCGTTGCTTCGAACAGATTTTTATCAAGTCCACGACGCGTCGTATAGAGCTCACCAGAACTACCAAAACCCGCACCGAGTGATGCGCCACGCTGCTGTAGCAGGATAGCTAAAATCATCAAGATTGCCGAACCAATAGTGATGAACTGAAGGATGATATTGATATTCATGATGTCTCCCTTTGCGAACGAGTGTTATAGTGCAATTCCATAATGCTACTTACTATATAGTTTAACAGACTTAGGACCATTCCTGTAAGAACAGAGTGCCAGAAGGTCATATGGATGCCTGGCGCTAGCGCCAGAGACCAGTACACCATTAGTCCATTAACGATGAGTGTAAAGAGCCCTAGAGTAACCAGGATTGCTGGTAGTGACAGAATAATAACAATCGGACGAAGTACGCTGTTGATTAGTGAGAAGATTAACCCAGCCAATACAAACGCCCAAAAACCAGCCGTCAACTGATCGTCACTATATCCGGTGCCAAACAGACGAACCGCTACCCACAGTCCGAACGAGTTAAATGCCCATCGAACCAAAAAAAGCACAAATTGTTTTTTCATAATACTTCCCGTAGTATACCAATCTAGCTTATGTCTGTCGAGAGACGCGCACTCAAGTTGGAATACCCTTTATCTGTAATTAAGATGTCATCTTCGATGCGTACGCCAATTCCCTCTTCTGGAATGTAAATACCCGGCTCAACCGTCAACACCATTCCCGGTTGCAAGTAGCGAGGGGCCCCAAGACTGTCATGAACATCAACCCCAAGCCCATGACTGATCGCGTGGGGGAAATAGGTTCGATACGCCGTATCGTCGTGCTCGTCTTTCATAAGGCCAAGTGATAGTAGTGCCCGCTTCATAATGACGTCCACATCACGGTGATAGTGCTCAACGGTCAGATTAGGCGCGAGCAAGGCGATAATTTGCTGCTGCGCGCTTTGCACCGCTGCATGTACGTCACGCTGACGTTTTGTCGGCTCGTCAATTGCGTACGTACGGGTGATATCAGCAGCATAGCCAGCCGATTGCGCACCAATATCAAGCAGTAGTAGCTGGCGCCTTTTAAGCTTACTGCTATTATCAACGTAATGCAGGGTGCATGCATTGCTGCCAACGGCGACAATTGGATCATACGCGTGGCCTCGGGAACCGTGACGTCGGAAGTAATAACTAAACTCCGCTTCAACTTCGTACTCACTCCGCAGCTCAGGTAGCTTTTGCTTAACAGACTCAAAGGCATCAACCGTTAAACTAATCGCCTGTTTCATGGCTGCAATCTCTTGAGGCTGCTTGATGGCGCGCAGCTGCGCTATCGTACTTCGACAGTCCTGGACTGATGTGAAGGTACGACTCAGTACATCATGCAGTTTCTTAGTCGCTGGGTTTAATACAAAATCAAAGTCTTCAGCATGAGGCTGGTCACCGAGTGCATAAACAGTGCTGTGCTTTTTCGAAAGGTCGCCCAGAAGCTCAAGCGCCTCAGCATGTGTAATAACGGCAGTAACGCCGCTCACCGACAAGGCCTGCTCGGGAGATAAGCTACCGTCAAATATTTGATGCGCCTGACTAATCGTTGGCGCGGCTAGCCAACTTTTGCCACGACTACCATCAACGATCAACCACCAATCAGGCGATTCAATACCCGTTAACCACCAGAAATTTGCCTCTTGCTCAAAGGCAAATGACATATCGTTGCGCCGCTGCATCTGGGAATACCCCGTCATAACAACCACGCCACCGTCTAATTTAGCGACGAGGCGAGCACGATTGGCAATAAAAAGATCAGTCATTACTTTTATCATATAATATCTACTGACATCTCAACATTATTTTACTGTAACGTAGTGGTTCATGCCGTAGCGAGTACCCCAGTCTTCGTTGACTCCACTAAAGCCAGGCAGTGTGCCAGTGTCGCATAGGTTATCAATCGTACTATTATCGCTTGGCTTTGTTTCCAGTCGAGCCATGATATACGTCACCTTCACACCATTCTTACTGCAGGTTGCCTTCATGTATGCTTTTGCTGGTACACCAAGGCTACCAGATCCACAACTACCTCCAGAATCCCACCTACAACCTGATGGATCGACAAAATCTGAGCTACTAGATAGTACCTTGGCATTTTTCAAACACTCTACGATTGATGTCGCCATATAGTCCGAAAGATCAGTCGTATTTGCCACTATCCAACCGTTGCCACTACCACTAAGAGCTGTCTTACTTGAGCCGCAGCCCTCACCTGATTCAATATAACTATTCTTCTGAATAGCGTACGCACTAAGAGCGGCCGCCACTTGCTGTACATCATTCTTGCGAACATCATCGCGGTTTCGCGTTTGGTAGCCGGGATACGCAACGAGTACAATCAGTGCCAAGATGCCAATAACAGCGATCACAACCACTAGTTCAACGATCGTAAATCCAGATTTTTTTGTTTGTATCATGTTCAAGTTAGTCATTCTATCTAAGTCACGCTCTTATAGACTTTATATCTGTCGCCACTATAGCATAAGCGTTACTTAGCGAGCAAATACTGAGCGAGAAGTTGTGCTTTTGCTGGCCCGATAGACGCAGCAAGCGCCTCAGGTGTCGCCTGACGAACTCCTTGCAGGCTGCCAAACGTGCGAATAAGCTTCTTTCGTGTCGTTGGCCCGATACCTGGAATATCCTCCAGGCTACTTGCAGTCTGCTTTTGACGCTTAAGTACCGTATGGTAGCTGACGGCAAAGCGATGCGACTCATCACGGATACGCTGGAATAGCTTCACAATGTCGGTATATTGCGCCTGGATAGGCGCGCCTCCGCGCAGGTTACCGGAGTGCGATCCAGCATTACGCTGACCCGCATGAAGATTGACGATATAGTACTCACCTTGCCGCACTACAGATATACCAGGCTCGGACACATTCACGAGATCCGCCAGTATTGAGGCATCGACATGCGAGCGCGCGCTATGAATAACAATTTCCTCTTCGCGCTTCGCCACGCTCACGGCTGGAATAGCCAGTCCGCGCTCCTCAAGTGCCCGCAGTGCCGCATCAAGCTGCCCCTTACCGCCGTCGATCAGTAGCAGGTCTGGCATGCCCCAACTCTTGAGGTTTTTCTCGCTCGTTCGACGCCATATCGTCTCGTACATACTGGCGTAGTCATCGTTTTGCTGCTTGGTCATCTTAAACTTACGATAGTTCGCTCGGTCACTGACACCGTTACTAAATACCACCATGCTTGCGACAACGTTCGTCCCGCTCATATGTGAAATATCATATCCCTCAATTCGGGCCGGAGTCTTAGCAAGTCCAAGTAAGTCACGTAAATGGCTCAGCGCCTTGTCTTTACTTATATCCAAAAATTCCTTATCTCCGAACATAATTCGACGCTGCAGTTCGCGCAGGTCATTAAGTCTATTGCGCAGCAGTGCTGCATTTTCAAAATCATGCAGCTTAGCAGCTTGTCGCATTTCTTTTTCAAGCTCTCGAGCCAATGCTTTTCGTCCGCCTTCAAAATAGCGAATCAGCTTACGGAGCGTCGCCTTGTATTCATCGCTCGACACGCCAGGTCGTGGACTCAGGCCGATATGTGAATCGAGATCAGGACGCTCTCCGTCCCTAGGTACTTTGGTGTAATACGGAAAAATCTTTCGTAAGTAGCGAAGAGCTTTTTTGACCGCATAGCCATTGTAGTATGGACCGTAGTATTCCGCGCCGTCATCTGCCGGATTACGCGTAAATGCAACATGCGGCCATGTATTTTTCATGTCGATTCGCACAAACAATTGAGACTTATCATCCCGCAGCAATATATTGTAGCGCGGCATATAGCGCTTAACCATCTCGCTCTCAAGAAACAGCGCATCGATCTCACTCTCAGTCTCAATCCAATCGGTATCGTGTATCTCGGCGACGAGGGCACGGGTTTTTATATCCATATCGCGAGTACTTTGGAAATACTGTCGGACGCGGTTCTTTAAAACAGCAGCTTTGCCAACGTAAATAACTTCACCAGACGTGTCTTTGTGAAAATATACACCACTACTTCTTGGCAATGTCTTTAGTTTGGCTTCAAGCGCTGCATTCATCTGCCTATATTATACCTCCTAGACTGATCCCCGGTAGCAAGTACGCTATACTAATAGTATGAGTTCCCGATATGCCCTTTTTGAAATAGACAAACTTCGCGACCGCTTCGCTCTTGCCAGCGGCGTTCCAAAAGGCGTTAAGCCACACTACAATATCAGCCCAGTTCAATCTGTGCCTGTGATCATATCTCGTGATGGCAAAAACGAGATGGAATTAATGAAATGGGGCTTCATTCCAAAAGGCGCGCCGAATGCAAATTCAGTCTTTCGTTATAAAACCTTTAGCGCTCGTTCGGAAGGCATTTTCGACAAACCAACTTGGCAGGTCGCTATCCGCTCGTCTCGCTGTCTTATTCCTGCAAATGGATTTTACGAATGGAAAACTACTGCTTCAGGCAAACAACCGTTTTACCTCCATGCAACCGACCAGCCTGTATTTGCCTTTGCAGGCCTCTATAGCTCATGGACTGATCCCGACGGAAAAGAATGGGGCACCTGCTCGATCGTCACGACCAATTCCGGTGCCGAATCCGACATGACGCCGAGTCGTCTTCCGGTTATCGTACACCCCGACGATGAGGCCGACTGGCTTAATCCAGAGATTAGCGACATTAATACACTGTATCGAATTATGCGTCCGTACGATGCTGATCAGCTTGAAATAGTCAGAGTAGGCGACGATATTAACTCGGCAAAAATTGATAAACCACATCTTATTGTTAAAGTAGCCCCGACTACTGGGTCGCAGTCGAAAAAGTAATCGGGATCTCTATCTCGTCATCATTCTCAGGGAGACCTGATGGATTATCTTTTCGCAAAACCAATACGCCACTTCCGCCTGCGGAGGGAGCTTCGAATGTCAACGTAGATGAAAATGGCACGTAGTTATCTGTCATCCAATCGCCTTCGAGTCCCGCCACTGCTTGACCAATTGTCTTACGTGCTGGGTCTAAAAGAAGTACAGGAAAGCTAGCCTCGAATGACCAGCTACCCGGTATTTCACCTGCAAGCACGAGTGGACTTGAAATGACCTGACGCTCTGTCCAGTCATGAAGCCGCACAGTAACACCTTTTGGAGAGGTAAATTCACGGGTGGCAGTATTTACCCCGTCATTAGTCGGAGTTGTCGGTTCGGCATATGTCGTCCCATCTGGAACTCGACACTGTCGAGGCGATGTCTGCGTGACGGGATTGCCGGCCGATACACAGCTAGCAAAATCCGTAACAGGCGCCTGCGATACCTCCCTCTCTCCAAGCAATACATAGGCTATCCAGCCCGCTAGTCCTAAGACTATAACTCCGATGATAATACTGACAACTTTTGCACTACGCATATCACTGTCCTCCTCGAGTTACACAATACTCTACCTCTATTATACGCTGGTTATGTGACCTATTCACTTGTTGTTTCTCCACCTCTGGAGTACGCTAAAAGCACGTAACTGGAGGGCACAACTATTATGGGACTTCTCAATTCACTAAAGAATCTGCTGGGCATAGGCGATAAGTATGACGCCAGCAAAGATGGCAATCTCAATTTCGAGGACATTAAATCGGCTGTAATTAATTCTGCCGACACGAATGATGACGGAAAGGTTGATCTTTCTGACGCAAAAGATCTGCCCGCCGCCGTATCTGAACTAAAGGATAGAATAAACGGTTCCGAGACATCAAAAAAAACCCGTGAATAACACACAAGCAGTCTTATCGTACGGGTAGTAAATTACCCCGCCGTGTGGACGAGGTAATTATTAAACGTTTTTGCGCACATAAAGAACAATGTTTTATCATGACAAAACATACAGTCAGTCTGGCCTATGCGCTGGCTCAGTACAAAAGTTTTTCTGCTAGTAAGTGAGTACTAATTTTCTTTTATCTGATACGATTCGTGCGCCTCGGCGTATTTATGCCTTATTAGGTCAGACGAACGCTTGCTAGGCAAGTAAAAGTTCTTTAGTAGAATCGTTTATACAAAAATTTATTCTATCGCTACGTCGCAGCGTTAACTAAATTAATTGTAGAGAAAAACGTTTGTTACTATTAAATATAGCACAGGTTATTAATTTTGTCAATAGCGTCTCGCTTATGTCTCTTTGTACAGAGAGCCTTCCGATATTCTTCCGACCGCTTCATGCGCACTTGTCATGACAATATACGCAGAAGGATCGATCGCACGAATTGCGCTCTTCACCTTCTGCTCCTCTAGTCGCGTGATTACCGCCAGCATCACCCCATGAGGCTCCCTAGCGTCAGACTCACTCTCTTTGATATATGTTACCGGCTCTTTAATAAGTACATTTATTGCCTTGCCGATAGGACGCACCTGCATACTGACTACCCAGACACAGCGAGATTCATCAAGCCCTTCGACTGTGACGTCAATTGCCTTATGGGCTACAAAATAGGCAATCAGCGAGTAAAGCGCCTGCTCCCAGCCAAACACGAATCCAGCTATCGTAATAATCACGGCGTTGATCGCCATAATTGCTTCACTCACCGAAAATACCGTTTCACGATCAATCAGAACAGCGATCGTATCCGCGCCATCAATAATACCTCCATAGCGTAAGACGACGCCGACGCCAATGCCGACGATCATGCCGCCAAACACTGCAGCAAGAATCGGCACATCAGTGAAGCCATGCGGCACATGCACGAGCGTTAGCAGTGCGAGCGCAACAATACCAACAATCGAATAGTAGGCAAATGACCTACCAAACTTCTTATATCCAAGTATGACGAACGGTGTATTTAATAGAACCAAAAAGACACCGAGCGGCAGGCCCGATAGCTTCGCGGCAATAATCGACACACCTGTTACGCCCCCATCAAGTAGGTGATTTGGCAATAAAAAAAACTGCAGACCAACTGCAGTAATAGCGCCCCCTAGGAGAACCAGACTAACTCGTTTTACGATATCAAACCGGATATATGCCCCTTTCGCTTATGCCACAATTATAGCACAAGAGTCGCGCTATTCATTCGCATAGGCGGATAGTTTCGGACCCGAGTATTGTAGCGGGATATACAGCCTTGAACCGATGAAATCGCTATCTTCTCTTCCGGTGATTGTAGCGTTTTGCAGTACGAGATGAAGGCCGAATGGTCGAACAAAACGTGCCAAATCAAGCTTATCCATTTCCTCCGGACTGCTCAAAAGAAATACCTCATCGACATACGGCTGAACATCGATTCCCTCAACTACTCCATGCACGACCCCGTCTTCAAATATCATCTCCGTATCAAAGGACTTTGTTTCTCGATCGAATATTTGAAAGATTGTTTTCCCTGCGACAGACACTAAGTCGCCTTGCGTTGGAGCATCGTCAATACGTTGCCAGTTATTAAGCATGACCTCGCGAAGCACGCCACCGATTGTACGTACATCCTCGCTGTCGGTCACATCAAGCTCCTTGCCAGTTGCTTCGGGCGCAGCCCGATAAATGCCGAGTAGCACTTCTTGATAAAAATCCATCAAGGTTTTGCGCCACAGACTAAGGTCGGTAGATACCTCGCGCTCGAACTGCGCAAATAGCTGTTCTTCGGAAAAATCCATATTACATTAGCGTACTCGCGCATGTTTATAATGACAAGCATAACTTTCATCAGCAACGGAAATGACTTCTATTCGTTTCGCTCTTTATGGAGCTCGTCAGCAAAATGACATAATTTTGGACGAATAGTTGAAATAGATAGAAAGACAGGATTGCCAGTGATGGCCTGCAACATTCCGAAAACTCCGGAATGTTGCAGGCCGCATCAACCGACGCTGCTATAGCTCGATGGACGACTACGGACGTCCGATGAGAATATCAACGGAACGACCGATGCGCAACTGACGCCGAACGGTTTCTTCGTTCGGCACGTTGACGCCATCGACCCAATGCTCTTTGCACTCCTGACCTACAAGGACCAGCCAAGTGTGCGGCCGAGCGTAGGAGGAGGTGTTGCGGTAGGTGAACTGCTTTGCCACTGTATGCTCCATCTTGACGGGCAACAGCCTGAGACCATCCCAGGTGGGCCCGTCAGTAGTCTAAATACATCCATGCATTCTCCTTCTCTTCGATCTATCTATTTCAATGAACTCTCATCGTATCTGACGACAAAAGCTTTGCGATAATAACACGTAATAATATGCACGTCAATAGTCTCACCCCTGTTTCATATATAACAATTTAATAGCCCCGCAGCCATTACAGCTGCGGGGTTCTCTATTAAGTAGCGACGACACTAGCACGGGTTGTCTGGAGAAGATAGATGACATATTGGACGACATCTAATTCTTCTTCAAACTCCTCAGAGTCACGCGGGTGAAGCTTATTAGATCTTCCTCTCATCCAAATACGTGCTGAGGTATCGAGACAAAAGTTTGATCGACCAACGGGTTTTTCGTCAAGCGGAAAGATGATACGCCTCTTGACCTCATCACCTTTTGGCGCCAGGACAGATACTGTGCGAGATTTATCATCCCACACACCGCTATCAAACAACCAGACACGGGTCTCTTCAGCTTCTGCTTGTAGGCGATCGAGGAGCCAACGCGCGCCACCGATTTGGACAATAACTGCCCGGCCCCATGGCCGCTGCCTCTCCTCGTTATAGCGATAGGAGGCGGCAACTAGCAGCTTAAGGTGCTCGTTAAAATCCATTCCAACCTCCCATATATGTCGTGCTTCTCATAGAACTCCTCTGGATACGGAAGCATAGCTTGGCCGACCAAAAGTAAGCCTATCATATCCTATAATCAAGCGTGTCGCAAGCGGCCTGCTATACTAGTCTCATATGCTTGATCATCACATCCAACGTTCTATTGTCTACCAACTCGCCTTTGAGCCCAGTATGCGATTTGGAGAGCTTAAACCTGATGATATCGACAATAAGCTATTCACCTATCACCTCAAAAAAGTCATGGCAGCTGGCTACGTCGCAAAGAACGACGATGGGCTTTATATACTTACGTCCGAGGGACGTCGCATAGGCGCTGGCGCCCTGAAGAGCGAACACCGCCTCATTGATCGTGCATATTCCACCCTCCTCTTGGCAATTCGCCGTAAGCATGACGGCGCCTGGCTTCTCTACCGACGAAATACTCATCCGATGATTGGTCTAGCGGGGTTTATGCACGTGCAACCGGTAGTAGATATGCCCAGCACGGAGATTGCACGTCTGGAATGTCGAGACAAAACTGGTCTTGACGGAGAATTCAGCGTTCATGGCCATGGCTATTTTCGCGTATATGACAAGGACCAGCTCGAAAGCTTTATTCATTTCACGCTCCTTGTTTGTGACGACATCCACGGCGAACTGACACCGAACAACATACTTGCCGATTACTTCTGGGAGATGGCGCCCGACTTTAGTGCACCGCACATGCTACCGAACATGCAGACCCTCCACGAACTATATACTGGACCGTCAGGCGCATTTACTGAGCAAACATTTCATCTTTAAACAGTGCGCGGATAGTCTTCGATTGCTTCTTCGTAGGCTTCGAAGGCACCGTTTGGCGCGTTGCGGCGCCAGTAGACAGCAAGATCGCTATTGGGATCGGCCAATTGAGCAACTGACGGATGTGAGCCGACCTGGTCACCAAAGACACGAGCTTGTTCGAGCATCGTGAGCGATGCTTCGCGTGCTAAATTCTGAACGTCAAACGGACTATATGAATCCGCCACTGTACCAACTTCGGCGCAGGCAAGCTGAAGCGAGACATTCCCAAG
This sequence comes from Saccharimonadales bacterium (SeqCode), assembly GCA_049295575.1. GTDB lineage: Bacteria > Patescibacteriota > Saccharimonadia > Saccharimonadales > Saccharimonadaceae > UBA6022. The sequence goes on from JBAQQX010000003.1 coordinate 57,384, forward strand.
TTGCCGACCAAGTTGCTGTTGGTGACGAGCCGTGGAGCGGCGCTCTACTTTAGTTGCAACAAGCGCCTCTGCGATCGTTGCCGCCTCGACAAGTCCCTGCTGCGCTTTTGTAAGCAAGCCGCTTTTCGATTCACGCCAATCCGACTCTTCGTCAGCGAGCGTCGGAAGATTAAGGCGACGACGCATTACAGGCGAATGCGCAGCGTAGTTATACCAGCCAGCATTTAGCCCGCTCATAGCAATTAATGTGCCGGCAAATGCCACATCCTCCGGCTGCTCGACAGATCGCATAATCTGATGGGCGATAGATAGGCCATCACGCTGATGCTCGGCAAGAAGCGTACCGCTTGGTAGTGAGCGTCGTCGTTCTATTTCAGTCATTGAGCGTGCTCGTTCAGGGACATAATGACGATCGTCAAGGTGTTGTTTAGGTAGGTCAAAATTTCGATAAGGTTTATTCATACTTCTACTATGTGCCACGCGACACATAAAAGCAGTGAAGACTTTTTCACTAAGTACTAGGCGCGTTTCAATGGGACTTTTTTGAGCGGACGAACAGTACTTGCAATACTAATAGCTACGGCGATGAGTACGACGTTCTTAATGATATATTGTCCTTCGAGTGACGGAACGAATGGATACATCCACACCATATCAGCGAGTAGCACAAGCGGTGAACAGACAAGAACCATGTGCCCGACCATGACGGCAATTGCAAGCCGAGTAAGCTTCGGGAATAAGAAAAGCAGTCCGATAATACATTCAATAATTGCCAGTGTAAGATAGAGCGGATCAAACCAATCAGCACCAACTGTTCGCAGTGTCAGTGCTTCGGCCAGTGGCGTTGCCGGGCTCAACCCCAAGACCTTTAAAATACCGAACCAAAAGTAGACGACAAAAAGGCTACCTCGTGCAAGTGGCGTGTACCATTTTTGAAACCAGTGAATTAACTGAAGATCGACGGCTTCAATATGCTTTTTCATCTGATTAAAGTATAGCTGATGTACTCAGATATGTCATTGTACTTATGCTAAGTCAGCTAGGCGGTTGCGCCGATTTTAGCATTTTCACGACACATATCGGCGTGGAACAAAAGATCAGGATTCTGCTTACAGTTCAAGCAGATAAGAACAAGGTCGTTACAATTTGCCCAGGCGCAGTTTTCGAAGTTAGCCGTTGGACCTTGGCAATGAGTACACTCGCCAATTGTCTTAGCATGATCACTAAAGTCAATCGTCATGCGATCATCAAAGACGCGCAAACTTCCTTCCCATAGTCCGTCATCGCCATACGCCTCACCGTATTTCACAATACCGCCATCAATTTGGTAGACTTCACTGAACCCACGCTTTTTCATCATAGCGCTAATAACTTCGCAGCGGATGCCACCAGTACAGTACGTGATTATCTTTTTGTTTTTAATATCATCATACTTATCACTTTCAAGTTCAGCGATGAAGTCACGTGAGGTATTCGTATTTGGCACCACGGCGTTCTTGAACTTACCGATCTTGGCCTCATGCTCGTTACGACCATCGAAGAAGATAACGTCGTCACCGTACTTCTCAACTAGTTCATGAACTTGATGCGGCTTAAGATGCTTGCCGCCACCAATAACGCCGTTTTCGTCAACGTCAAATTCATCGTCGCTATTTTTAAACCCAACAAGTTCACGTCGCGCTTTCACGCTCATACGAGGGAAGTCCTCGCGGCCACCATCGCTCCATTTGAAGACAACATCCTTAAAGCCGGCAAATTGTTTCGTTGCCTTAATATACGCCTTGAGATCATCCATCTCACCGCCGACCGTACCGTTAATGCCATGAGGGCTCACAAGAATACGGCCCTGAAGATTTAGGCTATCGCATAATGTCTTTTGCCATAGCTTCATCGTTCCCGGATCATTGATGGGCGTAAATTTATAATAAAGTAGAATTTTTTGCATCGTTACCTATTATACTATATAATTACGTTTACTATGACCCCCATGGGTCCTCTATACGCAGACGTTTGGACGACCAAACCAATAGCGATATCAATCTTGATATAAAATTATTATCACCCACACTAAAGGAGGTTTATGCCTACTACACATTCATCAAAACGTATCGTCGGCTTTCTGTTCGGCTTATGGCGCGTTGCACCGGCTGCCAGCTGGTCAATGATCGGCACGCAGATTGTCTTTTCTGCGCTGACAACAACCATTGCGCCGATATTCGTCTCTCAGCTACTTACTCGCATTGCGAGTGGTTCGGCCACGCTTCATGACAGCATGGGGCTATTAATTGGCTATGCTATCATTCTTTTTCTCGGAGATGTCGTAGCTGTCCGTGTCACTATTGCCCTTGCCTTTATAGCAGAAACAAAAATGCAAGCAGCGGTCTCGACGCAAATCTTGTCACACCTAACTGCCAAGAGCCTTGGTTATCACGCTGATCGCATGAGTGGCGGCACCGTATCAGACACGACAAAGTTAGTCGGTAGTGTTGAGCGGTTCTGGGACACATTAATCTTTACCGCCGTGCCAATTACGACCACGATCATTTCCGTTTGTATTGCTCTGTCTTTCCTTTTCTGGCAGTATGCTGTCGTTCTCGCTGTTTTGTCGATTATTATTATCTTTACGATCATCAAAGCCCAGACCGCCATTGCCCCTATTAGCCGAAAATCATCTGAAAAATTCAGTGCAGCTACCGCCTATCTCGCCGACGTCGTTAGTAACATTACGACCGTCAAAGCCTTTGCTCGCAGCACCCACGAACATGCCGAGTACGGCAAGCGCATTAAAGTATGGCGTAAAGCATCAATGAAAGAAATGAAGAGCGTTCTTATTATCACTGGATCGTTTGGCGCGATGATGACTGTCATGAATATTAGCGCCCTGCTTGCAGCTGTTCTTGCGACCGAGTATCACCTGGCGAGTATCGGCGTCACCTATCTTATGATCGTCTACACCCTAAACGTCGTATCGCAGCTATGGGCCGTATCGAGCACGACTCGCGCCTATCAGCGTATTCTTGGTGACGCTGGTCCGATGATCAGCACGCTCGATGATCCGATCGAACTAAAAGACCCAGAATCACCTCAGCCTCTTGTTGTCTCAAAGGGTAAGATTGATTTTGACAATATTACCTTCACGCATGCTGAAAATGACGACGCTCTGTTTAAAGACTTTACTCTTACGATTGCACCTGGTGAGCGCATCGGCCTTGTTGGACGCTCAGGCTCAGGCAAAACCAGCCTGACTCGTCTCCTGCTTCGTTTCAACGATATCGAAAATGGTGCTATCACCATTGACGATCAGCCAATTAACCAAGTTACCCAAAATGACCTACGCCAAACAATTGCCTACGTCGCTCAGGAACCCGTACTATTCCATCGTAGCCTGCGGGATAATATCGCGTATGCAAATCCTGATGCTACTGATAAGCAAATTGAGCATGCCATTCGTCAGGCTAATGCCTACGATTTCATCCAGAAGCTGCCCAAAGGCCTCGATACGATCGTTGGTGAGCGTGGCGTAAAACTAAGTGGCGGGCAGCGTCAGCGTATTGCAATTGCTCGTGCAATTCTAAAGGACGCACCGATTCTCGTCCTTGATGAGGCGACCAGCGCGCTTGATAGCGAAAGCGAAAAGCTAATTCAGGATGCACTCAAGCATCTGATGAAAAACCGTACGTCGATCGTTATTGCCCATCGTCTATCAACTATCGCCAGTCTTGATCGCATTATCGTTCTCGATAATGGTCAGATTATTGAGCAAGGCTCACATAGTAATCTTCTTACAAAGAACGGTATCTATGCCAAGCTTTGGAATCACCAATCTGGTGGATTTATCGAAGAATAAAAAATAGCTGCCGAGTGGCAGCTATTTTTTTACTCATATAATTTACTTATTGGCGTCAACGTTAGATTGCTTTGGCTCTTTTTGATCTTTGCCACCTGGGCGAGATTCTTCAGCCTGTGTATCTTGGCGTGTATCGCTACCGTTATCGGCTTCGATATCAGCAACATCGTCAATCTCGGCGTCACCACCAGCTGCATCATTCGCCGCCTGCAGTGCGCTTGGTTCGTAGACGTTAGCAATCACAAGATCCATATCCTGTTCATGATCGGCAAATTCAACACCGCTAGGCAGCGTTAAGTCGGCAATCGTCAGCTTGTCATCGGCGTCGGTAAGGTCGAGAATTGAAATCTCTAGTACATCCGGAAGGTTTGCCGCAATCGCACGAACTTCAACGTGCTCAATAGCCTGAAGGACGACAAGTCCAGCTTTTTCAGCCGCACTTTCACCTTCGCCAACCAGACGGATTGGCACTTCAGTCACGATCTTCTCGTTCTGCTTAATAGTATGGAACGCAACATGTCGTACGAGATGCTTCACTGGATGCATATCAATTGATTTGATAATAGCGAGCTTCTTCTTGCCATTAATTATAAGATGAACTGGCGTGTGCTTACCAGCACTCCGCGCAACCTTTGTCGTCTCTACGAGTGACGACTGTGTCACTAGTGGCTCGGCATGGCCGCCGTAGACAACACTTGGTACAATGTCTTGGTTTCGTAGCGTCGCAACCTTTTTGCCGCTTATACTACGTTCATCTAATGTTAATGTAATATCGTTCATGTTCTACTCCTTAATCTGATCTCAGTCGTTTGTAGTACATCTCCTATTATAGCACTATGCCCGTTCGTGCTAGAATGAGATGAGTATGTTAGAACTAATTGCACACAACCTTACCTTCGTCAGCGCGCTGCCCGGATTCGACCTTCAAGAACTTATTAAATGGGCTGGGCCAATTGGCGTTGCCGCTATTGTCTTCGCCGAAAGTGGCCTCCTTATCGGCTTCTTCCTACCTGGCGATAGTCTGCTATTTACGGCCGGTTTCTTGGTGCAGATCGGTGTCATGCCAATCAATATCCACCTCCTCGTCTTTATTCTATTTCTCGCAGCCGTTCTTGGCGACAATGTCGGCTACACTTTCGGCCGTCGTGTTGGACGAAAGCTGTTTGATCGTAAAAATTCCCGCCTCTTTAAGAAAGATCACCTTGAAAAGGCCGAGGCGTTCTACGAGAAGTACGGCAGTAAGACAATTATCATGGCGCGCTTTATTCCTGTCGTTCGCACCTTTGCTCCGATAGTCGCCGGTACTGCAAATATGCACTACAAGACTTTCGTTAGCTACAACATCATCGGCGGACTTCTCTGGGCAGCTGGCCTTACCTACCTCGGCTACTTCCTTGGTGATGTCTTTACGAATCGTCTCGGTCTCGACATCGATCAGGTTATTCTCCCAGCCGTTGCGATCATTATTCTTATTTCGATAATGCCACCAATTATCCATATCCTCAAAGACAAAGACCAGCGTACCGCGCTATGGAGCGGCACAAAGAAGCAACTAGCCGTCCTGTTTAAAAAGTAGAACTACCGGCTCATAAAAAATACGCGACCAATATGGCCGCGTATTTTTTATAGAGTATTACTACTATAGATTGCTTACTTCAAGAGTGGCTTTAAGTACTTGCCTGTAAATGATGCTGGGACCTTGGTAATCTCTTCTGGTGTTCCCTGAGCAACCACCACGCCACCACCCATACCGCCTTCTGGTCCCATGTCGATGACGTGATCGGCTGACTTAATAACATCGAGGTTGTGCTCGATAATCACCATACTATTACCACCTTCAACAAGCTTCTGGAGAATACCGAGTAGACGTTTAACGTCCGCACTATGAAGGCCTGTTGTTGGTTCATCAAGAATATAGAGCGTTTTACCTGTTGCGCGGCGAGACAGCTCAGTCGCAAGCTTAATACGCTGCGCTTCACCGCCACTAAAAGTTGTGGCTGGCTGACCAAGACGAATATAGCCAAGACCGACTTCAACCAGTGTCGTTAGCTTGCGAGCAATCGATGGAACGTTTTCGAAGAATATCGCTGCCTGCTCAACAGTCATTTCGAGTACGTCGCTAATTGTCGAATCTTTATACTTAATCTCAAGCGCCTCGCGGTTATATCGCTTTCCATGACACTCGTCACAGGTCACATAGACATCAGGCAAGAAGTGCATCTCAATCTTAATGACGCCGTCACCCTGACAATTCTCGCAGCGGCCACCCTTAACGTTAAAGCTAAATCGTCCAGCCTTATAGCCACGAATATTCGCTTCTGGCGTACCTGCGAAAAGCTCACGAATTGGAGTAAAGACACCTGTATACGTTGCAGGGTTTGAGCGCGGCGTTCGTCCGATCGCCGACTGATCGATAACAATCGCCTTATCTAGATGCTTGATACCTTCAATATTCTCATGCGCACCTGGGACAACGTGAGAACGATGTAGACGTGCCGATAGCTCTTTGGCAAGAATGTCGTTTACGAGCGTTGACTTACCGCTACCACTCACGCCGCTCACAACCGTAATTACGCCTAGCGGGAATGACACATCAATATTCTTTAGGTTGTTTTCCGTAGCACCACGGATCACCAAATGACGATCCTTCACGACAGGACGACGCTTTTTAGGCACATCGATCTGTTCGGTGCCAGCCAAGTAGCGACCAGTAATACTGTCTTTATTTTTAGCTACTTCTTCTGGGGTACCCGCCGCCACGACATTGCCACCGGCAACACCTGCACCAGGACCAATGTCGAGCAGATAGTCGGCGTGACGGATTGTATCCTCGTCATGCTCAACGACAAGCACCGTGTTACCAAGATCGCGCAGACGCTTAAGGGTGCCGATAAGACGATCGTTGTCGCGCTGATGAAGGCCGATCGATGGCTCGTCAAGCACATACAAGACGCCCTGCAGACCAGATCCAATCTGTGTCGCAAGTCGGATGCGCTGAGCCTCGCCGCCCGAAAGAGTATTGGCCGCACGCGCGAGCTCAAGATAATTCAGTCCGACATTGCTCATAAAACCGAGACGAGCCGTAATCTCTTTCATGATCTGGCGAGCAATGAATAGCTCCTGCTCAGTCAGCTTTAATGTGTTCTCGAACAAATCGAGAGCATCATCGACACCAAGATTACAAATATCCATAATACTCAGACCATGGACAGTTACTGCCAGCACTACTGGCTTCAGGCGAGCACCTTTACACGTGTGACATTGGCGCTCGCGCATAAAGCGCTCGATGTCTTTGCGCATAAACTCGCTGTCTGTTTCTTTGTGGCGACGCTCAAGATTCGGGATTACGCCTTCATAGACCGACTCATACGTACGGCCACTACCAAGGTTTACGGTGTATTTCTGCGTACCAGTACCATAAAGCACCTTGTCTAGATCTTCTTTACTCAGCTCGCCGACAGGTACATTCGTACTAAAGCCGTGCGCTTCACCCACAGCAACCAGTCGCTTCATATACCAGGCATCGCTATTGACGCGGCTATACGGGCGAATTGCCCCTTCGGTGATCGTCAGGTTAGGATTAAACACCAACCCAGGATCGACTTCGAGTCGGCTACCGAGCCCGGTACACACCGGACATGCACCTTGAGGCGCGTTAAAGCTGAATAGACGCGGCTCCAATTCGGGAATATCTTCATTTGGATGATCAATACAGGCGTAGCGCTGGCTAAATATCGTAATGTCGTTTGACTCAGCGTCTAGAAGTTCAACCACGCCATCGGCAATCTCGAGCGACTGTTCAATTGACTGGGTCACACGACCAAGCACATCCGCACTCATGACAATACGGTCAACGACGATCTCAATATTGTGCTTATAACTCTTTTGCAGTGTCGGGAACTCATCAAGTGAATACACGACTCCGTCGACACGCGCACGCGCAAATCCTAATCGGCGATATTGTTCAGGAATATGTGCAAACTCGCCTTTTTTATCTTTGACGATCGGCGCCAAGATCATCAGGCGAGTCCCCTCGTCTATCTTCATGATCTCATCAATAATTGCCTGTGGCGTACGACGAGAAACTTCTTTACCACACACCGGACAGTGAGGCACGCCAATACGCGCAAACAAGAGACGCATATAGTCATAAATTTCAGTAACAGTCGCAACGGTTGAACGCGGGTTGCGGCTGGTAGATTTTTGATCGATCGAAATGGCCGGACTCAGCCCGTCGATCGATTCAACATCGGGCTTGTCCATAATGCCCAGGAACTGACGCGCATAGCTACTGAGACTTTCAACGTAGCGGCGCTGCCCTTCAGCGTAGATAGTGTCAAATGCAAGCGATGACTTACCGCTTCCAGATAGTCCCGTGATCACGACTAACTTATCGCGCGGGATATCAACGCTAACATTTTTTAGATTGTGCTCACGAGCACCGGTAACACGAATAAACTCTGGCATAACGCCTAATTATACCATGTTTTCATGGTCACTTTCCACCACCCAGACAATGAAAGAGCCCCGGCCCTCCCTGCAGACGCAAGGTGGGTCGGGGGCTGCTCTCGAGTTGCCACGTGGGCCAGATTAGAACTCACGGAGTAACGCTTTTACTCTATCGGGTGTTGTCACCCAATAAAATTCGTCACCTTTCTCTGTTGGACGTAATTTTGCATCCACACCCGTCGTCTTGTCGTCTCCAAGCACCCGCATGGCCTCGTCGCGAGTCAGCGGCAAGCCATTTGGCTTTTTCGTCCAGTCGGCTTCAATCTGATCTCCGATCAGCGTGAAATTGGGCTCATCGACCAAGATGAAAACAATGATACGCTCATCAGCGTACCTGACCATCGAATAGTTCTGGGCAACAGAAGCAACAGATACATTCTCAGTCTGCGTCTGGGTCGAAGGGGTGTCCTGGACAGCCGGAGCACTCGTGCACCCAACCATCGCAACAAGAACGGTAACGGCAAGCAAGGTACGTACGCACTTCATCGTGAGTTCTCATTTCTCGAAAGGTCTAACCGTGTGCTAGACAGTGCAATTATGCCCGCGGACTTCTATTCTGTCAATCTATGATGCTTATCGTTGCATATTGTCACCGAGGTTACTATAGTACTAACAGTTGAGAACTTATCTATGAAAAAATCTATTATTATCACCAGTAGCATCATTCTTTGTACCGTTATTTTAGCGGAATCTGGCGTATTTAGTGCGTTGGCTATGTTCGTACTTATGGGTCAGATTCCAGGCACAAGCTACAGTGTTCCTGCCTCTACTATGCTAGCCCTCGTAAGCATCACTGCAGCTCTTGTTGTCGTACGATTTATTGCCATAAAAACACGACACAGCGTCGCAATCCGTCGCCTCATAAAGACACACCTTGCTCATAAGGCACGTATGCCACGTCGCCGTTTTGGCCAAATCTAAACTTCGTCGCTACTATCTTGATCGGACATATCAATAGGTAGGATACTCTCTGCCCACAGTTGCAGTTCCTGAAGAATGAATTGTTTAGCATCATCCTGTTCTGTAGCTGCGATCGCCTGTAGAGATTTCATAAAGCTCGGTAATTGCTTAGTAATACGAGCACTGCGCCATGCTTCCCAAGTACGAGCTTCGTCTTGGCTAAGAGTCTTTGCAAAATTTCGTGCTTTGTAATGAAGTAGCAGTGGCTCAAGTCGCTCATCACTAAAGGACGGATGGAAATCAGCTAACTCGCGTTCACTCGCATTTCGAACCGATTCGATATACAGGTGATCACGATCGCCCACGAAGCCGTCATAAAGCTGCGCCTCGACATCGGCAGATTTAGCAAACTCCGCTCGGTTCTCAAATAAACTGCGGATATTTTCGGCAAAATGAGGAGCGGCCAGTAGTGCCGACTTGTGCTTTTCGATCGTCGCTTGATCTATGTGAATACGGCTCCAGCCATCAGCCTGCTCAAGGACGCCAAGAGGGGCAACTGCCGGCACGCGGTTATACTGCAGCTCATTAATTGGAAGTTTTATAAAGCCATCTGTCTGACGCTCTTCCCATGATGCGTAGAACTTCTTCTTTAGCTCATCAGGACTCAAGTTCACTACCTGAGCTGGATCGTAGCGCAGGTCATAGACGACCACGCTGCCATTCTTTCCTGCAGTAAGCGGGAATGCCACAGTCGTCTTGTCGTGTTCGGCATCATAGCGGCCATTCGTATAGACGAACGGCTTTTTATCATCAAGATTAACGAGCTTCTTTACTTCCGACTTGTCGCGAAGTTTTAGAAGATACTCGTAGAGCTGCGGCTGTTTTTCTTTAATGAGCTTCGTCACGGCAATCAATGCCTCAACATCGCTCAGCGCATCGTGCGCTTTAAAATGATCAATACCATTTTCTTTCGTAAGCAGCTCAAGGCGATTGGTTGCCTTGCCGTCAACCACTGGCCAGACGATGCCGTCTGGACGAAGAGCACGGGTCATACGAACGACGTCCAGCAAGTCCCAGCGCGACCGACCGTCTTTCCAGCTCCACTCGTAAGGGTCGTAAAAATTACGCCACAGCAAATGACGGACAAACTCATCATCAAAGCTAACACTATTAAAGCCGGTTGCGATCGTATCTGGTGTAAACACCTCATCGATTAGCAGTTTGGCAAACTCCGCTTCGCTATAGCCATCTGCAACCGTTTCTTGCGGCGTGATCCCTGTTACCATTAATGCCTCTGGGCTTGGCAGAGTATCATCATTAAGCCGTACGAGCACATTGTACGGCTCTCCAATCGGATTTAGGTCCATATCTGTGCGAATACCAGCAAATTGCATAATACGCGCATCGCGAGCGCTCAAGCCGGATGTTTCAAGGTCGTAGAAAAAGAATGTCTTAGGCATTATACCTAGTATAACAGTTATTGCTTTATAGCCGTGACCAACGGCGTAGCATTAAGCGACTAGTCGTCTTGCTGTTCGAGAAGCGTGAATTCGCTATCGCCGATACGGATAACACTATCGCCCACTGCGCCAGCTCGAGATAGCTCGTGGTTAATGCCCATCTTGTTCATAATGTCGCGAAGGCGATTGACGTTCTCGAATCCATCGAAGTTCGTACGGCGTGCAAACTTTTCAATCTTGTCACCGCGAACAATAAACTCACCAGTTTCAGCATCTTTTTCAACTGACCATGCTTCAGCGATCTGGTTTTCGCCCAGTGAGATCGTTTCAATATCCTCAGCATCAAGCTCTTCGTATTGAGCACTTTCAAGCGCCTCTGTTCGTACGGCTTGCACCTTATCTCGAAGCGCGCGCAGTACTTCAGTCAGGCCCTGGTGGGCACTCGAAGACACAATAAAGACTTCTGCGTTTTCGCCAGCAACCTGCTTAACAGCATCGCGTTGCATATCAATAATTTCTTCGTCCATACCTTCTGACTTTGTCAGTGCAATAACTTCAGGTCGAGTCGTAAGCTCCGGGCTATAGCGTTCAAGCTCCGTACGGATTGTCGTATAAGCCGTTGCAATATCGTCTGTATAGATATCGATTAGATGCAGTAGTACTGCTGTACGCTCTACGTGGCGAAGGAATGCGTCGCCAAGACCCTTGCCTTCACTTGCGCCTTCGATGAGGCCCGGAATATCGGCAATCAGCAAGCTACTACTGTCGATATCTGCAACGCCAAGATTTGGGGTTAGGGTCGTAAAGGCATAATCTGCAATCTCAGGACGAGCATTACTTACGACACTGAGGAAGGTTGACTTACCGGCATTTGGGAATCCAACGAGTCCAACGTCGGCGAGAAGCTTAAGCTCAAGCTCACCTTCGAAGGTATCACCCGGCTCACCAAGCTCAGCGATACGTGGCGTCTGACGAACTGACGACTTAAAGTGCGCGTTACCGAATCCACCATCACCGCCCTTGGCAATAATCTCGCGCTGTCCGTTTTCGGTTAGATCTGCAATGACTTCGCCATTACGCTTAACAATCGTACCCATCGGGACTTTTACGACAAAATCAGCACCAGACCTACCGCGCATATTCTGCTTAGAACCATTCTTACCAGGAGCAGCTTTTAGCTCTGGCTTAAAACGAAAGTCGATCAGCGTATTAACATTCTCCGATGCCTCGAAGACAACATCGCCGCCTTTACCGCCGTCGCCACCATCTGGACCACCTTTATCGATGTATATCTCATGACGGAACGAAACGTTTCCGTTACCGCCTTTACCGGCTTGAATGAATACTTTTGCTGTGTCGACGAACATAATTCTCTTTAGTATAGCAAAATCGCCCCTGTTTTAACAGAGGCGATTGATAAACGGCCAGATTGACCCTAGTGAACGTAGTTAAATGAGGCAGCAGAACCGGCTGGAATCGTACGTGAACTTACGACGTTATTGCCTATGAAGTTCATTTCCGAAACAGTTACATCACCGTTAGCGCTAATGCTCTCGACGACAGCAACGTGTCCGTAACCACCACCACCGCTGGATGTCTGCAAGACAGCACCGACAGCTGGCGTATGGTTTACGAGGTAGCCCGCAGAACCGAGTGTTGAGGCCCATGAGTAGGCGTTACCAAGCACCATGCCTGGAAGCGGACGACCGATAGCCTGGCGACGCTCCCATGCGTACCATGTACACTGTCCATAGTAATTCTTATTACCACCAGATGTACCTGCACTGTTTACGTACATGAAACTACCGTTTCCTGTGTATGATGCGTATGAATAGCCGTAATTGAAGCTCTGTGATGTTGTCACCTGACGTGGTGCAACGTATCCAGGGCGTTCTGTCTCAGGAAGCTGTCCATCAGGAACGATAATCTGAAGACCCGTACTGATGTTAGATAGCTCAAGGTCGTTAAAGAGGATGATACGTGCTGTATCTGATTTATACTTCTCAGCGATTGACTCAAGCGTATCGCCATCCTTTACGGTATAAACAACACCGTCAGTCGATGGGATAATAAGTGACTTGTTAGGCTCGAGTAGATCTGATGTGAGGTTATTTGCCCACTTAATCGTTTCGTTACGAAGACCATACTGCGCAGCGACAAGATCAACTGTGTCAGATGCTTTTGTAACATAGGTTTTCATACCACGGCTTGATGAGGTAGGCTGAACGATTTGTGCCTTGCTAAGAAGTGTGTCGTCAGATTGTGAAAGATCATCTTTCTGGGTCATCGTAACAGACAGGTTGGCAAGAATTGGGGCAACTGGCATGTCAGTTGTCTCTGCAAGATTAGCAGCGAGATTTACAGCGACCATCTCATCTACAGATGGAGCGCTTGATGATACGACAGGAGGGGGCGTTACTGCACTAGATACACCGGTAGCGTTCGCCAGCTCGTCATATGACTGTGGCGGACGGTAGCCAACGGCAACCAATGAGATAACTAAAAGAAATACGCCGGTGTAGGCAGCAACTGTGCTCGACTTTGGCATACCCTTGGTCTTACGACCTTTACGGTGTTGGGCAAACACCTGCTGCTTTAGGGCAACTGTTGATGAGTGAGACGAACTCACTGCATTCTGATGATTACGAATTATCGTTCTCCTGCCGCTCGTATTACTACAAGGGCGTCTACCTTACTTTGTCTTTCTTCTCGCAAATAGAACGGGGTACGTTGTCGACCGATTATTTAATTAGTATTAGGTAAAAAGTTCTTTTCGGTACCCGTGCGACATTTATTGGCAGGCTCATTCATGATTCACACTTCCCACTCGCGCATGCAGTCGTTGACTGACATTTAGTAGCTGAAGTCATAAATGTGCTTATATAAGTGTATCAATTGTTGTAAAATAAGTCAATTTATTTTATAAAATGTTTATTTTGTCAAATACTACTCCATTGCACACTTTACAGTACAGTGATCGACAATATTCTTCTCATGCTCTTCATTAGTGCGAGCATAGTAAGTAACGTCATCATCGCCACTCAAGAAGTAGACATAATCACCTTCGGTTGGCATGGCAACTGCCTGTAGCGCCGTCAAGCCTGGCGTTGCAATCGGCCCCGGAGGAAGTCCTACTTTAATGCGAGTATTATATGGTGACTCGACAGCCACAGTACGCGGCACACCTAGTTTATCTGCACCGTAATACGCAGTGATGTCAGAGCCAAGCTCCATACCTTCGCGGTAGCGTTTCAAAAATATCTGCGCAACTTGCTTTTGGTCAACTGCGTTCGGCACCTCTCTCTGAATGATTGAGGCCATAATAATCCCTTGATAAAGATTCAGTCCCTGTGATTCGATACCGGGGATAATACCATCTGCATCAATAGCAGCGTAGAATTCATCAAAAGTACGCTGCAAGATCTGCTTAACCGTACTGCCAGCAGAGAACGTATAGGTTTCTCCGTAGATATACCCCTCAAGGTCGGCAGAGGCAGGCTTATCGCGAAACAGCGGCGAATCCTGCTCAGTATATTGCTGAGCGAATGCTGACTCAATCTCAGATTGCTCATAGCCAGCAGCTAAGAATACTTTCTTATTCTCCGTTACGGTTGCGCCAGGGAGGAAGGTAATTGAGAATTGATCTGTCTTACCAGCGACAAGATGATCGACAATTGCAGCTGTTGATTCATGCGGGGATAGGCTGAATGTTCCCGCTTGTAGTTTATTACGTGTACCGCTTAAACGGGTATAGACTTCAAATGCCGTCGTATTTCTAATTACCTTTTCGCTAGCAAGCAGTGATCCAATCTCATCAGGTGTCGTACCCCTCTCAATGGTTACACGTACACGACTGACATTCTCGTCACTTGATACAGGAGAAAGCTCGTGCTGGTACCAGGCAAACGCAGCAATACCAGCAAGAGCAAGTAGCACAAGAAGACTTGTAAGAATAAGAGCTATCCGCTTGCCGAGCGACATTGAGCGTTTCGGAGCAATCGCCAGTGGCTGCGGTTGAGTTGGCTCGGGCGTGCCCACCGGCTGCAGAGGCTGAGATGGCTGATCTACCTGAGGGGCTATTGTTACCGGCGCCGGAGCTGGTCGTTGCTGCAGAGGACGCGGATTTTGAGGCACCTGAGGAGCCTGTGGTCGCTGTCGGTTTGGTGGCAAAATGTCATTCATGCGAGCTGCTCCAAATAATCTTGTAGGATAATTGCCGCCGCTTGGGCATCAATATCACCTTTTGTATAGGGTTTTTTGTAGCTTTTGAGTCGCTCTTCAGCAATCACACTTGTTAGTGATTCATCCTGAAAGATCACCTCGGCAATATCGGTCAGCTGACGTGCAAAGTCTTCAACGTACGCCGTCTGAGCAGTTGTCTCACCCGACTGGTTGCGCGGGTAGCCCACGATAATTGCGTCTGCCGATTCAGTTACCGCGAGACGCGCTATTTCTTTTACTTCACTGCCGTCCACTTCAATCGTCTCAAATGGCACGGCTAGTCGTATACTATCGTCTCCAACAGCTGTACCGATACGCTTTTCACCAACATCGAGACAGAGAAACGAACGCTTATGACTCATTGAGCTTGAATTCAACGTTCACTTTATTAACATCGTTTGGAACGACTGTCACCCAGAATGGCCAGAACTTTACATCAACATCGCGTACGCCTTGAATTGATTCAATCTGTGACTGCACATCACCGTAGCGTTTACCTTTAGACTGCTCCTTAACCGCTGCATCCTCGATATTTGGACCAATCTTGCCAGTCCCGCTCAGTAGTACGGTTGAGCCAGCATCTGATACATTAAACTGCGCGAAGGTTACTTTATCGCTGCCGTTCTCATAGACACGCTGATCGCCCTTGCTGTCGAGTTGCTTCTTGAGTCCAGCGTCAAGGTACGTATTGAGGTCTGCTTTTGTAATACCAAGCAATGTGTACGTCACTTCACTCGTTAGCTTAGATTTGCCAGTCGCTTCCTGGTCAACGGCAGGCACTGAGGTTGGTGCAGCCTGAGATGCAGTGTAGCTCTGATCAATCACTGTCACGTCCTGGCTAAAGGCCTGTCGCAACTGGTCTTTGACAGTATCGTCTTTTTGCTCAGCAAGTTTCGTTGCTGCCGCCTGAATATCGCTCGCCGTCACGACCTTTACTTGCCGCTTTGTTCCGCCAGTCATATTGCTTCCCTGTCCGCTATAGCCAGCGATTGATGATTGGTAGGCACGTGCAGAGAGGTTATATTCTTCCCCAATGTCAGCTGCTCGAACGCCAGCCGTTGCAGAACCTGCCACGAGGCTTGTGCCTTGGATAGCTGAAGGTGGTATTGTCACTGCTTCGGTTGTCATAAAGGTGTATCCACCGCTGCTAAAGCCTGTACCCGCTGGGATGGTCGATGAAGAATCAGATACACCAGAACGTGTAATCTTCATTGTACCAGTAGCTTTTTCGCCTACGTCTTTCGTACCAGTCGCATCGAAATCAACACTGAGTTGTTTCTTTTGTTGCTGAACGAGAGCGTGAACACGGCTAGCGGCAAAGTTCGTCTCCGCTGCTGGATCAAGCGTGACCTTTTCACTTACTGTCGTTGCCGTCGTCTGGGCGGTGATCACCACTGTCGCACGTGGAGCAAACCAAATCGCCCATATCAAAAAGGCAAGTAATAGGACGCCGCCCGCAATAATGAGGAAGAATTTCTTACGGAAGGAATTAAAGTTTGGTACTTTTTGATTCGATTTCTTCACGTTCGGTCGCGCTGCAAGTACAGCCGCACTTGGCACGGCACGTTTTGTAAATGCTTCTTGCTTATTAATATCACCAACAGCCTTATCGAGTGCTGCATCTTTTGAAGACGGCTGATTATCAGCCGTACGCGCCAAGTCACCAACAGGTAGACTCGAGCCATCAATAACGTCCTCGCCATCGTCAATATCAAGCGCGGTAATCTCGGCTAGCTCTGGCTTGCTTTGTAAGTTGCGAGCAACGGGAATCTTCGCCGCAGCTGCAAGAGCAATCAGCGCTTGGTTGCTCGTAATAAGCACGAGTCGCTTATTATTCGTGTCAGCCGTTCGGCCGATCAAACGAAGATTAACTGCACTTTGAAGAACGCCAACGCGCTTTGGTGGTACAAGAGCAACAATTTTTTGTTGGGCGTTTTTTACCTTGCCAATAATGGCGGTGATATCGTCCTCGACATCAATGTAAATAACATCTTTATTCATAATTAAATTCGAAGGATTCTGTTTAGTTTTTCTTTAATGCTATCGCTTTCGCTACTGCCTATTATTGTATCATAGCCCACTCGGAGCAATCCCATGGCGGTAATAAAGGTATGGTCGTTTACTTTACCTGAAACGTCCTTGATACCAATCACCTCATCAGGACTGATGTGATGGACTGTTGGCTTTTTCGTAAACGGCAGATCTTTGTACCAGTCCTGAGTCGATAGCGCGTCAACCAGACGGTCAAGGCTTGCACCACCACCACACAGTAAGATGCGGTTAGGTAAGTGGTCAACGGAGTCAAACTCACTCAGTGCTAGCTCAACGCCAGATAGCCAGACATCAAGCGTCTTGTCGATCGCCGCATTCGCTTGCTTGGCGACGCTCGGCTTAATCTTCTCGCTGTCGATATTTACCTTCAGCTTCTCAGCGTCGTTATAGTTAAGATCCATTTCGCTGGCGATTGTACGCGTAAAGCTTCGGCCACCGATGCCAAACATCTTCGTACCCTCAACGCCACCGTCGTTTACTACGGCAATATCAGTCGTACCACCACCAACGTCAGCAAGGATCGCCGTAAAGTTACTACTTGCGTCAGTGCCTAGTACCGAACGGCTAACCGCAAACGGCTCAGCTGCCACGGCTACAAGTTCAAGTGCCAGCTCATCAGCTACGCGCTCAAGTGCGCCGATATGCACCATTGGTGCAAATGCAGTATAGATCTGTACGGCAACATCTTTACCCTGGAAGCCAATCGGGTTACTGATTTTGTACCCATCAATATGGATACTAACAAGTGCCGAGTTAACAAGTTTTACTTCGACATCTTCGTTTCCAGTCTCAAGGGCGATTTGCTTCTGTGCTTTTACCTGAGCACGCTCTTGAACTTTCTCGATAATAAATTCCATCTCAGCCACATCAAGTGGACGATCTGGCTGCGGACGACGGTAGCGGATTGTGTTGGTTACACCCTTAACAAGCTCGCCGGCAATACCGATAACCACGCGCTTGGCCTGTAGACCAGCCTGGTCTTCAGCCTCTGAGAGTGCTGCTTCACAATTACGAACCACGCCGGCAATGTCAGCAATTGCTCCAGTGTGCATGTCACTGACGTCCTGTCGAGCGCGTCCGGCACCAACGATCTCGAGCTCATCATCTGACAGCTTAGCGATCAACGCCTTAACAAACTCCGTCCCAATATCGAGTGCGACGATGTAATCAGTATCTTGTGTATTTTTACGTGCCGTGAGAAATTTATCAAAAACCATAATGTATATTCATTATATACCAAAGGCGCTTATGCTGACAAAAACGGCGGCGTTATCTAGACGAGAATTGCTTTAACGCGGCGAATACCAGCTGAACTTGCCTCTTCTTTAGTGATCTTAAACACCTTGTTGTCCTCGGCGAGCTGCGACGTACGATCAACGTGGGGGCCGCCACAAATTTCGAAGCTCACTCGACGTGGTTCATCGCCCATTTTGTAGACTTTCACGGTTTCGCCGTACTTATCTCCAAATGCACCAATCGCACCCATGTTGAACGCCTGGTCAGTCGGGTATTCCTGGAACGAAACAGGAAGATCCCATGAGATCCATTCATTAACGAGGCGTTCAACTTCATCGAGCTGCTCGCGTGTCACCTTTACGTCGTTATTAAAGTCAAAGCGAAGTCGCTCTTCGGTAATATTGCTACCGTGTTGCGTAACGTGGTCACCGACCACTTGCTTCAATGCGGCGTACATTAGGTGTGTCGCCGTATGATACTTTTTATGCTGTAGTGTTTGACCACCAAGGCCACCCTTAAAGGTACCCTTTGCCGCTGTCTGGCTACGAGCGCGCTGCTCTGCCATCTTGTCATCAAATTCCTGTCGCCAGTTAGCCGACAGTGTAATTTCCTGTTTGTAGGCCTCTTCAGTTGAGAGTTCGACAGGGAAGCCAAATGTATCGTAGAGGGTAAATAATTCCGTACCAGTGAGTCCGTCTGCTGAGAATTTTTCAAGTTGCTTCAGCCCCTTGCGCAGTGTCTGACGGAAGACTTTTTCTTCCTTTGCAAGCACGGCGATGACGGTGTCACGGTTTGCGGCAACTTCAGGATAATCTTCATGGTAGAGGTCGGCAATGACTGGGACGATTTCTTCAAAGAAGTTCTGCTCAATACCAAGATCGAACGCGAAGCGAATCGCGCGACGTAGCAAGCGGCGCATAACGTAGCCCTGCTCTTTATTGGCTGGCACGACGCCGTCAACCGCAAGGAAGGTTGCTGCGCGGAGGTGATCAGCAATCACACGCATACTTTCAGTATGACTCTCGTAGTTCTTGCCACTGAGGCTCTGTAGCTTCTCGATAATTGGCCACAGAAGACTAATACGGAAGACGTCAGGACTATCAATCTGCGCTGCAGCGATACGCTCAAGGCCACCACCAAAGTCAACGTTCTTGCGCGCAAGAGGCTCAAAGCTGCCATCGTCAAGACGGCGATACTGCATGAAGACCTGGTTACCAATCTCCATAAACTGACCGCTATCGCTCGCTGGGTGAGCTAGGCCATAGCCTGCGGCATGATTTTGCGGGCCGAAGTCGTAGAATACTTCACTGTCAGGACCACACGGGTCGCCGATTGGCGTTTTATCAAGTCCGCCACCGCGACTCCACCAGTTTTCGCCATCGTCGTAAAAGAAGATACGACCACCCTGCATACCGAGCTTGTCACCATTTTCAGCACTACCAAGCTCAACAATCTTATTGTCGATGCCTTTTTCGGCAAAGACTTGTTGCCAAATACTAGCCGCCTCATCATCACGAGGAATACCATGAGACTCGTCACCGATGAAACAGGTGACGTAGATCTTGCTTGGATCAAGTCCGACAACATCAGTGAGGAATTCAAAGAACCAACGAATCTGCTGCTCTTTAAAATAATCACCCATGCTCCAGTTACCAAGCATCTCAAAGAAGGTCGTATGGCGGTTATCGCCAACATCTTCGATATCTTGAGCGCGAAGACAAGTCTGGCTATCGACGAGTCGGTTACCTTTTGGATGCTCTTGTCCAAGAAGGTATGGTAGTAGCGGCTGCATGCCACTACCTGTAAATAGTGTCGTCGGATCATCCTTGAGCATGAGTGGTGCGCGGGCAATAATCTCATGCTGGCGATCATTAAAAAATTGAAGATAGGCGTTACGGATTTGTTGAGCGTTCATATCTTTCAATTATAACAGATGGCAAACCGCTCGTTAGCTAGCAGACTGGAACAGACGATCCCCACCAGCCGGTGTTGACGTTCACGCCGGTCTTACACACCGCCTTCGACTCATAGTAAATCAGCATGCCGTACGAATCAGCATTGCCGCGGACATAGGAATAGAGCGTACCAGGAGACTTTGGATCTTGAGGTACGGTTGCGATATATTTTGGCGACAAGGCCGAAGCCAGGTTACTCACCGTGCAGCCCGATCCATCCGCGCCACACACGGCTGGATACGCACCGTTATCGACTTTGTACATCTCGAGTGCCTTCTTTAGCTGCGACACATCGCTATCTCGTCGGCTATCATTACCACGGTTCTGAATACCGTTATAAGCAACGATCGTAATCGCAGCCAGAATGCCGATAATCACGATGACGACCAGGAGCTCGACGATGGTAAAGCCGCTACGAGATCGACTCATGAGCGCACAACCCGGTAATTACTTGATGAGCCGTAGTAAAGAACATTGGTTGAACAGTTACCTTCAAAATAATTCTGCTGTGCGCCGTCAACCCGGTAGACAATAATATACATTTGATAAGGTTGCGCCCCGCAGAAGGTGCTGGTGTTGGCGTAGTATGCATAGTTATAGATATTTGCCGTCGAGCCGGTCACGTTACCGCCCGGCGTGCTCGTCGGATCTGGCGGGAGTGTACTCACATATGGCCGCATAGTAGTGACTAAATTCTGCCAGCTGGCATCAGCTGTGGTGCTCCAGGAAGCGTTGATCGTTGTCGAACCGCTACCTGCTGGATACTGACCCTTGTCGGCGTAATATACTTCAAGTGCCTTGGCGATGGTCGCAATATCCGATTGCCGCTGAGTATTTTTAGCGCGGGTCTGGATACCGTTATAGGCAACGATAGTAATCGCCGCCAAAATACCGATAATAACGATGACAATAAGAAGCTCGACAATCGTGAACCCTCGTTGTTGTTGCGCCCACGCCTTTTTCATATAGTCCTATTGTAGCAATAGGCATGAGCAGTTACAAGATAATGCCGCCGCCCAAACAGATGTCGTCTCGGTAAATCACGACAGATTGACCGCTCGCTACTGCGCGCTGCTCATCGTGGAGCTTCAGAGTCACAAGCTCACCATCAAAGCCAAGGTCGGCATCAATCAGCGGTGCACGGTGACGGATACGAACCTGGAATACTCCAGACTCTGGAGCGGCATTAATCCAATGAACAGCACCAAGCTGAACGTCTGTTTTCCAAAGTGTCGCATCATTAAGATCGGTCGTAACATAGACTTCGTTTTCAGCCATGTCCTTGCCGACAACATAATACGGCAGACCGCCGCCAAGATCGAGACCGTGACGCTGACCCAGCGTATAGAAAATTGCGCCGTCGTGGTGTCCGAGCACCTTGCCCGACTTTTTATCGATGATCTTCCCCGGCTTTTGCTCAACGTATTCTGAAAGGAATTCACGAATACCAACCTTACCGACGAAACAGATCCCCTGAGAGTCCTTCTTTGCTGCTGTAAACAGACCGCGCGCTTCAGCCATTTCACGAACTGTCGGCTTCGTATAGCCGCCGAGTGGAAAGAGTGTTTTTTGCAGTGCATCACCCGTTACGCGGTACAAGAAATAGGTCTGATCCTTGTTAGTATCAACCGCCATCTTAAGGACGCCGTCTTCTACTTGTGCGTAGTGACCAGTAGCGATCATATCCGCTCCATCATCAAGGGCAGCCTCAAGAAACAGCTTAAACTTCACTTCCTGGTTGCACATAATATCTGGATTGGGAGTACGGCCGGCCGTATATTCGTTAATCATATAGTCGACCACTTTATCGCGGTACTCACGCTCAAAGTCAAAGACCTTAAAATCGATGCCCAGCTGAACGGCTACACGCTTTGCATCAGCCAGGTCGTCGGCCCACGGACACTTCATGCCGGGTAGGTCTTGCGTCCAGTTTTTCATATAGACACCTGTGACATCGTGACCTTGTTCAACTAAGAGGGCAGCCGTCAGACTACTATCAACACCGCCACTCATTCCAACATATACTCGCATTACCGGGTCACTCCTACATAAAACATCATAATCTTTATAAATTCACCGACCGCAAGATACCAACCCCCTGGCGTAAGCCACCACCACGCCGACCACTGCTTGTCACTAGAAACTGGATGATTAACAACCGTTACCTTGCCAGCTGATCGCTCCGAGAACTCAAGTCCAGCGCGGCGCTGATGATAGGCGCTCGTCACTAGAATAACGGTATTAATATTCTCCTCTTCAAGGAGCTGCTGTGTCTTGTCGGCGTTTTGCTTCGTCGTCTCACCCTGCTCTTCAATCATGATAGCCGACGCTGGGACACCGGCAGCGATTGCTTCCTCACGCATCACAGCGGCATTACTCGGACCAGACTTATCTTGAGCAGCACCAGAGAAAATCAGGCTACTCGCCCAGCCTTGTTGGTAGAGACGCACGGCCTCGTTAGTACGTGCCGGCGTGTCGCCACCACTCACTGCAATGATTGCGTCCACCTTTTTACACTTGCCCTCGCCCGTTGGACCCTGTCCGCATCCCGCGAGGTCATTTGGCGCCAAGTAGATGCCAAGACTAATGATAATCACGGCGATCACTAAAATTCCAATAATCAACGATTTCATCGGGCCAGCCTGGCATACTCAGTACGCAGAACATCAACAATAATCTCAGCTGCACGGTCGATATTATCTTCGTTTGATAAATGTCCAAGCGTTAGCCGTAGACTCCCATCAGCAACGTGCTCCGGCAGGTGGATCGCTTCAAGTACATGCGAACGAGTCCCCTTATTTGCCGCACAGGCGCTGCCGGTAGCAACAAGGACGCCGCGCGCCTCAAGGCCAAAGACAACACGCTCGGCGTCAATTGACGGGAATGAGATATGCAGATGCCCAGCCAAGCGATGCTTCTGGTAGCCAGAGACGACAGCGTCCGGAAAAGCATTCACGAGCTTCGTCTGCAGAGTATCGCGTAGCTGCATTAGTCGATCAGCTTCGTATTTGCGGTGCGCCTCAGCGAGCTCGAGTGCTTTTGCAAAACCGACCGTTCCAGCGACATTCTCGGTGCCGCTCCGAAGACCACGTTCTTGCCCACCGCCGACAATCTGCGCAGATAAGCGGACATGACGTGCCGTCCAAAGAAGACCCATCTGCTTTGGACCATACACCTTGCCAGCGTTAATTGTCAGAAGATCGACACCAAGCCGCGCCACATGAACGTCAAGCTGACCGACACCCTGCGAGGCGTCGCTATGGAAATATAGCGGCGTCGTGTCGCCACGAGCCAGTCGTTCGTCACGCTCTTTACGAATCACCTGAGCAATATCTCGCAGTGGCTGAATCGTGCCTAGCTCATTATTAGCAAGAGCTACACTGACGAGCTGCGTATCAGGCCGAAGGGCAGTGGCAATGCTCTGAGCACTCACCATGCCACGATCATCAGCCGCAACGACTGTATGATCATGTCGTTTAGCCGCTTCAAGAACAGCGTGATGTTCGATATTCGCCGTCACGACATGGCCGCCAATTGCGCTAAAAGCAAGATTAATTGACTCTGTTGCTCCAGCTGTCATGACAAGCTCATCAGCCTTAGCCCCGATAGACCGAGCAATGACGTCCTTCGCCGCTTCGTACTCACGACGAACAGCCAGCGCTGGAGAGTACGGGCTGGATGGGTTATAGAATAGTTCAGTAAAGTACGGCACCATTGCCTCAACAACACGTCGATCCATCGGCGTGGCTGCAGCATGATCAAGATAGATGACGTCGTTTTTCACCTTTTCATTATACCAAGTTAACTGAGCTTTTGGCCGGTTTGAGGGTCGCGATTATAAATCTCGCGCATCACTCGTTCATAGTACATTTGGATCGCCATCGTCAGGTTATCGAGTTCTTCGCCCTCAAGATAATCATATCGAGCACCTTCGCTCACTTTGAGAATACCCTTGTCGTCTACTTCGTAGCGGATGGTTGATTGCTGCCTCTTACCCGCCGCGTCAATCCATTCTTCGTGCCACATCCACGTTGCCGGATCAAGATTAAAGAATTCACGACGTCCACCCTTTTGGACTGGACCAAATAACTGGCCCCCGATTTCGCTCTCAAGCGCAATCAGTTCACGCTCGGTAAGATCCTTGAGCGGTCTTTTTTTCTTAGAAAGCAACCCAAAGTTAGGTAGGACAGATTGGTCGCTACCAGTAAGTAAGGTTAGTGCTTTTTTGAGCACGGGCACGTTTAGCGCTCCCGTCGAGCAAAGGCAAGATTAGTGCCGGCGCGCCCTATCCAGTTTACTTTTAGCGCTTCTGATGACGCGAGCGGTACGGCTACTTCCGGTGTCGGAGCAGCGACGAGTGGCGTCGGCTCGATGTCTTCTGACATAAGGTCAGCATAGGTTTCATCGATCAAGCGACGCATCGCTTCAAGCTTATCTGTAGTTGGACTATGGGTTTCTTCAAAAGCTAGCTCGGCAGTTGGCTGAGCTCGTAGTTCCGGGGTGTTAGATGGGTATTGTTCTTGCATAGATATAAACTCTGTTAAATCAGATATATGTTAGCTATGTCTATTTTAGAGTGCGAATAACGCAGTCGCATTTGCGGTAGTTACCGTGGCGATTTCATCAAGTGACAATCCTCGGATCTTCGCGTGATGTTCAGCAACGGAACGAACAAATGCAGGCTCGTTTACTTTACCACGAAAGGGTACAGGCGTCAAGAAAGGCGCGTCTGTCTCAAGTAGCAGTCGCTCAATTGGGATAGTAGCGAACATTTCCTTTTGTGCTTCGTCTTTTGTAAACGTACTAATGCCATTGACGCCAATATAGAGTCCGCGCGTCAGTGCTCGGTCTAGTTGCTCCTTAGTATCAGTAAAGCTATGGAGCTCACCTTTAATGCCGCTGAAGTTATCAAAAATTGGCCAAAAATCACCGAATGCTTCACGAACGTGAAACACGACGGGCTTATTATGATCAAGGGCTAGTTGAATTTGCGCCTCAAGAGCCTGGATCTGTACTTCACGCGGACTATGTGTGTAGAAATAATCGAGACCAATCTCACCTACGGCAACGACCGTCGGATCATCGATTAACTCCCAAATGGCTTTATAGCCATCCTTTGTGTCATGCGGATGCACGCCGATTGACGCGTAGATATGCTCGTGATTTCCAGCAAACTCGACCGCTTCTCTCGAACTCTGTTCACTAGTGCCGATACAAATCATTTGATTGACACTGTGATGGCGAGCCCGCGTAATCACATCACCGATATCGAGCGGGTAGTTCGATTCATGGATGTGACAGTGCGTATCGATCAGCATGATTAGGCCTTTGGTGCGTGTGGATCAGGTGTGTGAAGGTATATCTTCGGGAACATGACACCGTCTGTTGGAATAATCACGCCACTTTCAAATGTCTTATGAATTATCGCCGCCGTATCAGGCAAGAAGGGTACGAGGAAGTCGCCAATCTGCAATAGTGTGCCAACGGCGTGCGCTAAGACTTCCCCAAGATGGGCCTCAGCCTCTGGATCAGTTTCGCGAGTTTTTGCGATCTCCCATGGCTTCACACGCTCAAGATACTGGTTGAGTGAACGAACCGTTAGCCAAACCTCATCGACAGCGCGGTTAAACTCAAGTGACTCCATCGCCTCGCGGTATGGCTGCATATCATGTTCGGCTTGTGGCGCCTCACCGATCACACCCGCTTGGTAGCGAGTAATCATACTAGCAACACGCGACACAACGTTGCCGAGATCGTTACCAAGTTCGGTATTATATGCCGTCTCGAATTTCTCCCAGGTAAAGTCACCGTCATCAAGCGTCGGAATGTGACGAGCAAAGAAGTAGCGGAAGGCATCGAGGCCATAGTTATCGATAATCTCGTTTGGATCAACTACATTACCGACAGACTTACTCATCTTTGAACCACCAACATTAACAAAACCATGTACTAGTAGCTTCTTTGGCAGTGGCAGCTCAAGCCCAAGAAGCATAGCTGGCCAAATTCCCGCGTGGAAGCGAAGAATATCTTTGCCAATCACCTGAATGTCAGCAGGCCAAAAATCTTGCCAACCTTCGCGGTCAGGGTAGCCAAGGACAGTAATGTAGTTTGCAAGTGCATCAATCCAGACGTACATAATCTGCTCTGGATCACCTGGAACTGGCACGCCCCACGTTAGGTGCTTCTTTGGACGAGAAATACTGACGTCTTGTAGGCCGTCTTTAATAAGCTCAAGGAATTCCTTCTTGCGGAACTCTGGTACGATCTGCATACGATTTGACTCGATTGCTTCACGAACCTTCTCGGTAAAGGCGCTAGATTTCAAGTAGTAGTTATCTTCACTCAGACGCTGGTAGGCCTGGTTGTGGTCTGGACAAATGCCGTTATTACCTGCAGCCTCTTTGTCAGTAACAAAGGCTTCGCATCCCTGGCAGTACCATCCCTCGTAGCTGCCTTTGTAGATATACGGCTGTAGCTTCTGCCAAATATACTGAACTGCCGCCTCGTGATGAGGGTCGGTCGTTCGAATAAAGTCAGTGTAGCTCGCACCGGTCTTTTTCATGAGACGTTCAAAATTACCATACATGCTGTCGGTATATGACTTTGGATCAAGGCCGTTCTCGGCAGCTTTTGCAGCAATCTTATTGCCGTGTTCATCAGTACCTACCTGAAAACGAACATCGTGTCCGTTTTGCTTTTGGTAGCGCGTCCAAATGTCAGCAAGAAGATAATCAAGAGCGTTGCCAATGTGAGGCGTGCCGTTAACGTATGGAATGGCGGTGGTGATGTATAAGTTTTTTCCCATGATATACCTATTGTAACAGATAGGCTATGCGGCGAAGAAATGGCGCGTCAAAACGACCCATTGGTCGAGCGACAGCGCTTCGGCGCGAAGATCGGAGCTGATGCCGGCTTTTTGCAACAAAGCCTCGGCATCCTGCTTTGAGATAGCAAGGCCGCCACTCAGGCTGGAGCGAAGTTGCTTGCGCTTAGCCGAGAAACCAGCTTTCACCATACGGAAAAAATCTTTTTCAGATACATCAGTCAGGAATGGTTCGGCACGCGTTTTAAGAATCACTACTTGGCTATCTACCTTCGGTGGAGGTGTAAATAGGGCTGCGGGGACAACATCACCAACAGTTACATCAGCAAAAAGCTGGGCGCTGACAGCAAGAATGCTCATATCACCAGGCTTAGCCGCCAGACGTTCGGCAACTTCTTTTTGAATGAGCAGTACCGCGATAGACGGTTTGTTCTCGGCAGTCATAAGGAGCTGAACGATCTTGCTCGTAATATAATACGGAACATTCGCAACAACCTTGTAGTCCTTTGGCATGACAGAAAGATCAAATGCGAGAATGTCACTTTGGACAACCTCTAGGTTCTTACCAGGAAACTGAGCCGGTAGCTTACGTGCCAATTCACCGTCAAACTCAACGGCAAGGACTTTCTCGCTGCGACGAAGTAGTTCGCTAGTAAGCGTTCCAAGGCCAGGACCAATCTCGAGCACCGTGTCGGTTGGCTCAAGCTCGGCACAGTCGGCAATATGCGACAGGACGTCGCGATCACGAAGCCAGTGCTGTCCGAGGGATTTATTAGGAGCAGCCAACTACTGACACTCCCATGGACCATAGCCAACTTCGGCCATCATTGCAGTCGTAACCTTCACCTGTGCCGCAGCATCAAAAATTGATGCACCCGGTGCGCCATATTTCGTAGCACGTGCAGGCCAATATCCGGAATGGTGCTGGAAGAGCCCCTGATAGATACCATTTGTCGCATTCGGGTTAAAAGTACTTTCGCACTTCGCAATACGCGCAACCTTATTTGCGTCGAGTCCATGCTGAGCGGAGTACGTATTGATCATCGCAATTATTTCCGCTGGTCCCGCCACTGGCGGTTGCTTATCTCCAATGACTTCAACCTGCTTCTGTGGCTGAGCTGTTGTGACGCTTTGGATTTCTTTACGGCTGAGTTCTTGGCCGTTCTTCATTTCAACTTCGTAGGTCACGGTTCGTTTGCCAAGTACACCAGGAGTTTGAACTTTCTTGTAGCCAACTGGCTGGTCAGCGTCTTTAATCTGTTCAGTTTCAAATTTCACCTCTTCATCTTGAGTCATCGTCTGGACGCCATTACGCCAGAGCTCAATCGCCATACCTGCAGTGATTGGCGTACTTTGTGCTACGGATAGGATGTCATTTGCGGCAAGCGTAATGCCCTTCTCCTTTAGCATGTCACCAACGGTCGCACCCTGAGTACGAGCGTCGATCTTCTTGCCATAGAGCGTGAAGGCGAACTGAGTAGCGCGGTCAATGGTCATACGAAGTCCAGCACCTTCACTGATAATGTCATCTGTTGGATTGATTGATGTCGTGTCTTCGTCGTAGAGAGTAATGTCGGCATGCTTCGCAATTTGAGCCGGTGTCTGATACGGCGTCATAACGACGCGGCTCGAGGTGCCGTCGACTACGATCACTGGGCGTGAACGATAGATATTTACCTGATAATCAGTCGCTACAAGCGGCTCACTGGCAGCCGGTTCAATCGAATCGGTTGCGTCAAACGGGATACCTGCTTCTTTAAGGGCGCCACCGACAGTATTTGCCTGCGACAAGAATACTTTTTCAGTTCCGCGGTCATGAACGGTAATAAGGCGACCATTTGGTGCTGGCGTCGCTGTCTCCTGGGCATTTGCAACCCGGGCAATAGCAATAACAGCGGTCATGATAGCTAGAAAAACGCCAGCAATAATAAAGGCGCGCATTGGTGTGTTGGATGTACGGATAATAGATCTCATGCGTATAACAACACCTCAAGTGTGTTCCTTCTAGTATACCAAATGGATGCCACTTAGCCTATTTTCTCAAGCCGCGCATACTCGGCATTTAGCTTCTTACTCGTACCACTGTCGAACAAGATCGTCACGGCCAATCCCTCGATGTCACTTACTTCACCGCTACCAAAAGCAGCAGAGCGAACGCGATCGCCAATCTCAAATGGCAGCTCGTCGCTAAAGTATTCCTGATCCATGTCGCGTGTTACTTTTGGCTCTGTACTCGTTAGCATTGCGCTATCACCCATATCAGCCAAGAATCGCGACGGTGGATTGTAGCCGCGCTGGCCAAACTGAAGGCGGCTCTGTGCATAGCTAAGGTGAAGTTCTTCTCGGGCCCTGGTCATACCGACGTAGCAGAGACGACGCTCCTCTTCGAGTTCACTCGGCCCCGCCTCGTATACCCTGGCATGAGGGAAGATACCCTCTTCCATGCCAACCATAAAGACGACGGGGAACTCAAGCCCCTTGGCGGCGTGCAACGTCATCAGCGTCACCTTCTCTTCAGCTTCAGCTGTATCGGCGCTCGACATCAGCGCAACTTCCTCAAGGAACTCAGGCAGGCCGGCGAAGCTCTTTGCATCTGATACAAGTGAGCCAATATTGGCTTCACGCTCTTCAGCCTGCGGCGTGCCATCCTGAAGATAGGTTCGGTAGCTCGTGGTCGCCAGGATCTTTTCAATAATGTCACTCGGATTGCCATCTTCAACGAGAGCTTGAACGGCGCGTAACTTCGTACCTAGGAGCGCCAGGGCTGAGCGAGCTCGTGTCGTCACCGTCGTTGCTTGATCGACATTCGTCAGAGCAGTGATAATATCCATATCACTCCCCGCCTGCCAGATAAGAAACTTCTCAAGGCTGGTCGCACCGATACCGCGCGTCGGTACGTTAACGATACGGCTAAAGCTCATGCGATCATTTGGCTGATACATCAGGCGCAAGTACGCAATAATATCTTTGATTTCCTTGCGATCGTAAAAGCGTACGCCACCCACAATCTGGTATGGCACGCGCTGCTGCAAGAAGGCGCGCTCTAATGTGTAACTCTGGGCGTTGGCACGGTAGAGTACGGCAAAGTCGCCATATTTACGAGCGCCCATGGCAGCGTGCGAGGAGATCCGGCTTGCCACCAGGTTCGCCTCTTCGGCTTCATCATACACGCCGTGAACTTGCACGGGCGCACCCTTGCCTTCGGCAGTCCATAGTTTTTTATCGGTTCGTTGGGTATTTTTAGTAATGACATTATTAGCCGCTTCCAGGATATGACCCGTACTGCGATAGTTCTGTTCGAGCTTAATCACCTTCGCACCCTTAAAGTCACGTTCGAAATTAAGAATGTTCGTAAAGTCTGCCCCGCGCCAGCTATAGATCGACTGCCAGTCATCACCAACGACGCAGATATTTCGCGTCTGATTCACCAGGTGTTTAATGATGTGGTACTGGGCGGCGTTGGTGTCCTGATACTCGTCAATCAGAATATGTTTAAACTGAGTCTGCCATTTTGTACGTACTGCCGGTACTTGTTTAAAGAGTCGGACGGTTTCAAGCAGAAGATCGTCAAAGTCGAGTGCTCCGGCTGCTCGGCGCATATTTTCATAGGCAGCATAGATTTTAGCGATATTTTTCTGATACGGGAACTGAGCGGTAGCTTCAAATTCAGCAGGTCCAACCATTTCGTTTTTTGCACCTGAAATCGCCGCACTGACGCTTCTTGCTTTAATTTCCTTATCGCCGATCGACAGCTGCTTCATGGCCTGCTTGATCAGCCCTTGGCGATCGTCTTCGTCATAGATAACAAAGTTCTTCGCAATCTTAATCGCCTCACCTTCAGTACGAAGCATACGCACACAGATACCGTGAAATGTCCCCATCCAGGGCATGAAGCCACGACTCGCACCATTTTGGCCGAGTAATGTACCGAGCCGTTCACGCATTTCACGCGCCGCTTTATTCGTAAACGTTACGGCGAGAATTTCATTTGGCCATACGCCCTCATTGGCAATCAGGTGTGCGATTCGATGGGTCAGTGTTTTCGTTTTACCGCTGCCGGCTCCTGCCAAAATAAGCAGCGGCCCAGACGTCGTCTGCACCGCATCTGCCTGTGCCTCATTAAGCCCCTCAAGTAAATCCATTACTCTTTATTATACCTGGTTTTGACTCGTTCGTTGAGACTAAATGATCTTAAAGTAGTACAGAGCTGCCGCACCGCCGGCGCCAAGCGCGAGCAAGAGGACAATCCATACAACCCAGAGCCAACCAGACTTTTTCTTTACTGGGTGCACGAGTGGCTGATGGTAACTATCCGTATCGTAAATAGCCGCATGCTCTTCTTTCGTGCTGCTTGGTTCTTCTTTATACTGTGGCTGAATTGAAGCAGGACCAGCCGGTGCCACTGGAGCTGGCGTTACCACTGGAGCGGTAAATACTGGTGATACGGGAGCTGGTGTCGCCTGCGGCACAGACGTTACATCAGGAGCGTTGATCGGTTCTTGAGAAACGCTATTATCTGATTCGATTTTAATGAGATCGTGCTGTAGCTCATCAGGAAGATCGGCTGCAGTTTGGCTCAAGGTATCGATAGGATCAGCTGCGAGTTGTTCATCGGCTGACGCATCAGTCATCCCATCGGTTGGTTGACTCTCATCAATAAGAGAGGGCTGGTCGACCGCAAAGGCGCCAAGTGGGCGCTTCTCTACTTTTGTATCAGACAAGAATGGTGTCTGCAGCGGCGCGGGCTCCTCGTCGGCAACAGGTGGTTCGTCGCGCGTCGTATCACTGTCACTAGGCGTAAATACTGACACTGGCTCAGTAGTCGGAGCTTCGATACTATCCACTGGCGCTACTGGAGAATCAGGAGTACTCGTTGGCGCATTAGCGGCTGCCATATCAATTGGATCAGGCCATGAACTATTAGTTGTCGGCTCGACTGAATCAATAGGCTGGGACTGTTCATACGTCTCGGGTACTGCAGCTGGCGTCTCGATGACAGGCTCGGACTGGTAGCTCGGCTGCGTGGTCTCGACAGCACCTGGCCGTGGACCGACTGGATTTAGCTGAAGCCCCTCTCGCGATACAGTTGGGCGAGTAGCAACTTTCATATCAGACGACGGGTGAACAACGTCCATGAAACGACCACTACTGCGACGAGCGGCAAGTGGATTGGCCGTTCTATCAGGTGTAGTTGCAGCCGCCTCAGTTGCCTCGATTGCACTGCCGGCTTTTGCAGCAGCTTGCTCAAGGGCTGAAAATGATGGATGTTCACTATCTGATAATGTCGGGGTAATCGTAAGGGTCTTCTCGGCCTGCTTATCATCTTGTGGTGCCGGCGATTTTGGAATGCCGGTCATCAATGAATTTACTGCCTGATCAAGTTCGTCGAAATCTAATTCTTTCATCATCCCACCTATGCGTTCGTTGCGACCGCTGCACCCTTATGCGCTTTTTTAATAATGTCCGTAAATGCATGCGCATCGAGGCTTGCGCCACCGATCAACAATCCATCAACCTCTTCAAGTGCCAAATAGTCAGCCGCACTACTAGCCGTCACGCTACCGCCATACAGCACGGTGATATCTTCGGCTGCCTGCTTGCCATACAGATGTTTAATCTGGCCACGGATTGCTTTAATAGCAGTCGTCACATCAGATGGCAAAGCGTTATTGCCCGTACCAATTGCCCAGACAGGCTCGTAGGCAATGATAACCTCCTTGAGCTCGTCACTAGTGACATTGGCAAGTCCGCCGATCAGCTGGTCATGCAAAACATCGTTCGTTTCACCGTAGGTGCGCTCAGCTGTCGTCTCGCCAACACAAAGAATCGGGCGAATGTTATTGCGGATTGAAGCCTGAACCTTATTGCGAACATCCTTATCAGTCTCGCCAAAGACATGGCGCCGTTCAGAGTGACCAATAATAGCGTAATCGACGATACCGCGCAGTTGCGTGGCCGAAACTTCACCAGTGAAGGCCCCATGATCACGCCAGTACAGATTCTGAGCGGCAAGTTTAAACTGGCGCCTGTTAATCTGCAGACTCAGTGACTGAAGAGTAAAGATCGTTGGTGCAAGCACTACATCAACGTCACGGTGGACTTTAACGAGCTCGGACAGCTGATGCAAATACAAGCTTGCCTCGTGCATATTGAGGTTCATTTTCCAGTTACCAACGATGAGAGTGTGTTTAGCTACCATAATACTTACGTTTAGTGTATCCTAATTATTTCCGACCGTCTAGCAGACTTTCGACACCCGGTAATTTCTCACCCGCCATCAGCTCCAACCCGGCGCCACCACCCGTAGATACGTGGGTGAAACTTTGCCCGTCATGGCCGTCCCACTTGAGCACAAATTCAGCCGTATCGCCCCCACCAATAATCGAGGTAATCCCCGGATGAGTAGCAAGCTCCATCGCAATACGAGCCGATCCATGAGCAAACGCTGGCAACGTCGAATAGCCGACAGGACCGTTCCAAATCACCGTGCCAGCGCCCGCTATTACCTGGCAGTAACGCTCAATCGTCTGATCGCCAATATCAAGAGCGAGCTCATCGTCGGCAATATCACTAACGGACACTACGCGGCGATCCTGCTTTCCGGTGAGATCTGGTGCAACGGCGACATCGGCTGGTAGCATAATAAATTCTTCAAGCTGGTCAGCGCCAACCTTATCGGCCGCTGCCTTATAGATAGCCTGAATGACCGAGGATTGATCAGGTTCGACTTTACTCTTGCCCATCTTAATGCCCTTGTTAGCCAGGAAGGTATTGGCCATCGCCCCGCCAATCAGGACAGTATCGGCTACGCTAATAAATCGTTCGATAATTTCAATTTTATCACTCACCTTCGCCCCGCCCATAACCGCAACAAGCGGGCGCTTCGGCTCGCTCATGGCATGGGTGATAATGTCATACTCGCGTTCGAGCAGAAGCCCGGCAACGCCCGGAATATAGAGAGTGATCGCATGGGTACTCGCATGAGCACGGTGCACGACACCGAAGCCGTCTTGCACAAAATAGCGAGCGGCCGTAGCCTTGGCGATTTTTTTGGCAAACTCATGATCGTCCGCTTCTTCTTCCTTGTAAAAACGAAGGTTCTCGAGCAAAACCACGCTACCGCGCGGCGCCCGTTTGACGACCTGGTGTACTCGGTCGCCAATACAGTCATCGATAAAATGGACGGGGCGCTGAAGGAGTTGCGCCAGTCGCTCGCCAACTACCTCAAGACTGAGCGTCTTGTCGCGACCCTCGGGTCGACCAAGGTGACTCATGACAACCACCTTGCAGCCCCGATCAAGTAGGTACTGCAGCGTTGGAATACTCGCCCTAATACGAAGATCGTCAGCAATCTGACCGTCTGTCGTTAGCGGCACGTTGTAGTCAGCCCGCACGAGCACGGTTGTGTGCTCGAGCGGTACGTCACGAATTGTCTGTTTTGAAAATGTCACGAGGGCCCACCCTTTTAGTTATTCTGGTTCTATTCTAGCACGCGCACTTTAATTGTGTCGGTCGCACCGATGAGTCCAGGCTGGCGTCCGCTAACGATCGCAACGGTTGCTGTTGCCTGGTCGCCAAAGAAGCCTTCGTCTTTTAGCTCACGAGCAATATCAAGACCAGCACGTTCGCCGTCCGGGCGAACAAAGCTGCGGTTGGCGTAGTTAAGCGCGAGCTGCTGGGCAGCGCGATCACTACTGGTCACGCTAATAATTGGAAGGTTGGGGCGGTGACCGGCAATATTAGCCGCAGTTGAGCCAGATTTTGTCTCGGCGACAATGGCATCAACTTTTAGCTGAACAGCAAGACTGACGGCAGCGGCGCTAATTGCGTCCTGCTGAGCATTCTTACTGTGAATTTCATCGTGGATCGGGGCAACTGAAGCGTTATCTTGTGTAAACAAGATGACTTTCTTCATAGCTGCAACGGTCTCAAGTGGGTACTGACCGTTAGCTGTCTCATCTGAGAGCATTACGGTGTCGGCGCCCTGGATAACAGCGTTAGCAACGTCGCTCACTTCAGCACGGGTTGGTTCAGGGTTATCTACCATGCTTGCCATCATCTGAGTCGCAACGATGCTGAGCTTACCGTGCTTACGGCAAAGCGCAATAATACGGCGCTGTACGATTGGCACTACTTCAGCACCAGCCTCAACCGCAAGGTCACCACGAGCCACCATGACACCGTCGCTCGCTTTAACGATTGCTTCAAGCGCATCAGGCTTAATTGCAGCCTTCGTCTCGATCTTTGAGATAATCTGCGCATCAGAACCAAGACTAACAAGGATTTGGCGAAGGTTGTTGATGTCATCAGCGCTCTGTACGAAGCTAAGAGCAACGTAGTCGATGTCTTTTGTTGCACCATACTCAACATCTTTGATGTCTTTTGGTGTCAGAATATCACCACCGAAGTCAGTATCAGGAAGGTTAATACCCTTCTTGCTCATAAGCGTACCGTCATTTTCAACGCGGAGCTTAATCGCTGTTGCTGATGGAATTTCAACTACAGTCGTACGGATCTTACCGTCAAAGATGTAGATTGGCTCGCCAACCTTTACCTTCTCAGCTAGATTGTACTGAACTGGAAATACCATACCGTTATGTTCAGCGGCGTGGTCAAGAATGATTTCATCGCCTTTTTTAACGCTGACATTTTCGTTGAGCATTCCAAGACGAATCTTTGGACCTTGAAGATCCTGAAGGATTGCGACTGGCTTGCCGATCTTTGCAGATGCTTGGCGAATCCATGTAATCTGATCGTCACGCTCACTGTAGTCACCATGACTAAAGTTAAGACGGAACCCATTAACGCCAGCAAGCGCTAGCTGTTCGATTGTTTCAGGGTTGCTTGTTGGAGGCCCAAGCGTAGCCAATATTTTTGTACGTTTAAAAATAACACTCATGAATTCAATTGTACCACTCCTCAACTACTGATTAGAAAAAAGGAGAGTAATCGTTACCAGCCCGTTGCTCCACTCGACCAGTACCCCCAGGCGCCGGCTGCATTGGCAGGAGGACGCGCTGGATCAGCAAGGCTATTGTTTGTTCGCTGGATAGTCGGTAGGCCCGAGGCTGGCGAGAATCGAATCAGCTTATAGTCAGTACCATTTGATGTATATAGATAACTATTATTCGCGCTTGGATCACTTGGCATTTGAGGAATAGAGGCAGCGAATGTCGGCACGATACCAGGTATGAAGTTAGCCGCCTGACTCCAGCCTACCCATGAGCCACTACCACCCGTACTTGGATACTGGCTATTGGCCGCATAGTACAGCTGAATCATTTTATTAATGGCATTCATATCTGCCTGCTCGCGGCTGAACTTTGACCGTTCCTGGATGCCGTTATATGCAACGATAGTGATGGCGGCAAGGATACCGATAATAACAATCACGATCAGCAGTTCAACGATCGTAAATCCTTTTTTATTACTCTTCATAAATAAGCTCTTTCTATTTATCATACTGATACCCAGCATGACGTAATACCACCCCCGGATGAAGTCCATGGATTGGGTGAGGTAATAAATGCGTTTTCTTCTCCTGGTAGCGGTGCCGAGTCACCGATAACGACGTTCGACAGCTGACATGTCTGGCTATCCCCCTTGAGCCAGTACATGATGAGGCCCGGGATCGCTTCGTGATTATAGGTTCGCGGAGAATAACCATCAAAGTAGATGCCATATTTATTACTGGCCGTCGCTGGCACACTCGTTGCTGGCGTGCCTATCTTACGAAGTTCACTCAACCATGAAGTATTGTTCGAACTTACAGCAGTCGAGTTATAGTTCACGCAGGAGTTATCAACCGTCAAGCAGTAGCCCCCTAGACTTGGATACGAGCCATACGTTGCCTTGTAAGATTTGATTAGGTTAAACGTATTTCGCGCACCAGCCACAACCGCGCTGTTATTCGCCCGCTGCTGGATACCGTTATATGCGACGACAGTAATCGCCGCAAGGATGCCGATAACGACAATGACAATAAGAAGCTCGACGATCGTGAAACCGCCCTGTCTTTTTCGAACTACATTCATAGCCTGATTTTACCATAAGCGGTACCACCTACCATGCCCCTAGGCACCTTACATATCCTACAAGCACATACCAACATCCTATCTGTCTACTTACCGCGATATCTTTATTTGATCTGCACTCACTATCTTTATATTTATTAAGGTTCTTGTAGTGATGTTTCCTTTTAGTTTATTAAAGTTGATAACTTACGTATTACCACTGGCTTCTATACATCCTTTTTATTTCCATCTTCTTCCGCCCATTCCTTCACTCTCTATATATTCATATATAAAGAGAGAGTAAATTAGGTAAATTAACAGATACAATAGAGTAGATTTTACCTGCAGCGGGGTGCAGGTAAAATAACGGTTATCTGTATGCCGCTATTGAGCAGATGAAGAGAATAAATGAGCTTCAATAACGGGCAGTTACATGATCATTTTTATTACTGCGCTCAGTAACGTCACTGTTCGGAGAATATATTTTTACATAGAAAAAACGCCACTCCAAGGTGACGTTCTTTCTATGGTGATCTCACGGAGAATCGAACTCCGATTGCCAGGATGAAAACCTGGTGTCCTAACCGTTAGACGATGAGACCATGTTTAACTCGGATGATTATAGCAAAAAAATAAGCCGCTGGCTAGGGTTATAGGCATAAATCAAACA
Organism: Saccharimonadales bacterium (SeqCode); assembly: GCA_049295575.1. Classification (GTDB taxonomy): domain Bacteria; phylum Patescibacteriota; class Saccharimonadia; order Saccharimonadales; family Saccharimonadaceae; genus UBA6022. Next base: position 95,070 of record JBAQQX010000003.1, read on the forward strand.
TATATCTTTCTGCCGCTATCTGGCATAAAGCTTGTGTTATCTATGGTTATATGTTCTAAAGCATTGACATTTTAGCCTATTTGTGGTAAATTTAATACATCACTGGTGAGCGAGGTGTGCGAGGTGGCTGACAGGTTACCTAGAGCTATTACTCATCAAGTATGGGAACGTTAATAATCAGGTTATAACTTATTGTACTAACGTACATGTAAGTGCGGCCATAAGCACATAATTCACCCCTTTCTTTAATTGTGTCTTTTTGGCTGCACTTGCAGCCGTTTAAGCATGTCCGCTCTGCGAGTGTCGATATCTTAAACGAGTACGTGAAATACGAAGAATTCAACAGGAAGTTTTCTCCGATAGGAGTGGCACAGTAGTCTGGTTATCCAACAAGGCTAGCGTGCCACTCCCATCATTCCCCGCAAAGGAGATGTGGCAGCTTTGGGCATACGCCTATCGCTTACTCGTCCCCTCGTGGGGAACAAACAAGGAGAAATACCATGGAAAACAACACCGCACGCCAGCGACTCCTCAACATCCTCGGCGACAAGGAAAACAGTGCCGGTTCGGCAGTTGTCGACTTTGTCTCCGAGAGGTTGGAGGGCGTTGTCGATAAGATTGATGCCTTGATCACCGAATACAACGAGACCAACAAACAGGCTCTCGCTCTGAAGGCTGACAAGGCGGACATCGACGAGATGAACGGTCGTCTTGCTGCAGCAGCCGCCGCCCTCACGGGTGCAGTTACTGCACGAGACACTGCCAAGCAGTCTGTTCACGCCAACCCCGCTTCGGCGAAGGAAAGCGTCGACCAGGCCGAGGCAGTAACCAGCCAAGCGGCCAAAGCAGTGTCCAATGCCACCCTTACCCTTGAATCGCTCAACGAGCGGATCGAGAGCCTTGAGGACTGGCGAACGAACACTGTCAATCCAACGCTCGCACAGCACAGAAGGTGGATCGAGGAGCTGCAGCAAAATGCAGGCCTCACTCCATCGGGCGACCAGCCCGCGACCGCCGAGGAACACGTCGCCTCGCAGTCAGTTCACCCGCCAACGCAGGTGCAGCCGACTGTCGAACGACGCCTCGAGGAACGCGAAGTTGTACGCACCCACTTCATGGACCGGACCGTTGACATCCGTCACTGGTCCGGTATGCAGTGGGCATGCGCGCTCATTCTGGCGATCGTCTTCATGTTCTGGCTCGGTCCCATCTTTTCGGAGTGGGCCCGCAGTGTACTACAGGGACACGCCTGGGACTGGGTCACTAACGTGATGCGGTTCCTTGGGTGGATCATCGCCCTCGCGATTGGTTTCTGCCTCGGTGGCGTTATCGGCACTTTGCTCGACAACGCCATCAACAGCAGCAGCAGCGCAGCGCGACGTGAGGAGCGTGAATATCACGGCCACCACGTCGCGCACGACGATGGGCACCACAACGTCCGTGCGGACGAGCTTACCCACGCAAGGTAACACTTGCAGGGTGTGGAGATGCGTGCGTCAAATACGCAGGCTCAGCACTCAAAGTGCACACACCCACTGGTTGCATACATATCGCAACCCCTGACTCGCATGGCGCGAGCAGGACGAGGCCAAGAAAGGAAGTAAAATGGCTTCTTCAAAGAAACGCTGGACCAATGGACTTATTGGTTCTATTGCAGCACTTGGGGTATGGGCCTTGCTGGTTCTTGGCTTCGGCCTGGCAACCGCCAACGCTCCTCGCTCCGAAGCAATAGCAAGTCCCTCAGCAACCGCAACTCCGTCGGCCACGGGGACCCCCACACCATCTGATGTCTGTGAAGCTCGGTTCGTTCAAGAACCCGATGCCCACGGCGACGATGGCAAGGTCGATGCAGGCTTTACGGCTGCCTACAACAAGAAAACCGCTGGCAAGTCCGGTGCAGATCTTGCAGTAGCACAGCGTGAAGTTCTGCTCGAGCGTGCTGGCGTTAACGCCAAGCGTCTTGCAAGCTGGGCATACGCCAACGGCCTCCACAAAGACCCCAACGATTGGAAGGGTCTGGTGAGCGCTGACGGCAAGTGCCTCTCAACAGCAGGCATGATGCTGCATAGCAAGCTCGAAGGAGCACTCAAGGGCAACGGAGTTAACTTCTCCGAAGTCCAGGCTCCCGACAATGGGTACAACAGCGGTGTTGTCGATGGTTCGTTTGTTGTCGCGGAACGTCCGGGAATTGTAAGTGATCACAAAGCAATGCTGATCACCTACCCGAACGGTACAAAGGTATACATTCTTGTATACTGCGGCAACGTGATATTCCCTGCCCCTCCGGCAGGTGTACCGACGAGTCCAAAGATTCCACAGCCCGAAAAGCCCGTCCCTCCGGCAAACACCCCTCCGGTCACTGACTGCACGGCAACTCCAACGTTGCCCGAATGTCTTGCTCCGAAGACAGGGAATTGGATCGCTCCAACCCCTGGAGGAGACGGTACGACCGACAGCGAAGGCCAGTGGCAGCAGTATGGACCCGGTGAATTTACCGGGTCTACGCCACCACAGGTAGTTACTCAGCAGCCTGGCGCAAGTAGTGGCGGCACTGTCGTTGACAGCGCTACCAAAGCACCTAGCAGCGAGACCGGAGGCCAAGCCCCCGGTGCTACCCAGGAAGTAAAGCCTTCCAAGCCGGCTGAAACTGGCGCCAATGATCCAACGGTCCAAAACCCGGATCAGCCAGAAGTTGGCGGCAACGATGGTCATATTGATAACCCGTTTGGGTAAGTCGTAGATCACGAGTGGTGCTCGGTTGAGTCTAACCGCGCACCACTCAACGTGCCTTCTTCGTATTTCACGGAATATTCTCCGAGGAGTTCAGTTTTCCGTTCGAGCGTTACTGCTCACGATGCAACTGATCTCCTCGAGATCACCCTTCTACACTAAGTTATAATCTGATTTTTCCCATAGCGATGTATATTAATAATTCGGCTTGCACACATCTTAAAGCATAAGCATTGACAATTTGCAATAAATGATATATAATAATGAAGATAATTAATTGGATCCAACCGAGAGACGGGCCAATAAAGAGGAGAGTTCATAATGGGTAAACTACTTACCGTAATGCGAAACGCCCCAAAACGCAGTAGCGCACTTGTTGCTATGATTGCAGCCGCAATCGTCGTACCAGCAGCTCTATTTGCCTGGGGACCAGATCGTCCAACGTACACAACCGAGAAGCCGGCTGACCATGTCACCTTCAACTCAATCACAAACAACCCTGTCCGCGGCGACGAACGAAACTTCGTCCAGGTTCGCGAAAAAGACGGCAGCCTTACTTACGTTGATGACATTTCACTCAGCGCAGGTAAAGAGTATGTCGTTAGCGTCTACTTCCATAACAATGCAGCATCTAACCTAAATGCGAGCGGCATTGGTATTGCACACGGAGCAAGCGTCCGCGCTGAAATCCCTGCAATCGTACCTAGCGGCAGCGCTGGAACTAAGGCTGTTGGTTATGTTAGCGCAGCCAACGCAGCCCCACAGCAAGTTTGGGACCACGTAAACTTTAAGAACGCTACAGCTGGCGATATTGCACTTCGTCTCGTACCTGGTTCTGCAACAATGCACAGCCTTGGTAAGGTAAATGGCGCGACTCTTCCTGATAGTATTATCACGACTGGTGCACCACTTGGCTACGACGCCCTTGATGGCAAAGTTCCTGGCTGTAATGAATTCGCAGGATATGTCACATTCCGCGTTAAAGCAGATCAGGCAGACTTTACTGTACAGAAGCAAGTACGCAAAACTGGTACAACAGGATGGAAAGAATCTGTCGCTGCTAAACCAGGCGAAAGCGTTGACTACCTCGTTAACTACGAGAACAAAGGTACAACATGGCAGAATGACGTCATTATCAATGACATCCTTCCAAAAGGCCTCGTATACACTCCTGGCACAACAAAGCTCGCTAACTCAACAAACCCGAGCGGTATCAAGGTAAGCGACAATGTAACTAAGGGTGGTATCAATATCGGTAACTACAAGAACGGTTCAAACGCATTCGTAATGTTTAGCGCTACCGTGGCCAAAAACGATGAACTACCTGTCTGTGGTGCGAACACTCTTCGCAACGTAGCGAAAGCCCAGACAAACAACGGTACCAAAGAAGATTCTGCGGACGTTACTGTTGATAAAACCTGTGTTGTCCCTAAAGATATCAAAGTCTGTGACCTTGCAAGTAAAAAGATCATCACTATTAAAGAAGATCAATTTGATGCAAAGAAACACTCTAAGAATCTAAAGGACTGTGAAGTACAGCCTGGTAAGATCACTGTCTGTGAACTTGCTTCAAAGAAAATCATCACTATTGATGAAAACAAGTTTGACGCAAGCAAGCACTCAAAGAATGTTAAAGATTGTGAAACAACTCCAGTAACTCCTCCAACAACCCCGGCAGAACTTCCAAAGACTGGCGCGGGTGATGGTGTAGCCGCTGCCCTTGCACTTGGTGCATTGGTTGCGAGCGCAAGCTACTACGTTGCAAGCCGACGCCTTCTAGGCAACTAAATCCGAGTCTGACCGCTCTTCTAACTGAAGCATCAGCCTCAGATATACAGAATCACCCCCGTTATGATACGGGGGTGATTTTTGATATACTGAAAGTATTATGGTAAAGCAGAAGAAAAAACGAACAAAGAAATACTCAGGCGCGGAAGCGGCCGTTACTCGACCAGTCGTTACGCGTGTTACAGCCGCCAATCGCAGTAAATTTGGTCAATGGTGGTTTGAACGTAAGCGTATTCTAAAGCCGGTATTAATTACCGCCGGTGCCGCGACCCTACTTGTTTGGCTGATTATCGAAATCGTCCGTATCGCTAACGGGAGCTACTGACATTCGCTTTATGGGTAGCGTAAAACCAAACGTACTTCCCTTCCCAGGTGCCGAACTGAAGATAACTTCACCACCATGTGCAACGATAACTTTTTTAGCAAGATAAAGCCCGACCCCCGTACCATCCGGACGTTGCTTGCGAGCATTGCTTGCACGATAAAACTTTGAAAATAACTGCGCTTGTTCATCAACCGGTACGCCAATTCCCGTGTCCTTTACGGTAAAAGTAAGTACATCAGCCTCAGTGCTCAAGCTTACTGTAATTGTCGTATCTTCTTTTGAGTAATAGATCGCGTTGTCTATAAAATTCATTACTACCTGACGCATTTTTCCCTCGTCTAGATAGAGTAATGGAAACGATGCCGGCGTGTCGTAAGTAAGTGTCAGCTTGCGCTGACCAGCCGTCGTCCGCAGACCATCAACTTCTTGGCGAATGACCGAAGCAAGATCAATCTGTCGACGATCTATCATGAATTTACCCGTCTGCAACCGCGAGACGTTCAAGAAGTCATTAATTAGATGCACCATTCGTTCGCTGCTCGTGAATGCTTCGCCGAGCAAATGCTTTTGCATATCGCTAATCTCACCTGCATCGCCTTCGAGTACCATGTCGATATACCCTTTCACGCTTGTCAGTGGTGTACGCAGCTGATGCGATGCCATACTAACAAACTCATCCTTCGCCTCATCAAGACGCTGAAGCTGCGCATTACTCGCACGAAGCTCCTTAGTAGCCTCGTCAATGCGCTGCTGGAGTGTCGCGTTAAGCTCCTTCACTTCCTGAACCGACAATGCATTTTGAATAGCAATAACAAGCTCATCCGCTACCGTCTCTAGTGCACGAATATCTCGACGCGTATAGTTACTACTTAAGTGATCGCCCATTAAAAAGTAGCCGATAATACCATCACTACCGCGCTGCAACGGCAACACAAGACATACCTTATGACTCACGAGGAGGCGACGTAGGTGATCATTCTCTGTAAGTAGGTCGGCGACAATCACACCGCTTCCATACTGCTCAACATAGTCATCGATTGCTCGTGCATCTTGGACAGGCATACGATGACGAGACTTTGTCGTGCCGGTCATAACATAATGATTCTCGTCATACACGAAGAATAAGCCATATTCACCTTTTAGTGTCGTTGCTATTTCATCTGCGGCTCGCTGTAATAACCCGCGCAAATCAGTCGTTGATGTCAATAAGCGACTTAACCTGGCATAAAATTCGCTCGTATTGTAATTATCCCTGAAGAAAAAGTGATTAGTGATGCGATCAAAAAAGCGCTTAATTGGCTGAAAAATAAACGCCAGAAGCAATGCCATAGCGGCATTAAGCATTGTCTGCTCAGACGAGGTCGAAGATCCAAAAAACCACTCTGATACCACAAAGGCAATGAGTGCATAAATCCCCGCAAGTGTCATGAGCGACAAAAGGTAGACAACCCCTCGAATCGCATAGAGCTTTATATCAAGCAGTTGCCCTCGGACGACACTAAGGGCAAATCCGATGGCAAAGATATCAATCGTTACAAAACCGAGGCTAATGAAGTCCTGATTATCGGCCAATACTGGAATCAATACATTAAATATAATACCGCAAACACTAGCAATACAGGTCGTATACAGCACTGTTATCAACGCCTGACGCTCTTTGGCATGTCTACGCACGGCAGATACACTAGAGAGCAATCGAGCCACAAGGCTTATAAGCGCAACCCCAAGACCGACAATATAGACATAGTACGCGTAGCCTCGTGTAAATTCATATACACCTTCTTGGGTTAGCGCAACATCGTCAAATACTCGAGTTGTCAGTAGTGCACCCACCTGGAGCGTAATACCGAACAAAAAAGCAGCCATCAGAGTTGGTTTCAGTCGCCCCTTAGATCCGTTAGCTTTACGTCCGCGTACATCCAACCTACCCAAGAAGACATAGAATCCGGCAATCGCAATGGTAGGCCATAGAAAAATAAGAGTATTAATAAGTCTCAAATGCTGCGTTGCATTATCTGCAATAAAGATCATATCCTGCCAAAGAACTAGGCTGATAATTGTAATAGATAACGCCGCTTGGAGTATTGGCCGAACCGTACGCGCAAGCAAGATAACCATCACCATAGCAATCGCGATAATATTCGTCAAAAGAAGGAGCGGAAACTCGTATAGCATAAGCACAGTATATCAGCTTAAGACCTTAAAAACGTAGACTAAATGCAAGCTATTCGAGCGTATCATGCGTGCCGAGCGCCTTTGCAATCTTACGATCCTTCCTTACCTTGCCCGCCTCAAGAAGAGTGGCGGCGCCAATTAGCCCACCGACGGCAATATTAACATGCGGCGGATAATCATTACCTTCAGACCAGAAATAGGCATAGGGCGCCACAAAGCTACCGCTTGCCACTGTCGCGCCGACTGCTCGTCGTAGAGGTGTTTTTGCCGATACGGCCTCGAGTAATCCCCAGGTATATGGAACGGCCGTACCTATGTCGATCGCCCACAGGAGGGGTGCACTTCCTTCGAACTCCTCAACCGCGCCCACTGGAAGCGCGCGCGCTGATGAATAGCCAATAATTGCAGCATAGGCGAGTGCACGTCGATTTCGAAATAGGCGCCGCAACCGACTCTCGGACTCGTAAGGAATACCATTCTCAGAAAGCATCTGCTTCACATCATCCGCCAAATACCGATCGCTTACTCCAGGTAGCGTCTCGAGAAGATACTGCTGCTTCATATCGCCGAAAGACGACTTGTCAGCAAAAGCTGCACGCACAACATCCTGGGGGTTAATTGCAACCGGGATTGTTGCTGGACCCATATATTCAACAGCTTCCCCTAATGTATGCACCTGATCCTTACCTATGAGCATCTCAAGCGAACGTAGAAGTGCCCTATCTATATTCAGAAGCCATAGTTTATGTCCGTCGTCGAGTGACCGTCGAATAATTGAAGCGTACAGTAAACGGGTTGCGTCTAGTTCGCCCGCGCGTCCGGCTCCGCGCTCACTATCGTCACTTAAGCGTATCGACGCAAGACCAGATACTTCAATCACCTCGCTATGCCTCAAATCAGACAATCTATGGACACCAGCAGCCTGCTTGATGATTTCAGGGTCAACTGAGAATCGTTGCGCGGTCGGAAGTGACATGATTCCATTTTTTTTATCAGCTCGAATATATCGACAAGCCGAACGACGATTATCATTTTCAGACAGTAGATATGTAGACCGATCACTATACTCATCAATAAAAAGACCGGCATCGTTAATGTCCTCAATATCTATAAAATCTCGCTCTAAATACACCTGGGTATGCAAACTCTGGGCGATCTCTTTCACTGTATTACCATACAAATGATCATCAGAGTTCATAATAGAATTTATATACCCTATTTCAGAGAATGACTCCTGCATACCTGACGTTAAAATTGATGGTGCAATCTCCGGCACTGCGCGCTTACTCTGCAAATTTTCATCCATTACCATTATGATACAGCATAGAGCCCCGGTCACGAGCGAGGTATTATGCTACAATCGTACATATGACCAAAATAGCCATCATTGAAGACGACCCAGTTATTAATCAAATGTACCGCATGAAATTTGAAGCGGATGGGTTTGAAGTACAGCTGGCAGATAATGGCAGTCGCGGTGTGGCGCTAGTTGAGAAATTTAAGCCAGACATGATTCTCCTTGACCTTCAAATGCCTGAGATGGGTGGCGCGGAAGCCCTCGAGCTAATCCGTTCCCACGAGTGGGGCAAGCATATTCCAGTTATTATTCTTACTAACCTCGGTGAAGAGGAATCTCCAAAGCACCTTCGAAGCCTTGGTATTGATAGCTACATCGTTAAAGCCGATCTAACACCACGTCAAGTTGTTGGTCGCGTCAAAGAAGCTCTCGAGCGCGCGAACAACTAATCTCTAGTTTGTTTTGCGGTTGCAACACGCTGTGCTGCACGAATGACATTATCAAATAATGCTGCAATCGTCAGTGGGCCGACACCACCTTTTTGAGGCGTAATTGTCACGTCGTCTCTCTCACGAACATCATCGGCGACATCACCGACAATCTTGCCATGCTCTGATGCGGTTCCCGCATCAACAACCACCGCGCCTGGCTGTACAAGCCGGCTTGAGATGAGACCAGGTGTACCAGTAGCGCTGACGATCAATTCATACTGATCAAGAAGAGAGATGTCCGACTCGGTATCAAATACAGTTACGTCATAGTCGGCACCGCGCCATAGTTTTGCTAATGGAGCGCCAACCAAGCGGCCTGCACCAACGATAGCAATCTTCTTATTTTTCACATCAACATTATAGCCATTTACAAGCCAATCGATTGCCATAGGTGTTGCCGGATCAAACTCAGCATTCTGCCCTAGTCCATCAACGTCTTTATTGGCTACGACTGCATCAACCGCCGTCTGAGTATCAGCAGCATTCGCCAATGGTAGCTGAATAATAATGCCGTGCACTGTATCGTCTACATTGAGGCTGCTGATCGTCGCAAGCAGCTCGCCTTGAGTGACTTTATATAACTCTACATCAATCAGCACATCAACAGCATACCGACGCTTCAAATTAACGTATGAATCAATGACTGGATCGTCAGATGTCTGAACAATCGCTAGCTTTGGATAGACGTGAGATGCCTGACGTAGTGCTCGCACCTGGCGCGCTTGACGCTCTTTAATAAAATCTGCCAGCTCGGCACCATTAAGAATCTTCATTCCTTATATAGTAGCACAATCAGAGGTGAGAGAGGAGTTTTTTGCCTCTACTTCACTATTTGCTCGAGATCTTTAATGACTCAAATAACGTCAATGACTGACTTGTGCTTAATCCGCCCGGTTGACCATTCTCGTACACTGGCTGCGGCGTATAGACATTACCTCCGCTACTAATAAAGTACTGTCGCTCAATATCACCAGAACGCTGCTTCTCCGGAGATCCAAGCATTTGTTGATAGCGCACCTCAACAGCTTCATTGCCATCGATCTTCAACGATTTCTCGCTCAGCAACTTTGGACGCACGGCGCCTGTCTCAAAGAAATCAGCCTTATAGCGAGAAACGACATCCTTCAGTGGCTGCTTCTTCACGCCAATAATCGCATAAGCATCAGGTGACTCCTTGCCGCTGGCGAACGCTACTTCATAGTCATATAGGAGTGGGTTCACTTTTGTATCGGACTTCGGCACCCATGAAGCGGGATATGAAATACTGAACGGATATCGTGTATCAGTGTACTTCTTCCAATCGCTCGGTACTTCAGTTGTTCGAGCATATGTTCCGCCGGCGCCATTTTGAGACGTCGACGTCGCACCGTTTACCGGACTTGGTTTTGGTTGTAGCACCCACCATATTAACGCGCCCCCTAGTCCAATCAGGATAATCATTGCGATAATAATAAGACGTTTTCTTGCGCGGATACCAGGACGATCATGCACCATAGACACCTCCTCGAATTAGCTTGGTACGTAGAATATAGCACTAAGGTCAATTTTCGTCTATGACATTAAACAGACATACTAAAAATCAAGAGATACCAATCTTGGGATTAATCTTATTTCTTCTACGACGAGCTTCTGTCTTTTAGTGGCACTATCCACCATACCGTAAGTAGCAGCAGGCTGATTACTACGGCAGCAAGAAAGCCTACAAATTCATTGTTGAGTGCAATAGAAACAACCAAATCAGCAGACAAAATAAGTGCTAATGATAAAGGTATGAGTCCGGCGATCATAATTTTTGTTGATTTTTCCTTAAAACTCGCCCGATCTTTTAAGGGCCGCTGCAACCGATGGTGGGCTGCCGGTGTCGTGAACAAAATCAACGCGATAAGCGCAAGAATAAAGGTGGCGACGTACACAAGTCGACCACTGCCCTGGAGCCGATCGAAACCCTCGGTGAACGGTAAGATAGTTAAAAACGCCGCTAAGGTTTGTGTACCTGGTAATAATACACGGAGCTCTTGTAGCATGTCGCTTAAATCAACATCATTATCGGGATCGGTATGAGTTTCATTCGTTGATTGCTTGGGACGTATTTGCTGCGACATATATCCTCCACTCATGTATTGCTATGATTATATACCAAACAGATAATCCGCTATGTGAGATGTGATAGGATTTAAGAATTTCGATGGCAAATACTATGAAAAAAGCCGATCGCTAGGATCGGCTATTTTCATGGAGGGCCAGGAGAGACTTGAACTCTCGACACCCTGCTTAAGAGGCAGGTGCTCTAACCAGCTGAGCTACTGGCCCATAATTAACACTTAAAAAGTGTATCAAATAGGGGTTAGTTTGTAAAGGGTCGTGGTATAATTAATTTTGTACTATCACGCACCCGTAGCTCAGTGGATTAGAGCACTGGTCTTCGGAACCAGGTGTCGCAAGTTCGAATCTTGCCGGGTGTACCAAGCAAAAGCGTCGACATTTTCGCTACCGGTCGACGTTTTTTCTTTTATATATACTTTGCATCAAACTACAATCAGGTTCATACTGGAAGTATCACATAACAAAGGAGGACACTACTATGTCTAAATTGTTTGTTAATCTACCCATCAAGGATCTCGAGGCGTCAGTTGCCTTCTTTACGAAGCTCGGCTTCACCTTTAATCCACAGTTTACCGATGATAAAGCCGCTTGTATGATCGTTGGCGATGATGCATTCGTTATGCTTCTTACTAACGAGTTTTTCGAGACATTCACCAAAAAGAGCCTTGCCGATGCCACTTTAACTACCGAGGTTATCGTAGCCGTGTCAGCCGAGAGCAAAGAGGCGGTCGACACTATGGTCGAAGCCGCTCTCGAAAATGGTGGCAAGGAATCGAATCGGCTTCAAGATCAAGGTTTTATGTACAGCTGGAGCTTCAAGGATCCTGATGACCACCTATGGGAAGTTATCTGGATGGATCCGGCGACCATCGAGTCATAAGTATTTCTTGCTATACTGAAAGAATAATGGAAATTCACACTAATATCCCGCTAAAAAACTATACGACAATGCGCCTCGGCGGCAATGCTCGCTTCATGACCGACGTTCATACACCAGAGGAAATCGCTGACATTTATCGCAACGCCACTGCCCAGCAACTCCCGATTTTTGTATTAGGCGGCGGCAGCAATATTATCGTTCGAGATGACGGCTTTACTGGGATTATAATTCGTAATCGAATTCCCGGCTTCTCCGTCGTTGCAGAGGATTCCCAGTCAACCACGCTTCGTATCGGGGCTGGTGAGCTATGGGACGAAGTCGTAAAGCGCACCGTCGACATGCACTTAAGTGGCATCGAGGCGATGTCGGCCATTCCTGGCACCGCGGGCGCCGCACCAGTTCAGAATGTCGGCGCATACGGCCAAGAAATCGCCGACACACTCATATCGCTTGAAGCGTACGACAGTCAATCTGGCACTATGGTCGTTCTACAAAACAGTGATTGCGGGTTCTCCTACCGACACAGTATTTTTCGCGGCGACCAATCAGGACACTACGTCATCACTGCTATTACCATTCGGCTCTATAAAGCCGCGCCTCAGCCTCCTTTTTATGCTGCGCTGCAGGCCTACTTTGATACACACGAAACGACGCTCTTTACACCGCAGGTCATCCGCGATGCCGTCATAGACATTCGAACGAATAAGCTCCCCGATCCAAAACTCCTTCCTAACACGGGTTCGTTCTTCAAGAATGCTATCATCGAAGACTGGCAACTTGACGAACTAAAGTCACAATACCCCGACCTGCCTACCTACGACATGCCCGACGGTCGATTTAAAATACCGACTGGCTGGCTGATTGAGCAAACCGGGCTAAAAGGAGAGTTACTCCATGGCATGCGGATACACGATAAAAATGCACTTGTCCTCATCAACGAATCGGCCGCCAATTACGCCGACCTAGCTGCTGCACGCGATGAAATTATCGGTGCGGTGCGTGACAAATTCCGTATCATGATCGAACAAGAACCACTCGAGATATAATATTGTAGTTTTCGATTAAAACCCTTATGCTAGAAGCATGCGTCAACAACGTGGCTTTACTTTAGTCGAACTCCTCATCGTTATTGCAATAATGAGCATTCTTTTAGTACTCGGCGTTGTCAATCTCCGATCCGGACAGATATCAGCCCGCGATCAAGAGCGTAAGGTGGACGTTGAGAATATCATGCGCGGTCTCGAAGGCTTCTACATAAACAGCGCCAACAACGCGCGCTACCCATCGACCTACATTAGTGAGGCCGGTACTACCGATGCATTCGTACAGGCTGCGCTCCGAAATATTGACATTAAGTCCCTCCAAGCTCCTGGCGTAGCTGCTGGCACCCGCAGTCTCGTATCTGCGACAAGCACTAACGAGGCCACGACTGGCATCTCACCAGCACCCGCACCAACAGTGAGTCAGTACATCTATCAGCCATTTCAGCCGGACGGAACTTTATGTACACTAGTATCTCAAGAGTGTCGACGATATAATATTTTCTATCGCCTCGAAGGTGACGGCACGATCTATAAGGCAAGTAGTAAAAATCAATGACACACACCTCAAACCAACAAGGCTTTTCAGCCGTAGAACTCCTTATCACCCTGTTTATCGCAGTAGCCTTTATTGCAACCGGCTACCAGCTTTACAGCACCATTGTTAAAGACGGCGGCGAAGCTCGTTTTCGCGCCCGTGCCAGTAACCTTGCCTACGAAAACCTGCGACGGGCAGGCGACACTAATCCGACATGTTCAGCGACAGCAACTGTTAGCACACCGGCAGTGCCAAGTAATAATGGACTCGATGCCCCCGTTATCACGCAAACCATTTCCGCCCCTCAAGGATGTAATGGAACGACATGGAAAGATAGAGTAATGAGAGTCGAGATGAGAGTCACATATGGACCACAGTCAAACCGACAGGAAGTAACACACGCCGTCTATGTTGCAAAATAAAAATCACGGATTTACGATCGTTGAAGTATTGGTTATTGCGCCAATTGTTATTCTTGCCCTCGGTGCATTTATCGCCGTCATGGTGAATATGACAGCTGAAGTACTAAAGACACAGTCTGAAAATAGTATGGTGCAAAATACTCAGGATGCTCTTAATACTATTGAGCAGGACGTTAAGCTCAGTGGCCAGTTTCTAGCCGCAAATGAATTGACTGCCCAGACACCCCAAGGCTATGACAACGGCACCGGACCTATTAACGACGGCTCTAATGCCAATAGTTTTGCCAATGTCTACCCTACTGGCAACACTAAGGGTAAAATGCTCATCTTGCGCACCTTCATGACAGATAAGAACCCTATCGATGGCACAAGGCAGCCTATCTATACTAATCAGCCGACCTTTAGCTGTTCACCAAAGACGATCAACAAGCTATTCGCGAGTAATACCGTTTACTTCGTAAAGAATAAAACGCTCTGGAAACGTACTATTGTACACCAAGGCAGCGGACGACCGGATCTCTGCGATACACCATGGCAACAACCAAGCTGTGATGCCTCGGTGACCAAGGGAGCATATTGCAAGGTCAACGATACACGACTGGCAGATAACGTCTCCGATTTTACAATCGATTACTTCACCAATCCAGGAGATACAACACCTATAGCCGATGCCGTTAATCCAGCTATGTCAGTCACTCAACGCAACGAAGCACTCTCAGCTGCCTCTACAATGCGCGTAACAATAAGCACTGCCAATACAGTTGCTGGACGTGATGTAACCAGCAGTGCAGCTGTTCGCGCCACAAAACTGAATGTCACAAGCGAGCCTCCGGTCGTTGTCGCGCTTGGGTTTACCCAGCAACCAACAAATCAGGCCACCATTCCAGCCGATGGCAGTACGAAGTTCTCTGTGGCGGCAACTATTAGTACGGCAACTTACCAGTGGCAACAGTCGACGAACGGCGGCACCAGCTGGACAAATATAAGCAACGGCGCCAACTATAGTGGCGCCACTACAAACGAACTAACCGTCAGTAACTTCACGACAAGCTGGAACGGCTACCAGTATCGTGTCGTCATTACGAACTTCGGCGACACAAGCACCAGCACACCATCCACACTAACAGTTTCGACATGGGGCGATATCACCTACCTCAATGGCTATAGTGACTACCTCGGCAGCTACTCGCCTATTGGCTACACAAAGACAAGTGCGGGTGTTGTCATGCTCAAGGGATTGGTCAAAAAATCCAGTCCGGTTGTAGCCGGTGAAGTTATCGGCGTCTTGCCTCCTGAGTATCGGCCTAATGGTATTCTTATTTTTGAAACCAGTACCAGCCCGACAGTTCCTTCGCGAGTCGATATTTATCCTAATGGAGAGATTAGAGTTCAAACTGGCGATGAGAGCTGGTTATCACTTGAAGGCATTAACTTCATTCCGTCTTCAACATCATACACGCGTACAACCTTGACGCCAGTTAATAGCTGGGCTAACTACGGAGGTTCATTCTCTACTGCAACAGCAGTCACCGATTCACTTGGTCGAGTCCATGTTCAAGGTCTTATACGTAACGGCGTCATGACTAATGGCACCCAAATGGTAACTGGCCTACCAGCGCTTCCGGCGAAATACCATCACGTTGTTGCTAGGAATAATGGTACATTCGGATTTATCGGTATTGATCAGACGGCTGGTATTGTTGCTAAAGGCGTGGGTAGCAACGGCTACCACTCCATCAATACGATGTACTACCCTGCTTCATATGGTGGTTGGATAAATCTAGGATTACAAAATTCATGGGTCGGTTATGATGGTGGTGCGTTCTTTGCGACACCACAATATACTAAGAGTTCAGACAATATAGTGCGGCTAAAAGGCATCATCAAGAACGGCAACACAGCCGCGGGCACAGTCGTAGCTAATCTGCCAGCCGGCTACCGTCCGAAGGATCGAATCCTAAGTACGTCAGTATGTGCCGACGCCTATTGTCGCGTTGACATCCTACCTAACGGCAACGTCGAACTCTACGCGTCTAGCGCCACCTGGACTACACTCGATAGTGTTATATTCCTAGCAGAATTATAGGCAAAAAAGCGATAATATTATGCTTGTGCTTAATAGTAGAACATAGTAATATTACAAGTGAAATACAATTAACTAGGGGGCACTTAGAAATGAGTCTTCAAAATATAAAAAACATAAAAACGGAAAAGGGATTCACAATCGTTGAACTCTTGATCGTTATCGTAATTATCGGTATCCTTGCCGCTATCACAATCGTTGCATATAACGGTATTCAGAACCGTGGTAAGGCAGCGGCCGGACAAA